>JACPDG010000057.1 GCA_016184125.1 Candidatus Rokuibacteriota bacterium | reverse complement strand
GCGGCTGGCGAAGCTGGCGGGCGGCGTGGCGGTGATCAAGGTCGGGGCGGCGACCGAGACCGCGATGAAGGAGAAGAAGGCGCGGGTCGAGGACGCGCTGAACGCGACGCGGGCGGCGGTCGAGGAAGGGATCGTGCCGGGCGGCGGCGTCGCGCTGCTGCGGGCCGCGAAGGCGATCGACGGCGTGAAGCTCGAGGGCGACGAGAAGGTCGGCGCCGCGATCGTGAAGCGCGCGCTCGAGGAGCCGATCCGCCAGATCGTCGAGAACTCCGGGCTCGAGGGCTCGGTGATCGTCGAGAAGGTCAAGGCCGAGCAGATCAGCACGCGCGGCTTCGATGCCGAGTCGATGGAGTTCGTCGAGATGTTCCAGGCGGGCATCATCGACCCCACGAAGGTCGAGCGGGTGGCGCTGCAGAACGCGGCGTCGATCGCGTCGCTGCTGCTCACGACGGAGGCCCTGATCACGGATCTTCCGGAGGAGAAGGGGGCAGGCGGCGGCGCGCCGCACATGCCGCACGGCGATTTCTAGGCGCGCTCGGCGCGCCTAGAAATCGCCATCGGCGACCGAGGGATTCGAGGGGGGAGACCCCCTCGAGCTCCCCCGGCAGTCAACTGCCGGAGTCGGATCGCCGGCGGTCAGCCGCATCGTTCGGAGAATCGATCCGGAGCGGCCCGGACCGGCCGCTTCGGCGAGGTGCAGCCTGCGCGATGCGCGGGCGCGGCCCGGTGCCGGTTCACGCCGGCCCGGGCCGTAGTTGTTTCGGGGGGACCCGGGGCGGGCGGCGACGGCCCGGATCGCTTCCGATACAGCCAGACGCGCCGTATGTCTTCGTGGTGTCGACGTTTCTTGGCGTTGACGTTGCGGGTCCAGACGATGTCTGTTACCGTTAGGCGCTTCGGAACGTGTCGAGTGTTCCCCGCCGGCCTGTGTCGCGCGGGGACCACGGAGTTCCGGGAGGGAGGTGAGTCAGCTGAAGAAGTACGAGATCCTGGTCATCATCGACCCACGCCCGACGGACGAGGAGGCGGTCGCGCTGCTCACCCAGCTCGGCGAGAACCTCACGGCGCTCGGTGCGGAGGTCGCGAAGCTCGACAACTGGGGGAAGCGCCGGCTCGCGTACGAGATCCGGAAGCAGCGTGAGGGCACGTACGCGGTCTTCGAGGTCAACGCCGAGCCGTCGACGGTGAAGGAGTTCGAGCGTCAGCTCCGGCTCAACGAGAACGTCCTGCGCTTCCTCTCCACGCGGGTTCCCGTCCGTCGCAAGGCTCGGTCGGCAAAAACTCAAGAGCCCCCGCAGTCGGAGACGGGGGAGAAGGTGCTTGAGGAGGTCGGCTGATGGCGAGCCTCAACAAGGTGTTCCTGCTCGGCAACCTGACGCGTGCACCCGAGCTGCGGTACACCCCGAGCGGGACAGCGGTCGCGGATCTTCGCATCGCGGTCAACAGGAACTACATGACTCAGGGCGGCGAGAAGCGCGAGGAAACGTGCTTCCTCACCGTCGTCGTGTGGGGCAAGCAGGCGGAGAGCTGCCGGGAGTACCTCGACAAGGGCCGGCAAATCCTCGTCGAGGGGCGGCTCCAGACACGTGACTGGGAAGCCAAGGACGGGCAGAAGCGGACAGTGACGGAGGTCGTCGCCGACCGCGTACAGTTCATGGACCGCCCGAAAGCCGGCGCGCCGGCGCCGGTGCCCGCCGCCGAGCCGTTCGGCGAGGAGATGCCGGGCGGCGGTGACGACGACGTCCCGTTCTAGACGCACGACGACACTGACGCGACTTTCACGGCCCCGGAGGAGGACGCAGCCATTCCCACGCCCTCGAAGCCCACGAAACGCCGCCGCTTCGGACGGCGCAAGATCTGCAAGTTCTGTGCGGACAAGCTCGATCTCGTCGATTACAAGGACGTCCGCCGCCTGAGGAGCTTCATCAGCGAGCGTGGCAAGATCATTCCGCGCCGCATCTCGGGCAGCTGCGCCCGTCACCAGCGCCAGCTCACCCACGCGATCAAGCAGGCGCGGGTCGTGGCGCTCATCCCGTACGTCTCGACCGACTGAGAGCTCGTGAAACAATCGATCGCCCTGGCGATCGATTGTTTCCACGAACCGAGGACCGACGATGAAGGTGATCCTGCTGGACGACGTGACCAAGGTCGGCCGGCGCGGTGACGTGCGTGACGTCGCCGACGGCTACGCCCGGAACTTCCTGATCCCGAAGAAGCTCGCCCTGTCGGCCACGCAGGGCAACCTGAAGAACCTCGAGCACATCCGGCGGCAGCAGGCCGACAAGGCGGCGCGCATCAGGCAGGACGCCGAGGGACTCAAGGCGCGCGTGGAAAGCCTCACGTTCGAGACCCAGCGCCAGGCGTCCGAGGAAGGCAAGCTGTTCGGCTCGGTCACGGCGCAGGACATCGCCGAGTTCCTCGCGGCCAACGGGGTGAAGCTGGAGCGCCGTCGCATCGTGCTCGACGAGCCGATCAAGACGCTCGGCGACCACTCGGTCGGCGTCCGCCTGCACGCCGACGTCACGGC
The DNA here is from genome assembly GCA_016184125.1 of Candidatus Rokuibacteriota bacterium. Taxonomy (GTDB): domain Bacteria; phylum Methylomirabilota; class Methylomirabilia; order Rokubacteriales; family CSP1-6; genus AR8. The sequence goes on along the minus strand of JACPDG010000057.1, from coordinate 76,367 downwards.
CCAGCTCAAGGTCAGCGTCGTTCGCGCGGAATAGCCTCCAGCGCGGGCGCCCGATCACCGGCGGTGTGGTCGCGGCGCTCACTCTTCCGCTCTCGGTCGCCGCAGCGCTCGACCGCTGTTCACCGGCTCTCCACATGTTATCCAGGATCGGCGCCGTCCACCGCACGGCCCATCCACCATCGATCCACCGCGATGTCCACATTCGGTGACAGCCTCACAAATCGCTTCCACGCCAGCCGAGAGTCGACTAGCATTCGCTCTCGATGATCCGTCGTCTGCCATCGTGCACGGGTGTGGTGGTTGCCGACGGAGGGCGGCGTGGCTGACTACCCGTCCAGGATCCCGCCGCACAACCTGGACGCCGAACGCGCCGTCCTCGGCGCCGTCCTGCTCGAGGGGCGCGAGACCCTGCCGAGGGTCATCGAGCTCCTCCGGTCGTCCGACTTCTACACCGAGGCCCATCGCATCATCTTCGACGCGATGCTGCGCCTGTTCGACCGGGGGCACCCGGTCGACCTCATCACGCTGAACGAGGAGCTGCGGCGGTCCGAGCAGCTCCAGGCCGTCGGCGGTCCCGCGGCGCTCGCGCAACTCGCCGAAGAGGCCTCGATCGCGGCCCACCTCAACTCCTACGCGGCGATCGTCCGCGACATGGCGGTCCTGCGCGAGCTCATCCAGACGTCGACCGAGGTCATCACGGAGGCATTCGAGGCGAAGGAGGACGTGCAGACTCTCGTCGACGACGCCGAGCGGCGCATCTTCGCGCTCGCCGAGCGGCGGCTCGAAGGCAGCGCGCTGCCCGTCGGCAAGATCCTCAAGAACACCTTCGAGTACATCGAGCGGCTGTACGAGCGGAAGGAGCACGTCACCGGCGTCGCGACCGGGTTCGAGAAGCTCGACATGGAGACGTCGGGGTTCCAGCCGTCGGACTTCATCATCATCGCGGGCCGCCCGAGCATGGGGAAGGCGCAGCCGCTCGACGCGCCCGTCAAGACGGTGACGGGATGGAAGCGCATGGGCGACCTGCGACTCGGCGACGCGCTCGCCTCCATCGACGGCCGGCCCTCGTTCGTGAGCGGCATCTTCCCGCAGGGGCGGCAGCAGATCCACCGGGTGACGTTCTCCGACGGCCGATCGACGGAATGCACCGCCGAGCATCTCTGGCGGGTGCATGACCGCCGCTGGCGCGAGCCGCGCGTGCTGACCACCGAGCGCGTCGCCGCGCTGCTCCGCCGAGCGCGCTATCGGCACCGGCTCTGGATCGACGCGCCGTCGGGCGATTTCGGCCACGACGAGCCGCTCCCGATCGACCCCTGGCTGCTCGGCGCGCGGCTCGGCGACGGGAAGCTCTCCGGCAGCAGCCTGATGTTCTCGACGGCCGACGCCGAGATCCGCGAGCTCGTTCTGGAGCATGCCACGGCGGCGTTCGCGCTTCGCGCCGGGGGCGGTGACGACTGGCGTATCGTCCAGGCCGCCGGTGCGCATCGCAAGGGCGTGGCCGGGGTTGCCCCGAACACGCTCATGGAGTCACTGAGACGCCTCGGCCTGTGGGGCATCCGCTCGGAGGAGAAGTTCATCCCCGCCGTCTATCTGAACGCTTCCCGCGACGCCCGTCTCGCGCTCCTGTCCGGTCTCATGGACACCGACGGGTGGGTGGAACGCTGGGGCAGCGCTCGGTTCTGCTCGACGAGCGCGCGGTTGGCGCGCGATGTCGCGGATCTCGTCCGCTCCCTGGGCGGGTGGTGCTCGGTCCGCCGCCGGCGCACCACATACAGCCACGCCGGGACGCGGCATGCCGGGAGGCCCGCGTACGTCTGCAACATCCAGCACTCCGAGCCGAAGACGATGTTCCAGCTCTCGTCGAAGCGGGCGCGCCCGCTCTCGGCGCCTCGCCGGCGGCGCTGGCCGGTCTTCGTCTCCGTCGAGCCGACGCGCCTGTCCGAGGCGCAGTGCATCGCGGTGACGCATCCCTCGCGGACGTACATCACCGGCGACTACGTGGTCACGCACAATACGGCCTTCGCCCTCAACATCGCGCAGCACGTCGGCGTGCACCTGCACGCCAGCGTGCTCGTGCTGTCGCTCGAGATGTCGTCCCAGCAGCTCGTCCAGCGCATGCTGTGCTCGGAGGCGAAGGTCGACTCGCAATCCGTCCGCACCGGCTATCTCACGGCGGCCGACTGGCATCGGCTCACGGCCGCGGCGGGACGGCTCAGCGAGGCGAAGATCTACATCGACGACAGCCCGGGCATCACCGTGCTCGAGGCGCGCGCGAAGGCGCGGCGGATGAAGGCCGAGCACGGGCTGGATCTGGTCGTCATCGACTACCTGCAGCTCATGCGCGGCCGCGCGTCGATGGAGAACCGCCAGCAGGAGATCTCCGAGATCTCGCGATCCCTGAAGGCCCTCGCGAAGGAGCTCAACATCCCCGTCGTGGCCCTCTCGCAGCTGTCGCGCGCCGTCGAGAGCCGCGCGCAGCGCGACTTCCGTCCGCAGCTCTCCGACCTTCGCGAATGCGTGACGGCAGACACGGTCGTGCTGCTTTCCGACGGACGTCGAGCTCCGATCCGGGAGCTCGTGGACACCTCCCCCGAGGTGCTCGCCATGTCACCGGCCGGGAAGATCGTCGCGGCGAAGAGCGAGCGGATCTGGAAGGTCGGGACACGACCGGTCTTCCGCGTGGGGCTGGCGAGCGGCCGTACCATCCGGGCGACGGCCGAGCACCGGGTCTTCACCGGTCGCGGATGGCAGACGGTCACCGAATTGATCAAAGGCGACCGCGTCGCGCTTGCGCGGCATCTCCCGGAGCCGCTGTCCCCCGAGTCCTGGCCCGACGCTCGCGTTGCGCTCCTCGGCCAGCTCATCGGTGACGGCAGCTCCCTCAGCCATCAGCCACTCCGGTACACGACGGGCTCCGAAGAGAACAGCGCCATCGTTGCAGAGGCGGCGCGCGAGGAGTTCGGGTGTGACGTCACGCGGTACCGTGGTCGGCGAGGTTGGCATCAGCTGCTCATCAGCGGCAACGGCGACCGGTGGCACCCGAGGGGCGTGAACGCATGGCTGCGCCAGCTCGGGATCTTCGGGCAGCGCTCGCACGAGAAGCGGGTTCCCGAGGATGCCTTCCGCCTCTCGAACGCGCAGATCGCCCTCCTCCTCCGACACCTGTGGGCGACGGATGGCACTATCGTTCCTCGGCGTGGGCGAGGCAGTCACTCGGTCTTCTACAGTACCAACAGTGCGGGACTGGCGACGGACGTCGCCGCGCTGCTGATGAGGCTCGGGATCGTTGCGAGGATCTCGTCGGCCCGGAAGGGAACCTATCGCACGAGCTTCTTCGTGTCAGTGTCCGGCGGCGCCGACCAGCGGCGTTTTCTCGACGCCGTCGGCGCGTTCGGTCCTCGCGAGCCCCAGGCGCGAGCACTCGCCGCTGCGCTCGCGGATCGCGACGTGAACACGAACGTCGATACGCTGCCGCGCGAGGTGTTCGAGCGCGTGAAGCGTCTGATGCGCGAGCGCCGCATCTCGCAGCGACGGATGGCCGGGTTGCGCGGCACGGCGTACGGGGGTACGTCGCAGCTCCGGTGCGCGCCGTCGCGCGCGGTCGTTGCTGAGTACGCAAACATTCTCTGCGACGAGGAGCTCGAGGCGCAGGCAACGAGCGATCTCTTCTGGGACCGAGTCGTGCGGGTGGCGGCCGACGGTGAGGAGGACGTCTTCGACTTGACAGTTCCCGGTCCTGCGTCGTGGCTCGCGGACGGTATCGTCAGTCACAATTCGGGCGCCCTCGAGCAGGACGCGGACCTGATCCTCTTCCTCTATCGCTCGCGCGTGTACAAGGAAGACGTGCCGCCCGAGGAAGAGAAGATCGCCGAGGTGATCATCGGCAAGCAGCGCAACGGCCCGATCGGGACCGTGAAGCTCGTCTTCCTGCCGGAGTACGCGCGCTTCGAGAACATCGCCGACCCGGCTCGCGCCTCCCAGCCGTTCTGAACCGACCTCATGGGGGGCCCCGAGATGGCCCCCCACCCCCCTCCCCACCCCCCCCCGGCGCTCGGAAGCGCCGCGGGGAACCCGCGGCGCTCCTCGACTTCCCGCTCGGCCTGAGGGCCCCGAGATCGTGTAAGCCCACGGTTTTCTGGCGAGTTCCTCGCGCCCGCGCGCAATGGAACGGCTCTTGAAGTGTGTCGCCGTGAGCCTTCGAGCGGGAGGGCGACATGAACTGTGACTGCGGAGGGCAGATCAAGCATTCGTTCCACCATCTCGGCTGCGTCGAGTGCGGTCAGCCGTGCTGTCCAGCCTGCGCGATCTCGCTGGAGTCGGCGACATACTGCCGTGACTGCGCTGGCAACGTGCTCGAGGCGGTGCTCATCAAGGCGAGCGCTCCGTTCGAGATCGTCTGAGGGCGGTGCGTGATGAACCACGACTGCGAGTGCGGGACGACGCTGGAGCATGCGTCGGCGGCATCGGGGCTACCCGGAGTGCGGGACCCGCATGTGCAGTTCGTGCGCGAGCGGGGTGGACGCCGCCACTCGACCACCGCGCGCCCCGGCAGGGAGCCCGACCGGGCGTGCCGTTCTTCTGTTCTCCTGGCCGCGCGGGTATCATTGGCTGCGTGCGCCTCGAGCCCCCGCGCGCGCGCGCCGCCGCTGACGGACGATGAGACTCTACTCGCTCAAGCGGTTCGTCGTCGGCCGGCCCCTCCCCACCGCGCAGTCGCGGCACGAGCGTCTCGGCAGGGCGACCGGCCTCGCGATCTTCGCGTCCGACCCGCTGTCGTCCAACGCCTACGCGACCGAGGAAATCCTCCACGTCCTGATCCTGGCTGGCGCCCTTGCCCTCAGCTACTCGCTGCCCATCGCGGCCGGCATCGCGGCGTTGATCCTGATCGTCATCGCCTCCTACCGGCAGACGATCCGCGCCTACCCGCACGGCGGTGGCGCCTACATCGTCGCGAAGGACAACCTCGGCGTCTTCCCGTCACTGATCGCTGGCGCCGCGCTGCTGACGGACTACGTGCTCACGGTCGCGGTCAGCGTGGCGGCCGGCGTCGCGGCCGTCACGTCGGCGATCCCGGAGCTGTTCCCGTTTCGCGTGGCCCTCTGCGTGGGCGCCGTGATCGGCGTCGCCCTCGCCAACCTGCGCGGCGTCCGCGAATCCGGCCGGCTCTTCGCCCTGCCGACCTACGTGTTCGTGGTCAGCGTCCTCGGCATGGTGGCGTACGGGCTCGTGAGCACGGCCTTGGGCTGGTTGCCCGAGGCGCCCTACGAGCCGCACCCGCCGGGTCTCGAGGGCATCGGCTTGTTCCTCCTCCTCCGCGCGTTCGCGGCCGGCTGCACCGCCCTCACGGGCATCGAGGCGGTCTCGGACGGCGTCCCGGCGTTCAGGCCGCCGGAGGCTCAGAACGCGCGGACCGTGATGGCCTGGCTCGGCGCCATGACGGTCACCATGTTCCTCGGCATCACGTACCTCGCCTTCGATTTCGGCATCGTTCCGAGCGCCAACGAGACGGTGGTCTCGAAAATCGCGCGGCGCGTCTTCGGCGGGGGCTTCTTCTACTTCGAGATCCAGGCCGTCACCATGCTGATCCTTCTCCTCGCGGCCAACACGTCGTTCGCCGACTTCCCGCGGCTGTCGTTCTTCATGGCCCGGGACGGCTTCATGCCGCGACAGTTCCGCGCCCAGGGCGATCGGCTCGTCTTCTCGAACGGGATCGTCATCCTGGCCGGCCTCGCCATCCTGCTGCTGATCGGCTTCCAGGGCGACACTCACGCGCTCCTGCCGCTCTACGCGATCGGCGTCTTCATCTCCTTCACCGTCTCCCAGAGCGGCATGGTCCGGCGCTCGCTGCGCCTGCGCGAGGAGGGGTGGTGGTGGCGGATCTGGTTCAGCGCCGTGGGCGCGACCGTCACCGGGATGGTGCTGCTCACGCTGGTGGTGACGAAGTTCATCGAGGGGGCGTGGATCGTCATCGCCCTGATCCCGACCCTCGTCGTGACGTTCCTCATGACGCGCCACCACTACAGGGACGTCGCCGTGCAGCTGTCCCTGGAAGATTTCGCTCCGCCGCCGCCCATCAGCCACACCGTGCTGGTCCTCGTGGGTGACCTCCACCGCGGTGTCGTCCGCGCGCTGCAGTACGCGCAGACACTCTCGCCATCGGCGAAGGCGGTCTACGTCGAGACGGACCCGGAGCAGACACGACGGCTCGAGGAGCGCTGGGGGAAGTGGGGGATGGGCGTACCGCTGATCGTGCTGACCTCACCCTATCGGTCGCTGCTCGGGCCGCTGTTCGAGTACATCGATCACCTGCAGCAACGGGACGAGCACCACGTGGTCACGATCGTCCTGCCCGAGTTCATTCCTGCGCGGTGGTGGCAGCACCTCATGCACAACCAGACGGCGCTCCTGATCAAGGGCTCGCTCCTCTTCAGGAAGAACGTCATCGTCACCGACGTCCCGTACCACCTCCGGCACTGAGGTCGAGACGGACGACTCAGTTCGAGCAACAACCGACCGCCGCGGCGGTCGATTGTTGCTCGAACTCTCAGAGCGCGCGAACCGACGTCGTGGGGGGCTTCGATAGTCCCCCCATGACGTCGGATCAGCCGCCGGTGAAGCGCGGCGGACGGCGCTCCGCGAGCGCGCGAACGCCCTCGGCGAAGTCGCGCGTCGCGAAGCAGGAGAGCTGGAGCGGCACCGTCGACTCGAGCTCGGCCCACAGGTTCGATGACAGCCCGCGGTTGAGCGCGGCCTTCGCGGCGGCGAGCGCGCGCGTCGGGCCGGCCGCCAGCCGGCGCGCGAGGTCCAGCGCGGCGTCACGGAGCGCATCCGGCGCGACGACGCGGCCGACCAGACCGATGCGGCGAGCCTCCTCGGCCTCGACGATCTCGCCGGTCATGATCATCTCGGTCGCCCGCCCGAGCCCCACGAGCCGCGGCAGCAGGAACATGCCGCCGAGTGCCGGGATGCACCCGAGCCTGATCCAGACCTCGCCGAACCGCGCGGCGGTCGACGCGATCCTGAAGTCCGCCGCGATCGCGAGCTCGCACCCGGCGCCGACGGCCGCACCGTTCACCGCCGCGATGACGGGCTTCTCCATGCTCCGCATCGCGCGGATGGGACGCTGGAAGGCGCGGTACACGACCTCGGCGAGCTCGGTGACCGGCAGGCTCGGGAGCGCTTCGAGGAACCGGATGTCACCGCCCGCGGAGAACGCCGAGCCGGCGCCCGTCACGACCACCGCGCGGACGACCGGGTCCGCCGCGGCGCGCTCGAGGTGCTCGCCGAGCTCGCGCGCCGTGTCGGGGGTGAGCGCGTTCAGCGTGTCCGGCCGGTTCAGCGTCAGGATGGCGACGTGGTCGAGCGTCTCGTCGAGGACGGCCGTCATGGCGCCCCAGGGTAGCCGACTCGGGGCGATCGGACAACGTCTGGTACACTGAACCGCTGCGTGATCCCCCGATGAGATTCGTCCTGCCTGTGAACGGTCCACTCGACGTCGGGGCGACACTGGCGCGCTACCACGTCTGGGGCGACGACCCCGCGAACCGGGTCGGCGACGGCATCTTCCGTCGAGTGCTCCGCCTGGACGGCCGGCTCTGGCTCTGGGAAGCACGCTGGCGCGGACCGGTGGACGACGTGCGGCTCGACGTCACGGTCCCCGGCGCCCGGTCGTCCCGCGTCGAGGACGCGGTGCGTGCCGAGGTCGAGAAGATCTTCGGCCTCGGCTTCGACCTCGAAGGGTTCTACCGCTTCGCGAAGAGCGACCGGATGCTCGCCGGGCTGGTCGTGCCGCTCCACGGCATGCGGCCCACGCTCGCGCCGAATGGTCTCGAGATGATCGTCGGCTCCATCACCGCGCAGCAGGTGAACCTGGCGTTCGCCTTCGCGTGCCGCGCCCGCCTCGTCACGCGGTACGGCACGCCGGTGGCCGTCGACGGCGACAGCGTCTACGCCTTCCCCGACGCCGCGGCCCTGGCCGCGAGCCGGGTGAGCGAGCTGCGCGCGATGAAGTTCTCCACGCGGAAGGCGGAGTACATCCGCGACCTCGGGCGCGCGGTCGTCGACGGCGCGCTCGACGTCGATGCGTTCACGGCGGCGACGAACGACGTCGTCGTCGATCGGATCACCGGGCTCCGCGGGCTGGGCCGGTGGACGGCGGAGTGGTACCTGGCACGGTGCCTGGGCCGCGGCGACGTCTGCCCGGCCGGCGACCTCGGCGTGCGGCGCGCGTTCGAGCGCTACGACGGCCGCGGTCGTGCCCTGAGCGAGGACGCCGTGAGACGCCGGGCGCGCGCGTGGGGCCCCTACCGCAATCTCGCGGTCCATTACCTGCTCGCCGGGCTGCGCCTCGGCCTGCCGGCCGGGACCGCTGGATGAACGTTCGTGAACGCAACGGCTGTCGAGGAGCGCCCCGGCTGTGCCGGGGCGCTTCCGAGCGCGGGGGGCTTGGGGGGCTTCGATAGTCCCCCCATGAACACATGGACCGCAAGGTGAGGCTGCCGCTCCTCGGTCAGCCCGACCCGGACGTGCCGAAGGACGTGCACTTCGTCGGCCGCTACGCGCTCGGCGTCGACTGGGCGGACCAGCACGGCAGCATCTATCCGTTCGAGCGCTTGCGTCGCGATTGCGGCTGCGGCGGCTGCGCGACGCTCGAGGACGTGACGCGCGACATGGCGTGGCCGGCCGAGGTCGCGCGCGTCGACCGCGGCGTGCGCGTGCGCTGGTCCGACGGGCACGAGAGCCTCTACGCGTACCCCGACCTGCGCGCGCTGTGCCGCTGTGCGGCGTGCACCGGCGGCCACTGATGGAGGGAACGAAGAAGGGCCGCGCCCTCGCGGGCGTGATGATGACGATCTTCCTTGCGGCGATGGAGTCGACCGTGGTCGCGACGGCGATGCCGAACGCCGTCGGGAGCCTCGGCGGGATCGAGATCTACTCCTGGGTCGGATCCGGCTTCCTGCTGACGGCGACCGTCATGATGCCGCTCTGGGGCCGGCTGTCGGATCTTTACGGTCGCCGGCCGATCTACGTCATCGGGGTCATCGTGTTCCTGCTCGGTTCGGCGCTCTCTGGCGCGGCGCAGACCATGGGCCAGCTCATCGGCTTCCGCATGATCCAGGGGCTTGGCGCGGGAAGCCTCATGACGATCGGGATGACGATCGTCGGCGAGCTCTACGGCCTCGAGCGCCGCGCCCGCATGCAAGGCTACCTGTCGGGCGTGTGGGGCATCGCGTCGCTGCTCGGGCCGCTCATCGGCGGCCTGCTGACCGACCACGTCTCCTGGCGGTGGGTGTTCTACATCAACCTGCCGTTCGGCGTGATCGCGATCGCGCTCGTCGTCTCGGCGCTCCGCGAGGACCGGTCCTCGCGGCGGAGGGCGGCCATCGACTACGCGGGCATCGCGCTGTTCACCACGGGGGTCTCGGCGCTGCTGCTCGCGCTCGAGGCGACGAGGACGCAACCGTCCGGAGGACCTGCCGTCGTCGGCGCCGGGGCCGTCGCGTTCGCCGCGCTCGCCGGCTTCGTCGGTGTGGAGCGCCGGGCGGCCGAGCCGATCGTTCCGCTCAGGCTGTTCACGAACCGCATGGTGCTCGCCGCATCGGCGACGGGGTTTCTCGCCGGCATGGCGATGTTCGGCGCGATCCAGTTCGTGCCGCTCTTCCTACAGGCGGTCGGCGGGATGACGGCGACCGGTGCCGGCATCGTGCTCATCCCGTTCGTGCTCGGCTGGGTGGTCATGTCGATCGTCAGCGCGCGGCTCGTCCTCCGCGTCGGATACCGCGGGCTCGTCGTCGCGGGCATGGCGTGTCTGGTCGGCGGCTTCGTGCTGCTGTCGCGCTGGTCGCCGTCGCTCACGCTGCCCGCGGCGATGCGCGACGCGCTCGTCGGCGGCGTCGGCATGGGGCTCACCATGGTGCCGATGCTGATTGCGGTCCAGAGCGCCGTCGAGCGCAGCGAGCTCGGCACCGCGACGTCGATGACGCAGTTCTTCCGGACGATCGGCGGCGCGATCGGGATCTCGCTCATGGGCGCGGTCATGGGACGCCGGCTCGCGAGTGGGCTCGACATGAGCGATGCGCTGCACGGCGTCTTCGTCGTCGGGCTCGGCGTCGCCGTCGTCGCGCTCGCGTCGGCGTTCCTCGTCCCCGGCGGCCGGGCTCAGGACCTCGCGCGAGGCGGCGCTTCCGGCGCGCCGGCGCGTCCCGGGGCGGGTGTCCGCGCCGGGGCCGAGATCGGCGTCCCGCGACCCACGGGCGTCGATGGAGGGAGGCGCTGACATGGCGGACGTCCCGTTGCTCGAGAGACTCGCCCGGCTCCCGCCGACCCCGGCCGCCGCGGCCGTCGCGCTGCTCGAGCACCTGCCCGCGCCGGAGAAGGATCCGGTCATCGGACCGCTCTTCGGCCAGGACGACGAAGGCAACGCGACCGTCAACGCGCTCGTCCCCGCGGTGCTGCAGCACCTGCAGTCGAAGGCCGATCTGACCTGTTACCAGGCGCTCCTCGAGGGGCTCACGGGCGTCTGGAACGCGGCGGTGCGGGCGGCGGTGGTGGCGCGGCTGCGCGCCAGCGGCCTGCCGCCCGACGACCTGCTGCTGCGCCTGCAATCGCTCTCGCCGACGCTCGGCTTCGCGAGCGAGAAGCCCGGCTGGGCACGCGATTGGCTGGCCGATCCGTTCACGCAGGACGCGCTCCTCGTCCAGCAGTGCCTCGTGCGCGTGCTCTTCGCCCTGCGCGGCATGGCCGAGGCGCGGGCGGCGGAGCTGAGCACGCAGAAGGGCCGCTGAGAGTTCGCGAAACCATCGACCGCCTTCGCGGCCGATGGTTTCCACGAACCGAGAGGAGACAGCAAGCCATGCACGTCCACGAACGCAACCGGGAGAAGCGCCGCGTCAACGGTCTCGTCGTCACGTCGCCGATGAAGGTGTTCGCCGCGTTCGGCGAGCTCGGCAAGCAGGTGTACGCCGACGGGGCGCTGTCGAAGAAGCACAAGGAGCTGACCGCGCTCGCGATCGCGGTCTCGCAGAACTGTTTCGACTGAGTGGACCATCGCGTCGAGGAGGTCCTCGACCAGGGGGCGACCGACCAGGAGATCGCCGAGACGCTCGACATCGCGCTGCTGATGTCCGGATCGCTCTCCGCGAAGTCCGTACGCCACGCGTTCAGCGTGCTGGAGCAGCTGAGGGCCGGTGAACGAACCCGATAGCCGAGCCGCGCCCCGGGTCCCCCGGGGCGCGTGCGAGCGATTGGGGGGCTTGGGGGGCTTCGATAGTCCCCCCATGATTTCAGACCAGGAGGGAAGTGACGATGGCGACGACGATTCCGGAGGAGTTCCGAGATCTGTTCACCACCAAGAAGGCGTTCGCGCACCTGGCGACCACGGCGGGCGGCGCCCAGCCGCAGGTCACGCCGGTGTGGCTCGACTGGGACGGCACCCACATCCGGATCAACACCGCGCGCGGCCGTGTGAAGGACCGCAATCTCCAGAAGAACCCGCGGATCGCGCTGTCGATCCAGGATCCCGACAACCCCTACCGCTACGTGCAGGTGCAGGGCCGCGTCGCCGAGATGACCGAGCGCGGCGCCGACGAGCACATCGACGCGCTCGCGAAGAAGTACATCGGTCAGGACCGGTATCCCTGGAAGCGTCCGGGCGAGGTGCGCGTGATGGTGAAGATCGTCCCCGAGCGTCTGCAGACGATGGGATGATCCAGCTCGACGGCGTCTCCAAGACCTACGGCGGGCAGACGCTCTTCCGCGACCTCTCGTGGCGGATCGGCGACGGCGAGCGGATCGGGCTCGTCGGACCGAACGGCGTGGGCAAGACGACGCTCTGCCGGATCCTGGCGGGGCAGGAGACGCCGGACAGCGGGGCGGTCAGCCGGCCGCGAACCACGACGGTCGGGTACCTGCCGCAGGACGCGGGCGGCGCCGTGCCGCACACCGTCACCGAGCCCGTGAACCAAGCGGGTGATCGAGGAGCGCCACGGCTTGGCCGGGGCGCTCCGAGCGCGGGGGGCTTGGGGGGCTTCGATGGTCCCCCCATGATCACGGTCCTCGGCGAGGCGCTGTCCGGGTTCGACGAGGTGTGGCAGCTCGAGCGCGAGCTCGAGGTCGTCGCCACCGCCCTGGCCGGCGCCCCCGACGAGGCGCTCACCGCCCGCTACGGAGAGCTGCAGCAGCGTTTCGACGCGCTCGGCGGCTATCGCCTCGAGACCGGGGCGCGGCTGATCCTCGGCGGGCTCGGCTTCGCGCCCGCCGAGGTGACGCGCCCGCTGGCCGAGTTCTCGGGCGGGTGGCGGATGCGCGCGGCCCTGGCCCGCCTCCTGCTGCTGCGGCCGTCGCTGCTGTTGCTCGACGAGCCGACGAACCACCTGGATCTCGACTCGCTCGGGTGGCTCGAGAGTTTTCTCGAGCGCTATGACGGCACCGTGGTCGTGGTCTCGCACGACCGCTACTTCCTGAACCGCATGGTCACGTCGATCGCCGACCTCGGTCCGGGCGGCGTCTCGGTCTACGCCGGCGACTACGACGATTTCCTGGTCGAGCGCGAGACGCGCCGGCAGCTCCTCGAGGCGCAGGCGGCGAACCAGGCGAAGCGCGTCGCCGAGATCGAGCGGTTCGTGGAGCGCTTCCGCTACAAGGCGACGAAGGCGAGACAGGTCCAGAGCCGGCTCAAGATGCTCGAGCGGATGGAGCGTGTCGAGGTGCCGGAGGCCCAGCGGCGGATCCGCTTCGCGTTTCCGGAGGCACCGCGGACCGGCCGGCGGGTCCTCACGCTGCGTGGGCTCCACAAGGCGTACGGCGACCGGGTCGTGTACGCCGGCGTCGACTTCGAGGTCGAGCGCGGCGAGACGGTCGCGCTCGTCGGGCCGAACGGGGCCGGGAAGTCGACGCTGCTGCGCGTGCTCGCCGGCACGCTGCCGTTCGAGCGGGGAGAGCGGACGCTCGGGCTCGGCGTCACCATCCACTACTACGCGCAGCACCAGCTCGAGGCCCTCGACCCGTCGCGGACCGTCTACGAGGAGATGGAGCGCGCGGCGCCCGAGCTCGGGCGGACGCGTCTCAGGACGATCCTGGGGAGCTTCCTCTTCTCGGGCGACAGCGTCGACAAGCGCGTGGCGGTGCTCTCGGGTGGCGAGAAGGCCCGGCTCGCCCTGGCGCGCATGCTCGTGCGCCCCGCCGCGCTGCTGGCCCTCGACGAGCCGACGAACCATCTCGACCTCGCGTCCCGCGAGGTCCTCGAGGACGCGCTCGCCGATTTCGGAGGCACGATCGTCTTCATCTCGCACGACCGCTACTTCATCAACCGCATCGCGAGCCGCGTGGTGGAGATCGAGGACGGTCGGCTCACGTCGTACCCCGGTACGTACGACGACTACCGCGACGCGCGCGCACGCCTGGCCGCTCCCGACACGGCGTCGCAGGATCCGGCGGGGACGGACGACACCGGAGTCGCGTGGCGCCGGCGCGCCGCAGAGCCCGCGGCCGACGCCCGCCGCGCGCACGGCAGTCCTACGCCACGCGAGCGGCGGCGATCCGCGGCCGAGGTCCGGCGCTTGCGCGTCCGGCTCGACGCCGTCGAGCGGCGCATCACCGAGCTCGAGGCGCGCCTCGACGAGATCTCGGGGATGCTGGCCGAGCCCGAGCTGTACCGGGACGGCGACCGTGCGCGGGCGGTGCTCGCGGAGCGGAAGAGCGCCGAGAGCGACCTCGCCGGCCTCATGTCGGAGTGGGAGGAGCTGGCGGGCGCGCTCGCGGACGATGCCTGAGTTCTACGCGCCCATCGATCCCGACGAGCTCAGGCGCGAGCGGGCGCGGGCGCGCGAGCTCAGAAAGAGCGCCTGGTGGAAGCGCCGCATCGCGAGCGGCGTCTGCTACTACTGCCGCCGGTCGGTCGGCCCCACCTCCCTCACGATGGACCACATCGTGCCACTGGGCCGCGGCGGCACGTCGGTGCGCGGCAACGTCGTGCCGTCCTGCAAGGACTGCAACACACGCAAGCAGAGCCTCGTACCGGTCGAGTGGGCCGAGTACCTGGCGCGGCTCGAGGAGCGCGCGGAGGAGTAGGCGGCCCACCTGCGCGGGCACCGTCGCGCGGGCATCGATGACGTCCCGCCGGCAGCGTATCGGATGCGTGTGACCACAACTTTGGACGTTGACGGCACCGGACCCGCGACGTCGAATGGTCGTGCTCGCGAGCGTTCGGTAAAGCGCGGGCGCGTCACCGGCCCCGTCGTGCGGTGACGCGCGCCGCGGAGCCCGTGAAGGAATTCGGTGGTCGAGGAGCGCCACGGCTTTGGCGGGTGCGTCCGCGCACCACGGGTGCGTCCGCGCACCCCCCCGGGGCGCTCCGAGTTGGGAGGCTTGGGGGGCATCGATAGTCCCCCGATGAACTCGGACGTGAACGGATCATGGTGCCCGTACGGCACCGGGAGAACCCCTATGCGCATCGCACTTCGCTCGTCGCTCGCGATCGCCCTCGTCGTTGCCTCGATCTTGCCATTCCTGCTGACGCCGGCTGCATCCGCCGCGCCGGAGAGTTCGAGCGACAATCGACCGCCGCGGCGGTCGATTGTCGCTCGAACCGAGAAGACGGCCGTGACGGACACGAAGTCCGAGGTCGCCGCCTCGGCACCCGTGAACATCAACACGGCGAGCGTCGATCAGCTCATGACGCTCTCCGGCATCGGCCGCAAGGTCGCCGAGAAGATCGTCCAGTACCGGACGACGCACGGCGTCTTCAAGAAACCGCAGGAGATCCGGCGCGTGCAGGGCATCGGCGCGGGACTCTGGGAACGTAATCGCGGACGGATCGTCGTCGAGTAGCGCACGCTCACCACTTTTTCGTTTGGCGGCGCCACGGGCTCGTGTAGGATGCAATCAAATACCGGTCGGAGCGGACAACAGCGCTCCTCGAGCGTCCCCGCCGGTAATGACGCCGGTGGCAGAACGTGACCGGGCCCCGGGCCGGGAGTCGGCATCCGGTTCTGGGTAAGTGGGACCTGGGCCCGCGTGGCGCCCTTGCCGAGAATAGGAGGTGATCCAGTCGATGTGTAGCCCTACGGTGATCTGTGAGGTGGTTGCCTCCTAGGGCAAGGTCCACACGAGTCCCTGGTGGGCCGCCTGGGAGAACCAGGCACCACCGGCCCCGACGGTTCCCGCGCTCACCACGCGGGGCGACGCGCCATGAGGGATCGCGCAGCGTCGCAGCAGCCGTCGGGGCTCTTTTTTGCCCGCTCTCCCGGAAATGCGACGGCCCCCGGGGAATCCGGGGGCCGTCCCGAGTCGACCGGCGCGCGATCGCGCGTCAGACCTTCTTCACGTTGGACGCCTGAAGTCCCTTCGGGCCCCGCGCCATCTCGAACTCCACGACATCGCCTTCGGCGAGCGTGCGGAACCCGGAGGCCTGGATCGCGCTGTAGTGGACGAAGACGTCCTCGCCCCCCTCGATCTGGATGAAGCCGTAGCCCTTCGCGTCGTTGAACCACTTGACGATGCCCTGTGCCATGTCCTCTTGCCTCGCTTGGCGGTGTCGCCGCGGCGGTCACGCTGGATGATCGTTCACGTTCCGGCACAGACGACCCCGCGGCTCGGTCATCTGCTCGGATGAGAGTTCGTGAAACCATCGGCCGCGTTCGCGGCCGATGGTTTCTACGAACTGAGAGTTCGAGCAACAATCGACCGCCCGGCGGTCGATTGTTGGCTCGAACTGAGTCGGACGGTGGGCCGCTCCGGACCCATAGATGACGTGGATCCGGAGCCGCATGCCGGGACGCAGGAGCTTAGAGCTTGCGGACGTTCGCCGCCTGGAGACCCTTCGGACCGCGCGTCACCTCGAACTCGACCAGGTCACCCTCGGACAGCGTCTTGAAGCCCTGAGCCTGGATGGCGCTGTAGTGGACGAACACGTCCTCGCCGCCGTCCTGCGTGATGAACCCGTACCCCTTCGCATCGTTGAACCACTTCACACGTCCCTGTGCCATGTCCTGCGACTCTCCTTGGGGACTCCTGCCCCGGCTGATCCCCGCCGGGATGGCGGGGTCACCTTCCGGAATTGGAAGGCAAAGAAAAACGCCGCGCGAGGGGCATCCCGCGCGGCGTCTGTCTCGAATCCCGATTTGTACTCAACACCGTCCCAGCCAAAACCGAGGGAAAGATTTACACGCGGGGCCTGTGAGAGTCAATGGGATTTTGCGCCGCGAGCCCGCCCGAAGCCCTCGTTGTCATGTCAGGCCGTCCGGTGCTATACGTGGATGTCCGCGTCGCCAGCGCGCGATGCGCAAACCAGCAGATGAAGGAGTCCAGCATGCGTCGGTGGGTCGCTCCCGTGATCGCAGTCGCCCTCGGCGTGGCCGTCGGTATCGCGCCGGCCCAGGCCCAGCAGTACAAACCCGAATTCAAGAACAGCCTGGTCGTGGGGCCGACGGGCCCGTGGGGCGAGGCGGCGATCAGGTTCGCCGACCGGCTGAAGGAGCGGACGCAGGGGCGGATCAACATCAAGAACTACTTCGCCGGGCAACTCTTCGCCGGGAAGCAGACGAACGAGTTCACGCTGCTCAACCAGGGCGTCGCCGACTTCGCGTTCGGCTCGACGATCAACTGGTCGCCGCAGGTGAAGGAGCTGAACCTGTTCGCGATGCCCTTCATGTTCCCGTCCTACAAGGCGCTCGACGCGGTGCAGGAGGGCGAGCCGGGACGGAAGCTCGCGCAGCTCATCGAGGCGAAGGGCGTGATCCCGCTCGCCTGGGCGGAGAACGGCTTCCGGGAGGTGACGAACTCCAAGCGGGCCGTCCGCAAGCCGGAGGACCTGAACGGCCTGAAGATCCGGGTCGTCGGCTCGCCGATCTTCATCGACACGTTCCGCGCGCTCGGTGCGAACCCGGTGAACATGAACTGGGGCGAGGCGCAGCAGGCCTTCGTTTCCGGCACCGTCGACGGTCAGGAGAACCCGATCGTCACGGTGATCACGCCGTTCAAGCTGTGGACGTCGCAGAAGCACCTCACCGTCTGGGGGTACGCGATCGACCCCGTGATCATCGGCGTGTCGAAGCTCACCTGGAACAGCCTCTCCCCCGCCGATCGCGAGATCGTGAAGAAGACGGCCGTCGAGGTCGCGGCGTGGGAGAAGGCGGCCGCGCGCAAGGGACTCGAGGGCTCGACCGAGGGCATCGAGAACCTCAAGAAGAACGGCATGGAGGTGGTCGTGCTGTCGCCGGCCGCGATCGCGGGGTTCCGCGAGAAGACCCGGCCCGTCTACGACAAGTGGGTCGGCGAGGTCGGCGCCGACCTCGTGAAGTCGGCCGAGCAGATCGTCTCGAAGACGAAATAGCCGCGTGCAGCGGTTCGACCGCCTCGAGGAGGCGGCAGCGGTGCTCGTCTTCGCCGTGATGACGCTCGTGGCGTTCGTCAACGTCATCACGCGGTACGTCATCCGCTACTCGCTGGCCTTCACCGAGGAGCTCGTGGTGAGCCTGTTCGTGTGGCTCACGCTCCTCGGGACGGCCGTCGCGTTCCGGGAGGGCGGGCACCTGGCGTTCACCTGGCTCGTCGAGCGGCTGCCCCGTGCCGTGCGGCGTGGCTCGGTCGTCTTCTCCGCGGTCCTGAGCGTGGCGCTCTTCGGCATCCTCGTCTACTACGGCGTCCGCCAGATCGAGAGCGAGCGGATGCTCGGGACGACGTCGGAGGCGCTCGCCATCCCCCAGTGGTGGTACACCGCGGGGATTCCGGTGTTCGGCGTCCTCGTGATGCTGCGCATCGTGCAAGCCGCCACGCGCGCGTGGCGTGGCGACACGTGATCGATCCGGGCGTCGTTCTCTTCGGCGCGTTCCTGCTGCTGCTCCTGCTCGGTGTCCCGATCCTCACCGCGGTTGGGCTGACCGCGGTCGTGTTCCTGTGGACGTTCGGCCTCGGGGTGCAGGTGACGGCGGCGAACGTGTACGCGAACATTGCGAAGTTCCCGCTGCTGGCGATCCCCTTCTTCATCCTCGCGGGCTTCGTCATGGAGCGCGTCGGCCTGTCGCACGGCCTCGTGCAGCTGCTGAACCGGCTCATCGGACCCGTGCGCGGCGGCCTCGGACTCGTCGCCGTCGGTGGCTGCGTGTTCTTCGGCGCGATCTCGGGCACCGGCCCGGCAGACACGGCGGCGATCGGCTCCGTGATGATCCCGGCGATGGTCCACCGCGGGTACGCGGTCGGGTTCGCCGCCGCGCTCGTCGCTGCCGCGGCCACGACCGACGTGCTCATTCCGCCGAGCGTCGCGTTCGTCGTGTACGGCGTGATCACGGAGACGTCGGTGTCGAGGCTGTTCGCCGCCGGGGTCGTCCCCGGACTGCTGATGGGCCTGGCTCTGGTCATGCCGGTCGTCATCATCTCCCGACGGCGAGGATGGGGCGGCGAGCCGTGGGGCACCCCCCGCGAGATCGCGCGCGCGGCGTGGGAGGCGAAGTGGGGTCTGATCGCGCCGCTCGTGATCCTCGGCGGGATCTACGGAGGCGTGTTCACGCCGACGGAAGCCGCCGTCGTCGCGGTGATGTACGGGCTGTTCGTCGGCTTCGTCGTCCTGCGCAACCTCGCGCTCGCCGACCTGTACCACCTCTTTCTCGACGCGGCGGTGGCGACGTCCGTCGTCATGATCGTCGTCAGTTTCGCCGGCCTGTTCTCGTGGACCGGCTCGACGCTCGGCGTGATGGACCGCGCGGCGCACTCGCTGCTCACGCTCTCGGACAACCCGTACGTCATCCTCGCGTTGCTGAACGTCCTGCTCGTCATCGCCGGCATGCTGCTCGATGCGATCTCGATCTACTACGTGTTCCTGCCGATCTTCATCCCGCTCCTCGCGCGGTTCGAGTGGGACCCGATCTGGTTCGGCGTCATGATGACGGTCAACCTCGCGGTCGGGACCGTCACGCCGCCCGTGGCGGTCAACCTCTACGTCGCGTCCCGGATCGCGGGGGTTCCGATGGAGGAGGTGTCACGGTGGGCGCTGCCCTTCGTCCTGGCCCTGGTCGCAGCGCTCGCCGTCGTCGCGTACGTCCCGGCCGTCACGCTCTGGCTTCCGAATGTGCTCGGGGTGCGATGACACCGTGGGACCCGGTCGGGCGACAGGCTGCGTCAACCTCGTGTCAGACTGGGTCCCGGCTGCTGCGCTCTCGCCTCCTTCTGCTTCAGGATCTACGGCACCGGGGAAAGGCCAGGCGGGCTACGCGCGGTCCTCGTGGCCCCGGGGGCGGACATGGCCTCAAACCTCGCGAAAAGTATTTCCGTTTATCGGCAGACGAGAGCCCAGCAACGGGATCACGCGAGCGTTGCGCAATCTAAGTGGCTGTCGTTACGGCGTTTTTGTTCGGCCGTGGCACGGACTGTGCTAGGCTAGACAGACCCAGGACACCGGTAAATATGACACGCCTGGAGTAGGCAATTGCTTTACAACCTACTGGCCGGAATGTTCTCGAACGATCTCGCCGTCGACCTCGGCACGGCGAACACCCTCGTCTACGTGAGAGGGGAAGGCATCGTCCTCAACGAGCCGTCGATCGTCGCGATCCATCAGGCCGACCATTCGGTGCTCGCCGTCGGCCACGAGGCGAAGGCCATGCTCGGCCGCACGCCCGGCAACATCGTCGCGATCCGGCCGCTCAAGGACGGTGTCATCGCCGACTTCGACGTCACCGAGAAGATGCTCCACTACTTCATCTCCAAGGTGCACCGGCGCCGCACGCTCGTCAGGCCGCGGATCGTCGTCGGTGTCCCGTCGGGGATCACGCAGGTGGAGAAGCGCGCCGTCCGCGATTCGGCCATGCAGGCCGGCGCGCGGGAGGTCTATCTCATCGAGGAGCCGATGGCGGCCGCGATCGGCGCCGGGCTGCCGATCCAGGAGCCGGGCGGCAACATGATCGTCGACATCGGCGGCGGCACGACGGAGGTCGCCGTCATCTCGCTCTCCGGCATCGTCTATTGCAAGTCCGTCCGCATCGCCGGCGACGAGATGGACGAGGCGATCGTGCAGTACATCAAGAAGCACTACAACCTCCTCGTCGGCGAGCGGCGTACCGAGGAAATCAAGATCAATCTCGGTGGCGCGTATCCGATGGGCGGCGAGCGGCGTAGCATGGAAGTGAAGGGCCGCGATCTGATCGACGGCATTCCGAAGACCATCGTCATCACCGACGAGGAGATCCGCGAGGCGCTCCGCGAGCCGGTGATGACCATCGTCGAGACGGTGCGGACGTGCCTCGAGCGCACGCCGCCTGAGCTCGCGGCCGACATCGTGGACAAGGGGATCGTGCTGACGGGTGGCGGCGCGCTCCTGCGAGGTCTCGACCACCTGCTCCGCCAGGAGACGAACCTGCCGGTGACCGTCGGGGAGGACCCGCTGTCGTGCGTGGCGCTCGGCACGGGCCGGGTGCTCGACGAGCTCGATCTCCTGAAGAAGGTGGCGATCCCGACCTGACGGCGTCGCCACTGCGGGGTCCGATCGCGTGAAACGTCGTGGGGTGCTGGTGCTGGCCGGGGTCATTTTCGTGTGCCTCGTCCTGCTCACGCTCCAGACGCGCGGCCAGGCGTCCGGCGCCGCCGACGTCGTCGCCGTCGTCACGACGCCGGTGCACACGGTGCTCACCCGCGTCTACCGTGCCACGTTCGGGCTCTGGGCCACCTACCTGGATTGGAAGGACGTCCGCAACGAAAACACCCGCCTGCGCGAGGAGATCCGGAAGTTCCGGATCGACGGCCTCGTCGTCGCCGAGGTGCAGGACGAGAACCGCCGACTTCGCCGGCTGCTCGACCTGCGGGCACGCCTGCCGCTGGACACGCTCGCCGGGGAGGTCATCGCCCGCGAATGGGGCGGGTGGGTCCGCTCGCTGACCGTGAACCGCGGTCGCGGAGACAACGTCACCCGGCTCACGGCCGCCATCACGCCCGACGGTCTCATCGGTCGTGTCGTCGACGTGCGCCTGGGCGTGTCGATCGTGCAGGTGCTCACCGACCCCGCGTCGACCGTCGGCGCTCACGCCGTCCGCACACGCACTCCGGGGATCGTCGAGGGCGAGCCGCGAGGCACGATGCGGTTGAAGTTCATGGCGCGCGACGGCAACCAGATCCAGGTGGGTGACCTCATCGTCACGGCGGGCCAGGGGGGCGTGTTCCCGCGCGGCCTCCCGGTCGGCCGCGTGCGTGCCATCGACGACCGCGGTGCCGCCCTCTTCCACTATGCGGCGCTGGAGCCCGTCGTGGACTTCGCGCGCGTCGACGAGGTGCTGCTCCTCACGGGGAGCACCGCGCAGGACCTCGCCGGCCACTTTCCCCCGAACGGATGAGCGTGTCGCCGTGCGCGCCTTCCTGCTGCTGACCATCTTCGGCGGCAACGTCGCGCAGGCGACGATCGCACCCGCGATCCGCGTCGGCGATATCGCTCCCGACATCCCGCTGATCATCGTCGTGCTCGTCGCGCTCCGCCGCGGCACCGAGGTCGGCTGCCTGACCGGGTTCGCCGCCGGCCTGCTGCAGGACGTGGCCGCCGGCGGACTTGTCGGTGTGCAGGGGCTGACGAAGGCCACGATCGGCGCGCTGGTCGGCGGCCTCTCCGGTCGGCTCGCGGTCGCCCAGCCACTCGTCCAGGTGCCCGGGCTGGTGCTCCTCTCGGTCGCCGAGGGCGTCGGGCGGTTCGGACTGCTGAAGCTCTTCCACTTCCCGGCCTCCTTCGGCGAGCTCATGACGTACGTGGTTCTGCCGCAGGCCCTGTACAACGGATTCCTCGGCGCCGCGGTCGTCCTGCTCCTCGCGTGGACGGACGCCGTGCGCGACCGGGCCGCGTGATCCGGGCGTGAGCGTGCAACCCCGTCACGCCAGGCTCGGACCAGCCGGGAGCGGAGACGAGCGCCGCATCGTCGCGATCACGGTCTCGGTCATGGCCGCGCTGCTCGTGATCGTCGCGCAGCTCTGGTATCTGCAGGTGCTCGAGGGGGGCCGCTTCCTCGACGCCTCGGACAAGAACCGAACCCGCATCCGCCCGGTCGCGGCCCCGCGCGGCATCCTGTTCGACCGCTACGGCCGTCCGCTCGTCGACAACCGACCGGCGTTCACCTTGTCGCTGATCCCGCGCGAGCTCGACCGCGATCCCGCGCGGCGCGGCGCCGTGCTCGGCCGTGTGGCGTCGCTCCTCCGCATTCCGTACGAGGACCTCGTGCAGGCGGCCGAGCGGGCGTCGCCGGACTCGTTCCAGCCGGTGCGCATCCGTCGCGGGCTCGGGCTCGAGGACGTCGCCAAGATCGAGGAGTGGAAGATCGAGCTGCCCGGCGTGATCGTCGAGGTGGAGCCGCAGCGCGCGTACCCGACGAGCCGCTTCGCCGCGCACCTGCTCGGCTACGTGCGCGAGGCCACCGACGAGCAGCTGCGCCAGGGACGCTACCGGCGTGGCGACATGGTGGGCCAGAGCGGACTCGAGCGCCTCCTCGACGAGTACCTGCGGGGCCGCGACGGCGGTGAGCAGATCGAGGTCGACGCGCTGGGCCGGCCGATCCGCCTCATCCAGCACAAGGAGCCCGAGCCGGGCGCCCAGGTGGTGACGACGCTCGACCGCCGCATCCAGGGGGCCGCCGAGCGCGCGTTCGAGGGGCGTGCCGGGGCCGTGGTCGTCATGGATCCACGCACCGGCGACGTGCTTGCGATGGTCTCGGCGCCGGCGTTCGAGATCGACCGGTTCACCGGCACCATCGACCGCGCCGCGTGGCTCTCGATCGTCCAGGACCCGAAGCATCCGCTGTTGAACCGCGTCATCCAGAGTCAGTACGCGCCCGGGTCGGTCTTCAAGGTCGTCGTCGCCGCCGCGGGGCTGCAGGAGGGAAAGCTCACTCCGATGGACCGCGTCTTCTGCAGCGGCGAGTTCCACCTGGGCGGACTGACGTTCAAGGACTGGAAGAAGGAGGGACACGGGTCCGTCGACCTGCGCCGGGCGATCGTCCAGTCCTGTAACATCTATTTCTACCAGGCGGGACTCAGGGTCGGCGCCGAGGCGATCGCGAAATACGCGCGCATGTTCGGCCTCGGCCAGGCGACCGGGATCGACCTCTCCGGGGAAAAGCCGGGGCTCATCCCGGCCCCGAAGCGCGATCGGCGCGGCCGCCTGATCTGGCATGCAGGCGAGACGGTGAACATGTCGATCGGACAGGGCCAGGTCCTCGTTACGCCGATTCAGGTCGCGCGGTTCATGTCGGCGCTGGCGAACGGTGGTGTGTTGTGGAAGCCGCGGCTGGTGCAGCGCATCGAACGATCCGAACGCGGGGTCGTGTGGAACGATCCCGGCAAGGTGATGGGCTACGTCGAGCTGTCGCCGATCGTCCAGGAATTCCTGCGCAAGAGCCTGTGGAGCGTCGTGAACGAGGGCGGCACGGGCGGCGGGGCACGCATCCCGGGGCTCGATATCGCGGGCAAGACCGGGACGGCGCAGACGATGACCAACTCGCGGGCGGACAAGGGTGAGGACCACGCCTGGTTCGCGTCCTTCGCGCCGGCGCACGATCCTCAGGTCGTCGTCGTCGTGATGGTCGAGGGCGGCGGCAAGGGCGGTCAGGTCGCGGCCCCGATCGCCAAGAAGATCTACGAGGCAATCTTCCTCGAGAAGGTCGCGTCGATCGACATCCGCGGATGACGCTCAAGATCGACCGCCGGCTGCTCCAGAACGTCGACTGGGGGCTGCTCGTGACCGCGACCGTGCTGGTCGCGGTCTCGGCCACGACGCTCATGACCCTGCACCCCGGACGGGCGGGGTCGGCGGTGGCGTTGCGGCAGCTCGCGTGGTTCGGCATCGGCCTCCTTGCCCTCGTCGTCGTCATCAGCATCGACTACCGGCGGTTCGTGCAGGTCGCACCGCTCTTCTACGTGCTCGGCCTCGCGGGCCTCGTCGCCATCTTCGTCGTGGGCAAGACCGTCTCGGGCGCGCGCCGGTGGATCGGCGTGGGCGCCTTCAGCGTCCAGCCGTCGGAGATCTTCAAGATCGCGTTCGTGCTGATGCTCGTGTGGCTGCTCTGCTCGCGGTGGGCGCAGCCCATCACCGTCTCGACGCTCCTCTGGATCCTCCCCGTCGTGCTGGTCCCGGCCGGGCTCATCGTGAAGCAGCCCGACCTGGGCACGGCGGTGCTGCTCTTTCCCGTGCTGATCCTGCTGTTGTTCGGCGCCGGCATCAGCGTCCGGCTCCTCGCCTGGATCGCGGGCATGGGCGCGGCCGCGATGCCGGTCGGCTGGCTGCTGATCAAGGATTACCAGCGGGAACGTGTCCTCGTGTACCTGGATCCGCTGCGCGATCCCCTCGGGAGCGCGTACAACGTGATCCAGGCCAAGATCGCCATCGGTTCGGGGCAGCTCCTGGGCAAGGGCGTGAGCGGCGCGACGCAGAGCCGGCTCGCCTTCCTCCCGGAGCGCCATACAGATTTCATCTTCGCCGTGTTCGCCGAGATGTGGGGATTCGTCGGCTGTCTGGTGCTGCTGGCCGGCTACGCGATCCTCCTCCTCCGGGGCTTCGACATCGCCGCCTCCTCCCGCGATCCGGTGGGGCGGCTCGTGGCCCTGGGCGTGACGGGGCTCTTCGCCACCCAGATCCTCGTCAACGTGGGGATGGTCACGGGTCTCCTGCCGGTCGTCGGCATCCCGTTGCCTCTGATGAGTTACGGGGGCTCGTCGATGCTCGTCTCCCTCGTGGCCCTCGGACTCCTCGTCTCGGTCCGGATGCGGCAGTTCCAATGAGACGCGAGTCGGGCCGGCCCTGCCGGTCGCCGCTCGCGTCAGCGAGGTGCTGCCGTGGGCAAACGGATCGTCGTCGTCAACGCGGGGCTCACCGAGACCCGGGTCGCCGTCCTCGAGAGTAACGTCCTCGTCGAGCTGTACCTCGAGCGCCACCGGCAGCGCTCGATCGTGGGCAGCGTCTACAAGGGCACGGTGACGAACGTCCTGCCGGGGATGCAGGCCGCGTTCGTCGACATCGGCCTCGCGAAGGACGCGTTCCTCTACGCCGGCGACTACACGGCCAACCTCGGCGAGTACGTCCGCGAGATGCTCGCGAGCGAGGGGGAGCCGGACGCCGACGTCGACGTCGACGAGGAGCCGCCGCGGCGCGAGCCGACGACGCCGATCGAGGAGCTGCTGCGCAAGGGCCAGGACGTGCTCGTGCAGGTGTCGAAGGAGTCGCTCGGAACCAAGGGCGCGCGCGTCACCTCGTTCATCTCGCTGCCCGGCCGGTACCTCGTCTACATGCCCCAGACGAGCCACATCGGCGTGTCGCGCCGCATTCGCGACGAGCGCGAGCGTGACCGGCTGCGCAGCGTGCTGCGCGAGCTGAACCCGCCGCCCGGCGGCTTCATCCTGCGCACGAACGCGGAGGGCAAGGGCGCGGAGGAGTTCGCGGCCGACCTGGCGTTCCTCGGCCGTCTCTGGGCCCAGATCAACGGCCGCCACGAGCAGTCGCGGGCGCCGGCCGTGCTGCACCAGGAGATGGACCTCACGTTCCGCGTCCTGCGCGATCTGATGTCGACCGACGTCGAGGAGTTCGTCGTCGACGACCCGGACGTCTACGCGAAGAGCGTGAGCGACGTGCAGGCGCTCGTGCCCGGGCTCGCCGACCGCGTGAAGCGGTACGAGGGGCGGGTGCCGATCTTCGAGACGTACGGCATCGAGCGCGAGATCGAGAAGGCGCTTCGCCGGCGCGTGTGGCTCAAGTCCGGCGGCTACATCGTGATCGACCACACCGAGGCGCTCGTCTCGATCGACGTCAACACGGGCAAGTACGTCGGCAAGCGGGATTTCGAGCAGACGGTGCTCAAGATCAATCTCGAGGCGGTGAACGAGGTCGTCCGCCAGATCCGGCTGCGCGATCTCGGCGGCATCATCATCATCGACTTCATCGACATGGAACGGCCGGAGCACCGCGCGGAGGTCGAGAAGGCGCTCAAGAAGGCGCTCGCGGACGACAAGGCGCGGACGAACGTGCTCGACATCTCGGAGCTCGGTCTCGTGGAGATGACGCGCAAGCGCGTCCGGCAGGATCTCCGGTCGCTGCTGTCGACCGCGTGCCCGACCTGCAAGGGCAGCGGCGTGATCCGCTCCGACGCGACACTCACCGCGGAGATCCTCCGGGCGATCCAGGCGAGGCTGGCCACCCAGCCGGGGCGCGAGATCGTCGTGCGCGCCCACCCGGAGCTCGTCCACTACCTCGAGAACGACGGCAAGGACGTGCTCCGCCAGCTCGGCACGTCGCTCGACGTGAAGATCACCGTCCAGACGCAGGGCGGGCATCCGCAGCGCGAGGATTACGAAATCCAGGTGCGTTAGTTAGCCCTCGGCGTGGACGCGGCGGCGGGCGGGGCGGAGGGGCGGGTGGAGGGGGGCGACCGACCACCGCCGTCGGAGACCGATCACCGCCGGGGCGTTCCCACTCGCTGCCGCTGTTTCGCGATAGCAGTTCGCCGAGTTCGCCGGAAGGGCTCGGCTCGCCCCCCTCCACCCGCCCTTCCACCCCGCCCGCCGCCGCCGCTCGCTGACTCCCCACGCACTTGGATCGTTCGGGTGGCATGAGCGACCGGCCGCCGCCGGCGGGGACCGATGGCCATTCCGGAACGGTGGTAGCATCCGGCCGATGCCAGCTCAGCTGCCACTGCTTCCCACCACCGTCGTCGGGTCGCACGCCTGGCCGTCGTGGTTGCACCTCGTGCGTGAGGCCACGGCCGCCGACCGGCTGGGGCCGACCGATCTGCGCGAGGCGTACGACGACGCCGTGCGCATCGCGATCCGCGATCAGATCGAGACGGGCGTCGACGTCATCTCCGACGGTGAGATGCGGCGCACGATGTTCATTCGCGGGTTCTACGACCACCTCGCGGGGCTGCGCCCGCTCGCGGTCCCGCGCCGGCTCGGTCCGCCGAGCTACGACTCGCACTGTCCGTTCGACGTGGTCGGCCGCATCGAAGCGCCCGAGGGACTCGGCATCGTGGACGAGTTCCGGTTCGCGCGGGCCCACGCCGACCGGCCGATTCGCGTCGCCGTGCCGGGCCCGATCACGCTCCTGATGCCGCTCCGGCGCGGCGGGCCGTACACGTCCGAGGATACGCTGCTCGCCGATCTCATCGACATCGTCAATCGGGAGCTTCGCCTCCTCGTCGAGGCCGGATGCGAGCTGATCCAGATCGACGAGCCGAACTACGTCATGAGTGCCGGCAAGCACCGGCTGCTGCGTGAGGGGCCGGCGGTGCTGCTGGAGGCCCTGCGTGCGACCGTCGCCGGTGTGAGGGCGAAGCTCGCGCTCCATGTGTGCTTCGGCAACGCGCACCGGGGCTCGTTCGCGACGCCGCGCCGGTACGCGGCGCTCCACCCGCTCCTCGCCGATGCGCCCGTCGAGCAGTTCGTGTTCGAGTACGCCAGCCGGGAGATGGCGGAGATCGAGCTCTGGGCCAAGTACCCCACCGGCAAGGAGATCGCGGTCGGCGTCGTCGACGTGAAGGCGTATCGCGTCGAGCCGCCGGAGGAGGTTGCCGCGCGCGTCCGCCTGGCCCTCGAGCACGTGCCGGCCGAGCGCGTCTGGCTCGCGCCGGATTGCGGGTTGTGGGAGACGCCGCGCTGGGTCGCGGTCTCCAAGCTGCGCTCGCTCGTCGGTGCAGCACGGCTGCTCCGGCGGGAGCTCTCCGGCAAGCCGTGAGCCGCCGCCGTCGGCCGGCCGCGCGGGTCCCGAGGACGCCGCCCTCGCGGATCAGCCGAGACAAGCTCCTCGGCGATCTGCGCCTGGCCGCGCGGAAGGGCGATCGCGTCGCGCTCGAGCTGGCGCTCGCGCAGATGCGAACGTTGGCCCTCACACCGCGGTACTGGGAGAAGTACCTCGGTCTGCTGCGCAACCCTCTCGCGCGCCTGGTCGACCTGCTCGCCATCAAGCAGGGCGAGCGTATCGCGCGCCTCAAGGGCTGGAAGCTGCCGCGGCCGGCGCCGGCCGACGGCGTGAAGGGTGCGAGCGACAGCGGGAAGGCGGCGAAGCCGTCGGCCCGCCGCCGGCGATCGACCACGGCGGGCGCCGAGCAGCCATCGCTCTTTTGATCATGGGGGGCCCCGACATGGCCCCCCATACCCCCCCGCGCTCGGAACCGCCCCGGGAAACCCGGGGCGGTCCTCGATCTCCCGCTGCGTCCCTGGGGGCCCCGACATGGCCCCCCACACCCCGCCCCACACCCCCATGCCCGTCTTTTCGGGGTCTCTTGGCGGACCTGGACCCCGGAAATCGTGGGTTTCCCGCGGATTCACATCGTAAGCCGATATTACGTTAACGCGTATGCCCCACACCCCCCCGCGCTCGGAACCGCCCCGGGAACCCCCGGGGCGGTCCTCTCGACACCCCTCGGCGGACTGGAGGGCAGGCATAGCGCCGGGGCGCTCCTCGACCACGCGATTCGTTCACGGGCGCTGAGCCTCCGGTGAGCCGGACCGCCGTCTCACCTTCGCGGTGTTGACAGCCGCCGCCGGCGTCCTGCACACTACCCCCTGGGGGTATCGTGCCCCGACAGGCTCGGCGAGGATCGAGGCGAACGCGATGATCGACGACGACACGAGGACGAAGGCGCTCGGCCGCCTGCGGCGGATCGAGGGTCAAGTGCAGGGCCTCCAGCGGATGATCGAGGCCGACGCGTACTGCGTCGACATTCTCCTGCAGGTCTCGGCGGTGCAGGGGGCGCTCGAGCAGGTCCAGAAGCTCCTGCTCGGCCGCCACATCGAGTCGTGCGTCGCGGACGCGATGCGGTCGGGCACGAAGACCGAGCGGCAGCGGAAGATCGACGAGCTCCTGGACGTGTTCTCCCGCTTCGGCGGGCGGTAGGCTGGATCGATGGAGACGGTGACCCGTGATCGCGAGCGGCTGACGCTCCCCGTCCGCGGCATGCACTGCGCCGCGTGTGTCGGGAAGGTGGAGCGCGCGCTGAAGGACGTGCCGGGGGTGGCCGAGGCCTCCGTGAACCTCGCGACCGAGCAGGCGAGCATCGCGTTCGATGCGGGACGGACGGACCTCGCCGGGTTGCGCGACGCCGTCGCGCATGCCGGGTACGAGCTCGCCGAGGCGCCATCCGCACCGGAGCACGTCGATCGCGAGCGAGAGGCGCGGGAGCGCGAGCAGCGGCTGATGCGCGCGAAGTTCTTGGCTGGCGCGGTCCTCTCGCTCCCGGTCCTGGTGGGCGGCATGCCGGAGCTGTTCCCCTTCGCGCCCGCGTGGCTGCGGAGCCCATGGCTCCAGCTGGTGCTCGCCACCCCCGTCCAGTTCTGGGTCGGCTCGCAGTTCCATGCCGGCTTCCTCCGGGACCTGCGCTACCGCTCCGCGTCGATGTCGACGCTCGTCTCGATCGGGACGAACGCGGCGTTCTTCTTCAGTGTCGCGGTCACGCTGTGGCCGCACCGGTTCATGGGCCACGGCGCGATGACGTACTACGAGACCGCCGCGGTGGTAATCACGCTGGTGGTGCTCGGGCGGTGGCTCGAGGCGCGGGCGCGCGGCCGGACGTCGGACGCGATCCGTCGGCTCATGCACCTCGCGCCGCGGACCGCGCGCGTGCTGCGCGACGGGCAGGAGGTCGACGTCCCGACGGCCGAGGTCCAGGTCGGTGATCTCGTCCGCATCCGTCCCGGCGAGCGGATCCCGGTCGACGGTCTCGTCGTGGAGGGTACCTCGACCATCGATCAGTCGATGCTCACCGGGGAGAGCGTGCCGGTGGCCGTGGGCCCGAGCGCGCTCGTCGTCGGCGGGACGGTGAACCGCACCGGCAGCTTCGTGTTCCGCGCGACGCGCGTCGGCAGCGAGACGACGCTCGCGCGCATCATCAAGCTCGTCGAGGAGGCCCAGGGATCGAGGGCGCCGATCCAGCGGCTGGCGGACCGGGTGGCCGCGGTGTTCGTCCCGATCGTGCTCCTCCTCGCGGCGCTCACGTTCGCCGCCTGGTGGGCGCTCGGTCCCGAGCTCGCGTTGATGATGGCGCTGACGAACGCCGTCGCGGTGCTCGTCATCGCGTGTCCGTGCGCGATGGGCCTCGCGACGCCGACCGCGATCATGGTGGGCACCGGCCGCGGCGCCGAGCACGGCATCCTCATCAAGAGCGCGGCGGCGCTTGAGCTGCTCCACCGCGTCGGCACCATCGTCTTCGACAAGACCGGCACGCTGACGGTGGGCCGGCCGGTCGTGACCGACGTGATCGCCATGCGGGGCGCCGGAGACGACGAGATCGTGGCGATCGCCGCCGCCGCCGAGCAGGGATCCGAACACCCGCTCGGGGAGGCGATCGTCGCGCGGGCCAAGGAACGCGGTCTCGCGCTCCCCGCGGTGACGGAATTCACGACGGTCCCCGGACAGGGTATCGACGCGCTCGCCCCCGACGGCCGCGTGCTCCTCGGGAATCGCACGATGATGGACATGCGCGGCATCGAGGTCGGTGACGCGGAGGCCGGCGCAGATCGGCTCGCCGCGGAGGGCAAGACCGTGATGTTCGTGGCGTTCGCCGGCCGGCTGCTCGGCCTCATCGCCGCCGCGGACGTGCTCAAGCCCGAAGCCCGCGACGCGGTCGCGGAGCTGAGACGGCTGGGCATCGGCGTCGTCATGCTGACGGGCGACAACCGAGTCACCGCGCGGGCGATCGCGCGCGAGGCGGGAATCGACCGGGTGCTGGCGGAGGTGCTCCCCGAGGACAAGGCGCGCGAGGTGAAACGTCTCCAGGCGGAGGAGCGCCTCGTGGCCATGGTCGGCGACGGGATCAACGACGCGCCGGCGCTCGCGCAGGCCGACGTGGGCATCGCGATGGGCGGCGGGACCGACGTGGCGATCGAGGCCGCGGACGTGACCCTCATGCGCGGCGACCTGCGCGCGGTCGTGGCGGCCGTCGGGCTGTCCCGCCGGACGATCCGCATCATCAAGGAGAACCTCGTGTGGGCGTTCGGCTACAACGTGGTGCTCATCCCCGTCGCGGCCGGCGTTCTCTACCCGATCTGGGGCGTGCTGCTGTCGCCGATCCTGGCCGGCGCCGCCATGGCGTTCTCGTCGGTCTCGGTCGTGACCAACAGCCTGAGGCTCAAGCGCTGGGCACCGAGCGACCGCGTGTCGCGGGCGCCGGCCACCGCCCACGCAACCGGATCCGCGCGCACACGCGGATGAAGGAGGACGATGCGATGGCGAAGGACCCCGTGTGCCACATGGACGTCGAGCCCGCGAAGGCGGCGGCGCAGTCGAAGTACCAGGGCGAGACCTATTACTTCTGCGCGGTGGGCTGCAAGCAGAAGTTCGACCGTGATCCCGACACGTACCTCGAGGGCGGCGCCGTCGAGCAGCACTGACATCATGGGGGGACTATCGATGCCCCCCAAGCCCCCCGGTCGCTCGCACGCGCCCCGGGGGACCCGGGGCGCGGCTCGGGAGTGGTTCAGGGGCTGTGAGGGCCGCCGTCGATGGTGATGATGGATCCCCCGGTCCTGCGCAGCGCGGAGCGCTGGCAGCGCGTCGTCGACGCCTGGACGGACAACACGCACGATGACGCGTTCACGCACACCGCCAGGGTAAGCGAGCCGGGGGTGGCCATCGAGGTGGCGGCGGTCGTCCTGCCCTCGCCGACGTATGCGATCCGCGAAGCCCGCGCGCGCGTGCTCGCCGGCGTCGTCGATCCCGGCGTGCTGACCGGCATCGGCAAGCTCGCGGGGACGGCGATGGTCGCCGGTCTCGGCCGCCGCATCGCGGAAGCGACCGGCCGCGGAGCGGGCGCAGGACCGGCGCGCGACGCCGTGATCGAGATCGCACGGCTCGCGCGCCAGGTGGCCAAGATGCCGCGCGACCGCGCCCTCGCCGCGACCGGAGATCCGTGGGGGTGCTGGCAGCTCGACACGACCGGGTGGAGCGATCTTCCGGACTCCTGCTTCGCGTACACGGAGGCCGGCCGCGCGCTCCTCGGGACGCGCCGGGTCGCGACGGCGATGACCGCGGATCTCTACAGCCCGAAGCCGGGCCAGGCGCGTGTGTTCGTGCGCAAGAAGGTCGCGCGGATCGAGCGTGTCGGTGGGCGGCTGCGGCTCTTCCACTCGATGTACGACAACGTCCACGGGTTCGAGCTCACCTACGAGGTCGACAGCACCACGGGCCGGGTCGTGCGAGCGGACGGCATGACCCCGCGGCTTCCCTACATGGGCATCTGCACCGAGCCACAGCGCAAGCTCGCCACGCTCATCGGCGAGGTGGTGGATGCCGAGCTCCCGAAGCGCATCCAGACGCTCATCGGCGGCGCCGGCGGCTGCGCGCAGCTCTACGACCTCACCGCGGATCTCCTGCGACTCCTCACGTACGAGCCTGCGGCGCGCTGAGCGCGGGCGCCGCGCGGGCGACACGCCGACGCTCAGCGCGACGGTCGCGTGGCGCGCCCGTGCCCCCGGCGTGCGCCGAGCGTTCGCCACCCTGCGCGTGCGTGGCACTGCGGTTGCTTCCAGTCAACCCCAGCGACAAGGCCAGTTGGAGGAACCCATGGTAAGAACGCGAATCGTGAAGCGTACCGTGGCGCTCGCAGGGGCCGTCGTGCTCGTCGGCGCGGTCGTGCCCCACGTCGCTGCGCAGGTCGCTCCCGGGGCGGTCGGCACCGGTGCACCCTCCGCTCCGGCGGTGGGGCTGATCGGACCGCCGGTTTCCGGCGGCACGCCGGCGGGGGCGGCGATCACTGGCGCCGTTGGCCTGGCATCCGGGACAGCGCCCGCTGTGACGGTACCCGGAGGGACGACGGCACCTGGCATCAGCGTGCCCGCCAACACCGCACCCGGCATCGTGACCCAGACCACCGTGACGGTCAACGGCCTCGGCGTGCCTCCGACCGCGACGGTTCCGGGCGCGCTGGGGGTGGTGACGTTGCCCGGTGGCGTCCTGCCGGGCGGGATCCCGGCCACGGGTGTTCAGCTGACTTCGCCGACCGCGACGAACGGACTCACGACGGTACCCGGACTCACGCTCACGGATCGCAACACGGTGAGGAACGGCTTCACCGTGCCGGCGTCGGCGCCGCAATCGCTCGTCGTCGGGAACGACGTCACGCCCGGCGCGCCGCGCATCGACGTGCCGGCGCCTTTGCCAGTCCCGCTGCCCGCGACGGCGGCGACCGCGCCCCTCACAGGGTCCTCGACGACGCCGGTGACGGGCTCCACGACCACACCGCTGACGGGCTCGGGCGCGGTGACCGTGTCCACGACGACCACGTTCGTGACGTCGAACGGCGTGTCCATCGACACGCCGGCGTCGGGGCTCGGCTCGCTCCCCACGCTGTCGATCGCTCCCGTGGTGTCTCCGTCGACGCCCTGACGTCGCGACGCCAAGCGCCACGCGCCAAGCAGCGCGCGAGGGCGAAGCGGCACGCGAGGGCGTTGTCGCGACGCCCCGACGGTCGCACGCGGCGATCCGCCTGAACGGGTGGCGGTTGTATACTCGGCCGGCATGCCGTTCCTCCCCGTCGGGAAGCTTCGCGCCGACGCCCTCCAGGCGATCTTCGACCGACATCCCGTCAGGGACCCTCGTGTCATCGTCGGTCCCAGGGTCGGCGAGGATGCGGCGGTCATCGACCTCGGCGACCGGTGCCTCGTCGCGACGTCCGACCCGATCACGTTCGCGACCGACGAGCTCGGCTGGTACGCCCTGCAGGTGAACGCCAACGACATCGGCGTCCGTGGAGCACGCCCTCGATGGTTTCTCGCCACGCTCCTGCTCCCGGAAGGCCGCACGACCGGTGAGTCCGTCGCCGCGCTGTTCGAGGAGCTCACGGCCGCGTGCGACGATCTCGACGTCGCCCTGGTCGGTGGGCACACCGAGATCACGTACGGGCTCGATCGGCCGGTGGTCGTCGGGACGATGCTCGGCGAGGTCGCGCGCGACCGGCTCGTCACGACGGGCGGTGCCGAGGTCGGGGATGTCGTGCTCCTCACCAAGGGGATCCCGATCGAGGGCGCGGCCCTGATCGCCCGGGAGAAGGAGCCCGAGCTTCTCGCGCGTGGCGTCGCGCCGTCCGTGGTGGCGCGCGCGAAGGGCCTGCTGCGGACGCCGGGGCTCAGCGTGCTGCCGGAGGCCGCGCTCGCGTGCGACGTCGCGCGCGTGCACGCGATGCACGACCCGACCGAGGGCGGTCTCGCGACCGCGCTGGTGGAGCTCGCCGACGCGGCGGACGTCGGGCTCAGGATCGAGCGGGCCTGCATCGCGGTGCTGCCGGAGGGCGCCGAGCTGTGCCGCGCGCTCGGGCTCGACCCGCTCGGCACGATCGCCTCGGGCGCGCTGCTCATGACGGTCGCGCGGGTCGATGCTCCGGTCGTGATCGATGCGCTCGCGCGAGACGGCATCGCCTGCCACGCGATCGGCGAGGTGGTGCCGCGAGGCCAGGGCGTGACGCTCGTCGACGGCCACGGCCCGGCGCCGATGCCGGTCTTCCCTCAGGACGAGGTCGCGAAGCTCTTCTCGAACGCCAGCTGACGCGGAGGGGCACGTGCCGAACATCGGATACTCGCACCGGCCGGTCGCGATGGGACGCGAAGGCCTCGTCGCATCGGCGCACCCTCTCGCCACCCTGGCGGGCGTCGGGACGCTCAAGGCCGGCGGTACGGCCGCGGATGCCGCCGTCGCGACGAACGCCGTGCTCGCCGTCACGCAGCCCTACTGCTGCGGTGCGGGCGGCGACCTGTTCTGCCTCTACTACGAGGCGGCCACGCGCCGGGTTCACTGCCTGAACGGAAGCGGACGCTCGGGGACGCGCGCGACGTTCGGCGAGGCCGCGCGTCGCGGCTACACCCAGCTGCCGACCCTCGGGCCTGCGACCGTCAGCGTTCCCGGCTGCGTCCGTGGATGGGCGATGCTCCTCGAGCGCTTCGGCTCGCGCCCGCTCTCAAACCTGCTGCGTCCCGCCATCCACTACGCGGAGCACGGCTTCCCGTCCACCTCGCTCGTCAGCCAGGCGGCCGCCGAGTGGACGCCGGCGATCACCGATCCCGAATGGCGGCGGATCTTCTCGCCCGGAGGGCGTCCTGCGGCGCCAGGCGAGCTCCTGGTGCAGGCCGATCTCGCGCGGACGCTCGAAGGCCTCGGCGTGGAGGGACCCGACCTCTTCTATCGCGGGCGGATCGCGGAGGCGATCGCGCGGCGCATGGAGGCGGACGGCTTCCTCACGGCCGACGACCTGGCCGCGCACACGGGCGAGTGGAGCGAGCCGATCCACACGACGTATCGAGGGGCCACGGTCTACCAGACGCCGCCGCCGACGCAAGGGCTCGCGGCGCTGCTGGCGCTCAACCTGCTCGAGGGCGTTCCCGTCGCCCGCCGGCGGCTCGGCTCCACGGAGCACCTGCACGTCCTGATCGAGATGGCGAAGCTCGCCTACGCCGACCGCGACCGCTGGATCGGCGACCCGGCGCACGTGCGCGTCCCCGTCGACGCGCTGCTCTCGAAGGACTACGCAGGGCGGCGCCGGGCCCTCTACGATCCCGCGAAGGCGCAGCCGTACACCTGGGGCGATCCCGAGGGCGACACGACCGGCTTCGTCGTCGCCGACGGTCGCGGCGACGTGGTCGCCGTCATCCAGAGCCTCTACAACGCGTGGGGCTCCGGCGTCGTGCCTCCCGGCACGGGCGTGCTGCTGCACAACCGTGGCCGCCACTTCTCGCTGGACGCGTCGCACCCGACCGCCCTCGCACCCCGCAAGCGGCCGTTCCACACGCTGACGGCCTCGATCGTCACCCGCGACGCGCGCCCGGTGATGGCGTTCGCGACGATGGGCGGCCACGGCCAGGCGATGTTCCACCTGCAGGTCCTGCCGAACGTCCTCGACTACGGCGTCGACATCCAGGAGGCCATCGAGCGCCCGCGGTTCGTCGTCGGCTCGCTCTCCGCCGGCGAGCCGGCGGACACCGTGCACGTCGAGCGGCGCGTTGGACGCCGGGTGCTGGCGTCGCTCGAGCGCCGCGGTCACCGCGTCAAGCCCGGGCCGGACTTCTTCCACCGGGCCGGCCACGCGCATGGAGTCGTCGTGCGTGACGGGACGCTCATGGGTGGCGCCGATCCCCGCGGCGACGGGGCGGCGCTCGGGTATTAGCCCCGATCGAATCGGGTTCTCCCGCCGAACGTCAGCCGGTTCCTCGCCGATCCCAACGCGTCCCCTCCCATCCTCGCGTCAGGCCGTTATCTCCGCAGACCGGACAGCGCCATGAGATCGTCGCGCCGTCCGATGCCAGCGAAGCTTCGATCTCGCCGGGGCACCTGCTGCGACCCGGGCTCCGACGACAGGGCACGTTGGTCCGTCCGTCCCCAGCGGCCCGGCCGCTTGTCACCCAGGCCACGATCGCTCCGAGGAACAGCGCCAAGCTCAGAGCGGGCCCGGGCATCTCGACCAAGGCTCCGGAGCCATCGAGATAGTGCCTCATGTCGGTGATCCACGTGTTCGCCATTCGATCATTACCCTCATTGCCCTTGCTCGACCCGACGCTCAACGCTCGCGGTGAGCACCCGCGGCGGTTGCACAGAGCCGCGGTCGGCCGAAGCCGGAAGTCAGCGGTCGACACGCCGCTTGGTGCGCCGAACGCTGCCGTTCACCTGCGGCGGACCGAGCGACCGCAGGGAGCGAGGGCCGGCGGCAGGTGGAACGGCTTGTTAGACGGGGTGTCGAGCGCCTTCTGAATCCCCGCCGACACCAACGAGATGTCCTCCTCAGTCAAGGGCTGCGTGGACC
This sequence comes from Candidatus Rokuibacteriota bacterium, assembly GCA_016184125.1. Taxonomy (GTDB): domain Bacteria; phylum Methylomirabilota; class Methylomirabilia; order Rokubacteriales; family CSP1-6; genus AR8. The sequence continues at coordinate 39,645 of JACPDG010000057.1, read as the reverse complement.
GCCACAGGGCCAGAGCGCTTGCGTTCATCAATGCGCCGATGAACATGCCCGCGCCAACCTTCTGAGCGAACGGCCGCGTTGAAGTCACGAGGACGCCGCCAAAGACTGTCGATGCGGCGAAGAAGACGACAAAGATGGCCAACGCGGCGAAGCCCACTCCTGCCAGACACTTCGTTTGACGACCGCGGCCAGGCGGCGGACAGCGCCGTCTAGCGAACCGACGGTTACGAAGGATGCCTGCCTCGTCGAGAAGACAGATCTCAAAGGCACGAGCATTGTCCCCGCCATCTAACGTCCAGGATCACCCGCGCCCGAAGGCCGCGGGGTGAATCCTGTAGTTCGGCAGTGTTGGGCGCTCACAGGTCCTCGGGTCGCAAACCAGTGCGCTTCGCGATCCGGGCCAGCATGCGGGGCCCGATCTCCTCGTCGTCGTGGAAGGCGAACACGACGTCTGCCCATCCCGTGCGGGATAACGTTCGGTGGGAACCGGATTGCCGCTTGACCACCCAGCCAATCCTCAGGAGCGCCGCCAGCACCCGGCGAGCGCGGCTGCTCGGCCAGGCGCTCACGCCGCGTTGAAGGAGATGCTCAGCAGTTCAGGTTCAGCCTCGCCGTGCTCCAGACGCTCGGCAATGACTCGGAGAGCAAGCGCCTGAACCCTTGACAGAGCCACCTCCTGCGTTTCGCCGTACACGAGGACACCGGGCAGTTCGACGACCTCCGCCAGCCAGCGGCCGTCGTCCTCTCGTTCAATCTCGACCTTGAACGTGATCAAGCGCGCATCGCCTCCGTATCACGAGTATACGACGTTGACACCGACGCCTCGCCTTTGCAGAAGCTGCCCAACGCCGCGGTCAGCGGCCGGGGGGCGAGCAACGCGAGCCCGCCGGTCCGCTGTACCGCGAAGTTCTGCGGCCCTCATCGCAGGTTCCGTTTCGCGATGACAGCTCGGATCTCGATCGGGACCGCCGGGAGCCAGTGATCATCGCCAGACCCTTCCTTCACGAGAAACACGTGGTCCGCCAGGAAGCCCTGCAGATTGGCATTGTCGGATGTTGATGCGGCGTTCACCATGGCGAACAAATCCCGATGATCGGGCATGCGTTCCCACACGAGGTAGCGGTCCACGTTAATCGGCGCGGCGTGGGCAGCATCCTTCGGGTCCCGACGGTAGATGGCGATCGTCGCCTCGTACTCTGATTTCCGCTCCGCGACCGCCGCCGCAATATCGGCCGCTGTCAGAAGCCGCGCCATTGGTGTGGTCGAGATCTCGATAGGCACACGCTCGCCAAGCCGGATCTTGACCGTCTCCCATTGACTTCGAAGCATGAGAAACATCGGCCGGCCTTCGAGCTTCTGGAAGTACGCCCAGAGGCGCGGTGCGCTGTAGGGACTCGCCATCACTCAGGCTTTCATTCTGCTGAGGGCGGGGTGTTCGCAAGCAGCTCGTCGCCGCCTATCCCGTCAGCCTATCCCGTCGGCTTATCTCGGTGCGTCACGCAGGACCCGCGAAGCCTGAGCCGCCGAGCATCGTGTCGATCGGGCTCTGGACGGCCGACGGCCCCCGGCTTCGACGGCCAGGGAGCCGAGGAAGCGGATCAGTTTCCGGCCCAGCCATGTCGGGATAGTCCACGTCAGCGTCCGCGACCTCGATGACGAGGAAGACGTCTCGTGGCGTGGCAGGGACGGCGCGGTAGTAGTCGGCTGACCGGCGCAGCAGTGCGATGTCGGGCTGGGGCGCGCTGTGGGGACCGAGCCGCACCGGGCTCTGCACGCGGACGAGCGCGCGGACGCGGAGGGCCTCGCCGAAACGATCGTTGAGGAAGTCGACGCAGGCGACATGGCGGTCGCCGATCGGGCTCATCACGGTGATCTCTCCCTCCAGCAGTTCCACGCGGTCGTCCTCGGTGAAGACGCCGGCGGCCGCCATGCGGTGGAAGTGGTCGACCGTGAAGCGGTAGCGGGCGCGGACCGTCGCCATGAGGGGATTCTAGCGCGCATCCGGTTCAGATCGTCCCGCGCCGGGTTCATTGAAATGTTCTGGGCCGGAGCGTGGCATGATGAGGACCGTGCGTCACCGTGTTGTCCTGTCCGCCGCGCTGCTCGTGTCCGTCGTCGTCCTGGTCGCGGTCGTTGCGCCTCGACCTGCCCACGCGGCGGAGTGGGGGGCGATCGTTCCGGGCGAGAGCACGATCGAGGTGGTCCGCGCGCGGTGGGGCGAGCCGACCCGTTCCGAGGCCCTGAAGATCGAGAGCTACGACGCGACGCAGTGGGTCTACGAAGGCGACCGCGCGCCGCCAGGCATCCGCCGGCTCACGTTCGAGTTCGGCCTCCTCGCGGCGGCCGGCTATCAGCCGGACGTCGTGCGAATCATGCGGCTCGAGCCGAACCCCGGCATCTTCACGCGCAACACCATCGTGATCGGATGGGGCGTGCCGACGCGTGCGGGCAAGGACCACGAGACGCCGGTCTTCTTCTACCGGTCGGGGCTGCTCGTCGAGTTCGACAAGGAGGGCTGGCTCGCCCTCCGGATGACGTTCACGCCGCCCCAGCCCGAGGGCGGCCAGTGAGCGCGGCGAGCGCCCGCGTGAGCCCGCCGAGCGGGATCGGCAACCACGCGGGCCGGTGAGCCGCCTCGTACACGACCTCGTACGCGGCCTTCTCCACGAGGAACACGGCCACCGCCGACGTGAACGCCGTCGGCGACACCGGCAGGAACGGGGCGCCGGCGGCACGCTCGCGGTACCCGGCGGCGAACGCGGCTGACGCGGCGCGCTCCCACGCACGCGCCCAGACGTCCAGGCCGGCCGGCATCGCGGTCACCGCGGCGTAGTCGAGCGAGCGCAGCATGCCGGCGACGTCGCGGAGCGCCGCGTGCTTCGCGCGGCGCTCGGCCAGCGGGCGCAGCGGCTCGCCCTCGAAGTCGATCACGAGCCACTCCCGCTCGCGCGGCCGGTACAGCGTCTGCCCCAGATGATAGTCGCCGTGGTGGCGGATCTTCGTGCGCCCCACGAGCTCCATCAGCCCCGCGGAGAGCAGGGCACGCTCGCCGCGCAGGACCGCGAGCGTTCCCCGGGACGCCTCATCCGCCGCGCCGCTCGACTCCAGGACCCCCGACGCCTCGTCGAGCTGGCGCTCGACGGCGCGCGACCAGCCGGCCACGTCGGTCGGCGTGATCGGCTCCGGTGAGAACGCGGGATCCGCGACGCCTCCCGCGAGGGCGAGGTGCATCTCGGCGGTGACCGCGCCGAGCTGGCGAAGCGCGTCGAGCGTCGGACCGGCCTGCCGCTCGACGTCGTCCGGCTCGCCGGCCGCCGGCGCCACCCCAGAGTACATGGCGCGCAGCTCGTCGAGCACCCAGCGCCACCCGTCCTCCGCGCCGGTCGCGAGCTCGTGCAGCACGGCCAGCGTGGAGCGCTCCGCGCCACGGCGGTACTCGAGGTGCCCGGCGAGCCGCGGGACGTGCGTGAACGACGTCCGCTCCGTCAGGAAGCGGCCGATCTCCTCGTCGGGATTGCGTCCGGGCACGAGGCGGCGGAAATGCTTCAGCATGAGACGCTCGCCGAGCACGATCGAGGTGTTGCTCTGCTCGCCGGCGAGCCGCCGCACCGATGGGGCGGGAGGCAGATCCCGCGGGAAGGCTCGCGTCGGCTGCCCGGCGATCTCCCCTGACTCACCGGCCGCACGATCGGCCCGCCCGATCAGGTCGAGCAGCGCGCGACCGTAACTCGCCTCGTCGAGCGCGTCGGCGATGGCCTGTCCGTCGCGGAGCGGCACGGCGTACCGCTGCGTGGTCGCGTCGTCGAGCGCGACCGCGACCACGAGGACGCTCGCGTCCGCGACCGGCACCCGGTCCTCGACGACGAGCCCGCTGATGCGGCGCGTCTTGCCGGCGAACCACCGCTGTGCGGCGATCCAGGCGGCGAGCGCGTCAGAGCCCGTGAACGGCATCGGTGGTCGAGGGCCGTCCCGGGTTCCCCGGGTGCGTCCGCGCACCCCACGGGTGCATCCGCGCACCCCCCGGGACGGCTCCGAGTGCGGGGGGCTTGGGGGGCATCGGTAGTCCCCCCATGATGTCAGAGCCCGTGGCCGGATCGTATTCCCGAGGGGCGGGCCGGGTTCCCCGGGCCGCCGCCGAGCGTGGGGGGGGTTGGGGGGCCAAGTCGGGGCCCCCCATGATGTCAGAGTCCGTGGAGGAATCCGGTGGTCGAGGAGCGCCACGGCTTTGCCGGGGCGCTCCGAGCGTGGGGGGTTTGGGGGGCATCGATAGTCCCCCCGTGATGTCAGATGGCGGAGTCCTCGATGCCATACCTCACCGTGCGTTCGGGCGGTTCGAGCCGGAACCAGTAGAAGCCATGCGGACCGAGGGAGAGGAAGTAGGGCCCGGCGCCGACGGTCGGGAACCGCGTCTCGCCGAGCAGCTCGAACAGCGTCGCGCCCCGGTACGGGGACAGGTCGATCTCGACGGGCTGCGAGCGGGCCGAGAGGTTCGCGACGACCAGGATCGTCTCGTCCCGCCACGCGCGGACGAAGGCGAGCACCGTCTGGTTCCTCGGCCGCAGGAACTCGATCGTCCCGCGCCCGAACGCCCGCGAGCTCTTGCGCACGGCGATGAGCCGCTTCGTCGTGTTGAGCAGCGACGACGGCTGCTTCGCCTGCGCGGCGACGTTCACCGCCTGGTAGCCGTAGACGGGGTCGTTGATGACGGGCAGGTAGAGCCGCGACGCGTCGGCGGTGGAGAAGTCGGCGTTGCGGTTCGACGACCACTGCATGGGCGTCCTGACGCCGTTGCGATCGCCGAGGTAGATGTTGTCGCCCATGCCGATCTCGTCGCCGTAGTAGATGATCGGGCTGCCAGGCAGCGTGAGCAGCAGGCAGTTGAGCAGCTCGATCCGTCGGCGGTCGTTGTCCATGAGCGGTGCCAGGCGCCGGCGGATCCCCAGGTTCAGCTTCATGTGCGGATCCGACGCGTAGGCGTAGTACATGTAGTCGCGTTCCTCGTTGGTCACCATCTCGAGGGTGAGCTCGTCGTGGTTGCGGAGGAACAGGCACCACTGGCACGCGGGCGGGATCGGCGGCGTGTGGGTGAAGATGTCCGTGATCGGCAGGCGGTCCTCGCGGCGGATCGCCATGTACAGGCGTGGCATGAGCGGGAAGTGGAACGACATGTGGAACTCGTCGCCGTCCCCGAAGTACGGGCGGACGTCCTCGGGCCACTGGTTCGCCTCGGCGAGCAGGATCCGGTCGCCGCCGTACTCCTCGTCGATGACGCCGCGCACCGACTTCAGCAGGTCGTGGGTCTCGGTGAGGTTCTCGCAGCTCGTGCCGTTGCGCTCGATGAGATACGGGACGGCGTCGCACCGGAAGCCGTCGAGGCCGCGGTCGAGCCAGAAGCGCATCACGTCGAGCATCGCGGCGCGCACGGCCGGGTTGTCGTAGTTCAGGTCCGGCTGGTGGCTGAAGAACCGGTGCCAGTAGTACTGCTTGCGCACCGGATCCCAGGCCCAGTTGGAGCGCTCGGTGTCGATGAAGATGATGCGCACGTCGCGGTAGCGCTGGTCGGTGTCGCTCCACACGTACCAGTCGCCGTACGGTCCGGCGGGATCGGACCGCGACGACTGGAACCACGCGTGCTGGTCGGACGTGTGGTTCATGACGAGGTCGGCGATGACGCGGAGGCCGCGCGCGTGCGCGGCGTCGAGGAACTTCTGGAAGTCCTCGACGGTCCCGTAGTCCGGGTGGATGCCGTAGAAGTCGGCGATGTCGTAGCCGTCGTCGCGAAGCGGCGACGGGTACATCGGCAGGATCCAGACGCAGTCGACGCCGAGGTCGCGCAGGTAGTCGAGCGACGCCGTGAGGCCCGTGAAGTCGCCGATGCCGTTGCCGTCGGCGTCGAAGAACGCCTTCACGTGGACCTCGTAGAAGATCGCGTCCTTGTACCAGTCCTTGGTCACGGTCCCGGGTGTCGCGCGCCCGCACCGGGGGTGCGTGGAGGAGCCGAGGTGCGGAGTCGCCCCGTCATCCCCGCAGGCGGCGCAGGGCGAAGATCTGCGTGGAGTCCACGTGCGGGTCGAGCTTCACGTAGCCGCGGCGTCCGCGCCACTCCCACGTGCTGTCGCTCAGCAGCTCATGCATCAGGTACGGCTCGTGCTCGCTCATCGCGAGCTCGTCGAGCGGCACCTCGACCAGCGTCTCCTGCGTCTGGCTGACGTCGAGGCTCGCCGCCACGAGCACGACGTCGTCCCGGTCCGGCGTCATCTTGCCGTACCACAGCACCGACGGGCTCAGCGACGGATAGAAGCGAAGGTTGCTGTAACACTGCAGCGCCGGGTGCTCGCGGCGAATCGCGTTGACGCGGGTGATGAACTGCACCAGGTTGCCCGGCTCCCGCCAGTTCCGGGTCTTGAGCTCGTACTTCTCGGAGTTCAGGTATTCCTCGGAGCCGGGCTCGCGCGGGACGTTCTCGCAGAGCTCGTACCCGGAGTAGATGCCGTAGAGCGAGGACAGGGTGGCGGCGAGCACGAGCCGCATCTTGAACGCGGGACGGCCGCCGCGCTGGAGGGTCTCGTGCAGGATGTCCGGCGTGTTCGGCCAGAGGCTGCCGCGGAAGTAATCGCTCACCGGCGGGGACGTGATCTCGGTGAAGTAGTCGATGAGCTCCTGCTTCTCGTTGCGCCACGTGAAGTACGTGTACGACTGCGTGAACCCGGCCTTGGCGAGGACCTTCATCATCTTCGGCCGCGTGAACGCTTCCGACAGGAAGATCACGTCCGGGTGCTCGGTCTGGATGTCCCGGATCAGCCACTCCCAGAACCGGACGGGCTTGGTGTGCGGGTTGTCGACGCGGAAGCTCTTGACCCCGTGCGAGATCCAGAACTCGAGGACTCGCCGCATCTCCCGCCAGAGCGGCTCCGGGTCGCGGCCGCTGAAGTTGAGCGGGTACACGTCCTGGTATTTCTTCGGCGGGTTCTCGGCGTACTTGATCGTGCCGTCCGGGCGGTGGAAGAACCACTCGGGGTGCTCTCGGACCCACGGGTGATCCGGCGAGGCCTGGATGGTGAAGTCGAGCGCGACCTCGAGCCCCAGGCTGCGCGCCGTGGCGACGAAGGCATCGAAGTCCTCGATGGTCCCGAGCTCCGGATGGACGGCGGCGTGACCGCCTTCCTCGCTCCCGATCGCCCAGACGCTCCCGGGATCGTCCGGCTGCGCCTCGAGCGCGTTGTTGCGGCCCTTGCGGAATCGCCGCCCGACGGGGTGGATCGGTGGCAGGTACACGACGTCGAAGCCCATGGAGGCGGCGCGGCGAAGCTGGAACTCGGCGTCCCGGAACGTGCCATGCTTCCCGGGAACCTGCCCCGAGCGCGGGAAGAACTCGTACCAGGCGGCGAAGCGCGCGCGCGCGCGGTCCGCGACGATCTCGAACTCGCGGTCGCACCACGTGGCGTCCGTCCGGTCCACGGCCGCCTCCATCAGCACGGTGAGCGCGGGGTCGAGCGCCGCCTCCGCGGCGGCCGGCTGGTCCGCCGTGGCGGCGATGCGGCCCGCGTACGCTTCGAGGCGCGCGCGGTCCTCGTCACGCGCCCGGAGGAGCGCATCGCGGACGAGGGCCGCGCCTTCGATCAGCTCGCTCGAGAGGTCCGGCTGGCGGGCGGCGAGCCGCTTCTCGAGGTCGGCGAGCCAGGAGCCGAACACGTCGATGACCGCCTCGATCGTGAACACGTACCGCGTGTTCTGCGTCAGCTTGAACCGGCCGGCCCAGCGGTCGTTGTCGACGAAACGCATGGGGGTCTCGTCCCAGGCGCTCGCGTCGGCGCGGCGGTACTTGAGCCACGCGAGGAGCTTGTCGTGGCCCTCCTTGAAGATGTCCGCGGTGACCTCGACGACGCATCCGACCTCGCGCTTCGCGGGGTAGCGGCCGCCGTCCACCGTGGGTTCCACGTGCTCGATGATCACGGTCTTCTTGAGGTCCTTCATCTCCACCGGTCCGTCAGGTACGGTTTCTGGCGCTCGAACGCGGCGCCCACGGCGTCCAGCATCGCCTCCGTGGCCTCTGCGCTGCGACCCTGCGTCTGCCGGACGAACGCTGCCGTGCGGCCCAGGTAGAGCGGCGCCAGCGAGCGGAGCAGGTGGTCGCGGTACACGACGTCGTAGTGATAGCCGAGGGCGAAGTCGTAGGCGACGCGCGCCCACACGTCGTCGGGGAACCGGAACTCCGCCGGGTCGACCGTCTCGAGCGACAGCACGTCGCCCAGCGTCTCCGGCGCCAGGATGTGCTCCCAGATCGGCACGAGGTCCCTGAGACCCAGGCGAAAGCCCTCGATCATGCGGGGCACGTCGACCTCGATGGGGTCGACCGCGGGCAGCACGCGCTCGCCGACTTCTGGCAGCGGCTCGCTGCCGCGGACGTCGAGCCACAGGTCCTGGTGGCGGTGCATGACGGCGAAGACGGCGCCGAGCGTCTGCGCGAGCATCGAGGGCAGGTCCGTGGTGCGGGCGCGCGAGCGGATCGTCCGGCGGCCGAGCCAGGTCTCCCACACGCTGAAGCCGTCGGCGATGGCCGTGCCGAGCACCCAGACATCGCTCAGATCGTCGCTCCGCCAGTCCCACTGCGGGTGGATCAGCAGGTGGTCCACGAGCCGCCCGGACAGCGCCTGCTCGCCGCCGAACGGCTGCCGGACACGGCGCCCGTAGAGCGCGCGGATCAGCGGCGCCAGCAGGAGATTCGTGATCGTCCCCTCGTAGCGGTGCCGCGCGTAGACCGGCGCGACGAAGCCGGCCTTGTCTTCGAGCACCGGCAGCGCCAGGCGCGCCACCCACTCGGGTGGCGGCGACGCGAGATCCGCCTCCAGCAGGACCAGGGCCCGCGCGCCGAGCCGGTGCGACGCGGCGAGCGTTCGGCGCAGCGCTTCGCTGCGTCCCGGTACCCCGTGGAACGGGACGGTCAGACGCTCGGCCAGCCGCGCCTGGTGGACCATCGACACGACGGGCACCGCCGACGGCCCGACGAGGGTGTCCGGCGTCCCGTCCACGGACCCGGTGTCGACGCTGAGGATCACCGCCGACGTGCCGGGAAGATACTGCTCGATGCCCCGGACCGCGCTCTGCGCGACGGCCGCGGCCGTCTCCGCGTTGTTGTACGTGAGCATGCCCACGGCGAGGTCCCGTGGCCGCAGGCGCTCCAGCGCCTCCCCGACTCCCGGCCCGAGGTCGTCGACGCCCTCGGGCGCGGCCGCGCGCCCCTCGGGCGCGGCCGCGCGCCCCTCGGGCGCGGCCGCGCGCCCCTCGGGCGCGGCCGCGCGCCCCTCGGGCGCGGCCGGCCCCTCGGCCCGGTCACCGCTCGGCTCGCTCATCGCATCACGTGGATCAGCAACGCCAGGGAGTCGGTCAGGTGGCGCGTCGCGAGGAACGAGCGCCGCACGTGCTCGCGGCCCGCCGCGCCCATGCGGGCGATCAGCTCCGGGTGGTTGAGCAGGTGGCGGATGCGGAAGGCGGCACCGTCCACCGAGTGGACGGTGTACCCGGTGACGTCGTAGATGATCTGCTGCGTCAACCCGCCTGCAGAGCCGCCGATGACGGGTTTGCCCTTCCACATCGCCTCGGCCGCCCCGAGACCGAACCCCTCGCGCAGCGACTTCTGGAGGACGATCGTCGCGGCCCGCTGGAGCGCGTTGATCTGCAGGTGCGCCTCCGGCGGCAGCTCGAGCACGATCACGTCCGGGTCGTGCTGCGCCACCTCCCGCAGTTCGCCCAGGACCTCGACGCTCTCCTGGTCCTCGCCGGCGGTCCCGGCGAGGACCAGCCGCACGTGGTGGTAGCGCCGCACGAGCCGGTACGCGTTGACCACGCCGAGCGGGTCGGCGGCGCGCGTGAAGGGACCGACCTGCACCAGGAGCGGCCGGTCGCGAGGGACGCGGAGCGCGTCGAGCTGCCGCGTGATCTGGAGCGGGCCGAGGTCGCGGTTCTTGTCCGACAGCGGGTCGATCGCGGGGTGGATCACGTAGTGGGGGACCGTCAGTCGCCGCGTGAACTTCGGCAGCGAGAACACGGCGGCGTCGTACTGCCCGAGAAACCGGCGCATGAACGACCACGCGCGCCGGGTCGGCCGCGAGCAGTCGAAGTGGCAGCGCCAGAGCCAGCGGCCCTCCGCCGGACGGTCCGTGACGAGCGTCGCCGGCTGCACGTCATGCACGATGACGACGTCAGCGTCGAGGCGCAGCTTCTTCGCGTTGACCCGGTTCATCTCGACGTAGTGGTCGAGCGCCTCGTCGTCGAGCACGCGCTCACGGCCCTCGAGCGCCGCGCCGAGCGCACGGGCGGTCGCGTAGAACGGCGGATCCCCGCCGGTGATCTCCCAGCTCGCCTCGATCCCCACGTCGGCGATCAGCGGCACCACGGTGGTCAGCATCTCGGCCGAGCCGGTCCCGAACCGCCCCGCGCTCACGTGCAGCACGCGCCTGCCGGCGAGGCGCTCGGCGAGCCGGTGGATGATGTCGAGCGCGCCGCGTGGCGCGACAGCCCGGTAGTCGTCGAGCCTCACGATCGCGGCTCCGCGAGCGCGGCGTCGACGAGGGACAGGATGCGCGCCCGCACCCGCTCGAGGCTCGTCATGTAGGTGTCGATGCGCTCGATGCGCTCGGCGAGATCGGCGAGTCCGAGCGAGGTGCGGAGCCACTCGGCGAAGTCGTCGGATCGGCGCCCGAGCCGGGTCCGCGCCTCGACCATGTGCACGTAGATCGCGCTCGATTCGACCTCGCCGAGCTGCGCGCGGAACTCTGCGAGCGTGGTGCACGCCGGTCCGAGCGGCACCTCCACCAGGTGGGACTGCTGGAAGTAGAACGGCTCGCCGAACTCGACCTGCGGGACGGACGAGAGCCGGAGGAGGTGGTCGTGGATCGTCGAGGTGAGCTCCTCGCGGAGGTCCTCGACGTCCGTGAACTCGAACGGGTTGATCACGGCCAGGCGCTCGGCCAGCGCCTGGTCGCGCACGTGCACCGCGACCCACGCCGCGAAGTCGTTGCCGTACGGCGTCGTGAACGGCCGGTGGCGCAGGAAGTAGCCATGCGTGTGGTAGGCGATCGACCCGGCCGGCACCTCCTCGAGACGGTCCATGAGCTCGCGCTCGTCGAGCGCGCGACGGTCGAGCGCCTGGCGCACCTCCACGCACCCGACGAACTGGAAGGTGTGCACGCTCACGGCTCGCGTCCGAGCAGGGCCACGGGAAAGCCGGCGAGGAGGTGGGCGACCGGCACCAGGCCGTCGGAGCTCACCTCGACGCGGTGGCCCGTGAAGACATCGCGATAGACGCCGCGCGCTGTCGCCGGCACCTCGAGGCGCGTCGACTCCCAGAACGCCTCGCCGAGCGGCAGGCCGTCGGCACTCCGTGACGCGAGCAGGCGCGGCACCACGACGAGCGCGGCCTCGAGCCCATGCACGCGCGCGAAGGCGCACACGCTGTCCGCCCACGGTCCGGCGGCGTCGATCGCCTCGTAGGCGCCCGCGAGGAACAGCCCGCGATGGCGGCGGCGGAACGCGAGGGCCTGGCGGATCAGGTAGAGCTTCACGCGACCGTCCGCCGCCGTCTCGGCGAGCCGCCGGGCCAGCGCCGACAGGTCGCTCGTCGTCTCGATCTCCATCGCCAGCTCGTCGAGCAGCCGCCGGCGCAGGGCGAAGTCGACGGGACGCCGGTTGTCGGGGTCCACGAGCGCCAGGTCCCACAGCTCCGTGCCCTGGTAGAAGTCGGGAACACCCGGCGCGGCGATCTTCACGAGCACCTGCGCGAGGCCGTTGAGCCGTCCGAAGTGCGCCACGCGCTCCTGGAACTCGCCCAGGTCGCGGAGGAACTCGCGCGACCGGCGCCGGTCGAGCACGGTGTCCGTGAACCGGAGCATCGCCTCTTCGTACCGCTCGTTCTGGGTGATCCAGCTCGTCGAGCTCTTCGCCTCGCGCATCGCCTTCACGACGTACGCCCGCACGCGCTCCGCGGTGATCGGCCAGGCGCCGGCGAGCGTCTGGTAGATGAGGTATTCCTCGGTCGGCCCGGGGACCGGCCGCCCGTCGACCACCGTGCGGTGCCGGCGGTTCAGGCGCTGCCACCGGGCGACGCGGCGGCGCCACTCCGCCGGGATCTCGGAGAGGACGTTGATCCGCGCCCGCACGTCCTCGCCGCGCTTGGTGTCGTGGGTCGCCGTCGTCGAAAGCCCGGCCGGGGCATCCGCCTGCCGCTCGCGCATCGCGGCGTGGAACTCGGCGATCGACGTGCCGAAGCGGCTCGGATCGCCGCCGACCTCGTTCAGCGAGACGAGGCGGTGATAGCGGTAGAGCGCGGTGTCCTCGTAGCCCTTCGCCGTCACGGGACCCGTGATCTGCTGGAATCGCATCACGAAGTCGAGCCGCTCGCGACGGTCCTGCTCGCCGGCCCACGGCGGGAGCTCCAGCGCGAGCAGCCGGTGGATCCAGTCGTAGACGGAGGCATCGACGCCCGGGTGGCGCCGCTTCGCGAGCTCGACCGCCCGCTCGAGGGTCGCGCGATCGTGGGTCTCGTCGCCCTCGTCGCCGAAGTACGTCCGGTAGACCGGGAAGCACGCGATGATCTGCCGGAGCGCCCGGATGAGGCTGCGCAGCGTGAAGTCACGCGACGACCGGTGTTTCTCCGAGATGCGGTTGAGCCGGTGACCGAGCATGTTGAGCTCGGACGCCATCGACGTCTCCATGATGACGCGCTTCGCGGTGTAGACGATCTCCGCGAACGAGACCCGCTCGTGGGTCAGGCGCGTGTAGAGCTGCTCGAGGGCCCGCGCCTGGCGGCGATCGACGAAGATGCCGTTGACCAGGTTCAGGAAGTCGTAGCCGGTCGTGCCGGCGACCGCCCACGTGTCCGGCAACCGCTCGCCGGGCGACAGGATCTTCTCCGCGACGATGTAGAACGGGCGTGGCGCCTCCCCGCTGCCGCCGGTCGCCTCGAGGCACCCCTCCTGCAGCCGGCGGAAGTACTCGGCCGGAGCGTAGAGCCCGTCGGGATGGTCGACGCGCAGGCCGGTCACCGTGCCGTCACCGACGAGGCGAAGGACGAGGCGGTGCGTCTCCGCGAACACGCGCGGCTCCTCCACCCGGATCGCCGCGAGGTCGTTGATGTCGAAGAAGCGCCGGTAGTTGATCTCTTCGCCGGCCACTCGCCAGTACGCCAGCCGGTACGCCTGATCGCCGAGGAGCGCGTCGAGCAGGTCGAAGCTCCGCGGATCGCCCGGCGTGCCGTTGAAGCGCCGGACGGTGTCCTCGAGGAACGCGCGGACGTCCGGCCACTTGGCGAGCAGGCGGACGAGGCGCTGCCGGCCCGATTCCTTGTGGTCGGCGCTCGCGGCCAGCCGTCCCGGATCGCCGGCGTGGGGCGGCGGAATCGTGGCGAACCAGGTGATGACGCTCTTGAGCTCGACGATGGCGGGGTGCTCGGCGCCGAGCCTGCTCTGGAGCTCCTCGATCCCGTGGCTCAGCACGCGGCCGTACGTCGGTGGCGCCACCGGCAGCCGCGTCTCGTAGTAGCGCACCCAGAACAGCCCGTCATCGAGCTCGAGGCTCAGCCGGCCGGAGTCGAGGACGGCGCCGTACTGGTCGCCGAGGATCGGCAGCAGCACCTTGCCGTGCAGCTCCGGCTTCACCGGGTCCCAGTCGATGTCGAACACCGAGGCATAGGCCGACGACGGCCCGTTCTCCAGCACGTCGCGCCACCACGCGTTCCTCGCGCGTGCGATGCCCATGTGGTTCGGCACCAGGTCCACGAGCAGACCGAGGCCGCGGCGCTTGAGCGCGTCGGCAACCCGTGCGAAGGCCGCCTCGCCGCCGAGCTCGTCCCGCAGTCGCCCGTGGTCGCTGACGTCGTAGCCGTGCGAGGCGTCCGACGCGGTCTCGAAGAACGGCGACGTGTAGACGTCGGTCACGCCGAGGGCATCGAGGTAGTCGACGAGGGATGCGGCCGCGTCGAAGTCGAGATCGGGCGAGAGCTGCAAGCGGTAGGTCGCCACCGGGACCCGGCGCAGCGCGTCGGGCTCGCTGCGAAGACGGTTCAGGCTGCTCACGGCGTCAGCGGCAGCTCGAAGCCGAGGGCGAGCGCGAGCGGTTGCAGCACCAGTCGGTCGCCGGGCCGCGCGCGCCAGATGTCGAAGAACTGGTTCTGGACCGCCCAGAGGCCGAACCGCACACCGAGCTGCTGAGCGCCGGACACGAGCGCGAGGGCGTCGGCCGCGCGTTCGGGCCGCGGCACCTCGGCCACGGCGGCGAGCGCGGTGCGGACGGCCTCGTGCATCGCCGGTCGCGCGGGGGTGAGGTCGAGGGTGAGCCCGAGCGCCTGGGCCTCGTCGACGAGCTCGAACAGGGTGTGCGGGATCGCGCGCGCCTGGGGCACCGTCGCGAGCAATGCGCGCGCCTCCTCCTCGAGGACGTGCCGCGCGACGATCCTGAGCGCCTCGGGGATCGGCGCATCGGCCTGCCGGAGGTAGTGCACGAGCTTGCGGCTCTCGTCCCAGATCCGCCGGTACGCCTCCTCGTGCTTGTCGAGCACCGCCCGCGTGACGTTCGCGAGGACGCGGCGCCGTTCCTCGAGGAAGAGGTGCGGGAGCGAGAACGACTGGCCCGGGAACCAGTCGTCCATCGCCCGGACCATGTCGGCCATCGAGAAGCGCGCGTACCGGCTCGTGAGCTGCGCCTTCATCTCGTCGTACGTGACCCGGTCCTCCCACGCCCTCACGCCGCACGAGAAGTCGTGCCCGCCGAAGTGCAGCACGGCGTACATCTGCTCCTTCGTGTCGCCGGTGATCTCCGAGCTGACGCGGACGTGCGCGATCCGGAGCGCCGTGCCGGCGTACGACTCGCCGACTTCGTCCAGCCGGCGCACCCGGAACGCGTAGATCCGCATGTCGTCCGGGTAGTCCTCGAGGAGACCGCTGATGGCATAGTGCGCGACGACCCGGCGGAGGTCGACGGCGACGGGGCGGACGAGGCGGCGCCAGACGTCGGCGCCGTCGCGGAACTCGCGGACGTTCGTCGGCGCGACTTCGAGCCGCCGGAGGAGCTCCGGCTCGAGGGGACCGCCGCCGAGGTCCCGCAGGTCCTGCATCGCGATGGCCGCGTACTTCAAGATCTGGACCGGCTCGAGCGCGCTGAGCTCGTCGAAGAACCAGCCGCAGGAGGTGTACATGAGCAAGCGGTTGCGCTGCATCTCGAGCAGCCGGCGGGCCTCGAGCGTGGCCGCCGCGTCGAGCGGGGAGCGCTGATGGCGCCCGAGGAACTCCGCCAGGCGCGCCGGAGACCGGTCGAGGATGACCTCGATGTACTCGTCGCGTGCCGCCCAGGGGTCCTGGAACAGCGCTCCCGCACGCGCCTCGTACCACCCGTCGACCCGGTCGCGCAGCCAGTCGAGGGCCTCGCGCAGCGGCGCCCGCCACCGCTGGTGCGTCGACGGGTTCACCCGGCAACCGCAGTCCGCGCGCCAGCGCTCGACCCCGTGCGCGCAGCTCCACGACGTCCGCTCGCGGATCTCGACGGCCCAGGTGGGCCGGTGCTTGGCGAGGAACGCGGCGTAGTTGGTGAGATCCGCGAACCCTTCCGCCTCGATCTGCTGCACCGCGGCGGCGAGCGCCATGTCGCCGAACTTGGAGTGATGACCGTAGGATTCGCCGTCGGTGGCGCCGTGCACGAGCTCCGGCCAGTCGCGGGCGTCCGAGAAGCCGTCCCTGAGCCGTGCGACGAGCGTCTCGCCGCGCTCGAGCAGGTGCTCGAACGCGATCGCGCGCGAGATGGGGCCGTCGTAGAAGAAGAGCGTCAGCTCGTGTCCGCGGCGGCTGCGCCAGAGGTACGGCCGGCTCGGGTCGAT
Organism: Candidatus Rokuibacteriota bacterium; assembly: GCA_016184125.1. Taxonomy (GTDB): domain Bacteria; phylum Methylomirabilota; class Methylomirabilia; order Rokubacteriales; family CSP1-6; genus AR8. The sequence continues at coordinate 23,783 of JACPDG010000057.1, read as the reverse complement.
CCGATCGCCGACCTCGACCCACGCGTCGCGGTCGAGGGGCCGGATCCTCCACGCCTGGTTGGGCGCGAGGATCGTGAACTTCACGCCGTGCTCGGCGAGCACCTCGAGCGTCTCGCTGTCGGCGGCGGTCTCCGGCAGCCACATGCCCTCCGCCTCGCGTGAGAAGCGGCTGCGGAAGTCCGCCAGCCCCCAGCGCACCTGGGTGACCTGGTCGCGCCGCGTGGCGAGCGGCATGATCATGTGGTTGTAGACCTGCGCGAGCGCGTTGCCGTGCCCGCGCTCCCGGGCGCTCACACGGTCGGCCTCGACGATCGTGCGGTACACGTCCTCCGCGTGCCGCTCGAGCCAGCTCATGAGCGTCGGGCCGACGTTGAACGAGATCTTCTCGAAGTTGTTCACGATGTCGTGGATGCGGTTGTGCGCGTTCACGCGTCGCGCGGCGGTGTTCGGCGCGTAGCACTCGGCGGTGACGCGCTCGTTCCAGTCGTGCGCCGGCGCCGCGGAGTCCTGGACCTCGACCTCTTCCAGCCATGGGTTCTCGCGCGGCGGCTGGTAGAAGTGCCCGTGGACGATGATCGAGCGCGGGTGACTCACGACGCGGGGCCTACAGCTCTTCGAGGCCGAGCAGGAACTCCCTGCGGCCTCCGCGCGGGACGACGACGAGCCCCGACGGGTCGACGTGGTACCGCCGGCGGTCCGTCTCCGGATGGAACCCGATCTCGGTGTCCGCGGCGACGATGTTGAACCGGTCGACGATCGCGCGCCGTAGCCTCGCCCCCTTCCCGACGGTCGTGTGGTCCATGATGATCGAGTCCTCGATGACCGCGCCCTCGTTCACCCAGACGCTCCGGCCGAGGATCGAGTTCCTCAGCGTGGCGCGCTTGATCAGCGAGCCCTCGGCGACCTGCGTGTTGTCCACGTCCGAGCCGATGAAGCGGGCGGCGGGACCGGGGTGCGAGGCGGTGCGGATCGGCCAGTGGCGGTTGTCGAGATCGAGGCGCGGGGACTCGCCGAGGAGATCCATGTGCGCGTCCCAGTACGACTCGAGCGTCCCCACGTCGCGCCAGTAGCCGGGCTCCTCGTACGGCTTCGTGCCCGGCACCTCGTTGCGCTGGAAGTCGTACACGAACACGCGGCCGGCGGGCACGAGCTCGGGGATGATGGAGCGGCCGAAGTCGTGGTCGGTGGAGCGCCGGGCGTCGGCCAGCAGTGCGTCCACGAGCGTCCGGCGGTTGAACAGGTAGTTGCCCATCGACACGAGCGCGCTCGCGGGATCGTCGGGCGTCGGCTTCGGCTGCGCCGGCTTCTCCTCCCACTCGGCGACCCGCGCGTGCCGGTCCACGGCGAGCACGCCGAAGGCGGTCGCCTCCTTCACATCGACGCGGCGCGCGGCGATCGTCACCTCGGCGCCCGATTCGTGGTGGAAGGCGACCATCTGGTTCACGTCCATCCGGTAGATGTGGTCGGCGCCGAAGACCGCGACGACGTCCGGGTTGAAGTCGTCGACGAGGTTGAGGTTCTGCAAGACGGCGTCCGCCGTGCCGCGGTACCACGCCGGGCCGAACCGCATCTGTGGCGGCACGACGGTCACGAAGTAGTCCTGCAGCACCCCGCCCGTACGCCAGGCGAGCCGCAGGTGCTCGATGAGCGACTGCGACTTGTACTGCACGAGGACGTAGAGCGCCAGCAGCTCGGAGTTCGCGAAGTTCGACAGGACGAAGTCGATGATCCGCCAGCGGCCGCCGTAGGGCACCGCCGGCTTCGAGCGGTCGCGGGTCAGCGGATGCAGGCGCTCGCCCTTGCCGCCGGCCATGATCATCGCGAGGACTCTCGGTCGCCGCATCTATGTTGCCATGGGGGGGAGCGCATCGCGCTCCGCCCCGGGCGTGGAGCCCGCGAGCCTCTCGCGTGTCGTCGCCATCACCGGGCCGCGCCGCGGGCCACGCCCCACGCGGGATCGAGGTCGGGGAAGCAGAAGTCCTCGCGCTCGAGGCGCCGCAGGAGCTCGGCCGCCTCGACCGACAGCGGTTCGCCGTCCCGCAGACGCCTCGCCATCTCCGTGAGCCGCTTGAAGTCCGCGTAGTGCTCCGCGACGCGCCGCTCGGCGTAGTCGCGCGCCGAGCCGGTCGTGATGAGGAACGGCCAGTCGGAGGCCTGGAGCAGCAGCAGCTCGCGCGTGGCCTGGGCCAGCGCGCGCCGGAGCTCCCGGTGGGCGTCGGCCGCGTGCGAGACCAGCTCGACCCACTCGGCTTCCGCGCTGTACAGGCGGTCCCACGTCCACTCCGTGTCCGCGTTCAGCCAGACGCGATGGTCGCCGCCCTCTCCCCAGGAGCCCTCGGGGAGCGAGATGGTCGTGCGCGGGGGGACCGCGGCGACCGCTTCACCGAGCGCCATCGGCCGCACGCCGTTCTTCGCCATCTCCCGGGCGACCTGCTCGAGCCACGCCGGACCCTCGAACCACCAGTGCCCGAACAGCTCGGCATCGTACGGGGAGCAGACGACGGCGGGACCGTCGCTCTCGGCCGCGGCGAGCGTGTCGCTGACGAGCGCGACGAAGTGCCGCGCGTGCTCGCGGACCTTCGCGCGCGCCGCGTCCGGCTCGTACACCCCCTTGGTCGCGAGGTCACGCGACGCGTCGGTGATCTTCCAGAACCGGAGCCCGCCCGGGAAGTGCTTCTTGTGGAACTCGAGATACGCGAAGTCGCCCGGGTAGCCGTGCTCGCGGCTCCACACCTGGAGCGTGGTGCGAGGATCGCGGAAGAACCCCGTGGCCTCTCCAGTCCCTCCGCGCGAGCTGATCCGGTACGTCGCGTACGGTGAGCGCGGCACGGTCGCCGACGGCTCCGCCGATGACGGACCGCCGAGATCCCGACGGAAGGCCATGTACTCGCGGTAGGGGAACATCGGCGCGCCCGCCGCGAGCAGATGCGCGTCGGCGACGAAGTACTCGAGACCGTGGGCCGCGAGCAGCTCCTCGAGGCCGGGCCGCATGAAGCGCTCACGGTCGCGGCCCGTCGGCGGCGTCCACTCGTAGCGCGGGCGGTAGGCGCACTCCGGCAGCCAGATACCTCGGGGCGCCTGGCCGAAGTGCCGCCGGTGCGTCTCGATGGCGGTCCGGAGCTGGAGGTGAATCGACTCGTCGCGCGAGAGGAGGGGCAGGTAGCCGTGGGTGGCGGCGGTCGTGATGATCTCCACGTGGCCCGCAGCTTGCAATTCGGCGAACGTGCCCGGAATATCGCCACCGATGCGCCGATGCAGCTCCCACATTCGCTCGTAGAACTCTTCCCAGAAGTGCGTGAGACGAGCCACGTCGCCGAGGCCGTGATTCGCGAAGTGCTCGCGCGTGTCGACGCACGCCCGGCGGACGTTGTCGTAGTAGAACGACATCTCCTTCTGGAACTCCGGGGACGCGAGCTGCTCGGCGAGGATCGGCGAGATGTTGATCGTCCACTTGGGAGAGATCCCGTCGGCGACGAGCCGGTGGATCGCCTCCAGGAGCGGCAGGTAGCACTCGAACGCCGCCTCGTTGAGCCAGTCGCTGCCGTGCGGCCAACGTCCGTGATTGACCACCATCGGAAGATGGGTGTGAAGGACCAGTGAGAACGAAGAGGGCATCAGCGAGTACCTTTCATGAGCCGGGCCGGGAGTGCGGTTCCTCTGACGTCTCAACGGCGCCCGCGGGCACTCATGCAGCCCCCGCCGTCGCACATGGTGTGACCAATTGGACCGTATGAATCGACTCGGTGCAAGCCGTCATGCCGGCGGCGTGACGTTCACGGTGTGGGCGCCCCGTTGTCGCACGGTCGACGTCGTCGTCGATGGACGGAAGCCGCACCCGCTCACGCGCGTCGACGCCGATCGGTTCGCGACGACGCTGCCCGGCGTGTCGGCCGGCGCGCGATACCAGTATCGCCTGGACGGCGAGCGCTATCGTCCGGATCCGGTCTCGCGGTGGCAACCGGAAGGTGTGCACGGGCCGTCCGCGGTCGTGGACCCCGACGAGCTCGCGTGGACGGACCAGGCGTTCGCCGGCCACGCGCTCGGCGATCTCGTGCTCTACGAGCTGCACGTGGGCACCTTCACGCCGGCCGGCACGTTCGAAGCCGTGATCCGGAACCTCGGCGCGCTCGTGGACCTCGGCGTGACGGCCGTCGAGCTGATGCCCGTCGCCGAGTTCCCGGGCTCGCGGAACTGGGGCTACGACGGCGTGCACCTCTACGCCCCGCAGTCGACGTACGGGGGGCCTCACGGGCTCCGGCGGCTCGTGGACGCGTGCCATGCGATGGGCCTGTCGGTGGTCCTCGACGTCGTCTACAACCATCTGGGTCCCGAAGGGAATTACCTCGGCGAGTACGGCCCCTATTTCACGAACCGCTACAAGACGCCGTGGGGCGGCGCGGTCAACTTCGACGGCCCGGACGCGGCCGGCGTGCGCCGTCACTTCGTCGAGAACGCGCGGTACTGGGTCCACGAGTTCCACATCGACGGCCTTCGGCTCGACGCGGTCCACGCCATCTACGACGCGAGCCCGGTCCACGTGCTGACCGAGCTCGCGGAGGCGGGCCGCGCCGAGGCGCGGCAGCTCGGACGCCCCTTCCACGTCATCGCCGAGTCGCACGACAACGACCGGAAGCTCGTCCTGCCCCGGGAGGCCGGCGGCCTCGGGCTCGATGCGGTCTGGTCCGACGACTTCCATCACGCGGCGCACGTCAGGCTCACCGGCGAGCGCGTAGGGTATTACGCCGACTTCACGGATCCCTCGCTCCTGCCGAAGGCGATCGCCGAGGGGTTCGCGTTCCAGGGGCAACGCTCGGAGTACTTCGGCTGCCTGCGCGGGACGCCGAGCGCCGACCTCGACGGCGAGCACTTCGTCGTGTTCCTCCAGGACCACGACCAGGTCGGCAACCGGGCGCACGGGGATCGGCTCGGCAGCATCGTCCCGTTCGACGCGGTCAAGGCGGTTGTCGCGATGCTGTGCTCGGTGCCCGCGATTCCGCTGCTCTTCATGGGAGAGGAGTACGGCGAGACCGCGCCGTTCCAGTTCTTCACCTCGTTCCTCGACCGCGAGCTCATGGACGCCGTGCGCCGCGGCCGTGCGGCCGAGTTCAGCCGGTTCGCGTGGCAGGGAACGATTCCGGATCCCGGAGATCCGGCGACGTTCGTGAGGTCGCGCCTGAGCCACGCGCTCGCCTCCGCTCCGCGCCACCGGGAGCTGCGTGACTACTATCGCGCATGGCTGGCGCTCCGCAGGACCCACCCGGCCCTCGGCAGCCGTGGCAAGCAGCGGACGACGGCGGTGCTGGACGAGGACGATGCGGTGCTGACGGTCTCGCGGCTCGGCCCGGGCGGCGAGCAGGTGAGGCTCGTCGCGAACCTCACCGGCGAGCGCCGCCGACTTCCGGCCTCGCTGAGCGCGCCGGCGTGGCGCGTGTTGATCGACAGCGCGGACCCGCGGTTCGCGGGCCCCGGCGAGCGCGATCCGCTCGGGCCCTGGCAAGTGTTGCTCCTCGAAGCGGCGGGATGATAGCGTCTCGCCCGTGCGAGCGGACTTCGACCCGATCGACCACATCCTGGCGCTCGATCTCGGGGCGCGTGGCATCGCGGGCTTCTTCGTCCCGCACGGCGCGCTCGCGGCTGCCGCCGGGCTGCGCGCCGCGCGCCGCGTTCTGATTGCGACCGGCTTCACCGTCGCGGCCGACACGCCGGAGACCGATGGCCCCCCGGGGGCCACCGTGCTCGGTCGCGCGCTTCGCCGGCTCGGTGCGCAGGTCACGTACGTCACGGACCCCCATAACGTCCCGATCGTCGAGGCGGCGCTGAAGGCGCTGGCCGAGCCGGTCGACATCGAGGTCTATCCCGAGGGTGAGGGTGCCGCGCCGTCGCTGCTGGCGCGCGCACGGCCCACGCACCTGATCGCCGTCGAGCGGCCGGGTCGCGCGGCGTCCGGCGAGTACATGAACCTGCGCGGGGTGGTGATCACGCCCTGGAATCGGCGTATCGACGAGCTCTTTCTCGTCGCTGGAGGTGGCCGGACGGGGAGCCGCGAGGGCGCCGGCAACCGTCGGGCGTCTCCTCCCGGCTCCGCGTCCGGCCGATTCACCGCGCAGTCAGCTTGTCGGCGTGCGCAGTCGGCATCGGACCGGCCGGTCACCATTGGTGTCGGGGATGGCGGGAACGAGATCGGGATGGGCACCGTCCGGCGGCGGCTCCTGCGGGCCGGTGGATTGATCGCGCGCACGGCGTCCGTCGTGAGGGTCGATCACCTCGTCGTCGCCGCGACGTCGAACTGGGGCGCGTACGGGATCGTGGCTGCGCTCGCCCGCGCCACCGGGGAGGCGCTGCTGCACACCCCGGACACCGAGCGCCGGCTCATCGAGGCGTGCGTCGAGGCCGGCGCGTTCGACGGCGTCACGAGACGGCGCGAAGCGACGGTCGATGGCTTTGGCGTCGACACGCACGGGGCCGTCGTCGAGCTCCTGAGGCTTGCCGTGCGCCCGCACCGGCGATGAACGCCGGGCCGATAGCATGGGGGGCCCGGAAATGGCCCCCCAAGCCCCCAACGCTCGGAGGCGGCCCGGGGGGTGCGCGGACGCACCCGGGGAACCCGGGCCGCCCCTCGGGTTCGCGATTCGGTCATGGCCCTCGCGGTATCATGGGCAAGTTGCGCGCACGCGCCGCGATTCGCCCGACACGAGGGACGCCACGATGAAGATCCTGGACCGGTTCCGCCAGCGGCATCCGAAGTCCGCCGCGCTCGCCGAGCGCGCCAGGAAGTCGATCCCGGGCGGGATCACTCACGACATCCGCTACCTGCTGCCGTTCCCCTTGTACGTCACCCACGCGAGCGGCAGCCGCAAGTGGGACGTCGACGGCCACGAGTACACCGACTACTGGATGGGGCACGGCGCGCTGTTCCTCGGACACGCGCATCCCGCGGTCGTCGCGGCGGTCCAGGACCAGATGGCGCGCGGCACGCACTACGGCGCGAACCACGAGCTCGAGGTGCGGTGGGCCGAGCTCGTCGGCCAGCTCGTCCCGTGCGCCGAGCTCACCCGCTTCACGATGTCCGGCACGGAAGCGACCCACCTCGCCCTCCGCGTGGCGCGCGCGTACACGGGACACCCGCGCATCGTGAAGCTGTCGGGACACTTCCACGGCTGGCACGACGGCGTCGTCGCCGGCGTGAACCCGCCCTACGAGGTGCCGATGTCCGCCGGCGTCCCGGGGGCGCTCCTCGACCAGGTCGTCGTGTGTCCGCCGAACGACATCAAGGCGGTCGAGACGGCGGTCCAGCGCGGCGACGTGGCGGCCGTCATCCTGGAGCCCGCCGGCGGTCAGGCGGGCACGACGCCGACGATCCCGGGGTACCTCGAGGAGCTCAGACGCGTGACGAGCGAGCACGATGTGCTGCTCGTGTTCGACGAGGTGATCACCGGCTTCCGGTACGCGCCCGGCGGCGCACAGGAGTACTTCGGCGTCACCCCGGATCTGACGACGCTCGCGAAGATCGTCGCGGGTGGCCTGCCCGGCGGCGCGCTCTGCGGCCGGCGGGACATCATGGCGATGATCGCGCACCGCGGCGATCCGGCGTGGGACCGCAGCGAGCGTGTCGCGCACGCCGGCACCTTCAACGCCAACCCGCTGTCCGCGGCCGCCGCGATCGCGACGCTCGAGCTGTGCGCCGATGCGTCGCTGCAGGCGCGGGCGGGCAAGTCCGGCGAGACGATGCGCCGGAGCCTGAACGAGGCGCTCCAGCGCGCGGGCGCGCCCGGCGTGGTGTACGGCGAGGCCTCGCTCTACCACGTGTCGTTCGAAGGCAAGCCGGGACTCGCAGGGTTCGATCGCCCGCGCCGCGGGAACCTCTACCATCTGCTTCGCTGCGCCCTCATGAACGAGGGCGTGGACTGCTCGATGAACCACGGCTGGATCTCCGCCGTCCACTCCGACGAGGACATCGAGACGAGCGTCGCCGCCTACGAGCGCGCCTTCCGCGCGATGGTCGAGGACGGCGCGTTCGACCGCACGTGACCCGGGCCCTCGCGCTCGCCGTCGCGGTGTTGGTCGCCGCCGGCTGCGTCCACTACCCGAGCGTCACGGAGGTCGGGGGGACGCACATCAGGCCCAAGCGGGGGCGGGCGGTCCTCCAGGGCGACCGGGCGTTCTTCTACGTGGACCTCGAGAGCACCGGCAAGTACGGTGACGTGCTGACCGCGGTGCAGACGCCGCTGGCACGCCAGGCGATCCTCGTCGGTCCATCGGGGCTCCCGGTCGAGCGCGTGGAGGTGCCGGGCACGACCGTCGTCGCGTTCGCGCCGGGCGCCCACCACGTCGTGCTCGCCGGCTTCAGCCGGCCGTTGCAGAAGGGCGAGGTCATCATCGTCACGCTCGTCTTCCAGAAGATCGGGAACCTCGGCGTCGTGACCGTCGTGCAGTAGACGTCGAAGCCGCTTCGCCCCCTTCGAGCAACAGCCTTGAGTGACAGGGCAGGGGCGGCGTTCAGCCGGGCGCTCGTCGTCGCCAATCCGATCGCGGGCCGCGGCAAGGGTCTCGTGGTCGCGGGAGCGGTCGCGGCCGCGCTTCACCGTCGCGGCATCGTGACCGACCTGCACGTGAGCGCCGGGCGCGGTGACTGCTCGGCCGGCGTGGCGCGCGCCGCGCGCGACGTCGATGTCGTCGTGGCCGTCGGTGGCGACGGCACGCTGCGCGAGGTTCTCGAGGGCCTGCCGGATCCCTTGTTGCCGGTCGGCATCGTGCCGGTCGGGACCGCGAACGTGCTGAGTCGCGACCTCGGGCTCCCGCGCGACGTCGAGGCCGCGGTCGGTGTCGTCGCGGCCGGCCGGACGCGTCCGATCGACGTCGGACGGACGAACGGCGCGCTCACGATGCTGGTCGCGGGCATCGGGCTCGACGCCCTCGTGGTGCGCGACGTCGCCCGCCGTCGCCGGGGACCGATCACGAAGTGGTCGTACGTCAAGGCGCTCGCGCGGACGCTCCGCGCGTACCATCCGCCGCGGCTCGGCGTCGAGATCGACGGCGTGCGGCGGGCGTCGACGTTCGGCCTCGTGCTGATCGCGAACGTCGTGCACTACGCCGGGTGGCTCCACCTGTCACCCGCGCGGGAGATCGCCGACGGCCGGTTCGAGGTCTACGTCTTCGGCGACGCCGCGCCGCTGCGACTCGTCGCGGTCGCGGCGCGCGGACTTCTCGCAACCATCGACGAGCGCGCGTGCGACGGCCTGCACCGCGCGCGCACGGTCCGCGTCACGTCCGAGACGCCGGCGCCGTACCAGGTGGACGGCGAGGCCGCCGGCGAGACGCCGGTCGAGTTCGCCGTGGAGCCTCTCCAGTACCGGATCGTCGTCCCGTAATCCTGAGGCGCCGCTGGCTGGTTTCCGGTCAGCGATTCGATTCGGACGCCGTCGGGAGGAACACGAGCGCCAGGCCGCGCAGTGGGTCGGCGTCTCCTCGACGTCGTCGGCGGCACTCAGCTGGCTCTGGTGGATCACCAGGTGCGCCGGCGCGTTGTTGAAGAGATCTCGAACCGCAGCCGCTTGGGGCGGGCCATTCCGAGACCAAGAAAAACCCGCCGCCCAGGCGAACCGCCCTACGTCGTGGGGCCCGCCCTTAGAGCGGAGTTATGGTGAGCGCCGTCCGGCTGGAAGTGGCGGCGGTACCGGTGTGGCGTCGTGCCGAGCGTTCGGAGGAACACGCGCCGCATCACGTCCACGCTCGCGAACCCGGATGCGCTGGCCACCTGCGCGAGGCCCTTGTCGGTCTGCTCGAGTAGCCGCCGGGCCGCCTCGACCCGGAGCTGCACGAGATAGCGGACGGGTGTCGCGCCGAGCTCTCGCGCGAACACGCGGGCGAAGTTCCGCGGGCTCATCGCCGCGCGGTCCGCGAGGACGTCCACCGGGAGCGGCTGGTCGAGGTGTTCCGCCATCCAGACCTGCAGCTCGTGCATGACCTTCGTGTGCGACGCCTGCGCGGCCAGCGACACGCTGACCTGGTCCTGGCCGGGCCGGCGGAGGAACAGCACCAGCTCACGCGCCACCTTGAGGCTCGCCGCGGTCCCGTGGTCCTCTTCGACCCAGGCGAGCGCGAGGTCGATGCCGGCGGAGACGCCGGCCGACGTGTAGATGTTGCCGTCCTGCACCCAGAGCGGGCGGGACTCGACGGAGACCTCGCGATAGCGGTCCGCGAGTTCACGCGCGTACTTCCAGTGGACGGTCGCGCGCCGTCCGGCCAGCAGGCCCGCTTCGGCGAGGAGAAACGCGCCGACGCAGACGGATCCGAGCCGGCGAGCGCTCGTGGCGGCCCGCCGCAGCCACGCGAAGAGGGCGGGATCTCGCGTCGTGCGCGCGCCCACACCACAGATCACGAGCACGGAGTCGGGCTGGCCGCGCACGTCTCGATAGTGACGGTGTGCGAGCACCGCCAGGCCGCACTCGCCGTCGATCCTCAGATCGCGTGCGTTGGTGACGACCTCGACGGCGTACCGCGACTGGCCACCGCCCAGCAGGCGGTTCGCCGTCCCGAAGACCTGCACCGGACCCACGAGGTCCAGCTCTTCGACTGGCGGGACGACGAGCAGGACGACGCGCCTCCGCATACCGACTCGAATCTTCCTCTCGGTCATGAGATCGCGCAAGCGCGAGCAGGGCGCTGGCAGGAATCATCTGAAGTTCGTCGCCGATCGTCCATCGGGACTCGCGATGCTGTGCCGCATGCCGAAGGTCGCCTTCGCCGGTGTGTTCGCCGCTCGTCTCGAGCCGGCGGTCCGGACGCGTCTCGTCACCCCGTGCGACATCGTCGTGGACGACGAGCGCGGGATCGTCCGCCATCTTGCCGACGCGGACGTGCTGGTCACGATGGCGTTCACTCGCGAGATGGCGGTGTCGGCCGGGCGGCTCGCGCTCGTGCAGGTTCCCGGCGCGAGCCTCGACCGGATCGACCAGGCGGCGCTTCCGGCCGGCGCGTGGCTGGCGAACGCCTACGGCCACGAGGTCGGCATCGCGGAGTACGTGATCGGCGCGGTCCTCGCACTGACCCGCGGCTTCGGTCGTCTCGACGCGAGCCTCCGCCATGGCGTGTGGGAGAGCCAGTGGGCGATCGGCGTCCCCGCGCCCGCTCCCTGGACGGAGCTCGCCGGCAAGACCCTCGGAATCCTCGGCTACGGCAGGATCGGACAGTGCGTGGCCCGGCGGGCACGCGCCTTCGACATGGCCGTCTGCGCCATCCGTCGCGACGTGGCGCGATCGGCCGGCGACGAGCTCGCGCTCCTCGGAGGGCTCGACGCGCTCGACGACGTCCTGCGCCGGTCCGATGTCGTCGTGATCGCGCTGTCGCTGACGGACGCGACGCGCGGTTTGCTGGGCGCGCGAGAGCTCGCGCTCATGAAGCCGACCGCGGTCCTCGTCAACGTGGCGCGCGCCGAGATCGTCGACGAGGAGGCGCTGTACCGGGCGCTGGTGGAGCAGACGATCGCTGGCGCAGCGCTCGACGTGTGGTACCGCTATCCAAGCGGCCCCGGGCCCACCCTGCCTGCACGCCATCCGTTCCACGAGCTGCCGAACGTGCTGATGACGCCGCACGTGTCCGGGTGGACCGAGGGCATGCTGGACGCGCGGGCGAAGCTGATCGCGGAGAACATCGAGCGCGCCGCGCGCGGCGAGCCACCCCTGAACCTGATCCCGTCATCACGATAGGACTCGAGCCGACGCGCCTGCCGTTCTTCTACGGCTGGGTCATCGTGGCCGTCGCGTTCGTCACGATGGCTGTCGGTGTCACCGCGCGCACCGCCTTCTCGCTGCTCTTCCCGCCGATCCTCGACGAGTTCGGCTGGGAGCGCGGCGTGACGGCGGGGGCGTTCTCCTTCGGCTTCCTCGTGTCGGCGGCGCTGAGCCCCTTCGTCGGCCGGTTGATGGACACCCGCGGGCCCCGCGTCGTGATCGAGCTCGGCGTGGGGCTCCTGGCGGCCGGCTCGATGCTGGCCACGCTGGTGCGCGAGCCCTGGCACCTGTACCTGACGCTCGGCGTGCTCGCCGGCGTCGGTAGCAACTGCCTCGGCTACGGCGGGCAGGCGCTCTACCTGCCCAACTGGTTCGTGCGCCGGCGGGGTCTCGCGATGAGCATCGCCTACGCCGGCGCTGGTGCCGGCTCGATCGTCCTGCTGCCCTGGCTGCAGACCGTGATCGCACACGCCGGGTGGCGGGCGGCCTGCTGGAACCTAGGCCTCGTCGTGCTCGTGGTGCTGGCGCCGCTCAACCTGCTCCTGAGGCACCGTCCCGAGGATCTCGGGCTCGCGCCCGACGGGAACCGCACGTCGCGCGACGACAGCGGCGAGCACCGGCCGGCGACGCATGTCGTCGACGCCGCCTGGGTCGCCATCGACTGGACGCTCGGCCGCGCAGTGCGCACCGCCCGCTTCTGGTGGATCGGGGTCGGATATTTCCTGGGGCTGTTCGCCTGGTACGCGGTGCAGGTCCACCAGACGAAGTACCTCGTGGAGATCGGGTTCAGCGCGACCGACGCCGCGCGGGCGCTCGGACTCGTGAGCCTCGTCGCGGTCCCGGGGCAGATCGGGCTCGGCCATCTCTCGGACCGGATCGGCCGCGAATGGGTGTGGATGATTGGCAACGTCGGCTTCGCGCTCTGCTTTGTCCTGTTGCTGTGGCTGCGCCACGCGCCGACGCCGGCGCTGCTCCACCTCATGGTCGTCTCGCAGGGCACGCTCGGCTACGGCCTCGTGTCCGTCCTCGGGGCCATTCCCGCGGAGATCTTCCAGGGCCGGCACTACGGGACGATCCTCGGCACGCTCATGCTGGGCGCGATCGCGGGCGGCGCCGCCGGGCCGTGGGTGACGGGTGCGATCCACGACGCGACCGGGAGCTACACGCTCGCCTTCTGGATCGGGATCGGCGGCAGCGCGCTCTCCGCGGTCGCCATCTGGCTCGCCGCGCCGCGCCGGGTGCGCGCGGTCGCCGGCCGCGGGCGCTGAGGTGGCTCGCCAGCCCTGACGCTCCGCGCCGCCCGGCCGGAGGTCGTTCCCCGAGCCGCCGACGTTCACCGATCGCGCTTGACGCGGGCCGCCGAAGCGGGCGATGCTCCCGCGCACCAGCGGCCCGGGCGGAGGCGCCGACGCGACCCGCAGGGCCGGTGAAAGTCTGTCAGCCAGGGTGGGTGACGTGGATCCTCAGCATCTCTCGCATGGCGGGCGCGGTCACCTGCGCGCGCTGTTCGTGCTCACGCCTCCCGAGTCCAAGCGATTCATCGCCAGGGCCGTGGCCCGGTTGCCCGAGGTCGAGGCGGCCCGGGACGAGGGCGAGATCGCGATCGGCCACGGCGGCACGAACGTGTACGTGGCCGAGGAAATCCTCGGAGAATGTCCCGATCGCGACAAGTTCCTCTCCGGCCTGGTCATCAACCGGATCCTCTGCGTGACCCAGGCGGAGGAGAAGCCGCCGATGCTCGTCCTGAGGAACGGCGTCCGGGTCGCTCCCGCCGCGACGATGGAGGAGACGCTCAGGGACTTCGGCGCCCGGTCGGTGTTCATCAAGGGCGCCAATGCGGTCGATGCCGACCGGAACGTCGGCGTCTTCGTCGCCAATCCCGCGGGCGGCACCATCGGCTGGAGCTATGGCCTGCTGAGCGCCCGGGGATGTCGGCTCATCGTGGCCGTCGGTCTCGAAAAGCTGATCCCGTCCGTCCGGGACGCCGCCCGATCGTGCGGACAGGACACGCTTTACTACTGCCAGGGCATCAGGATCGGGATGATTCCCATCATGAACGCGACCGTCGTGACGGAGATCGAGGCCTTCGACATCCTCTTCGGTCTGCGGGCCGTTCACATCGGCGGAGGTGGGGCGGGCGACTCGCAGGGCGCGGTGGTGGTCGTCGCCGAGGGTGAGAAGGACCGCCTGGACCAGGCGATCGCGCTGATCGAATCGATCAAGGGCGAGGCGGCGCTCCACCCGCGCAAGTCGCTGTGTGTCAACTGCCTGCCGACCGTGCTCGTCACGACCGACGAAGGGGTCCGGCGAGAGACCAAGTACTGCATGTATCAGGGAACGCCGGAGGAGGAGCTCCCACCCTTCGTGAGGCAGCTGTAGACGCTCAGCGCGGGCGCTTCACCCCGAACGCCGGCAACACCTGGTCCGCGAAGGCGGCGAGCGCGTCCCAGTCGTACGGGCCCTCGCGGAACGCGATGTTGAGCCGCGCGCAGCCGAGCTCACGGAAGTTGGCGATCATCTCCATGACGTCCTTCGGCGTGCCGCGGAGCCATCCCGTCCGCCCTCCGCCGTCGCCCCAGTGGCGCCGGAAGATCGCCTCGCCGCGCTCGACGCCCTTCGCGTCCGCGCCGAGGTAGAAACCGAGGTTCACGGAGCGGAGGATGATGCTCGGGTCACGGCCTTCCTTCTCGCACCACTGGTCGAGCACGTTGCTCTTGTGCTTCCAGTCCTCGGGCCCGATGTAGGGCGCGTTCCACCCGTCGGCGTACCTCGCGGCGGCGCGCAGCGTCCGCTTCTCGCCGCGCCCCCCGATCCAGATCGGCACCCGGCGCTGCACCGGCTTCGGGTTGTTCGGCGCGTCCTCGAGACGGAAGTGCTTGCCCTCGAAGCTCACGCGGCGGCGCTCCGGATCGAACAGCAACCGCATGATCTGGGCGTACTCCTCCAGCATGTCCTCGCGCGGGCCGATCGACGGGAACGGATAGCCGTAGGCCTTCGCCTCGATCTCGTGCCAGCCCGCGCCGAGCCCGCAGTCGACCCGGCCTCGGGACAGGTGATCGATGGTCGTCAGTGACTTCGCGAGGAGCCCGGGGTTCCGGTAGACGACGCAGTACACGCAGCTGCCGAGGCGGACGTGCGTCGTCTCCAGCGCGGCGGCCGTGAGCGTCGAGATGGCCTCGAAGCAGTCGAGCTCGCCGCCCTGGGGCGGCGACTCCTGGAAGTGGTCGGAGACGGAGAACCAGTCGAAGCCCCTCTCGTCCGCGAAGCGCCACAGCTTGCGCATCTCGTCGAGCGGTCCGCCCATGTGTCCGATGTGGATGCCGAACGTCATCGCCATGGTCCGCTCCCGTGTGAGCGATGGCGGCGTGCCGGCGGGCGACCGCGCCATCGAACGCCTGTGACGGTTACTTGAAGGCCGAGTCGACCCGCGCGTCGAGCACGTACGGGCCACCGCTCGCCAGGCCGCGGGCGAGCGCCCCCGCCACGTCGGCCGGCTTCTCGACACGCTCGCCGGGCACGCCGAGCGAGCGGGCGAGGCCGACGAAGTCGATCGCGGGACGGTCGAGGTCCATGCCGACGTAGAGGTCGTCCTCGGCCGAGAACCCCTTCAGCGCGTGGGTGCGCTGCTTGAGGATCCGGTACGAGAGGTTGTTGAAGATCACGTAGACGACCGCAACGCCCTCGCGCGCGGCCGTCCAGAGCGCCTGGTTCGTGTACATCGCGCTGCCGTCACCGATGAGCGCGACGACGGGCCGCTCGGGGAGCGCCAGCTTCACGCCGAGCGCCGCGGGCAGGCCCCAGCCGATGCCGCCGCCGCGCAGGCCGAAGAAGCTCTGCGCGTCGGCACAGCGGAAGAACTCGCGGATGCCGGCCGTCGACGAGATCGCCTCGTCGATGACGACGACGTCGTCGGGCACCGCGCGCGCCACCTCGTGCACCAGCGTCAGCGGCGGCATCGGGATCTGCGTCGCCTCCGCCTCGGCGCGGCGGGCCAGGTCCTGGCGCTTCTCGTCGATGGCCTTGCGGTTCGCCTCGGTTCGCGCCTTCGCGTCGGGGCGACCCTTCGCCCCCGTCTCGCGCCGGAGCGCCTCGGCCAGCTCGGGCAGCGACGCCTTCGGGTCCGCCAGGATCGCGACCTTCGCGGGGTAGTTCTTCCCGAGCTCCCACGGATCGACGTCCATGTGGACGAAGGTCACGCCGGGCGGCACCGGCTCCACGTCGTCCGGCAGCGAGAACGTGAAGAGGTCGCCGCCGACCGAGAACACGAGGTCGTGGCGCATGAGCGTCGCGCGCACCAGCGGCATGAGCCGCGGAAACGAGCCCGCGTAGAGCGGGTGGGTGAACGGGAAGCAGCACCGCGACGCCACGCCTTCCGTGATCACCGGCGCGCCGACGAGCTCGGCCACCTCCGCCAGCTCGTCGAGCGCGTCGCTCGCGGCGACGGCATCGCCGGCCACGATGAGCGGGCGCTCGGCGCGCGCGAGCAGCCGCGCGGCCTCGGCGATCGCCGCACGGTCGCCGACGATCCGCGGGGCCACGCGCGTCGAGGCGCCGAGCTCGATGTCCCGGACGTTGTTCAGCACATCGACCGGCAGCGACAGGAACACGGGGCCGGTCGGATGCGCGAACGCCGTCTTGACCGCGCGTCGCACGATCCGCGGCAGGTCCTCGAGCCGGCGGGCCTCCGTCGACCACTTCACGTACGGCCGCGCCACCGGCGGCAGATCCGACCACAGGATCGGCTCGGTCACGGTGAACGACTGGTCGTGCTGGCCGGCGGTGAGGAGCATCGGCGAGCCGGCCTTGAGCGCGTCGTACAGCATGCCCATCGCGTTGCCGAGCCCCGGCGACACGTGGACGTTCACGGCGGCGAGACCGCCGGACGCCTGGGCGTAGCCGTCCGCCATCGCGACCGCGACGGCCTCCTGGAGCGCCAGCACGTAGCGGATGCCGGGCTCGCGCGCGAGGCCGTCCATGAGCGGCAGCTCCGTCGTGCCGGGGTTGCCGAACATGACAGACACACCTTCGTCCTTCAGGATCTCGAGGAACGCTTGCTTGCCGGAAATGAGTGCCATGGTGCCGGATCATAAACCGGCGCTTCGCGCGATGCTACGATTGTGAGGATGAGCGCGAGCGATCTGCCCCTCGTCCGCGCGGCCCGCCGCCAGCCCACGCCGTACACGCCCGTCTGGCTGATGCGCCAGGCCGGCCGGTACATGGCCGAGTACCGCGAGATGCGGCGGCGCTACAGCTTCTTGGAGCTCTGCAAGAACCCGCCGGCGGCCGCGGAGGTCACGCTCCAGCCGGTCGACCGCCTCGGGGTGGACGGCGCGATCCTGTTCGCGGACATCCTGCTGATCGTCGAGCCGCTCGGCGTCGGCCTCGAGTTCGCGAAGGGCGAAGGGCCCGTGATCGCCAAGCCCGTGCGCGGCGAGGCCGACCTCGGACGGCTGGCACCGATCGACGTCGACAGCGCGCTCGGCTTCGTCTTCGAGACCGTGCGGATCGTCACCCGGGCGCTCGACGGCCGGCTGCCGCTCATCGGGTTCGCGGGCGCCCCGTTCACCGTCGCGTCGTACGTCGTCGAGGGCGGCCCGTCACGCGACTTCGTCCACACCAAGCGCCTGATGTACCAGCAGCCGGAGGCGTGGCACCGGCTCATGGGCGTGCTCGCGAGCGCGACCGGCCGCTACCTCTCGGGCCAGATCCGGGCCGGCGCTTCGCTGGTGCAGCTCTTCGATTCGTGGGTCGGTGCGCTGTCGCCGGCGGACTACCGAGCGTTCGTGCTGCCGCACACCCGTGCCGTCATCGAATCGCTGTCGCCGCGGGTTCCCGTCATCCATTTCGGCACCGGCAACCCGGCCCTGCTGCCCCACATGCGGGAGGCCGGCGGCGACGTGATCGGTCTCGACTGGCGCGTCGACCTCGACGTGGGGTGGCAGGCGGTCGGCGCCGACGTCGGGGTCCAGGGCAATCTCGACCCGTCGGTCCTGCTCACGAGCCCCGCGTACATCCGGCAGCGCGCGAAGGACGTCCTCGAGCGCGCCGGGGGCCGTCCCGGCCACATCTTCAACCTCGGCCACGGCGTGTTCCAGCAGACGCCCGTCGAGCACGTGAAGGCGCTCGTGGACATGGTCCACGAGATGAGCGCGCGCTGATGGACGCCGTCCTCGTGATCGCGTTCGGCGGACCCACGGCCCCCGACGAGATCCGTCCGTTCCTCGACAACGTCGCCCGCGGACGTCGCATTCCACGCGAGCGGCTGGAGGTCGTCGCGACGCACTACGAGCACATGCCGGGCGGGCGCTCCCCGCTGAACGACCTCACGTTCGCCCAGGCGCACGGGCTCGAGCAGGCCCTCGCGGCGGCGGGCCGCCCGCTGCCCGTTCACGTCGGGATGCGGAACTGGCACCCGTACCTCCGTGAGGCGCTCGCGAAGATGGCGGCGGACGGGGTGCGTCAGGCCCTCGGCGTGATCCTGTCGGCGCTCAGGACGCAGGCGTCCTGGGACCGGTACAAGGAGGACGTGGCCGAGGCGCGCGCGGAGGTCCCGGGGGCACCCGAGATCCTCTTCGCGCCGCCGTGGTCGACGCACCCGCGGTATCTCGACGCGGTCACGGCGCGCGCCCGCGAGGCGCTGTCCGCGGTCCCCGAGTCCGAGCGCTCGTGGACCCCGCTGGTCTTCACCGCGCACAGCGTGCCGGTGGCGATGGCCGAGGCCTCCCCGTACGTTGCCGAGCTCTTCGCCGCCTCGCACGCCGTCGCCGACCGCCTCGGCCATCACCGCTTCTCGATCGCCTACCAGAGCCGGAGCGGGAATCCGCGCGAGCGCTGGCTCGAGCCCGACGTGAACGACGTCCTGCGGAGTCTCGCGAACGACGGCGAGCGCCACGTCGTCGTCGTGCCGATCGGCTTCGTGGCCGACCACGTCGAGCTGCTCTACGACCTCGACGTCGAGGCGCGCCGGACCGCGGAGG
Source organism: Candidatus Rokuibacteriota bacterium (assembly GCA_016184125.1). GTDB lineage: Bacteria > Methylomirabilota > Methylomirabilia > Rokubacteriales > CSP1-6 > AR8. The sequence continues at coordinate 5,077 of JACPDG010000057.1, read as the reverse complement.
CCGGCCGGCTCACGTTCCACCGCGCATCGGCGGTGAACGACCATCCCGAGTTCATCGCGGCGCTCGCGGACGTCGTGACGGCGGCGTCGTGATCGCGATGGCGTCATCGAGCCGCGCCCCGGGTTCCCCGGGTGCGTCCGCGCACCCCCCGGGGCGCGAGCGAGCGCGGGGGGCATGGGGGGCCTCGATAGTCCCCCCATCATAAAATGAAGCTCGTCGTCGTCGGCGGAGGCATCACGGGGCTGGCCGCCGCGCATCGCGCGGTCGAGGTCGCACGCGAGCGCGGGGCCGCGCTCGAGCTCACGCTGCTCGAGGCGCGCGACAGGCTCGGCGGCTCGATCCAGACCGAGCGCGTCGAGGGGTTCCTCGTCGAGTCCGGTCCGGACTCGTTCCTGTCCGAGAAGCCGTGGGCACTGGCCCTCTGCCGCCGCCTGGGCGTCGAGGACCGGCTCGTGCGGACCGACGACCGGTTCCGCAAGACCTACGTCTGGTTCGGGGGGCGGCTGCATCCGCTGCCCGACGGCTTCCAGCTCCTCGCGCCGACGCGGCTCACGCCCTTCGTCACGTCGTCCCTGTTCTCCTGGCCGGGCAAGCTGCGCATGGCGCTCGACGTCGTGCTACCGCGGGGCGGCGGCCTGTTGCCTCGTGCGCTCGACGACGACGAGAGCCTCGGCTCGTTTGTCCGTCGCCGTCTCGGTCGCGAGGCGCTCGAGCGCGTCGCGCAACCGCTCGTCGCCGGCATCTACACGGCGGATCCCGACGAGCTGTCACTCGGCGCGACGATGCCGCGCTTCCTCGATCTCGAGCGCCGCGAGCGGAGTCTCATCCTCGGCATGTGGCGGGCGAGCCGGCGGGCCCCCCACGCGTCGGGGACGAGCGGGGCGCGGTGGAGCCTGTTCGTGACGTTCCGGGAGGGGATGGAGGAGCTCGTGACGACGCTCGCCTCGCGGCTGCCCGCGGGGAGCGTGATGCTCGATCGGCGCGTCGCCGGGATCGGCCGCGACGGCTCCCGGTGGCGCATCACGACCGCGGCGGGAGACCGGCTCGACGCCGATCGCGTGATCGTCGCGGCGGAGGCGCACGCGAGCGCACGGCTCGTCCGCTACGTCGATCCGTCGCTCGCGACGCTGCTCGGCGAGATCCCGTACTCGTCGGCCGCGACCGTGTCGCTCGGCTTCCGCCGTGCCGACATCCCGCACCCGCTCGACGGCTTCGGTTTCATCGTGCCGCGGTCCGAGGGCCGGACGATCCTCGCGGCGACGTTCTCGAGCGTGAAGTATCCCGGGCGCGCGCCCGAAGGATGCGTGCTGATGCGCTGCTTCCTGGGCGGGGCGCTCGGCGCCGCGGCGCTCGAGCTCGACGACGCCGGCCTCGTCGAGCGCTCGCGCGCGGACCTGCACGCAGCGCTCGGCGTCACCGCGGAGCCGCTGCTGGCGCGCGTGTTCCGCTGGCCGGGGTCGATGCCGCAGCCACCGGTCGGCCACGCGCGCCGGGTCGAGGCGATCGAGCGCGCCGGCGCGGCGCTTCCGGGCTTCGCCGTCGCGGGGGGCGCCTACCGCGTCGGCGGCGTCGGCATCGCGGACTGCGTGAGCTCGGGCGAGACGGCCGCGGAACGCGTGCTCCGGCCGACGGCGAGCTGACGCCGCTCCGCGCGGCGCCGGCAGGGATCACTCGTGAAGCGATGCGTGAGACCGGCCGGCGGTGCCGGGGTGGCGGCCCGCCTGCCGCCGCGCAGCGATCCCGGCGACACGCCCGGGCCGCCTCGCGTGTGATGCCTTCACGATGCAGTCGCTAGCTGCGCCCGAGCGGCGCGAGGAACGTCTCGGCGAGCAGGCCCGGCGAGACGCGCGTGACCTTGACGAGGATGCGAGAGCGCTCGTCCTGGGTGCGAGCGGCCTCGTACATTTTCCGGAGCTTCGCCAGCTTGTGGTGGCGGTTGCGGCGCTTCTTGAGCTCCTGCGATCGCGGAACGCCCATACGTTGCTGACCCTCCTGGCGTGTGATGGACCGCGCGCAGCATACCGCAACGCGTGCCTCGGGGTGGGGTCGGCGTTTCGTGCTATGTTTCCGCCACGATGCGCCGGACGCTTCGCGTCTCGCTGGCCTGCGTGGTCAGGGCGCCGATCCTCGCCGCGCCGGCACGCTCCCAGGCGCCCGCACCGCACGTCGTCCGCTTCAGTCACGAAGCCGCGTCGGCACCGACCAGTGGTCTTGGCCCCCGCCGTCGATTAGTCTTGATCGGCGCATCACGCCGCCGCGACGGTCGAGCGACACGACAGGCGCGCGCGGCCGCATCACCGACGACCCGGGGGAACGTGCATGCCGGACATCGACGTCGACACGCTGACGCGGATCACGCGCGAGATCTTCACGGGGTGGGGCACGCCGGAGGACGACGCGGCGTGGGTGGCCGCGCTGCTCGTGCGGGCGAACCTGCGGGGTCACGACTCGCACGGCGTGATCCGCATCCCGAGCTACGTGCGCTCGCTGAAGGCCGGCGACACGAACCCGAAGCCGGCGATCAGGGTCGAGTACGAGACCCCGCTCATCGCGCGGATCGACGGCGACCGCGGCTTCGGGCAGGTCGTGGCGCGCCAGGGGATCGGCGTCGCGATCGAGAAGGCGAAGGCGCAGGGCCTGTCCGCCGTGACCTTGCGGCGGGCCAACCACGTCGGGCGTCTCGCCGATTACGCCGAGATGGCGGCTGGACAGGGCCTCCTCGGCATGCTGTGGGTGAACGCACCGATGGCGCTCAACGTCGCCCCGTGGGGCGGCGCCGGGCGCCGGCTCGGCACCAACCCGCACGCCGTCGCCGTGCCGGGTCCCGATGGCAGCATCGCGATCTCGCACGACTTCGCGACGAGCGTCTGGGCCGAGGGCAAGCTGCGCGTGAAGTTCAACCGCGGCGAGCCGTGTCCGCCCGGCATCATGCTGAACGGGGCCGGGCAGCCGTCGACGGATCCGCGCGAGTACTACACCGACCCGCCGGGCTCGTTGCTCACGGCCGGCGAGCACAAGGGCTACGGGCTGTCGCTCGCGATCGAGGTGCTGGCCGGCGTGCTGTCCGGGACCGGAGCGGCGACGCCGGAGCGCGGCCCGCTCAGGAACGGCACGCTGATGATCTGTCTCGATCCCGACCGCTTCCTGCCGCGTGAGGCGTTCAACGCCGAGGTCGCCCGACTGCTCGGCTTCGTGCGATCGGCCCCGCTCGCGGCCGGCGCGAAGGAGATCCTCGTGCCCGGCGAGCCGGAGGCGCGCACCGAACGTGAGCGGCGGCGGCGCGGCATCCCGGTGGAGGACGAGACCTGGCGCCAGATCCGCGAGTGTGCCGCCGAGGTGGGTGTCGCAGCCTGATCGACGGGCGGCGCGAGCCGCGCCAATGGGGAGAACGCCATGCTCGAGGTCGTGACGATGAAGGAGATCGACGCCGTCTTCGCGGTGACCGATGGCCTCGGCATCCACCGCGAGAAGCTCGTCATCCCGCTCGGCCCCGCCTCGCCGGGCCGCGTGCGCGTCTTGCCGAACGGCAAGCTCGAGATCACGGTGGACGCCGAGCGTCCGCTCGACGAGTTCGTGAAGGACCTGCCAAAGCTGATCGAGGCCGCGCAGGCGAAGTGACGGGCGCGACCGGCGCTCGTCTCCGACGCGAGCTCGGCCTCTGGTCGCTCGCGGCCGTCGTCTTCTTCAACGTGAGCGGCGGCCCGTACGGCATCGAGGACGCGGTCCCGGCCTTCGGCCCTGGCCTCACGCTGGTCCTCCTCGTCCTGACGCCGTTGCTCTGGAGCCTTCCCGTGTCGCTCGCGATGTCCGAACTCGCCGCGGCGATGCCCGACGAGGGCGGCTACGTCACCTGGGTGCGGCGCGCGTTCGGGCCGTTCTGGAGCTTCCAGGTCGGCTGGTGGAGCTGGATCGACAGCTTCGTCGACGTCGCGGTCTACCCCGTCCTCTTCGTCGAGTACCTGCGCCACTGGTCGCCGTCCATCGGACCGCTCGAGCGGTGGCTGGTGGTCCTCGCGTTCATCACGGTGCTCACCGCGCTCAACGTGGCGGGCGTGCGCCCCACGGGGCGCGTCGCGATCGCCCTCGCGATCGCCGCGCTGGCCCCCATCGCCACCTTCGTCGTGACGGGCGCGGTCGCGTGGAGCCAGGCGCCGTGGGTCCCGTTCACGAAGGACAGCGAGACGGTCGGCGCCAGCCTCGGGCTCGGGCTCGCGGTCATGATGTGGAACTACTCGGGCTGGGACGTGCCGTCGACATGCCTCGGCGAGACCCGGAACCCGGGACGCGCCTTCCGCGCGGCGCAGTTCCTGGCGTTGCCTGTCATCGCGCTCGCGTACGTGCTGCCGGTCGGCGTGGCGCTGGCGAGCGGCGGCGTCGCCTGGACCGCCTGGGAGACGGGCTCCCTTCCCGCCATCGCCGCCTCAGTCGGTGGTTCCTGGCTCGCCCACGCGATCGCGGCCGGGGCGGTGCTGAGCACTGCAGGGCTGTTCACGGCGCTGCTGCTGACCAACTCGCGGCTGCCGTTCGTGCTCGCCCGCGACGGGCTCATGCCGCCGTGGCTCGGCGCGATCGCGTCGCGCACCGGTGCGCCCTGGGTCGCGGTCCTCGTGTCGTCCGCGTTCTACGCGCTGTTCGCGGTGTTCTCGTTCAAGGAGCTCATCGTCCTCAACATGTGGCTGTACTCGCTGACCCTGCTCGTGGAGCTCGGGGCGTTCCTCTGGCTGCGTCTGGCAGAGCCCGGTCTCCCGCGCCCGTGGCGCGTGCCGGGTGGGTGGCCGGGGGCGCTCGTCGTGGCGATCGTCCCCTCGCTCCTGTCGCTCCTCGCCATGGCGACGGCCGGCTGGGCGAATATCCTTGCCGGTGTCGTGGCCGCGCTCACCGGGCTCGGGGCCTACGCGCTCGTCAGCCGCCGGCACCCGGCCGCCGCCCCCGCGGTCTGACTTCATGGGGGGGCTATCGAAGCCCCCCAAGCCCCCCGGGCTCGGAAGCGGCCCGGGACACCCGGGCCGCTCCTCGACTTCACTCGGCGAACGGGAGGGCGCATGTCACGCGGAGCCCCCCGACGCTCGGAGCGCCC
>JACPDG010000056.1 GCA_016184125.1 Candidatus Rokuibacteriota bacterium | reverse complement strand
CTCTTGCTTGGTTCGGCGCTCACCAGATTCGCCGGTTCAGTGGTCGAGAAGTCGCCACCCGAGCGGCGAAGAGACCTACTCGACGATCAGGCTGTAGACGATCGAGGAATTCCAGGTCCCGGCCGCGTCGGTCGTGAGGACGCGAACGCCGATGCTGCGCGTGATGACCGTGTTGCCGTGCGGAATCGTGGTGGCCAGCGTGAGCGGGCTCGCCGGAGCAGTCGGATACGCCGTCGCCGGAACGCCGCTGGGCCCGTCCACCAGCCGAGCCGCTGGCATCGTTCCTCCGGCCGAACGGGTGCCGACGAGCCTCAGCGTGATGCCTCCCGCCGGACCGGTGAGGCGAGCGCGCAGCTGGATGGAGCCATACCAGGTGGCGAAGCTGCCCGACGGATCCGCGTAGCACGTGACGCCTGCCGCCGGCACCGACGTGCAGCTGGCGTCAACCGCCGCGAACGGCCGAACGGCACGGCGAGGCTCGTCGCCGGTTGACCGAGCACCTGCTCCAGCGACAGCCGCGCGGTCTGTGCGAGGCTCTCGCCGGGCCACGCGATGACGCCCGCGACGATGAGTCCCAGCGCGGCGACGACACGTGCCGCGCACAGCCGGCGCGTCCACGAGAGGCGAGCGGGAACCAGGCCGGTCTCACGCATCACGCCGACTCCGGCGCCGGGCGCTTCGCCACGAGGAAGGTGAAGCGGCCGCGCTGCACGACCTCGCCGCGCTGGTCGATGATCTCTCGCTCCTCGATCACCACGCCGCCCTCGCGCATCGCCCGCTTCACGACGGTCCGCGACCGGCTCATGATCGTGTCGCCGACCCGCGCGCGGCGCAGCACGTGCCACTCGACTCCCATGAACGCGAGCACGGCGAGCGGCGGCTGCGGCACGCGCCAGCCGAGTCCCGTCGACAGGCACAGCGGCAAGAGGTCGGGAATCGTCTCGCCGTCGTCCGCCTCCACACCACAGACGCCACGGAACAGCGCGACGTGCGCGTGCGAGAGCGTCATCGCCGGGGTCTCGAGCACGCCGTCGAGCACCACGTCCTCGAAGTAGAACCGGGGAGCGCCCGTGCTCACGCGTCCCCGCGGCGCTCCACGACGAGGTCGGTCTCGCCTTCCTGCACCACCTCGTCGCGCTGGTTCAGCACGGCGCGCTGGAGCACGACGACACCCCGGTCCGGCTTCGTCTCCTTCTTCGAGACGACGCGCGCACGCACGCGGACCGTGTCGCCGATCTTGATCGGCGCCTTGAACTTCCACCGGAGGCTGGCGAAGGCGATCGTGGCGTACGGTGGCATGGCGCGCGCCAGCAGACCCGACTGGATGGCCAGCCCCAGCAGCCCGTGCGCGATGCGCTCGCCGAAGATCGACGTCTTCATGAACTCGGCGTCGGTGTGCAGGACGTTGTAATCGCCCGAGAGACCGGCGAAGAGCACGATGTCCGCCTCCGTCACCGTTCGTCCCGGCGACTCGTATTGCTCGCCGACCTCGATGTCGTCCCAGTACCGCCGGGGCGGCGTCATCTCCTGGCGCTCCCTCCCGTGTGCAGGCGTTCCGGCCGGTCTCCACCGGCGGCCACAGCATTTAATCACGGCGCGTCGCGCGAGCGGCAGTGCTTCGCGCACCTGTTTGCCTGCACCGAGCGGCGAATGCTATGCTCCGGCCACCAAAGCGGAAACAATCCCTGATATTCCGGAGGTGTGCATGGAACGGCGAGCATTCCTGCTCAAGGCGGGCGTGATGACGGCGGGCGCAGCAGCCGTGCTCGACGCGCCGAACGTGATCGCGCAGCCGAAGTTCCAGTGGAGGATGCCCACGAGCTGGCCGCCGGCCGCGGACATCCTGATCGACGGCGCCAGGCAGTTCGCGCGCATCGTCGACGAGATGAGCCAGGGCCGCCTGAAGATCCAGGTGTTCGCGGGCGGCGAGCTCATCCCGCCGTTCGGCGTCTTCGACGCGTGCTCCCAGGGCACCGTCGAGATGTACAACTCCGCCTCGTACTACTGGGCCGGCAAGGAGGCGGCGACGCAGTGGTTCACGGCGATGCCCTTCGGGCTGAACCCGCTCGGCACCTACGCCTGGTACTACGAGGGCGGCGGGCTGAAGCTGTGGGAAGAGACGTACGCGCCCTTCAACATGGTGCCCAGGCCGTCCGGCTCGACCGGGCCGCAGGCGGGCGGCTGGTTCCGGAAGAAGATCAGCTCGATCGCCGACTACAAGGGGCTGAAGATGCGGATCCCGGGGCTGGGCGGCAAGGTGATCGCCCGCGCCGGCTCGACCGTCGTCCTGCTCCCGGCCGGCGAGATCTACACCGCCATCGAGCGCGGCACCATCGACGCCACGGAATGGGTCGGACCGCACGACGACATGAAGTTCGGTCTGCACAACACCGCGAAGTACTACTACTTCCCCGGGTGGCACGAGCCGGGGACGACCGGCGAGTTCACCTTCAACAAGAAGGCGTACGAGTCACTCCCGGCCGACCTCCGGCGCATCCTGGACTACGCCGCGGCCTCGATGCACACCTTCGAGTACATGGCGTACTTCCGGAAGAACTCGGAGGCCATGCGGAAGCTCCGCACCGACTTCAAGAACAAGGTGGAGATCCTCACCTTCCCGAAGGAAGTCATGACCGAGCTCCGCAAGCTGTCGGTGGACGTCCTGAAGGAGGAGTCGGAGAAGTCGCCGATCGCGAAGAAGGTGCACGCCTCGTACACGAAGTTCCAGCAGCTCGTGAGCGACTTCGCGCAGGTGTCGGAAGGCTCGTACTACGAGTGGATCTGACATCATGGGGGGCCTCGAAGGGCCCCCCAAGCCCCCCGGGCGCCGGTTGCGCTCGCACACGCCCCGGGGGACCCGGGGCGCGGCTCGAGCATGGCATGCGTTCACGGGCCCGACGCCCTCCTAACTGCGGAAGAAGCGGATCGGCGCGAACACGAGGTCCGGGAACATGATCACGAGCGCGAGCCCGATCAACTGGAGGACCAGGAAGGGGATCACACCGCGGTAGATGTCCCCGGTCGTGATCTCCGGCGGCGCCACGCCCCTGAGATAGAACAGGGCGAACCCGAACGGGGGGCTCAGGAACGAAGTCTGGAGGTTCACCGCGATCAGGATCGAGAGCCACACCGCCTCGAAGCCGAAGTGCTGCACGAGCACCGGGGTGAAGATCGGGACGTGGATGAACGCGATCTCCAGGAAGTCGATGAAGAACCCGAGGAAGAAGATCACGCCCATCACCGTGGCGAGCACGCCGTAGGGGCCGAACGGGAGGTTCAGGAGCAGGCTCGTCACGAGGTGGTCGCCGTTCAGCCCGCGGAAGACGAGCCCGAACGTGTTGGCGCCGACGAGGATGATGAACGCGAGGCTCGTGATGCGCGTCGTCGTCCGCATCACGTCCAGGAGCATCTTGAACGAGAACCGCCGCTTCGCGATCGTCAGCATCAAGCCGCCGGCCGCACCGACGCCCGCCGCCTCGGTCGGCGAGGCGAAGCCCATGAAGATCGAGCCGAGCACGCCGACGATCAGCACCAGCGCCGGCAGGAGCGCGATCGCGACGCGCCTGACCGCATCCGCGCGGAACTCCGCCAGCTCCTCCCGGGGAATGGGCGGCGCGAGCTCGGGCTTGAGGTTCGCGATGACGACGAGGTAGACGAGGTACAGGCCGACGAGCACCAGCCCGGGGACGAAGGCGCCGATGTAGAGGTCGCCTACCGAGACGCCCATGATGTCGCCGAGCAGGATCAGGATGATGCTCGGCGGGATGATCTGTCCGAGCGTGCCCGAGGCGCAGATCGTCCCGGTGATCAGCTGCTTGTGGTAGCGCCGCCGTATCATGGTGGGCAGCGAGACGAGGCCCATCGTGATCACGCTCGCGCCCACGATGCCGGTGGAGGCGGCGAGGATCGCGCCGACCAGCACCACCGAGATGGCGATACCGCCCCGGAGCCATCCGAGCACGAGCGCCATCGTGTCGAGCAACTCCTCCGCGAGGCCGGATTTCTCGAGCGCGACGCCCATGAACACGAACAGGGGGACGGCGACGAGCGTGAAGTTCTGCATCGTGCCCCAGATCCTGAGAGGCAGCAGGTTGAAGAACGGCAGCCCGAAGCCGACGAGGCCGAACAGCAGGCCGGTGAAGGTCAGGCTGAAGGCGACCGGAAAGCCGAAGAAGAGAAACCCGATCATCCCCAGGAACATCAGCGCCCCCAGCGTCTGGTCCCAGGGCAGCCCGAACATCAGTGCACCTCCGGCGCGCGCTGGTCGGCGGCTTCCCAGCCCATCGCCGAGTAGAAGCTCTTGATGGCCTGCGAGATGCCCTGGAGGAACAGGAGGGCGAACCCAACGATGATCATCGACTTGAGCAGCCAGCGAGCGGGAATGCCGCCGGGGTCGGGCGAGCCTTCCCGGACCGCCCAGGAGTTCGCGACGAACGGCCACGCGGTGTAGATGATCAGCAGGCAGGCCGGGAAGAAGAAGACGAACATCAGGACGAAGTCGATCCAGGCCCTCCGCTGGGGCGGGAGCTTCGCGTAGACGACGTCCACGCGGACGTGCTCGTTGTAGAGCATCGTGTAGCCGGCGGCGAGGAGGTAGATCGTGCCGAAGAGATGCCACTCGAGCTCCTGCACGAAGACCCAGCCGGTGTTCAGCAGGTAGCGGAAGAGGACGTCGCCGAAGACGACGGCCACGAGGAGGAGCATCAGCCACGACACCGCGCGGCCGATGACCTCCTGGAACGCATCGATCCAGCGTGCAAGCGAGCGGAGCATCGAGGTCTCCCGGGGAGAGGCAGGAATGAACGGTGGCGAGACCAATAGCACGCCACCGTCCGAGGGTCAATCCCGGGCGCGCGCGTCCGCTGCGAAAGGTCGCGTTTCTACGAGCGGAACGCGATTCCTTGACAATCTTCCTGAAGCGCTCCTACAGTCAGACCGACCAGTCGGTCTGATCCGCCGGGCAACCGCTCGGAGCCGCCGGAGGGAGACGTGAACTTCAACGATCGTCGACTCGAGCCCGTCTGGGAGAAGGTCCGCTCGGGGGAGCGACTCGCGCGCGCGGACGGTCTCACGCTGTTCGAGACCGACGACCTGCTCGGCGTCGGCCGGATGGCCGATCACGTGAAGGCGGCGCGCGAGGGTGATCGCGTGTACTTCGTGATCAACCGCCACATCACGCCGACGAACGTCTGCGTGCTGTCGTGCCGGTTCTGCGACTTCGCGCGCAAGAAGGGCCAGGCGGGCGCCTACGAGCACACGATCGAGGACATGATCCGGATGGTGCGCGACGGCGTGCGCGAGGTGCACATCGTCGGCGGCCACCATCCCGAGTGGCCGTTCGAGTACTACGAGCGGCTCATCGGCGCGATCCACGCCGCGCACCCGGAGGTGCAGATCAAGGCGTTCACCGCCGCCGAGATCGACTACCTGTGGCGACGGTGGAAGATCGAGCCGAAGGAGGCGCTGACGCGCCTCAAGGCGGCGGGCTTGCGCTCGATGCCCGGCGGCGGCGCGGAGATCTTCTCGGCGCGCCTGGCCCGCGACCTCCGGTACACGGGCAAGGCGGACCCCGACCGCTGGTGCGAGATCCACGGGATCGCGCACGCGCTCGGCATCAGGACCAACGCGACGATGTTGTATGGCCACATCGAGACCGTGGCCGAGCGCGTCGACCACCTGCTGCGTCTTCGCGAGCAGCAGGACCTGTCCGGCGGCTTCCTGACGTTCGTGCCCCTCGCCTACCAGGTCGGGCCCGCGAAGGTCGTCGCGCGCCAGACGCCGCCGACCGACAGCCTCCGGACGATCGCCGCCGCGCGCCTCATCCTCGACAACTTCCCGCACGTGGAAGCGTACTGGGTCGTGCTCGGCGAGGACACGGCATCGATCGCGCTCCACTTCGGCGCCGACGACGTCAACGGCACGCTCGAGGACGAGCGCATCCAGCACATGGCCGGGGCCCAGACGCCCGCCGGGCTCGCCCGCGAGCAGCTCTTCCGCATCATCCGCGACGCGGGCAAGGTTCCCGTCGAGCGCGACGCGCTCTACAACGTGGTCCAGGTCTGGGACGAGCGTGCGGGCGCCGCGGTCCCTCCGGAACGACGCGGGACGGTGCAGGCGTGAGCACCACCACCGCCGCCCGGCTGGACCGCATCGCCGACAAGGCGCTCGCCGGACGCCGCCTCGACCGTGACGACGGCCGCTGGCTCCTGACCGAGGCCGTCCTGCTCGACGCCGGCGCGCTCGCGAGCGCGGTCCGGTTCGCTCGCATCCCCGAGCGCCGCGTGACGTTCGTCATCGACACGAACCCGAACTACACCAACGTCTGCGTCACCGACTGCCAGTTCTGCGCGTTCTACCGCAAGCCGGGCGACCCCGAAGCGTACACGCTCAGCGTCGACCAGGTGCTGGCGAAGGTCGAGTGGGCCGCCGCGCACGGCGCGACGACCGTCCTGCTCCAGGGCGGCCACAACCCGGCGCTCGCCCTCGACTACTATCTCGACCTCGTCCGCGAGACGCGGCGGCGGTTCCCGCACGTCACGCCGCACTTCTTCACCGCATCCGAGATCCGCACGATGGCGCAGACGAGCAGTCTCGGAGTGGGCGACGTCCTCGACCGCCTCTGGGACGCCGGTCAGCGAACCATCCCCGGCGGCGGCGCCGAGATCCTGTCCGGACGTGTCCGGACGCGGATCGCGCCGAAGAAGGGCGGGCCCGAGACGTGGCTCGAGGTGCACCGTGAAGCGCACCGGCGGGGCTTCCGGTCGACCGCCACGATGATGTACGGCCACGTGGAGACGCCCGAGGACGTCCTGGATCATCTCGACGCCGTCCGCAATCTTCAGGATCTGCACCACGGCTTCACCGCGTTCGTGCCGTGGTCGTTCAAACCCGGCAACACGCTCCTCGAGAAGTGGATCACGCAGTGCCAGGGGCCGAACGCCTACCTGCGCATGCTCGCCGTCGCGCGACTCTATCTCGACAACGTCGACCACGTGCAGGCGTCGTGGTTCTCCGAGGGCAAGCGGACCGGACAGGTCGCGCTCGAGTTCGGCGCCGACGACTGGGGCGGCACGCTCTTCGAGGAGAACGTGCACCGCGCCGCGGATTACGTCAATCGCATCTCGGTGGACGAGATCGTGACGCTGATCCGCGACGCCGGCTTCACGCCGGTGCAGCGCACGACCGAGTATCAGACGATCCGCGAGTGGTAGCGCCCGGTCTACACGGCGTCGAGCGGCGGGATCGCAGGAATCAGGCCGCGCGCGTGCGCGTCGCCGAAGAGCCGCTCGAGCGCGCGGCGCCCTTCCTCGCCGAGCGTGACCGTGTAGTCGTTGACGTACATCAGCACGAATCGCCGGCACGTCTCCTTGTCGATCCCGCGGCCGTAGCGCATCGCGTACTCGAGCGCCTCGTCGGCGTTGGCGTGCGCCCACGCGATCGAGTCGCGGAGCGCCTGGGAGATCTGCCGGTGCCTCGCGTCCCCGAGGTCGCGCCGCATCACGTTCACGCCGAGGGGCAGCGGCAGCCCGGTGTCGCGCTGCCACGCCTCGCCGAGATCCATCACCTTCACCAGCCCCATCGACGGATGCGTGAGCTGCCCCTCGTGGATCAGCAGCCCCACGTCCGCCTGCCGCTCGAGCACGGCCCGCGGGATCTGGTCGAACGCCACCTCGATCAGCGGCGGCTCCTCCGGCAGGTAGATGCGCAGGAGCAGCGCCGCCGTCGTGTGGCTCCCCGGGATGGCGACGACGCGCTTGCTGAGCTCGCTCTGCGGGATGGGCTCGCGGGCCACGAGGATCGGCCCGTACCCCTTGCCCATCGACGCGCCGGGGTCCATCAGACGGTAGCGGTCCGCGACGAGCGTGTAGGTCGCCGCGGACACCGCCGTCACCTCGAGCTCGGCGGTCCGCGCGCGGCGGTTCAGCGACTCGATGTCCTCGAGGACGTGCTCGATCCTGGTCCCCGGGATCGCCACCTTCCCCGCGGTCAGCGCGTAGAACATGAACGCGTCGTCGGGGTCGGGGCTGTGGCCGATCCTGATCGTCTGCATCCGGAGCTCCTCCCACGCGGTGCGAGCGAATCCGTTGGCCGAGCCGCGCCCCGGGTTTCCCGGGGCGCGTGCGAGCGCTCGGGGGGATTGGGGGGCCCTTCGAGGCCCCCCATGAATTGAGATGGCGACGACGCGGGAACGGATCCTCGACGCCGCGCTCGAAGTGTTCGCCGGGAGAGGCTATCACAGGGCGAGTGTCGACGACATCGTGCGCGCGTCGGGAACGTCGAAGGGAGCCGTGTACCACCACTTCGCGACGAAGCAAGCCGTCTTCCTGGCGCTCGTCGACGACTTCTCCGCCCGGCTCGCGACCGCCGTCGCGTCGACGATCGCGTCGCGGCAGGGCGCGCTCGCGAAGGTGCAAGGCGCGCTCGAGGCCGCCCTCACGACCTTCGCCGACAATCAGGCGCTCGCGCGCCTGATCCTGCTCGAAGCGGTGAGCCTCGGCCCGCTCTACGAGGCCAAGCGGGCCGAGGTCCACGACCGGTTCGCCGCGCTGATCCGCGCCTATCTCGACGAGGCCGCCGCCGAGCGCTCGATCCCACCCCTGGACACGCACGTCGCCACGCTCGTCTGGCTCGGCGCCGTCAACGAGGTCGTCGTGCAGTGGCTGCACTCCGGCAAGCCGGACCTCCGCGGTACCGTGCCAGAGCTCACGCGCCTGCTGCTCCGCTCGATCGGCGCGGCGTGACCGCCCTCCCGTCCGCCGCGTAGACCCGAGGCACGCCCCGGGTTCGCGGGTGCGTCCGCGCACCCCCCCGGGGCCGTGTCCGAGCGTCGGGGGGGATGGGGGGCCATTTCGGGGCCCCGGCCGAGCGGAAACCCGAGGCGCGGCCCGGGTCCCCCGGGCCGTGTCCGAGCGTCGGGGGGGATGGGGGGCCATTTCGGGGCCCCCCATATTTATCGATCCTAGCGATCCAGCCAGACCGCGTGCATGTTGATCAGCCCGGCCGGGATCATCTGGAAGCCCTTCACGTATTTGTGGAAGACCTTCTGCTCGTTCACGTGGAGGAGCACCGCCACCGGGGCGTCCTCGAGGATCGCTTTCACCGCATCGTCATAGGCCTTCTTCCGCTTCTTGACGTCGTTCTCGGCCCGCGCGAGCTCGACGGCACGGTCGAAGTCCTTGTTCACCCACTTGCCCGCGTTCCACGCCTCGCCGGAATGCAGCTCGGGGTAGAGGGTCTCGTCGGGATCGAGGTCGGCGTCCCACTGGATCTGCACGAGGTCCCACTGCCGTTCCTGCAGCCACCGGCGGCGGAACGTCGGAAAGTCCGCGAGCTCGATGCGCACCTTGACGCCGATCTTCGCGAGGTGCGCCTGGATGACCTCCGCCTGGCGCGGCGCGGTCCCGGAGTTGATGCTGAGGAAGAGCAGCTCCCGCCCGTCGTACTTCGCGCGCTTCATCCAGGCCCGCGCTTCCTCCAGGTCGTGGTACTGGCCGTTCTTCCCGCGCTCGAACGCCGGGTCGTAGAAGGCCCCCATGGGCGGCGAGATGGGACCGTGGGCCACGATGCCCTCGCCGAACTCCACCCGGTCGAGGATCTCCTTGCGGTCGATGGCGAACGTCACCGCCTTGCGGAGGGCCTTGTCGTTGAACGGCTCCTTGGCGATGTTCATGTGCAGGACTCGCCAGTTACCCCCGACGGCGCTGAGCGCGGTGAGCCGCGGGTCCTTGCGCAGGTCGCCCACGAACTGCGGCGCCACGTTGTTGATCAGGTCCACCTCGCCGGTCTTGAGCGCCGCGACGAGCGTCGAGGGCTCGATGATGAACTTGATCATCACCCGGTCGAGGTACGGCAGCTTGCCGCCCGACGCGTCGGTCTCCCAGTAGCCCGCATTGCGCTCGAGCACGATGGAGTCGCCTTCCTTCCACTCCACGAACTTGAACGGTCCGGTGCCGACGGGGTTGCGGCCATAGGCCTTGCCCTTCTCCTTCACCGCCCGCGGGCTCAGGATGGTGGCCGCCCGTCCGGTGGAGCCGGTGAACGCGACGCGCAGGAACGGGTAGGGCTTCGAGAAATGCAGCTTGATCGTGTGGGAGTCCGGCGTCTCGATCGCTTCCAGCAGCTCGAGCTTCCACGCGTGGATCGGCGCCTGCTGCTTGTCCTTCACGCGCTCGAGGTTCCACTTCACGTCCGCGGCGGTCAGCGGGTCGCCGTTGTGGAAGGTCACGCCCTTGTGCAGGCGGAAGACGTGGACGCGGTCGCCCTGGATCTCCCACTCGCGCGCCAGTTCCGGCTTGAAGTCGACGCTCTTGCCGTCGGGCGACACGGTCTTCAGGAGACCGTTGTAGATGTTGTTGTGGATCGAGCACGCCACGATCGAGGTGGTGTTGTGGGCATCGAGCGTGTCGATGTTGCTGAAGCTGCCGATCCTGATCGTGCCGCCGCGCTTCGGCGCCTGCGCGTGCGCCCGGTCGGGAACCGCGAGCGGCAGGCCGAAGCCCGCGCCGGCGGCGGACCAGCCGAGCGCCTTGAGGACCGTGCGGCGGTTGACGTCGTCTCGCATGAGCTCGTTCACGACCTCGAACCCGTCTCGGCTCTTCATGCTGGGCCTCCTGTCGGTGTCGGTGGTGTCGTGCCCGGGGGGCCCTTCGAGGCCCCGGTCGGGCGTGAACCCGAGGCACGGCCCGGGTCCCCCGGGCCGTGTCCGAGCGTCGGGGGGCTTGGGGGGCCCTTCCAGGCCCCCCATGAAGTCGGACCGTCGTACAGATGACACGCGACGAGGCGGCCGGGCTCGGCTTCCCGGAGCACGGGCTCGACCTCGTCGCAGCGGGACATGCGCCGGGGACAGCGTCCCGCGAAGCGGCAGCCACGCGGCAGGTCGATCGGGCTGGGAAGCTCGCCCTGGAGCAGCCGCGACGGCTGGTCGAAGATCGACGTGGTGCCGTCACCGATCGTGGGGATCGCGGCCATCAGCGCCTGCGTGTAAGGATGCAGCGGGCGCCGGTAGAGCTCTCCGGTCGGCCCCACCTCCACCAGCGCACCGAGGTACATCACGGCGACGCGGTGGCTGACGTAGCGGATCACGCCGAGATCGTGGGATACGAAGAGGTACGCGAGCCCGAGACGGTCACGGAGGTCCACGAACAGGTTCAGGATCTGCGCCCGCACCGACACGTCCAGCGCGGACACGGCTTCGTCGGCGACGACGAGCTTCGGGTCGACGGCGAGCGCGCGCGCGATCCCGACCCGCTGGCGCTGGCCGCCGGACAGCTCGTGCGGATAGCGCCCCGCGTGCTCCGCCTGGAGCCCGACCATCTCGAGCAGCCGGCACACCCGCTCGTCGACATCGCGCCCGGCGGCGAGCCCGTGGACACGGATCGGCTCGGCAATGATCCGCGCCACCGTCATCCGAGGGTCGAGCGACGTGTACGGGTCCTGGAAGACGATCTGCGCCTTGCGTCTGAGCGCGCGCAGCTTCGACGGTCCGAGCGCGGTGACGTCCTCGCCGTCGAGCACGATCCGCCCGCCCGTCGGCTCGATCGCGCGGAGGACGAGCCGGCCGGTCGTCGTCTTGCCGCACCCCGACTCGCCGACCAGCCCCAGCGTCTCCCCCGGCTGGATGCTGAAGCTGATGCCGTCGACCGCGCGCAGCACGCGGCCGTGGCGGCCGAGGAGGCGGCTCAGCACGTCGCCCCGCACCGCGAAGTGCTTCGTCAGGTCTTCGACGGCGAGCAAGGGAAGCATGCTACCCCGGCTCGCCGTTTCGTGCGGACATCGCCGCGGCCTGCACGCGCGGCCCCTCGCCGGCGCGTCTCGCCAGGTGACACGCCGCACGATGCGCGTCGCCGACGTCCCGGAGGACCGGCTCCTCGACCGCGCATCGCGGCTCGGCGACCGCGCATCGCGGGTGAAATCGGCAGCCGGACGGCACGGCGGTGAGCCCCGGCATGACGCCCGGAATCGTGCCGAGCCGCGCCACACCGTCGAGTCCGGGCAGGCACGCCATCAGCGCCCGCGTGTACGGATGCGCCGGGGCGCGGAAGATCGTCCCGATCGACGCCTGCTCGACGACCCGGCCCGCGTACATCACGATCACCCGGTGGCACATCTGCGAGACGATCCCGAGGTCGTGAGACACGAGCAGCACGGCCATGCCCATCTCGCGCGCGAGCGAGCGGATGAGCGCCAGCACCTGCGCCTGGATCGTGACGTCGAGCGCGGTCGTCGGCTCGTCGGCGATCAGGAGGCTCGGCGTGCAGGACACACCCATGCCGATCATCACCCGTTGCGCCATGCCGCCCGAGAACTGGTGCGGATAGTCGCGCATCCGCGTGCGCGCCGCCGGGATCCCGACCCGCTGCAGGATGTCCGCCGCGCGCTGGCGCAGGTCCCGGCGCGCGCCCGGCAGGTGCAGGGCCATCGATTCCACGACCTGGTCCCCGATGCGGAACACGGGGTTCAGCGAGGCGCCGGGATTCTGGAAGATCATCGCGATCTCCTTGCCCCGGATGCGAGCGAGCTCCCGCTCGCCGAGCTCGAGCAGGTCGTGCCCGTGAAACCGGACGGTGCCGGTCACGCGCCCGGGCGGGCAGCGCACGAGACCGAGCATCGCCTCGGCCGTCAGCGTCTTGCCCGCGCCGGACTCGCCGACCAGCCCGACGACCTCGCCCCGGCCGATGGAGAGGCTGACCCCGTCCACCGCACGGAGCATTCCGTCGTCGCCGGCGAGCTCCACGACGAGATTCGCGACCTCCAGGATCGGTTCGGCGGCGCTCATCGCTTGAGCCGCGGATCGAGCGTGTCCCTGAGGCCGTCGCCGAGGAGGTTCAACCCGACGATCGTGACCATGAGCGCGATGCCGGGGATCGTCGAGATGTGCGGCGCCATCACGATGAAGTTGCGCCCCTCGGCGATCATCGAGCCCCACACGGGCGTCGGCGGCGGCGGTCCGAGGCCGAGGAACGAGAGCCCCGATTCGGTGATGATCGCCCCCGAGACCCTCAGCGCCGCCTGCACGATGATCGGCGCCAGCACGTTGGGCAGCACGTGGCGCGCGATGATCGCCGGCCCCGACACGCCCGCCAGTCGCGCCGCCTCGATGTACGGCTCTTCCCGGACCCCGAGCACGTCACCGCGGGTGACGCGCGCGAACGGCGCGATGAACCCCACGGCGATCGCGATGATGACGTTCTTCACGCCGAAGCCCATGACGGCCATCATCGCGATCGCCAGGATGATGATCGGGAACGCGAACAGGCCGTCCATGACGCGCATGATGACGACGTCCACCCAGCCGCCGTAGTAGCCGGCGACGAGGCCGAGCGTCACACCGATCACCATCGCGAGCAGCACGGCCAGGACGCCCACGACCAGCGCGATCCTGGCGCCGTAGATGATGCGGCTCAGCATGTCGCGTCCGAAGCTGTCGGTCCCCGCCCAGTGCGTCCACGTCGGCCCCTGGTTCGCCGGTCCGACGCCCTGCGCCACCGGGTCGTACGGCGCGAGCACGCCGGCGAAGACCGCCATGAGCAGGGTGGCGACGAAGACCCCGAGACCGAAGACGGCGCCCCGGTTGCGCGCGAACCGCCGCCACCACCGCGAGCGCCCCCGTGGTGCGGCCGCGCCGGCGGCGCTCGGACCCGGCGTGGGTGCCGCCAGTGGAAGGTCGTCCACGCGGATCGAGCGCGCCATGGGTCAGGCGAGCCTGATTCTCGGGTTCAGGAACGCGTACGTGAGGTCGACCACGAGGTTCACCAGCACGACGGCGCAGACGCCGAGCAGCACGGCGCCCTGCACGACGGCGTAATCGCGATTGAGGATCGCGGTCACGGTGAGCCGTCCCATCCCGGGGATGCTGAAGACGGTCTCGGTGAGCACGGCGCCGCCCAGGAGCGTCCCGAACTGGAGCCCGATGATCGTCACGACCGGGATGAGCGCGTTCGCCATCGCGTGGCGATACACCAGCGCGGCCCGGCGTACGCCGCGGGCGCGTGCGGCCTTGATGTAGTCCTGGTCGAGGACCTCGAGCAGGCTCGATCGGATGATGCGGGCGACCAACCCCGAGAAGAACGTCCCGAGGGTGATGGCGGGCAGGACCAGCTTCCAGAGGCCTTGCCACGGGTCCTGCCAGGGATGGACGTAGCCGACGGCCGGGAACCATCCGAGGTGCACGCTGAAGACCCAGATCAGCACGATGCCCTTCCAGAAGCTCGGCATCGAGTAGACGAAGATCGCGAAGCCCATGGAGCCCCAGTCCCACGCGCTGTCCTTGCGCATCGCGGCGACGAGGCCGGACGGCACCGCGATGACGACGCCGACCAGCATGCTCGCGACGACGAGCGTCAGCGTGGGGACGAACGCGTCCCACACCAGCGTGACGACGCGGTCGTGCAGGAGCACCGAATCGCCGAGGTCGCCCTGGAGGATGTTCCGCAGCCAGAACACGTACTGCGTGACGATCGACCGATCGAGGCCGAGGCGCGCGCGGAGCTGGCGATAGGCGTCCTCGGTGAAGTCGTCGCCGAGGAGCATGAGCACGGGGTCGCCCGGGATCATCCGCATGAGCGCGAAGATGATCACGGAGACCGTGAAGAGCACGGCGGCCGTCTGCGCAACGCGAGAGAGGACGAAGCGGATCACGTCCGACGTCACCCCCGGACAGCGGTCGGTCGCGAGTGGCGATGAGGATACCGCTCGACCCGGGCCGCGCAAGCGCTACGTCACGAGGCACTGAGACGCGAGGCGGCGGGGTCCTGTCACCGCCGGTCTTGCGTGTCGCGGCTTCGGGAACGGTGCGCGCTACGGTTTCGCGGTCGCGAAGCCGATTCGGAAGTCGCCGCCGCGGATCGCGCGGATGATCGCGTCGCGGTCGCGCCGCGCCTCCACCTCGACCCACGCGCGCCCGAAGTGCGGCGGCCGGTGCGCGTCGTCGGTCGCGATCCTGATCAGCGGGATCTCGTCCGAGTCGTACAGGGGCCGATACAGCCCGGTGTCCGTCACCTCGACCGCGTCGAGCGGCAGACCACCCCTGCGGATCGCGTGGACGCGGCTGACGGTCTGCGGCACGGTGAGCTTGTAGCGCGCCGGATGGTTGAGCACGTAGAGCGTCTCCCGGTCGCCGATCACCTTCCCGACGTGCTGCTCGAAGCCGTCGTAGTTCAGCTCGACGCCCTGGAAGAGCAGCAACCGTGCGGAGAGGTGGTCGAGGGAGTGCCAGTACTCCGTCGGGATCCAGTTCTCGTGATCGGTGATCGCGAGGAAATCGTAGCCGAGCGCCTGGTACTCCTCGATCAGCGCCGACGGTGACCGGAGACCGTCCGAGAACGTCGTGTGCGCGTGCAGGTTCCCACGCAGGATCGCCATCCGCCGCCGAGCTACCTCCGCAGCGCGGGCCTGGCCGCCGGCGGGCCACCCCACGTGATGCTGAGCCCGATCGCCAGCCAGCCGTTCACCTCGCGCTGCCCGAGAACGGCGGGACCGACGGGCGTCTGGGGAGCCGTCCACCCGGACAGACCCACGTCACCGCCGTCGGTCTCGGCGGCGAGCGGCTCGATGAACGCCGGGTCGTGCTGGACACGCGGTCCACCCGGGTAGAAGTCCGCGTCGCTCGGACGCGTGACCGGGTCGAGCGCGGGCGGCACGACGTCGATGGGGAGCTCCGGAGGCCGACTCTCGATGTCGACGCGCTGCGCAAGCGCCGGCGTCACCATCGAGACCACGAGCGCGAGGCCCACGAGCGCGAGCGTGAACCGCCGGGCTGTCATGGCTCTCCCCTCCTCGAGGTTCAGTGTAACACCCGCCCCGGAGGGGTTCCGCGGCGTGACGCGCGTCGCGCGCGCTCAGCCGGGGAGCGCGACGTCGTCGGTTCGCTCCCGCGTGCGGATCGCGGTGACGGACCGCCCTTCGGCGTCCACCACCTCGAACTCCTCGATGAGCCCGGCATCGATGAGCTGCTGCACGACCTGCTCGCGCTCGTGCCCTGCCGGCGGCAACTGATGGGATTTCCACCGGGTCACGAAGTACCCGCGGCTCACGTGCGGCAGCCGGGCCTCGGCACGCTGGAGCTCGATGACCGCGCGCTCGAGCATGACGCGCGGCGCCGACGGATGCGGTCCCCGGATGACGTTGTTCCGCGCGACCGCCGGCGCGCTCTCGGTCCGGAGACCGGTCCGGCGCTCGAGGGACCGCGGCTGGCGATCCGCGCGGAACGCGGCGACGCCCTCGCTGAGGTGAATGTGGCCGAAGCACCGCACGCGGAGGTCGGTCGACAGCTCCTCGGCCGACCATGTGGCCACCCAGACCTGCCGGCCGAGCGCGTTCACCGCCTCGACGGCGGGAACGAAATCGTCGTCACCGGAGACCAGGACCGCGGCGTCGAACGCGCCGATCGCGGCGTAGTGAATCAGGTCGGCGACGAGCCGTGTGTCGACGCGCTTTTCCGTCGTGTACTCGTACTCGGCGCCGCACGAGGGGCAGCGCCCGGTCCGGCGCACGCGGCCTTCGCGCTTGACGAAGTACCCGGGCCGGAGCTCCAGGCCCTTCAGGAAGCCTTCGACCAGCGCCGGCGCGCCCGGCGAGACGCCGACGTAATAGTAGGCGCCGGAGAACGTGGCCGTCGGACCTCCGACGGCCTGTGTGATCCAGACGGCCAGACGGTCGTAGTCGACCCGGAGCGACTCGTCGTAACGGAGCAACGAGCGGTAGAAGTTCTGGCCGTCAATGAAAATCGAGACCTTCATAGAGGACTCCCGGGCGGTGCCGGTGCTACTGCAGTGAAATGACGGTGGACGACATTGGACTCGCGAGCGCGACGACGACCAAGGCGTGAGCCCAATTTCGGCCGGTTTCCGCGCAGTATAACACCCGCGCATAGGAGGGAACCGGCGAGCCGGGCGGGCGGGGAGAGAGCCCGTGAAGGAATCCGCGTGTCGAGCCGGGCCCGGGTTCACCCCGTGGCCCAGGCGAGCGCTGGGGGGTTTGGGGGGGCCATGTCGGGGCCCCCCATGATCTCAGTTCGAGCAACAATCGACCGCCGCGGCGGTCGATTGTTGCTCGAACTCTCAGACGACGAAGGGCCCGGGGTGACCCGGGCCCTTGGATGGTGGCCGCTGTAGGGCTCGAACCTACGACCTCCCGCATGTGAAACGGGCGCTCTTCCGACTGAGCTAAGCGGCCGTTCGGAGACGGGCGCCGGTCACGCCGGCTCTCGCGACTTCGCTTTTGTGTGGCTTGGTTACGTTACAGCGTCCCCCGCCTGCCCGTCAACTGAACCGCGGCAGCACCTCTTTTGCCAACAGCTCCATCGACCGGAGCACGCGCTTGTGCTCGAGCCCGCCGAAGCTCGTGATCGCGAGGAAATGGGTCAGTCCGGCCTCGGCATAGCGCCGGGCAACCCGGGCGACGTCGTCGGGGCTGCCGAACGCGATCAGGTCCTTCTGCACGAGCAGATCGAACGACCGCTGCTTCGCGTAGAGGCGTGTCCGCACGCACCGGTCCATCGCGTCCTGGGCCTCGGCGCGCGCATCGTCGAGGCTCTCCGTGCAGTACGCGTGCAGGCCGAACGGCACCGTCGCGTCCTCCGGAGTCCCGCCCGCATCGATGAACGCTTGCCGGAAGGCGCGCACCGCGCTGGCCAGCTCGGCCACGTCCTCCGTGTTGGCGTACGGGATCATCATCACGGGCAGACCGCGGCGTCCCGCGAACACGGCCGCCTCGTTGCGAAGCACCGCGATCCAGATCGGGGGTCGCGGTCGCTGGATCGGCGTGACGTTCAGCTGGACGTTCACCACGGTATGGAAGCGGCCGCGATAGGAGAAGCGCTCGCCCGTCCACGCACGAAGCAGGATCTCGAGGCTCTCGTCGAACCGCTCGCGCTTCTCGTTGGGATCGATCCCGAAGCCCTGGTACTCGTGCTTCAGATACCCGGATCCGACGCCCAGGTCGAGGCGGCCACCGCAGAGGATGTCCACCATCGCGTAGTCCTCGGCAACCCGCAGCGGATGGTCGAAGGGCAGCACGACGACGGCCGCGCCGAGTCGGATGGTGCGCGTCCGTGCCGCCGCGGCAGCGAGCCAGATCGGCGGGCGCGGGATCGCCCCGTACTCGTGGAAGTGGTGCTCCGCGACCCAGAAGGACTCGAACCCCAGCTCCTCGGCCGCCTGCACCTGCTCGAGCAGCTCGGCGTAGAGCTGCCCGGTGGTCCGCGCCAGCGCTCTCGGATAGTGATCGACGACCGAGAAGATCCCGAATTTCATCGGCGCGCCCTCCGCTGCTAGCATAACGGTCCACATTATGCGCGTCCTCGTGCTGAGCGCCAGTTACGGATCGGGGCACAACATGGCCGCGCTCGGCGTCGCCGCGGCGCTCGAGCGCGAGGGCGCGTCGGTCGCCGTCCGCGACCACTTCCGCGAGTTCGTCCACCCGCGGTTCGAGCAGGTGACGCGTGCGCTCTACACCTGGATGCTCCGGCGCGTTCCCCTCGCCTGGGCCGCCGCGTACGAGCTCGCCGACCGGATGGCGGTCGACTCTGCGCTCAGCTTCGGCGCCACGCGCGTCGGTCTCGCGCGTCTTGCGCGGCACCTCGCGGACGAGTCGCCGGACGCCGTCGTCACGGTGCACGCGACACCGGCGGTCGTGATGTCCGCGCTCGTCGCCGAAGGCCGACGGGTGCCTCCGCACACGACCGTGGTCACCGACTTCGTGGCCCATGCGCAGTGGATGGCGCCGCGGATCGATCGGTACTGCGTGCCCGCGAGCGAGGTCGCGCACGAGTTCGTCGCGCGCGGCATCCCGGCCGAGCGCGTCGTCGTCACCGGCGTGCCGGTGCGCCCCGAGTTCGACGAGTCCGTGAGTCAGCTCGAGGCCCGACTCGCGCTCGGGCTGCGCCCCGACGTGCCCGTCGTGCTCGCCATGGCGGGCTCCGAGGGCGGGCTGGGGCGCCTCGGCGGCGTCGTCGAGGCGCTCGGGCGGCTCGAGCGTCCGCTGCAGTCCGTCGTCGTCGCAGGCCGGGACATTCGGCTGGCGCAGCGGCTCGCACGCGCGGCGCGCGGACGAGACATCCGGGTGCTGTCCTGGGCGTCGGACGTGCGCAGGCTCATGGCGGCGGCGGATCTCCTCGTGACGAAGGCGGGCGGCATGACGCTCGCCGAGGCGATCGCCGCGGAGCTTCCGCTCGTGACGTACGGCTCCCTTCCGGGCCAGGAGCGCCGCAACGAGCGCTTCGCGACGCGCGCCGGCATCGCGTTCACCGCGCGCTCGCCGCGTGAGCTGGCCGCGACGCTCGATCGTGCGCTCGGCGACCCCGCGATCCTCGACCGATTGAGACGGAACATCCGGCGGATGCGCCGGGCCTGCCCTGCCCGCAACGTGGCCCGCACGCTCCTCGATCTCGCGGCGGTCCCGGCGTGAGCTGGCGAGCCCTCGCAGTGGGTGCAGCGGGCGCGTGGGTCGCCTACGCGTGGGGTGCTCATCTGTTCACCGCGCAGTGCGTGCGGCGCGGCGACGCCCGCGCGCCGCGCATCGCGCTCACGTTCGACGACGGTCCCGACCCCGTCTGGACGCCCCGTGTGCTCGACCTGCTCGCTGCACGCGACGTGCGCGCGTCGTTCTTCGTCGTCGGCGAGCGCGCGGCGCGTGCCCCCGACGTCGTGCGGTCGATCGCACGGGCGGGCCACGACGTCGGCAGCCACGGCTGGTCACACAAGAGCCTCTGGCTCGCCGGGCCACGTGCGACCGCCGTCGAGATCGGCCGCACGCACGCGTTCCTCAGCGACCTCCTCGGCCGCGAGCCGCGACACTTCCGGCCGCCGTGGGGCATGGTCAACCTCGCGATGTTTCCCTTGCTGCGGCGCCTCGGGCTGTCCTGCGTGCTGTGGTCGATCCAGCCGGAAGGTTTGCGGCCCGTGGGCCCGCTCGAGCAGTCCCGGTACGTCGTCGGGCACGCCCATGCGGGCGCGATCGTCGACCTGCACGACGCGGAGGGGACGCCGCGCGCGCCCGAGCGTCTGAGCGCCGCGCTGCCGCAGATGACCGACGGGCTCCGGGACGCGGGCTGGGAGCTGACGACCCTCGGCGAGTTGCTCGGCCACGGCCCGCGCGACCGAGGGAAGTGGGGGGCCTCGAAGGGCCCCCGACGCCCCCCGCGCTCGGGAGCGCCCCGGGGGACCCGGGGCGCTCCTCGGTTCTGCGCTCGGCCGGGTTCCCCGACATAGCCCCGCACCCTTCGGCGGCCGACGGGCTCGGGCTAACCGGGTTAACCCCATGTCGGCGCCCCCCATCAATCGGTCCGCCGGGCGCGACGCCGGAGGAAGCGGACGAACTCGGCGCCCTCCCGAAGTCTCCGCCGGCACACGTCCGCGTCACGCGCCATCTCCAGGGCGATCTGGAAGATCTTGCGCGGGCGGAAGTAGAACTGCCGGTAGAAGGCGTCGACGGACGCGAAGATCTCCGTGCGCGTGAGGTGCGGATAGCCGAGCGCCGTCGTCTGGACGCCGTCGCCGTCGACGAGCCCCCCGTCGCCGAGCCAGCCTCGCGCGAGCGCTTCACGGTGGAGCTCGGTGCCGGGATACGGCGCCGCGAGCGAGACCTGGAGCGTGTCCGGATCGATCTCGCGGGCGAACCGGATCGTCTCCTCGATCGTCTCGCGCGTCTCGCCGGGCAGCCCCATGACGAACGTCCCGTGGATCTTGATGCCGAGCCGCTTCGCGCTCGCCGTGAACTCGCGGGCGACGTCGAGGCGAATGCCCTTCTTGACGTGGTTGAGGATCGCCTGGTTGCCCGACTCGTAACCCACGAGCAGCAGCCTGAGGCCGTTGTCCCTCAGAACCTCGAGCGTCCGGAGCGGGACGTTCGCCTTCGCGTTGCACGACCAGGTCACGCCGAGCCGCCCGAGGCCGTGCGCGATGGCCTCCGCGCGCGGCACGTCGTCGGTGAACGTGTCGTCGTCGAAGAAGAACTCCTTCACGCCGGGGAACAGCCGCCTCGCGTGCGCGATCTCCGCGACGACGTTGTCCACGCTCCGGGTGCGGTACCGGTGCCCGCCGATGGTCTGGGGCCAGAGACAGAACGTGCACTTCGAGCGGCACCCGCGCCCGGTGTAGAGCGAGACGTACGGGTGCAGCAGGTACCCGATGACGTACCGCTCGACGTCGAGATCGCGGTGATAGACGTCGACGACCCACGGCAGCGCGTCCATGTCCTCGAGGGGCGGACGCGCGGGGGTGCGCGCGATGCGGCCGTTGTCCCGGTAGCTCAGTCCGGCGATCGACGAGAGCGGCCGGCCCTCGGCGACCTCCTTCACCGTGAAATCGAACTCGTCCCCCGCGACGAAGTCGATCGCCGCCGAGGCCTCGAGCGCGAGCTCGCGTGCGACCGCGACGTGCGCGCCGACGAACCCGACGACGAGGGATGGGTTCTCCGCCTTGAGCGCCTCGGCCACCCGCACGTCGTGCGCGAACGACGGCGTGCTCGTGTGGAACACCACGAGTTCGTACGAGCGGGCCAGCGGCAGGACGTCCTCGAGCGCGAGGCCGGCGGGTGGCGCATCGACGAGCCGGCTCCCCGGCACCAGCGCCGCTGGCTGCGCGAGCCAGGTCGGATACCAGAAGGAGCGGATCTCGCGTCGCGCCTGGTAGCGGGCGCCCGCGCCGCCGTCGAAGCCCTCGAAGGACGGCGGATGGAGGAAGAGCGTCTTCAGACGCTCTCCACGGGAATCCAGCGCGATGCGGTTGGTCGTCATTCGTCACGATTGACGTAGAGGCGGCGGCCCCCCGCCGCGAGGACGAGGCGGGCGCCCCCGAGCTCCTTCACGACGCTCACCGACGGCTCCCGGGCCGTCACGAGCCAGACCCGCTCCCGAGCGGCCCAGGCACGGCCGAGACGGTCGCGTTCCCAGAACGCGGCGGACGCTCCGGGCAGCGTGGCGCCGAAACCGAGCACGCTGCGGCGGCCATCCACGATGACGGGCCGGCGCCCCGCGTACCACTCGAGCGCGCCGGAGTTCTCGAGTGGCCCTTCGTGCACGAGCGTGTCGCCGGCGCCGATGCGCGCTGCGACCTCGAGCGCGACCGGGCGCACCGCGCGGTGAGTCGCGACCATGGCGAGCGCAGCGGCCACGATCGGCATTGCGGCGAGCATCGTCACGGCGACGAGCGCGCTCGCCGGCACCAGTGAGCGCGCGCGCCACCGCAGGGACGCGATCACGATCGCGACCGTGCCCGACGCGGACACGAGCGCGGTGGCGCCGAGCAGCGGGCTCAGCGTGTCCCACGGCGGCAGGCCGGCGGCCGCAGCGTCCCCCGTCTTGCGTGTCGCGACGTCGGTCGCGCTCATCACGTCGGAGAAAAACACCCGCCCATCACTGGCCCAGCCGGCGGCGCACGCCAACGCCGCGACAGCGAACACGGCCGCGTGCACCGCGGCAAGTGACCCTCCACGCCCCGTCACCCACGCCCGGGCCCCGAGCAGCGCAATCGCGGGATAGGCGGGAAGCCCGTAATGCGGCAGCCGGAAGGGTGACAGCGCCGTGAGGCCCAGCACGCCGATCGTCCAGACTGCGAGCACCACCCACGGAAGCTCCGACGGGTCTCGCCAGGCCCGGCGCCGCGCCAGCGATCCGATCGACACGAGGGCCCCGACGATCCACGGCACCGCCCCGCCCGCGGCGACGGCGAGGAACCCGGCGGCGCCGAGCGGCACGTCCTCGTCCGGGAAATGCCGGGCGCGCGCCACGTTCAGCAGGTGGTTGTCCACGACGGTGTACCAGGTGAAGCCCGGCGTCCGGACCTCCGCCAGCACCCACCAGCCGACGGCGAGCACGAGCCCGATCGCCACACCCGGGACCGGCAGCCACGCGCTGACCGGACGTGCGCGGCGACAGAGGAGCAGACCGAGCCCGACGGCGAGAGGGGGCGCCACGGCCGCGACTGGATCCTTCGCGAGGCCGGCGACGCCGAAGACCGCGAGGCCGGCGACGACGAGGGCGCGCCGCCGCTCGCCGATCCCGGTCAGCGCCAGCGTGAACCCGGTCGCGAGCACGGCGACCAGCAGCGCCTCCGGACGCACGTACCGGGCATAGGCGAAGAACCCGAGCGACGTGGTCAGCGCGACGCCGGCGAGCAGACCTCCGCCGACGCCGAGCAGTCTCGCGCCGAGCCACGCCGTCGCGCCCACCGCGACGAGCGCGGCGAGCGCCGAGGGCAGTCGGGCCGCCCCCTCGCTCGGTCCGAGCACGGTGAATGCGGCGGCCATCATCACGTAGAGCAGCGGCGGCTTGTCGACGTAGCGGACACCGGCCAGCGTGAGCGCGAACGGATCGCCGGACACGACCAGCTCGCGCGCGATCTCCGCGTGCATGCCCTCTCCCGGGTCGTCGAACGGTGCCTGGCCGAGCCCCGCGCAGATCACCACCGCCGCGAGCGCGATGGCCGCGACCGCTGCACGCGTGGCGACCGCCACGTCAGCTCCGCGAGACCATCGTCACCCCCGCGACGATGAGGCCGACGCCGAGCCAGCGGCCCGGCGTGATCGCCTCCCCGAGCACCACCTGCGCGAGGAGCACGACGACGATGTAGTCGATCGCCATCATCGGAAGGATCTTCGACACGTCGTCCCGCGACAGCAGGGTGAGGTACATCGCAAAGAACGTGGCCTGGAGCAGCACCCCGAGCAGCACCCAGGGATTCGACAGGGTCCGCCCGACCATCCCGCCGACCCGATGCGACGGCGCCTCGGTGAGGTCGCCGATGGTCTTCATCCCCGTGGCGAGCATCACGTGACCGGTACCGCCCAGCACCGCCGCGATCAACACCAGCACGAACGTCTTCACCATCGGTTGTCCTTTATCATGGGGGGACTATCGAAGCCCCCCAAACCCCCCGCGCTCGCCCGCGCCCCGGGGAACCCGGGGCGCGGCTCGATCACCGCATTCGCTCCGCCAGGGGGGACTATCGAAGCCCCCCAACACTCGGACGAAGGGGTCTCACGCCCCCCTCGTACTCCCCCGGCCCCGCGCTCGGCGCCCCGTGGGGTGCGCGGACGCACCCGACACAGCCGTGGCGCTCCTCGACCACCCGATTCGCTCATCGGTGGTTCCGCGTGCCGCGGCCGGGGTAAAGCCGGCCGCCATCGAGCACCAGCACTCGGCTTGCGTGCGCGGCCACGTCCTCCCGGTGCGTGACGACCAGGACGGCACCGCCTGCCCGGGCTCGCGCGGCCATCCGTGAGAGGATCACGGAGGCGTTGGCGTCGTCGAGATTACCGGTCGGCTCGTCGGCGAGCAACACGGGCGGGTCGTTGAGGATGGCGCGACAGACGGCCACGCGCTGCTGCTCGCCGCCCGAGAGCTCCGGCGGATAGTGCCGCGCGCGGTCGGCCAGCCCGACGTCCGCGAGCAGCTCGCCGGCGCGCCGGCGCACCGGCGCCGTGACGCCGCCGACGTACCGCGCCGCCAGCAGCACGTTGTCGAGGGCGGTGAGCGAGGGGATCAGGAGGAACGACTGGAACACGAAGCCGATCGAACGGCCGCGTGCGCGGCTCTGACCTCGGCGTGACAATGCGGTCACGCGATCGCCACCGAGCCACACGTCGCCGCGATCCGCCGGCTCGAGCAGGCCGAGCAGGTTCAGGAGCGTGCTCTTGCCCGAGCCCGACGCGCCGGTGATCGCGACGAGCTCGCCGGGCGCCACCTCGAGGTCCACGCCCCGGACCACCTCGAGCCGCGCACCCGATGGCGAGCGATAGGCCTTGTGCAGACCGCTTGCGCGCAGCATCAGGCGCCACGGCGGATCGCCTCGGCGGGCGAGAGCCGCACGAGCCGAGCAGTCGCGTACGCGGCCGCCACGCCGCCCAGCAGCACGGCAAAGACGAGCGCGCCAGCGACCAGGCGCGGCGAGAACAGGAACAGCTCCTGCCCCGTCCGCGCCGCCCAAACGTCGACGGCGTGCCCGAGGAGCAGCGCCAGGCCGATGCCCGACACGCCGCCGCTCACCGTCACGCCGAGCGCCTCGCCGAGCACCTCGCGACCCAGCTGGAGGTCGCTGGCGCCGAGCGCCCGTTTGACGCCGAAGTCCCGCACCCGCTCGAACACCGAGGCGGCGACCGTGTTCGCGAGGGACAGCCCGCCGATCACGAACGCGAGCGCGCCGATGCCGGCGACGAGCGCGGAGAAGAACGCGGTCGACGAGCGAAGCAGGCGCGACAGCTCGCTCGGAACCTGCACGTTCACGTCCCCCACCTCGGCCCGGATGCGGTGCGCGAGGGTGTCCGGATCCTCGCCGTCACGCCAGCCCACGGCGGCGCCGGTGTTGAGGTCCGCGGCGGTGAGCGCGGCCGCGCCGGAGGCGAGCAACGTCCTGAGCATCGGGT
Source organism: Candidatus Rokuibacteriota bacterium (assembly GCA_016184125.1). Lineage (GTDB taxonomy): Bacteria > Methylomirabilota > Methylomirabilia > Rokubacteriales > CSP1-6 > AR8. The sequence continues at coordinate 24,714 of JACPDG010000056.1, read as the reverse complement.
CCTTCGCCAGCCACTGCTCGCGCGCATCCTGGATGGGCACGACGACGAACCGGTCCGGTGCGGTGAGCGTACGCTCGAGCACGCCGACGACCTCGTACGCTTTCCCTTCGAGCGTGAGCGTGGCACCCACACCGAGCCCGCGGGCGGCTGCGAACGACGCGCCGATCACGGCGACTCCACGATCGCCGGGGCCGAGAAACCGGCCGGCGCGAACCGGCAGCGTCGGATAGTAGCGGTTCGGCATCGGTGCGCCAGGCTCGAGGCCGAGGATCAGCTCGTGCGTGAGCGTCATGAACTGCGACACGCTCGGGTTCACCGGCAGCATCACCTGCGGCTGCACGCCTGCCGTCCCGGGCACCGCCGCGATGCGACGGAGGGTCTCTGCACGCAGGAGGCCGCCCGCGGTGAAGCCCGTCCCCATGCCGAGCCCGCGGCCCGCGACCGAGATCTGGCCGAGGACGAACCGGTCGCCACCCTCGATGAAGCGGACGATCCGCTCGGCCATGGCGCCGAGCGCGACGAGGCCCGCGACGCCGATCGCGATCCCGGCGACGGTGAAGCCGTACGCGCGGACGAGCCGGGCGAACACCTTTATCATGGGGGCCCCGACATGGCCCCCAATCCCCCCACGCTCGGCAGCGCCCCGGGAGGTGCGAGGACGCACCTGTGAAACCCGGGGCGCTCCTCGATTCTCCGCCGCTCCCCTCGCACGGCCGCTGTGTCTCGCTCGGCTCGCGGCGCTCCTCGCCTGCGGCTCGTCGGCCGCCGCTCCCCTCGCACTACCATTCCAGCCGCGACTCGACCGGGAGACGCGCGCGGCGCCGCACCCAGACGTTCATGCGCACCAGCGCGAAGAGCGCCTCGAGCGACAGCCGTGTCCTGAGGGGCATCCCGGCAAACACGCCGCCAGCCAGGACGGCCAGCACTGCGTCGAACATGCCCAGACGCTTGCACGGCTTGAGGAACAGCTCGAGGAAGGCCGGCTCGTAGTACTTCTGGATGAACCGGAAGAACGGCTTGACGCCGCGCCACACCGCGCGCTCGTAGGCGCGGAAGCGCCGCGCCCCGAACCTGCCGTCGCGGAACGCGTCCACGATCGCGCGCGCTGCCAGCTCACCCGAGCTCATCGCGATGTGCACTCCGCCGGAGAAGATCGGGTCGACGAAGGCGATGGCATCGCCGACCGCGACGAAGCGGTCGCCGATCGCGGGGTGGTTCACGTACGCAAAGTTGGCCGCCCGGTGGACCGGCGTGACGCGCTCCGCGCCGTTCAGTCCCTTCGCCACGCGCCAGCACCGCGACACCATCGCGTCGTACAGCTCGTCGAGCTCGCCCCGCCACTCGCGGACGGTCCTCGCGTGCATGACGCATCCGACGCTCGTGGTGTCGCCGGCGAACGGGATCCACCAGAACCAGCCGTCCGGGAACACGTGGATGCGGATCGAGCCCTCGTCGATCCCGCTCGCACGCTCGGCGCCGCGGACGTGCGCGAACAGCGCCACCTTGCCGAGGTTCGGGACGCGGGCGCGCCGGCCGATCCGCGAGGCGACGAGCGCGTCGCGACCCGTCGCGTCGACAAGGAACGCCGCCCGCGTCGTGAACGCCCCGCCCGCCGCGACACCCTCGAGTGTGACGCCATCGCGGTCGAGCGTGACGCGCTCGACGGTCGCCGGCTGGCGAACGTCCACGCCCTGCGCGCGAGCGTGCTCCAGCAGGATCGTGTCGAACTCCGCCCGCGGCACCTGGAACGAGTAGTGCGGCCATGGCCGGTCGCGCAGGAAGTAGTAGCGCTGCTCGAGGTCCATCTCCTGGTCGGAGAACAGCGCGCCGTGCTTCACCTGGAATCCGCGTCGCGTGACGGCGTCGAGCGCTCCGAGGCGGGCCAGGATCGGCAGCGTCGCCGGCAGCAGCGACTCGCCGACGTGGAAACGAGGAAACGCCTCGCGCTCGAACAGCACGACCGAGAGCCCGGCCCGAGCGAGGAATCCGGCGACGGTGGAGCCCCCCGGCCCGCCTCCGACGACCGCGACCTGGCAGTCGGGCGCGCTCATGTCGGCTTCATGCGTCCACCGCGAGCACCACGTGCGTGCCGCCACGGGCGAGCCCGTGGACGAGCCCCGGCCCCGCCACCACGCGCGCGCGCGACGAGGATGGCGTCGAGCTCGGCAGCAGCCCGGAGCGCGCTGTCCAGCCCGCCGCGGCGACATGCAGCGCGCCAAGACCCGCGTGGCGGCCGAGCACCGGCGCGAGCGACACCAACGGCGGCGTGCGTTGACCGAACCGCGCGCGGAGCGTCGCGGCTTCCCAGGTGTCCCGCGGCTCGTCGCCGCTGGCCGAGGTGTACAACCAGCCGATGTCGGCCGCCGTGAGCCCGGCGCGCTCGAGCGCCTCGTCGATGCCCCGCGCGTCGGTCCCGCGGCCGACGGCGCACGAGCGCGCGGGCATCGCGCGCCACGCCGCGCCGCGGATCTCGCCGAGCAGCCGTGCGCCGCGGGCGAGCGCCGTGTCGAGCGGCTCGAGCACGAGGAACGCGGCGCCTTCGCCGTAGGCGTCCGGGCTCCGCGTGATCCGCCTCGCGACCCGCTGCACGAGCTCGCCGGCCTGGTCGACGCCCCCGGCCAGCACCGTCCCGAGTCTCCCGGCCTCGATCCCGGCGGCGGCACGCGCGACCGCCAGCTCGCCGGCGACCGCGGGAACGGCGAGGGTCAGCGTCGAGCCGCGCGCCTGCACGGCGATCGCGGTCGCGGAGGCCATCGTGTTCATCACCGTGTTCGGGAACAGCAGGGGCGAGAGCCCCGTGGGACCTCGCGACAGGAAGCCGTCGGCGAACTCGACGGTGGATCGCAGGTCACCGAACTCGGTGCCGACGACGAGGCCGAGGCCCGCGTCGCCCCCGAGACCCGCGTCGGCCAGCGCGAGGCGTGCGGCGGCGACGGTGAGCTGGCACACGCGCGACATGCGCCGCGCCTCACCGCCATCGATCAGCCCGGCGAGGCGCTCGGGGTCGACGACTCTTGAGTGGGGGGCCCCGACATGGCCCCCCACACCCCCCCGCGCTCGCAGGCGGCCCGGGGGGTGCGCGGACGCACCCGCGGAACCCGGGCCGCCGCTCGATGTCGCGCTCGGTTCGGGGCCCTGACATGGCCCACCCCGTGCGCTGGCCACCGCCGTCGGGTCGGAGAGCCACGCCGCGAGCGCTGCCGAGCCGCCGGTGATCGCCGCATTCAGCACACCGACGCCGGTGATGGCGACGCGGCGCCGTCCGTTCATCGCCGCCGGAAGAGGAGCGTCATGTTCTGTCCGCCGAACCCGAACGAGTTCGAGATCGCGCACTCGACGGCGTGCTCGCGAGCGATCTTCGGAACGCAGTCGAAGGTGGCGTCCGGGTCGGGGTTGACGAGGTTCGCGGTGGGCGGGATCTGCTGGTTCACGAGCGCGAGGACGGTGGCGACGGCCTCGAGGCTGCCGGCGGCCGCCATCGTGTGGCCGATCATCGACTTGGTCGCGCTCACGAGCACCGGCGCGTCGCCGAAGACGGCACGGATCGCACGCGCCTCGATGCGGTCGTTCTGAAGGGTTCCCGTGCCGTGCGCATTCACGTAGCCCACGTCCCGGGGGTCGAGGCGCGCGGTCGCGAGGGCGATCTCCATCGCGCGGATCATTCCCTCGCCCTCGGGATGCGGGGCCGTCGGGTGGTATGCATCCGTCGTCATCCCGTAGCCCGCCAGCTCCGCATAGGCTCCGGCACCCCGCGCGCGCGCGTGCTCGGCGTCCTCCAGGACGGCGAACGCCGCGCCCTCACCGATCGACATGCCCCGGCGATCCCGGTCGAACGGCCGGCACGGCTCGAGGTCCAGCAGCTTCAGGGCGTTGAACCCCATGTAGCAGATGCGGGTCAGCGAGTCAGCGCCGCCGGCGAGGACGACGCGTGCACGACCGTCGGCGATCAGATCGCACCCGAGCGCCAGCGCCACCGCCCCGGAACTGCACGCCGCGACCACCGTCTCGCGCGGCCCCCGCAGCCCGAAGGCGCCGCCGAGCACCTCCGCGTGCGTCGACGGCAGGATCGCCCGCAGTGCGGCGAGCGCCGCTCGATCGGGCTCGTCATCCTTCCGGGTCCAGTACCACGCTTCGGCTTCCAGCATGCCGCCGCCGACGGCGCCGACGACGACGCCGGCGTCGCGGCGCTCGCGCGGGCCGAGGCCGGCGTCCCGGAGCGCCTCGCGAGCGGCGGCCACCGCGAGGCGGTCCGCGCGCGACCGCCGTGGCGATGCGCCGATGATCTCCGGAACCTCGGCGCCGATCCGACACCGGAATCCGTCCGTGTCGAGCAGCGTGATCGGACGGATCGCGCACCCGCCGGACGCGATGCCGCTCCAGAACGCCTCCGTTCCGGCGCCGAACGGGCTCATCGTGCCGAGCCCCGTCACGACGATCCGGGTCACGTCCCGGCGACCCGCGCGACGACGAAGCGACTCAGCGTCTGGAGAGACGCGAAATGCGGCGCGAGATCCTGCGACTCGTCCATCACGATCCCGAACCGCTCCTCGATCGCGATCGACAGCTCGATGAAATCCAGCGAGTCCAGCCCGACGCCGCCGTCGACCCCCTTCGGCAGTGGCGTCTCCGGCTCGATCGCGGCCGCCCGCGCCGGGTCGAACCTGAGACGGTTCACGAAGATCCCCCGCAGCTCCTCGACGACGTCCTTCGTTTCCATGTTCCTTCCGCTCATGGCCGTGTTGCGGCCTCCCACGCGATCGCCGCACGGCGCCGCCGCCACGCGCCCGACACCGACACGCCGGACGCTTCGCCGCCTGCCAGCGCGAGCGCGATCAGCGGACCGACCGCCAGCGTCTCGCCGGCGCGCCGGCGCGCCTCGTCCGCCGTCTCTGCCGCGACCGCGTCGTACCGCACCGCCCCCTCGCCTTCCACGACGAGCGCGCACGCCGCTGCTTCCGTCAGTGGCCAGTCCACCATCGCGCGCCCGCGCCGCCAGAGATCCTCGCACTCCGCGAACGTTTCCACGGCGACGACGAGCGCGCGGGTCGCGCTGCCACGGGCGACGAGCAGCGACGCCTGCCACAGCGCATCGACGGTCGCTGCCGCACCGCCGATCAGGATCACGTACGAGCCCGTCAGCCCGAACTCGATGGACACCTCGGCGGGCACGGCGCTCGGGGCCGTGTACGGGAAGTGCAGCGCCGAGCCGGTGGCCGCGGCGTCGATGAACGCGCGGTTCGAGGCGCCGTACGCGCTCGCCGTGACGTAGACGAGCGCGGTGTCGCTGCCGCCGATCCGATCCGCGTCGATCCCCGTGCGCGCCAGCAACGTCTCGACCGCGGCGATGCCGAGCAGGCACTCGCGCGTGGTCCGCCGGAACCGATCACCGGATCGGCACGGCACGTCGAGACGGATGACTCGCCGCCCGCCCGCCGCCTCTCGCGCGTTCTCCGGAAGCGCGTCGAGACCAGGCCCCCACCCGGTCAACAGCCCGACGCCGGCGATGCGCGTCCCCCTCACCCCTGCGCTCCCTCGAGGACCAGCGCCGCGTTGCAGCCGCCGAAGCCGAGCGACGTCGACAGGCTCACGCGCGGGCGGTGCGCGCGCGGCGAGCCGGACACGTAGTCGAGGTCGCACGCCGGATCGCGTTCCTCCCACCCGAGCGTCTGCGGCACCATCCCGCGCTGCGACGCCAGCAGGCACATGATCGCCTCCAGCGTCGCCGCGGCACCCATCGTGTGTCCGAGCGCGCCCTTGATGGAGTTGACGGGAATGGCCCGGGCGCGCGGACCCAGCACCCGGTTCAGCACGGCGGTCTCGACGCGATCGTTCAGCGGCGTGCCCGTGCCGTGCGCGCTCACGAAGTCAACGTCGCCGGCAGTCACACCGGCCATCGCCATGGCGCTCTGGATCGCGTGCTCGAGACCGCGACCCTCCGGGTGCGGCGCGGCGACGTGGAAGGCGTCGCTCGTGCTCGCATGGCCGAGCAGGCAGCCGAGGAGCGTGGATGGGCGCGCGTGGCGACCGTTCACGAGCTGCACCAGCGCCGCCGCCTCACCGAGGAGCAGGCCGCTCCTTCGCCGATCGAACGGCCTGACACGGTCCCGCGTGAGCGAGCGCAGCGCGTCGAAGCCGCGCATCACGAATCGACAGAGGACGTCGTAGCCGCCGGCGATCACCACGTCGGCGGCGCCGGCCGCGAGCAGGTCGGCGGCGACACCGAGCGCCGTCGCTCCGGACGCGCAGGCGGTCGAGACGGTCAGGACTGGCCCTCGCGCGCCCAGCCACTCCGCGAGCCCGTGGGCTGGCGAGTCGTACAGCCCGCCGAGGGCTCGGCGGGCCGAGCGGTCACCGTCCAGAGCGCGGGCGAGCTCGTCCACGCCCCCGAGCGCGGTCCCGACGACGACGCCCAGCCGCTCCGGGGCGCACGTCGCCTCCGTGCGCGACCGGAGGTCCGCCGCGGCGGCGATGAGGAGCCGGGTGGCACGGCACTCCGTCCTCGGAGCGTCATGCGGCGCGTCGAGCTTCTTGATCTCTCCGCCTCGCCAGACCCGCAGGTCCGACACGTCGAACCGCTCGATCGGTGACGTCCCGTCGACGCCGGTGATGAGCCCGGACCAGAAGGCATCGACGTCGCCCCCCAGCGGTGTGACCGCACCCGCTCCCACGATCGCCACGGGCTCAGCGCGCAGGGATACCACCCCACACGTCGAAGAAGTTGAACCACTGCTCCGGACGGCGGCGAATCGCGTCCTCGAGCACGCGCACCCACCGTGCGAGCGCCTGGCGCTCACACCCGGCAGCCACGGGGATCGGCTCGCCGAGCGTGATCGCGTAGCGGCGGTCGGGCCTCAGGACGCAGAACGCGGGCACGACGGGCGCGCCCGTCGCGCGCGCCAGGACGAACGGTCCGAGAGGGAACGGTGCCGCTTCGTCGAAGAACGTGACGTCGGCATCGCTCTCGTCGCCGAGCGCGCGGTCGCCCTGCGCGGCCACGACCTCGTTGCGCCGGAGCGCCGACACGAGGTCCAGCACGTCCGTCGGGCGGCGCCGCGTCACGAACCTCACGCCCGTATCACTCGACCGGAGGAAGCGCGCGACCTCGGGGTCGGGCTCCGCCGCGACGACGACGTGGATCGGCCGGGGGACCCGGGCGGCCAGCAGCCTGCCGCCGAGCTCCCAGTTCCCGAGATGCGCGGTCACGACGATCATCCCGCGGCCGGCGGCGAGCGCCGCGTCGATCCCGCCCGCCCCGTGCACCTCCGCGAGCCAGCGCCCGGGTGCGGGCCGGCGATTCGTCGACACGAGATCCGCAAAGCAGATGGCGAAGTGCCGGAAGACCTCGCGCACCAGCGCCGCGCGCTCCGCCGCGGATACCGCGGGCACGACGCGCGCGACGTTGCCGTCGATCACGCGCCGCTCGACGGCGAGTCGCGCGTGGGCGACGGTGCCGACGATCGCCGCCGCGCGCAGGCGGACCGGCCGTGGCAGGGCTCTCGCGATGACGGCGGCGAGCCGGTAGAGGCTCGCGCGGTTCCAGCGATGGCTGTACCACCGCGGCACCGCGAGCGGCGCCGGGCGCGTCGCGGCCGGCACAGCGGACGGCGCCGTCACAGGAGCCACGAGTAGTACATCCTGAAGACGCGGATCCTGCCGGGCTCCGTGTCGTGGAGCCGCGTCGCGTGGAACCGCCCGCTCGTCCGGTCGAACGCGATCACTCCGGGCGCCGACGGGTCGTTCGGGTCCCACACACTGAACTCGATGCCGCCGGGCCCATCACGGAAGCCGAAGGCGACGACGGTGTGGTTCAGCTCCGGCTTCGGCCAGTTCGTGACGAGGAGCTGGACGAGCCGCCCCGCCTGGAGCTCGTCCTGCACCTCGTCCGCGACGCCGGCCTGGTGCCCCGCGGTCACGGGGAACGTGATCCGCCAGTTCGTCCAGTGCACGAGCGTCCAGAACCGTCCACCGAGCCCTGTCTTGACCGCACGCTCCTCACCGCGCGAGAAGTCCCGGAGGTTCGCGTAGCCGGGGATGACCACCCGGTCATCGGCCGTGAGCGCCGGGGCCCACGCCGGCCGCGCGACGATCTTCCGGACGCGCGCTGCGTACGCGCCGGCATCGAGCTTCGGCGCCGACGGCACGAACCGCGCGCCCGCGAAGAACTGGCGGACCGAGCGCGCGAGCACGAAACAGTAATTCGCGTAGAGGTCGGCCACGCCCGGGTTCCGCGCACGGATCTCGTTCGCGAACGCGAACGTGTCCGTGTCGAACGCGAAGCCCGGCACCGTGGCCGACGCCGGCGCAGGGGCGACGATGGCAGCCGGCGGCCTGGCGCACCCCGCGACGAAGCTCAGAAGGCTCAGGAGGGCGAGGATGACAACCGGCAGCCGAGGGGCAAACCGACGCAGAATCATCGAAAGCAATGCCGTTCGGCTAGCCTAATGGCCGGCGCCCAGTGTCGTCAAGCATACGGCGTGCTATGCTCGCCTCCTTGCGCATGACCGGCGCCATCGCGCTCGCGTACCGGCTGTTCTACGACGGCATCCTCTCGCGTCTGCCCGAGCCCACGGCGGTGGCGCTCGGCCAGGCCACGCTCAAGGCGCTGCCGCTCGACCGGCTGTCCATCTTCCGGCTGGACGAGCCCAGGCTCGCGACCACCCTCGGGGGCGTGCCGCTTCCGAACCCGCTCGTCCTCGCCGCGATGTACTACGACGCGCGCATCCTGCGACGCGCGATGGGGCTCGGGTTCGGCGCCGTCACCGCGAAGAGCATCACCGTCGGGCCGCGACCGGGACATCCGCGACCGAACCTCGTGCGGGTACGCACCGCGGCCGGCCCGGGGCTCGTCAACTGCAACGGGTTCCAGAATCCCGGCCTCGAGGCCTTCCGCGCGACGCTCGCCGAGCTCCCGCACCGCGTCCCGCTCATCGTCAGCATCGCGGGCGAGTCGGTCGACGATTACGTGACCCTGGTGAAGGCGCTCGCGCCGCATGCCGACCTCGTCGAGTTCAACATCTCGTCGCCGAACACGCGGCTCGTGTACGAGTGGAGCACGCGGCCGGCCCAGCTCCGCGATCTCCTGCGTGTCGTGGCGGAAGCCTCACCGAAGCCGCTCATCGTGAAGCTGTCACCGGACTTCGCGGACGTGAACGAACGCGAGATCATCCCGGCCGCGATCGACGCCGGCGTTCGCGTCGTCAATTACGGCAACACGCGACGTGTCGACGAGCCACGGCTGTCGCAGAAGGCCGGTGGTCTCTCCGGGCCCGAGCTCTTCCCGGCCACGCTCGCGAACGTGCGCCGCACGCGCGAGCGGTTCCCCGGCACCCTCGAGATCATCGCGACCGGCGGCGTCGACAGCCCGGCCAAGGCGATCGCCCTGCTCGACGCCGGTGCGCGCGCGGTCGGGTACTTCACCGGGTTCATCACGCGGGGGCCGATCCTCGCACGGCGCATCCTGGAGCGGCTCGCCCGGCGATGAATGGCAGACCTCCTGCATTTGCCCACAGGTTGTCCACATCTCCACAACAATCCACCATCGCGGAATTTGCACGGCGCGGTGCGGTCTCGCGGGGGCATCACCGAAAAACGTCGGTCCATTCGTCCACCGCACGCAGAGGCATCGCGCGGGGCGCATTCGACGCGTCGTTTCGGTCGCGACTGCGTGGATGAGCGCGATGCATGGGGGCAAACGCGTTCTTGACACCCCCTGGACCCCCCCGTAAGGTGGGCCGGCTCGGACGGCGTCCCGAACGCGCCGAACAGCAGCTCGATGCGGATCTCACGAGCGAGGGAGCACATGGTGGACGGGAGGAAGCCTCTCGCGAAGCTGGAAGGCCGTCGCCGCCTGCGGCTGAGCGGCGTCACGGTCGCCTATCGCGGTACACCGAACCTGGACGACTGGGTCGTCTACATCGTCAACGGCACCCGGTCGAAGAGGCTCATCCTCGCCGACCACGTGTCGGAGCGAAAGGCGAAGACGGTCCTCTCGCGCTGCCAGACGCTGTCGCGCAAGGAGATCGAGAAGCTCGCGAAGGGCTGACGCGCCTCCTACAGGGCCAGCGGCGCAACCGACGCGACGCTGGCCGGGTCCTCGCGCCAGATCCGTGGATCGGCGTCGACGAAGAGCTCGAGCCCGTTGCCATCCGGGTCCGCGAAGTATATCGACTGACTCACCCGGTGGTCGGAGATCCCGAGGATCCGCACGCCCTTCGCTTCGAGATGCGCCTTGGCCCGGCGCAGATCGTCGAGGCGATCGCCGATCTTCAGCGCGACGTGATAGAGGCCGACGGCGTCGCTCGGCGGCGCGGGCGCGCCGGGACCGACCTCGAGCAACGCGACATCGTGGTGGTTGGCGCCGGTGGCGGAAAAGAAAGCCATCGTCGCGCCCACGCGCAACGTCGCCTTCCCGCTGTACCGCGCGACCTCCTTGAGCCCGAGCACGTCGCGATAGAACGCGACGGACCGCTCGAGATCCCTGACCTTCAGCACGACGTGCCCGACGCCCTCGACGCTGATCCCCATCGCATTCCCTCCGTGACGCCGACCGAGTCCAGTCGCGACCGATCTGGAGTCAAGCGTCGCACGTGATGCAACGCCGGTGCGACGCGCGCGACCGACCGACCGGATGGGGGGCCATTTCGGGGCCCCAGTGCCGCGCGCGATCCAGAGCAGCGCCCCGGGTTTCCCGGGGCGCTTGCGAACGTTGGGGGGGATGGGGGGCCATTTCGGGGCCCCCCATTCAAATGACGCCGCGCTCCGCGAGGCTCACGAACTGCCCACGGCCGATGATGACGTGGTCGTGGATCGCGAGGTCGAGCATCCGCGCGCACTCGACGAGCTGACGCGTCAAGCGCACGTCCTCGCGGCTCGGCGTGGGATCTCCGCTCGGGTGGTTGTGCAGGAGGATGACCGAGGCCGCCGACTCGAGGATCGCGGGCTTGAACACTTCTCGCGGGTGCACCAGGCTCGCCGAGAGCGTGCCTTCTGACACGACGCGGTCCCGCAGCAACCCGTTCTGCGCATCGAGCAGCGCAATGCGGAAGACCTCGCGGGGCAGGTCCTCCATCAGCGGCCCGAACGCGGCGTACACTTCCGACGGTGCCGAGAGCACGGTCCGCGACCCCGGCGTCCGGGCGCGCAGCCGGCGCGTGAGCTCGAAGGCGGACGCCAGGCGCGCCGCCTTCGCCGGTCCCACGCCGGACACGCGGGCAAGCTCGGCGAGGTCGCGCGACGCGACTCCTGCAAGCGACCCGTACGCGGCGAGGAGCTCGCGCGCCACGTCCACCGCGCTCCGGCCACGTGTGCCGGAGCCGAGCTGGAGCGCGAGCAGCTCCGCGTCGGCCAGCGCCCCGGCGCCGTGGGCGTAGAGCCGCTCGCGCGGCCGCTCGTTCTCCGGCCAGTCCTCGAGGCTCACACGCCCTGATTACCGGCCGGGTCACCCTCCGTCAACGTCCACGATCAGAGACGGCGCCGGCACGATACAGCGCCCATCCGATACAGCGCGGATCAGAGACAGGCGGTGTCCCGTGGTGTGGGCGGGCCGGCGTCCTCGTCGACCAGCTCCACGACCACCATGTCGCCGACCACCAGCTGCTTCAGCGTCTCGGGCGTGCCCTGGAGCGCGAGCATCCCTCGCTCGGTCGCCAGCATCGCGAGCCCCGATCGCGGGTCGAGCGCGATCACCTCTCCGATCACCCGCGCGGGCTCGCCCTCCTCGACGTCCGCCGCCGGGCTCGGTGACCCGATACACCCGCCGCGCGCGGGCTCGCGTGGCCCGAGGTCGCGCCAGTCCCCGGCACCCGCCGTCGTCGCTCCCGCGACGTGCGCGCCCGCGAGCGTCAGCCCGAGCACCAGCGCGACGATTCCGTTCGTGTATGTCATCGCAAGCCTCCCTGCGGCCCACTCGTCCTCACTCGCCAGGGGGAGTCGCAAGGGTGCTGCCACCGTGGGCGAGCCGCCGGAAGCGCGTTGTTACACGAACGGATTTACGACGTGCCGTCCTCGATCGTGATCCGCCGCGGCTCGTCGCCGACGCCGTCGATGTGCACGCGCACGGCGTCCGGCGGCAACAGCGGCGCCGCCTTGTCCGCCCACTCGACGACCGTGACGCCGTCGCCCGCGAAGAGCTCCTCGAGACCCAGGTCCTGCGCCTCCGCGACGCTGTCGATCCGGTAGAGATCGACGTGATGGACGGGCACACGCCCGCGATACTCGCTCACGAGCACGAACGTCGGGCTCGTCGCGTGCGTCGGGACGCCGAGACCACGAACGAGGCCCTGCACGAACCGGGTCTTGCCGGCGCCGAGCTCACCGGTGAGCGCGACGACGCTTCCCGCGTCCAGCGTGCGGCCGAGCCGTTCGCCGGCGGCCTCGGTCTCCTCCGCGCTCGTCGCGATGATGGTCGATCGCACGGTCCGCTCACGCGCGCGGCACGCGCACGCTCGAGGGCGGGACGCTCCGCGCGAGGCGAGCTTCGGTCCCGGTCGTTCGCGGTGCGGAGAGGCCGGCGAACGCGGACGGCAAGGCCTCGATCACATCACTCGCGATCAGCGCTTCGTGCCCGACCCCTTCGGCCGCGAGGTCGCCGGCACGGCCGTGCAGGTACACGGCGCACTCGAGCGCGGCGTCGGCCGGGAGCCCTCGTGCCAGGAACGCGCCGACCATGCCCGTCAACACGTCGCCCGTTCCGCCGCTCGCCATGCCGGGGTTGCCGGTCGGGTTCAGGACGGTACGGCCGTCCGGATGCGCAATGACGCTCGTCGCCCCCTTCAGCACGACGTGAGCGTCCGCTCGCTCCGCGCAGTCCCGCGCGGCCTGCAACCGATCCCGCTGCACGTCGGCTGTTGAGCGACCGAGGAGGCGCGCCATCTCGCCCGGGTGCGGTGTGAGGCACCGCGCCGCGGGCGCCTTGCGTACGAGGTGGATGTGACCCGCCAGGGCCGTCAGGCCGTCCGCGTCGATCACGAGCGGCTTGGCGAGGTGCCCAGCGAGCGCGCGCGCCACGCTCGCGGTCTCCTCGTTCAGCCCGATCCCCGGTCCGATGGCCACCGCATCGCGCGCCCGCGCCAGGTCCTGAAGCACGGCGAGCGCCGAGGCCGCGATCGTCTTCCCACCGGTCTCGGGCACGGGCTCGGTCATCGCCTCGAGCAGGAGCGCCGCGACCACCGGTTGCTGGCTCGCAGGCGCGGCGACCGTGACGAGGCCGGCTCCACTCCGCATCGCCGCGCGGGCCGCCAGTGCGGCGGCGCCGGTCTTGCCGACGCTGCCCGCGACGATGAGGAGCCGGCCGAAGTCGCCCTTGTGCGCCTCACGTCGTCGCGGCGGGAAGTGCCGGGCGACGTCGTCCGGCTCGAGCAGGAACGTCGTGATGCCGCGACTCACCTCGGCTGGCGGGATCCCGATGGGCACGACCTCGATCCGGCCGGCCGCGGCCCCCGCCGGCCCCATCACCAGCCCGCGCTTGACTCCGGCGAACGTCGTCGTCAGCGTCGCGCGGACCACGGGGCCCGCCGGCCCGTCTCCGAGCGCCGGAAGGCCCGAGGGGACGTCGAGCGCGACGACCGGCCGTCCGCTTGCGTTGATCGCCTCGATCATGCGCGCGACGAGACCCGTCGGTGCGCCTCGTGTCCCGGTACCGAGCAGCGCATCGACGACGAGCTCGGCGTGCCGAAACGCTTCCCTCGCCGCCGTGTCGTCCTCGACGAGGACAGGTCGGATGCGGGCCCGGCGCATCTCGCCGAGCTTGTGTCCCGCATCGCCGTGGATCTCCGCCGCGGGCGCCGTGAGCAGCACGGCAACGCGGACGCCGTGACGCTTGAGATGGCGGGCCACGACGAAGCCGTCTCCGGCGTTGCCGCCCTTGCCACACACGATCACGACGGGCCGGCGCGCCCTCGGCAGCGCCGGCCACGTCCGGAGCATGACCTGCGCGGCGCCTCGGCCCGCATGCTCCATGAGCACCGAGCCCGAGATACCGAGTTCCGTGATCGCGCGACGGTCGACCGCGCGCATCTCGTCGGCGGTGAAGACGGGGAGCAGGGCGGACTCTCAGTTCATGGGAGGCTATCGATGCCCCCCAAGCGCCCCGCGCGCTCGCACGCGCCCCGTGGGGTGCGCGGACGCACCCGTGGGGTGCGCGGACGCACCCGTGGGGTGCGCGGACGCACCCGTGGGACCCGGGGCGCGGCTCGAGCGTCGGATTCGTTCACGGGCTCTCATCGCAGGGGGCGGAGCGTGACCGCCTGGCCCAGGAAGTCGCTCAGGATCACCGTGTACACCTCGCGGAACTCTCGACGCGCCGCGCGGGGCAGCTCGAGATGGAGCGCACGTTCCGCCAGGCGCAGGATGCCCTCTCGCTTCGCACCGCCCGCCGCGTAGAAGACCGTGTCCGCCGGCTCCACGAGGGCGGCGAGCGCTGGCACCTCGGGGTGGCCCCTGAGGTGCGCATCGCGGGTGAGCTCGAGGAGCGCCTTCAGCTGGAGCGCGTGGTCGCGATCCACACCGACGGTCGCGATCTCGATCCGTCCGGCCGTGTCCGTGCGGCTGTTGCCGTGGATCTCGACATAGAACGCGAGGCGGCCCCCGGCGGCCTCGTGCACCCGTCGCTCGTACTCGTCGTACACGCGCTGCGCGGCAACGGTGACCCGCTCGTCCGCCGGGCCACGTCCTGGCACACTCTCGAGCGGTCGGTTCACCTGATACCGCCGGACGGGACGTCCGTCGCGGCCCTGCTCGAGGACGAAGCCGGTCGCGACGACCAGGCCGAAGCCCGTCCGCCGGGAGATCGCAGCCGCGATGTCGCCGGTGTTCGGATCGGACGTGCCGTGCGGAGCGGCAACCACGACGCCCGGTCGCCCGGACTGCACGACCATGTGACCCGCGGGCTCCGGCAGAACCTCGACGGACACGGGATGCGCGGCGCATCCATACAGAATCAGCGACGCCGCGGCCACGCTCGGAGCGTGTCGGAGAACCGAGGGGCGCGCCGGGTGCTCCTGCATTCAGCGGTGAGTCGAGGAGCGCCCCGGGTCCCCCGGGGCGCTTCCGAGCGCCGGGGGGTATGGGGGGCCATGTCGGGGCCACCCATCATCACGGACGAGCATCGCCTGCGCGAGCGCGTAATCACCATCGTGCGTGAGCGCCAGGAGCATGTGCTCGCCGCCGCGCTCGCGCCCGATCTCCCGCGATCGTCCCGACAGCTCGAGCCGGGGAGCCCCACCGCGGTCGCGGCACACCTCGAGCTCTCTCCAGTGGATGCCGAGCGCGAGCCCGGTGCCGAGCGCTTTCAGCCCGGCCTCCTTCGCGGCGAACCGGGCCGCAAAGTGCGGGACGGGGTCGCGACGAGCCCGGCAGTACGCGATCTCCGCGTCCGTGAAGACGCGACGAACGAACCGGTCCTCCCAGCGCGCCAGGACGTCGCGCATCCGGGAGATCCGGACGATGTCGATCCCGATGCCCCGGACGTTCACGCGCCCGCTCCCTCGCCGTCGCCGCCGACGCCGAGCCGCGAGCGCACGAGGTCGGCGATCTCGTCCGCCATGGCCCGGATCCTGTCGGCGTCCGGTCCCTCGATCATCACCCGCGCCAGTGGCTCGGTGCCGGAGTAGCGCAGCAGGATGCGGCCCACGCCGCGCATCTCGCTCTCGAGGTCTGCCACGCGCTCCATCAGCCCCGGGACCGCGTCGAGTGGCGGCTTCGACCTCACGGGCACGTTCACGAGGACCTGCGGGAACTTGCGCATGCACGCGGCGAGCGTCTCGAGCGGCTCGCCGGCCTCGAGGACGACCGAGAGGAGCGCCAGCGCCGACAGGATGCCGTCGCCTGTCGGCGCGTGATCCAGGAACAGCAGGTGCCCGGACTGCTCGCCACCGACGTTCGCGCCCAGGCGAGACATCTCCTCCGAGACGTAGCGGTCGCCGACCTGCGTCTTCACCGTCTTGATGCCGACCGCGCCCAGCGCCTCGTCGAGGCCGAGGTTCGCCATGATCGTCGTCACGACCACGTTGTTGCGCAGCCGCTGCTTGGCGCCCAGGTGCCGGCCGATGACGGCGAGCGCGTAGTCGCCGTCGCGCATGGCGCCGCTGCCGTCGATCGAGATCAAACGGTCGCCGTCGCCGTCGAACGCGAATCCGATGGTGGCGCCGGCACGCTTGACCTTCACCTGGAGCGCCTCCGGGTGGAGCGCGCCGAAACCGGCGTTGATGTTGAGGCCCGTCGGCTTCGTCCCGATGGCGACGACGGTCGCGCCGAGCCGCCGGAAGACACGCGGCGCGACCCGGTACGTCGCGCCATGCGCGCAGTCGAGCGCGACGGTCATGCCGCCGAGGTCGAGCGGGAAGCAGCGGACGAGGAAGTCGATGTAGTCCGCCTCCGCGCGGTCGTGGGTCACGAGTCGGCCGATCGCGTCACGCCGGGCGCGTGGGGCCCCGTCCGGCGCCGCGAGCCCGCGCTCGATCTCGTCCTCCCACGCGTCCGGGAACTTGCTGCCCTCCGCGGAGAAGAGCTTGATGCCGTTGTCCTCGAAGGGGTTGTGGGACGCGCTCAGCACGATGCCGCCGTCGGCCTCGAGCGCCTTCGTGCAGAAGGCGATGGCCGGTGTTGGAAGCACGCCCACCGAGAAGCAGTCCGCGCCGGCGGACATGAGACCGGTGACGATGGCCGACTCCAGGAGCGGACCGGACCGCCGCGTGTCGCGTCCGATCACCAGACGCGGCCGGTCCTTGCCACGCTCCGCTCGAAGCGTCGCGGCCAGCTCACGTCCCAGCCGGTAGGCCAGCTCGGGCGTCAGCGGCTCCTCGTTCGCCACGCCCCGGATGCCATCGGTCCCGAAGAGCCGGCTCACCGGCTCGATCCCCTGTGCTCCATGGTGTCCTCCGCTCGAATCTCGACCGTCACCCGCACGGCGCGCTCGCCCGCGCTGGATACGGAGGCGGGAAGCGACAGCGCAACCTGCTCGGTGATCGATTGACGGGCGTCCGTCACGTCGACGGCCGCGGTGGTGACGGCGTCACGGCCTTCGATTGTAGACCGCGGACCTTCGATCTGGACAGCCGGAGGATCGACTGAAACGCGCCCGACGACGAACCCCGGGGCGGGGCGGCCCCGGATGTCGGGCGTGACTCGCACCGTCTGCCGGGTCGTGCCCGCGAGCGTCACGCGCACCCGCGCCGGGCTGATCCGTGTGATGGACGCGCCCGCCGGCACGTCGATGTCCCCGGGCGACACGGACACGATGCTCTCCCCGTCCGGGAGTCCGGCGACGCTCACGCGCGCCCGCACGGCGCGCGCCGACGCCCTGGCGGCCACCCAGCGGACGGCCTCGACCTCGACGTCGAGGGTCTCCGGCCGCGGCCCGACGAGCATGCGGTCCTCCCCGAGCCCCACGTACTCCACGGGGACCGACAGCACGACGCGCGCCCGCTCCGTCGTCGCGACGAAGGCCCAGAGCGCGACTCCGGCGGCGACGGACGCCAGCTTGAGCGGCCAGTTCGCGGCGAGCCAGCCGATCACCCGCGGTCGCCGCTCCGGTGGATGAACGGCGGCGCCTGGCGCGCCTGTGCGGCTGACATCCCGGCGGGCGGACTCCCGATCAGCACCTCGGCCAGCCGCACGCGCAGCACGTCGGCGTCGGGAATGCTCTCGAGCCGACCCTGCACCGCCATCGAGATGTGCCCCGTCTCCTCCGACACGACCACGGCCACCGCGTCGACCTCCTCGCTGACTCCGAGCGCGGCACGGTGCCGCGTGCCGAGCGAGCGGCCGACTTCCCGGTTGCGCGACAGCGGCAGGAAGCAGCCGGCGGCGACGATCCGGGTGCCCTGGACGAGGACGGCGCCATCGTGCAGCGGTGAGGCCGGCGGGAACACGCTCAGGAGCAGGTCCGCAGAGACGAGCGCGTCGAGCGCGACGCCGAGCTCCGCGTACGGGCGCAGCCCTGTCCCACGCTCGAGCACGATCAGCGCGCCGATCCGCCGCGGCGCGAGCGACGCCACGGCGTCGGCGACCTCGTCCACGATGTGCTCCAGCTCGTGCCGCGAGGCGCCGAGCAGCCGCTGCACCACCCGGCCCTGGCCGGCCTGGCCGAGCGCGCGCCTGAGCTCGGGCTGGAACAGCACGACGAGCGCGATGACCCAGAAGGACCAGAGGTTGTCGAAGAGCCACGTGAGGCTCGGCAGCTCCAGCCGGCGCGCGAACAGCGTGCCTGCGATGAGGATCCCGAGCCCCGCGAGCATCTGCACGGCGCGCGTGCCCCTGAAGATCAGCAGCACGCGGTAGATGATGAGCGAGACGAGCGCGATGTCGAAGAGATCGCGCCAGCGGAGCGCGGCGAGCAGGTCGCTCACCGCCGGCCCCCGCGCGCGGAGCCCGTGGACGAATCGCCTGGGCGAGCCGCGCCAGGGGTCCCGCGGGTGCGTCCGCGCACCCCCCGGGGCGTGCGCGAGCGCTCGGGGGGCATGGCGGGCCCTTCGAGGCCCCCCATGAAGGCGATCACGTGCTCGGCGACGAGGACCGCGTCGCGCGTCTCGGCGACGTCGTGCGTGCGGACGAGCGCGGCGCCGCCGCCGACGGCGAGCACGGTCGCCGCGAGCGAGCCGGCCAGGCGGTCGTCCGGCCGCTCGCGGCCGGTGATCGCCCCGATGAAGGACTTGCGCGACACGCCGACGCAGAGCGGCCGTCCGAGATCCTGGAGCTCCGCGAGCGCCCCGAGCACGCGCACGTCCCAGGCCGCCCTCGCGGTCGCCTCCTCGAGGAAGAACCCGATGCCCGGATCCAGCACGGTCCGGTCGGCCGGGATCCCCGCGGCCGCGGCACGGGCGAGGCTTGCCTCGAGGCACGCGCGCACGGTTCCAATGGGATCACCGGGATCGACGGCGATCCCCGCGGCCCGTGCCCCGGCGGGCGACGCCATCAGGATCACCGACACGCCCCGCTCCGCCGCGAGCGCCGCGACACGGTCGTCGGCGAGCCCGGTCACGTCGTTCAGCACGCATGCGCCGGCGCCGAACGCGGCGTGCGCGGGGCCAGGCCGTGCGGTGTCGACCGAGATCGGCACCGTGACGTGACGCGCGAGCGCGCCGACGGCGCGTGCGAGCCGGGAGGCCTCCTCGTCTTCGCCGATCCTGGTCGCGCGATACGGCGCCGTGGACATCCCGCCGACGTCGACGACCGCCGCGCCGGCCCCCACCATCGCCGTCGCCGTGGCCGTCACGTCGTCGCACGCCTGGTGCACCGACGCCGCGTAGAAGGACTCGGGGCTGACGTTCAGCACCCCCATGACGACCACACCGGCGCCGCCGCCAACGCGCACACCGCCGAGCATCGCCGACGGCACCCGCGTCGTGGACGATCCCGAGGCGTCGGGGCTCACCGCACCCTGAGCCCGAGGCCGCTCGTGCATCGTCTCCGCGGCGGCGTGCCCGCCCATCGCACGGGGCGGCGCCGGGCGTTACGCCGGCGCGGGCGCGGCGTCCGGAACGGGCGGTCCGGCGCGCAGGATGCGCTTGATCTCCTCGGAGTCGAGCGACTCGCGCTCGAGGAGCGCGCGCGCCAGCGCGTGCAGCTTCTCGAGGTTCTCCTCGAGGATCTGACGGGCGCGCGAGGCGGCCTCCTGCACGATACGCCTGATCTCGGCGTCGATCGCGAGCGCGGTCTGCTCGCTGTAGTCCTTCTGGCGCACGACCTCGCGCCCGAGGAAGATGTGCTCCTCGTTCTTGCCGAACGTGAGCGGGCCGAGCTTGTCCGACATCCCCCACTCGCAGACCATCTTGCGCGCCATCTCGGTCGCCTTCTCGAGGTCGTCGCCGGCGCCCGTGGTCTGCTGCTGGAGCACGATCTCCTCCGCCGCACGGCCCCCGAGGAGGATCGTGATGCGGTTGATCAGGTACTCCTTCGAGTAGTTGTACTTGTCGTCCATCGGCAGCTGCATGGTGAGGCCGAGCGCCCGGCCGCGCGGGATGATCGTCACCTTGTGGAGCGGGTCCGCGCCGGGCAGGAAGTCCGCGACGAACGCGTGGCCCGCTTCGTGGTACGCGATCGTCCGCTTCTCCGTGTCGCTGATGATCATGCTCCGGCGCTCGACGCCCATCAGGACCTTGTCCTTGGCGTTCTCGAAGTCGGGCATCTCCACCAGCTTCTTGCTCTGTCGCGCGGCGAGCAGGGCTGCCTCGTTCACGAGGTTGGCCAGGTCCGCGCCGGAGAACCCGGGGGTGCCACGCGCCAGGACCTTGAGGTCCACGTTCGGCGCCAGCGGGATCCTCCGCGCGTGGACGCGGAGGATCTCCTCGCGTCCCCCCACGTCCGGCCGCGGCACGACCACCTGCCGGTCGAAGCGGCCGGGTCTGAGCAGCGCCGGGTCCAGGACGTCCGGACGGTTCGTGGCGGCGATCAGGATCACGCCCTCGTTGGTCTCGAAGCCGTCCATCTCGACGAGCAGCTGGTTCAGCGTCTGCTCGCGCTCGTCGTGTCCACCGCCGAGGCCCGCGCCGCGGTGACGGCCGACCGCGTCGATCTCGTCCATGAAGATGATGCAGGGCGCGTGCTTCTTGCCCTGCTCGAAGAGGTCGCGCACGCGCGAGGCGCCGACGCCGACGAACATCTCGACGAAGTCCGAACCGGAGATCGAGAAGAACGGCACGTTCGCCTCGCCGGCGATCGCCTTGGCGAGGAGCGTCTTGCCCGTGCCGGGCGGCCCCACGAGCAGCACGCCCTTCGGGATCTTGCCGCCGAGCTTCTGGAACTTCTGCGGGTCCTTCAGGAAGTCGATGATCTCGCGCAGCTCTTCCTTCGCCTCGTCGACGCCCGCCACGTCCTGGAACGTGACCTTGTTCTGCTTCTCGGAGATGAGCCGCGCCCGAGCCTTGCCGAACGACAGCGCCTTGGCGCCCCCGCCCTGCATCTGCCGCATGAAGAAGATCCAGACGCCGATGAAGAGCAGCATCGGGACCCACTGGAGGAAGACCGCGTACCACGGGTTCGAGTCGGGAGGCTTGACCGCGATCCTCACACCGCGCTCCCGGAGCATCTTGATGAGGTCCGGGTAGTCGACGATGTACGTGCGCTGGGTCTGTGCGGACTCCTTGACCGTGTACGTGACCAGGTTTCCGCGGATCACGACCGACTCGACACGGCCCTGCTCGACCGCCTTCAGGAATTCCGAGAAGTTCGGCTGTTCCTGGCCGCCCTGCTGTGCGCCCTGGAAAACCGTGAACAGCAGGATGACGATCAGGCCGATCACCATCCAGAGGGCGAGGTTCTTGTAAACCTGATTCATGCGACCTCAGTATAGCATTGGCATCATGGCTGACGCGGTGCGCCAGTCCGCGCCGACGCCCGGTTACACGCCATCGAGGGCGGCGACGTAAGGCAGGTTGCGGTAAAGCCCGGCGTGATCGAGGCCATAGCCGACGACGAAGACGTTCGGGATCGTGAAGCCCAGGTACTCGATCTCGACGTCGACCTCACGCCGCTCGATCTTGTCCAGGAGCGCGCAGAGTCGCAAGGATTTCGGGTGCCGCGTCTCGAGGTTGCGCTTGAGGTACGAGACGGTCCGGCCCGTGTCAATGATGTCCTCGACGAGGACGACGTGACGACCGTCGATCGGCATGGACAGGTCCGAGGCCAGCTTGACGACGCCCGTCGACTTGGTCTCCACGCCATAGCTCGAGAGCGCCATGAAGTCGGTGGTGAGGTCGATCGGCATCGCGCGGATCAGGTCCGCCATGAAGACGAGCGCCCCCTTGAGCACGCCGACGATGACGGGGTTCTGACCGGCGTAGTCGCGCGAGATCGTGCGGCCGAGCTCCACGACCCGCGCGCGAAGCTCCGCCTCGGCGATCAGGACGCGGCCGATGCGCGGGGGCTCAGCGACCGCCATCGCGCGTGTCTCGAACCACCATGGGATCCACTCTCATCTGGGTCGCGAGACGTTCCGCGGCGGCGCGCGCGTCGTCCCTGGAGGTGTACGTTCCGACCCGGACGCGCCACCGGGTGCCGGACGACGTCGCGACCTCGCTGACGGCGGCGTCGAGGCCCTTCGCGGCCAGCCGGCCACGGAGTGCCTGCGCCTGGCTCGGTGTCCCGTAGGCCGCGACCTGGATCATGAACCGCTGCCCCGCCCCGTCACCTCGCGCGCCATGATCGAGCGCGCGACTCTCGGCCGACTCGCGTGTCGCGTCGCGCTCGGGGGGATTGGAGGCCCCTTCGACGCCCCCCACGAACTCGGAGACCGAATCCGCTGCTCGAGCCGCGCCCCGGGTCCCCCGGGGCGCGTGTGAGCGTTGGGGGGTTTGGGGGGCCATGTCGGGGCCCCCCATGATGTCGGACAGCGGAGCCGTCAGCTCCTGGTAGAACGTCAGGCGCGGCGGCCCGGTCGCCTCGCGCGCTCCTGTCGTTTCGGTGGACGACCCTGCCTTGTCGCTGTGCGCCTTCGGACCGGATGATGCCGGCGGCGACGGGACGTCGAGCGTGTGCGTCCGGGCAGTCGGCCTGGCCAGCGCGAGCATCACCTGCACGCGTGGCCAGTGACGACCGGTGAGGAACCCGAGACCGAACGTGCCTCCCAGCACGCCGACGAGCCCGACGAGCACGAGCATCGCGCCGACCCGACCGCCGCCGCCGCGCTTGCCACCCCGTACGGCCATCACATGCTCTCGGGAGCGCTCACGCCGAGGAGTCCCAGCCCGTTGCGGACCACCAGGCCCACCGCGGTACACAGGGCGAGACGGGCGAGCATGAGCCTCCTGTCGTCCTGGATGACCCGGTGCGCGCGGTAATAGGGGTGGAAGACGCCGGCGAGCTCCGTCAGCCAGTAGGCGACGCGGTGCGGCTCGAGCGCGCGCGCGGCGCCGGCCACGAAGTCCGGGTACTGGAGGAGCCGCTTGATGAGCGCTTGCTCCTCGGGCAGGGTCAGGACCCCGAGGTCCACCTCGTCCCACGCCGGCACGGCGATCCCCTGCTCCGCGACCTGCTTCCAGATCGACCGGATACGCGCGTGCGCGTACTGCACGTAGTACACGGGGTTCTCCGCGGTCTGCCGCGTGGCGACCGCGAGGTCGAATTCGAGCGGGCTGTCGTGCCGTCGCGTGAGGAACGTGAACCGCGCCGCGTCGCGCCCGACCTCCTCGATGAGCTCCTCCATGAGGACGAACTCGCCGCGCCGCTTGGACATCCGGACCGGCTGGCCCTCGCGGAGCAGGGTCACGAGCTGGATGATCATGACCTCGAGCGCCTCGGGCGCGTGATCGAGGGCCTGCATCGCGGCGCGCATGCGCGGGACGTACCCGTGGTGATCGGGGCCCATGAGGTTGATGACACGCTCCGCGGCCCCGAACTTCACGACGTGATGGAAGGCGAGATCGACGGCGAAGTACGTCAGCTCGCCCGTCGACTTGCGCAGCACCCGGTCCTTCTCGTCGCCGAACGCGGTCGCGCGGAACCAGAGGGCGCCGTCCAGCTCGTACACGAGCCCGCGCCGCTCGAGCTCCTCGATCACCGCGTCGGGGAGCCCCACCGCTCGCACGTCCCGCTGCTCGCTCGTCCACACGTCGAACGTCACCCCGTAGTCGGCCAGGACGCGTCGCTGGCTCTCGACCATCTTCGCGACCGCGTACCGGCCGAGATGCTCGAGCCAGTCGCCGGCGCCGAGTCCCTTCTGCGCCCGGTGCGCCTCGAGCGCGGCCGGTGTGTCGATCCGGTGCTCCGCGAGGTACTCGCCCGCGAGATCCATCACGTACTCGCCGGGATAGCCGTTCTCCGGAAACGTGGACGGGAGGCCGAGGGCCTCCCGGATGCGCGCGTCGACGGACCGTGCGAGCGCGTCGAACTGGTTGCCCGCGTCGTTGACGTAGTACTCGGTCGTGACATGCGCGCCCTGCGCGCAGAGCATTCGGACCAGGGAGTCACCGACGGCCGCGGCCCGCGCATTCACGATCACGAGCGGCCCCGTCGGGTTCGCGGACACGAACTCGAGCCGCACGCGCTGCCCGGCCGCCGCGTCGCCACGGCCCCAGCCGTCTCCGGCCGCGATGATCCGCCGCACCGCCTCCGCGCACCACGCCGGCGAGAGGAAGACGTTCAGGAAGCCGGGGCCGGCGATCTCCACGTGGTCGACCTCGCCGAGCGCCGGGAAGTTCGCGACGATCGCCTCGGCGATCTGCCGAGGCGGCCGGCGCGCGGCCCGCGCGAGCGTCATCGGGACGTTGGTGGCGTAGTCACCATGCTCGGCCTGCCGGGGAACTTCCCACGGGCACACTGCGGCCGGCGGCAGGCCCGCCTTGGCGAGCGCCGTCTGGACGCCGTCGGTCAGCTGCTGGGTGATCGTTTGCGCCATCGGAGAGGAAATCGCCGCGACCGCAGCGATTTCCTTCATCATACCGAGCCGTTCCCGCACGCCCGAACAAAAACGGCTGGCGCGGCCTTCACGAACCTCCGGCATACCTCCGCCGGAAGTCATCCCACAGCGCCGTCTTCTCCCAGCGAGGCTCGACCATCACGTTGTCGTCGTCCAGGTAGGGGTTCGGGAAGAGCACGGTGATCATCTGCTCACCGCGTCCGTTCCACAGCCTCAGCCCCCACGTCATCGGCACGCACCCGTCACCCGCTCCGCGAAAGAACGCGGCGCGCGCGACGCGGCGCACCCGGGCCGCCTCCGGTGTCGGCGCTCCCGTGTGGTCGTTGACGCAGAGGTGGAAGTGCCACGGGCCGGTGTCGACGGTG
>JACPDG010000036.1 GCA_016184125.1 Candidatus Rokuibacteriota bacterium | reverse complement strand
CTCAACGCCGAGTTCGACCGCCAGCTCATCCGTGACAGTGACGGATCGATCGAGGAGGCGGAGAGCGTCGGCGGCTTCATCAACCCGATCTTCTGGCTGACCGACACGATCAGCATCCGCTGGGCGGGCGGGTCCCAGTTCGCCCTGGACAACGACCGTCCGGTCGTCTTCGGCAGCCTCATCAGCGACGGTGTCCCCGGCGCCAGCTTCTTCCGGGTGAACAACCGGCAATCCGAGTTCAGCCTCTGGTGGACCCCGGGGCCGTTCACGTTCGCGGCATCTTACAACCACACCAAGACCGACTTCCGGCAGGTGTTCCCGGCCGGCGGCTCCACGAGCCGGGAGAACGAGAACAACAAGATCGAGCTCATCACCTGGTTCAGCTTCTGATACGGGCTACGGCGGAGCGGGCATCGGCCATCCGCTCCGCCGCCGCTCGATCGCTCGATCCTGTTGGCATCGCGGTGACCCGGCGTCGACGCCGTCGTCACGCCGGGCTCGCGGCCACCACGGCGCTTGCGCTCGCCGTCGCGGGGTGCGCCCGCGCCACGCAAGTCCTGCCGGTTCAGATCGATCCCGATCCGGCGCCGACATCCGCCGGGCTCGCCGTCCGCGGCTACGACTCGGGGGTCAGGGCCATCGCGTACCTCATGGTTACGGAGCTACGGCTGCCGTTGCCTGGTCAACTCACGGTCTTCGTCTACCCGACTCGCGCGGAATACGAGCGAGGGCTCATCCGCGACGGAGGCCTCTCGGCGACGGGCGCCGTGCGGATCGCCAGAGCCTCGCTTGGCCTCGCTCGGCATCGGCGGCTCTTCGTCAACGATGAAGCCCTGCGCGGCTCACCCCGACGCGCCTGGCTGAGCCTGGTCGCGCACGAGCTGGCACACCTGACCCAGTACGAGCTGGCCGGCGGGCGGCGTGGGCGCTCGGAGCAGTGGCTCCGGGAGGGGATGGCCGACTGGGTCGCCACGCGGATCCTCGAGAGGCTGGGCGAGGCAGGCGTGAACACGCGACAGCGTGCGCTCCGCGCCGTGGCAGCGGCGGACACGGACGGTCGCGAGCCTGTCGACCTCGTCGTCCTGGGTCACCCGCGTGGATGGAACGCTCGCCTCTCCGCAATTGGAACCGCGCCGACCTATGGCCTCGCATTACTCCTGACCGACGAGCTGGTGCGACGGCACGGATTCGACCGCCTGATCGGGTACTTCCGCGCGTTCGCCCGGGCGGATGATCGGTTCGGGCAGTTCCGGCGCGCCTTCGGTGAGTCGCTGGGCGAGTTCGAACGTGGCGCCCTCGATCGCATTCGACAGGAGGCGCGGCGCGCGCCTCCTGCGGTGGAGTGCGACGGCTTCAGTCCGCCGGACACCGGTCCCGAGGTGCCGCCTTCGGGGGTCGTGGAGGAGTGTGACCGGAGCGCCGTCAGGTGAGTGGCAGATCGCGGCGCGGCAAGCGCGGCGAGGACCATGACCCCGAGACCGAAACGCCGCGTTCCTCGCATACGCCCTCCCGTTCGCGAGCTACATTCCCGCCGCGATGTAGTAGTAACCGAGATCGAGGCCGGCCGCGATGAGCACCAGGCCGCTGACTCGCTTGACCCACACCGTCGAGACCTGGAGCCGCATGATCAGACTGGCCTTCGCGAGCCCGACGAGGAGGCTCGTCAGGAGCATCATCACGGCCATGGCGGATGCGAAGCTCGCGAAGGTGAGCAGCGCCGCCCCCGAGAACCCGCTCGTCAGCGGCAACACGATGATCGAGACGTAGATCGGCAACATGGAGCTCTCTCGCGACGCGCAGCGTGCTCGGGACATCGTCGCCGACGATCAGCAGCTCGTCGCCCACTCGCTCGACGAGGCGTGTTGCAGGTCGGAGCACTTCATGGGCGAGCTCCACGTATCGCGCGATCACCTTGGCTGCTTCCATATCGCCCATCGCCTCGGTCAACGCCGTGTAGCCGGCGAGGTCGGCGATGAGGAAGACGACGTCAGTCTCTCGCGGGTGGCCCATCGCCTGCGCCTCCGCCTTCCCTCACCGGCCGCCGCCGGGCCAGGTCACCAGCGGCATGTTCACGACGATGCCGGGGCGCTCGATCACGATCTCGCCGGACTTCTCGGCCGCCTTGACCTCCTCCGCCGACTTCAGCACTCGCGCCGCCCGCTCGGTCTTCCACTTCACCAGGTGGATCGCCCGCAGGGGCCGATAGCTGTCGCTCCCCGGCGGGCTGTCGAAGACGTCCGGCTGGAACTTGAACGGGCCATCCCCACGAACGCCGTTCGTGAACACGTACACGTTGGCGAGCATCGTCGCCGGGGCCTGAGCGAGCGCCGGCACGACGAAGACCGGCGACTTCATCATCTCGGTCAGCAGGTCCGCCACCTTCGGATCCGACACCTCCGTGTGCTGGAACAGGATCTCCCGGCCGTCGAGGTAGCCCTTGACGTTCGGCACCGCCGGTTTGAGCGCGTACGCCGCCGCGTAGCCCGTGAAGAGCGAAGCCACGATCACCGCGGCCCAGACCCACTTCCTCATGTCAGGTCTCCTTCAGCGCCTCATTGCTCCCCGACGACGTGGCCGACGCGGGTGATTGCCTCTTCGACGGTCGCTCGGCCGCCATCTCCGTTCCGCATGGTGACCACGACCCGCTTGCTGTGGGGATCTCCGTCCACCGCCACGACGACGGGCAGCTTCACCAGCTCCTCCCGGATCTTCGTCACGCACCCCATGCAGTGGATGCTCGGCACGCTGAGGGTGAGCTGCTCGAGCTTGACTTCCGAGCCCTTGCGCTGCGGGATCAGCCGCCCCCAGAACGAGTTCAGGAGCACCGTCGTCACGCTCGCCGCCATCGCGATCATCGCCCACACGGGCATGACGAGCCCGGTCGTGGCGAGAGGCACCCCGAGGCCGTTGAAGGAGAAGGCCAGCATGAGGTTCTGGACGGTCTTGCCGTAGGTCCGGTGTGCGATGTGATAGGCATCCACCGCCGCCGTCAGGCGCTCGCCGACGAGCACCACGTCGGCGGACTCGATGGCGATGTCCGTACCGGCCCCGATCGCGATCCCCACATCGGCCTGCATCAGGGCTGGCGCGTCGTTGATGCCGTCGCCGACCATCGCGACGCGCTTGCCCTGGCGTTGCAGCTCGCGCACTCGCTCCGCCTTCTCCTGCGGCAGCACCTGCGCCAGGACCTCGGTGATCCCGACCTGCTCGGCGACGGCGCGTGCGGTCCGCTCGTTGTCGCCGGTGATCATCACCGGCTCGATGCCAGCGGCACGGAAGCGCGCAATGGCGTCGGCGGCGTCAGGCTTGACGGTGTCGGCCAGCGCGATGAACCCGGCTGCGCGCCCGCCGGTCGCAACGAGGATCACCGTCTGCGCCCGTGCTTCGCGAGTCACAACCGGCTTGGAGAGCCCGGTCTCGATGCCGGACTCCTCCAGGAACCGCAGGGTGCCGACGAGTACCGGCGTGCCCGCGACACGGGCGCGCACCCCTTTGCCGGCGACGGCCTCGAAGTCCTCGAGCCGCTCCAGCCCGAGCCCCCTCGCCTGCGCGGCCTTGACGATCGCCTCGCCCAGCGGATGCTCGGAGACCTGTTCGGCTGACGCGGCGAGCGCGAGGAGGGTTTCCACCGTGAACCCATGCGCCGGCACCACCTCGACGACCCGCGGCTCGCCGTGCGTGATGGTGCCGGTCTTGTCCATGACGACAACGGACACGTCCTTGTAGGCCTGGAACGATGCGGCGCTGCGCATGAGGATGCCCTGACGTGCGGCTTCGCCCCCGCCCCGGATCATGGCCAGCGGTGTGGCCATCCCGAGCGCGCACGGATAGCCCATCACGAGCACGGCGAGAGCCGCGAGCACCGCCCGCTCCCAGTCCGCGGCACCCCAGATGAGCTGGGCGCCGAGCGTCCAGAAGACGAACGCCAGCGCCGCCACCGTCAGGACGCTGGGAACGAAGACCTTCAAGATGCGATCGAGGAGCAGCAGGATTCCAGGCTTGAGGGCGCGCGCCTCCTGGATGTGACGCGCCACTTGCTCGAGGAAGCTCTCCTCGCCGACGCGCGTCACACGCACCAGGAGCGTTCCGGAGTGATTGACCGAGCCGCCGATGACCTCGTGCCCCGGCACCTTCTCGCGGGGCAAGGGCTCACCGGTCACGAGGCTTTCGTTCACCGCGGACGCGCCCTCGACGACGACTCCGTCCACCGGCACCTGCTCACCGGGCCGCACGCGGACGAGATCGCCCCTCCGGACCTCCGCGATCGGGATCTCGGCTTCGCCGCCGTCGCGCACGACGCGCGCGGTCGGCGGCCGGAGGGACAGCAGCTTCTTGACCGCCTGGGATGCGCGAGTCCGGACGAGGCGCGAGGTGTACCCGCCGAGGATGTGGTACGCGGCGACGAACACGGAGACGCCGAAGAACTCGTAGCTCTTAAAGATCGGGTTGAAGAGTCCGATCACCCCGCCTACGAGGCCGCCAAAGGCCGAAACCTCCATCAGGACGTGCTGGTTCAGGATGCGGCGGCGCAGGGAGGCCCAGGCCATCCTGAGGATGTAGAAGGCGGGACCGAACACGATGATGAGCGCCAGCGCGGCCATGAACCAGTGCGCGAGCGGGTGGTGGCGCCCGATCCACATGAGGAGCATGACGATGAAGCCGATCCAGGCCGCCGCGCCGGCGATGACCAGCCGATCGCGCTCACGCTGGAGCTCGGCCTCCTCCTCCTCGAACGTCTGCGTCTTCTTCGGGTCGCGCACGGTGTAGCCGAGGCTTCGGAGCGTGTCCGTCAGTGTCGTCGGCGCCACGCGGCCCGGGTCGTAGGCGATCAGCGCCTCCTCGTGCGCGAGGCTCACGTTGACTTCGGACACGCCGTCCATCCGGCCGATGCCCTTCGTGATCGTCTCGACGCAGAACGAGCACGCCATGCCGCCGATCTTCACCTGAAGCTTCTCGAGGGCCATCGCTATACCTGCTTCCGGCGCGGAGGACGGATCGTCAAACGCTCGGCCTCGATGTGCGGGCACACCGCGGCCTTCGTCGCGGGCGCGCGTCTCCAGGCCGCCAAGCTCTGTCGGACGCGCCCTCGCACCGCGAGGAGATCGGCGAGCTTCCGGTCCAGCTCCGCCGCCTTGTCTCTCAGCAGCCGATGGACGTGTGCACAGGGAGGTCGGCCGCCCTTGCGGATGGCGACGATGTCCTTGATCTCGGCGAGCCTCAGCCCAAGCCCGGTCGCCTGCTTGATGAACCGCAGGATGTCGAGGGTGTCCTCTCCGTAGAGGCGGTACCCGTTGACGGCCCGCACCGCCGGCGGCAGCACCCCCGTGGTCTCGTAGAACCGCACGGCCTTGG
This sequence comes from Candidatus Rokuibacteriota bacterium, assembly GCA_016184125.1. Classification (GTDB taxonomy): domain Bacteria; phylum Methylomirabilota; class Methylomirabilia; order Rokubacteriales; family CSP1-6; genus AR8. The sequence goes on along the minus strand of JACPDG010000036.1, from coordinate 8,487 downwards.
CCGTCACGCCGGCCCGCCGCGCCACCTCTCCGATCTTGAGACCACCCTCCATCGCCTCTCTCCTCACGACCAAGGCTAAACCTTTACCCCTAGGGGAAGGTCAAGTGGTTTCGGGTGGCTGTCTCGCATCCGCTGAGCGCCGCGTGGTGAGGGAATCTAGCCGCTCGGAGGGAATAAAACGACTCTCTGCGTGGTTTGTCGTATGAGACAGATGAGGAGTCGCTTTTGCCGGGCAATGCCGCGTTGAAGCACGCCTGATGACTGAGCCGTGTCTCTGGTGCTGGCCGCTCCGTCCGAGCAACGGCACCAGCATGAAGGTGAAGCCGACCGCGACGGGCGCGCCCGCGACGAATCCCTGCGCGCCGAAGAAGTAGAGCTTCATCGCGTGGCCGACGTTTCTCTCCAGGAGCAGATCGAATCGCGGCGGCGGGGCTGAGGGTCGTGGCGCGGCCCGAGGAACGGCCCGAGCGTCGCCGACGGGCGCGCGGCCTGAGCGCTCGGCCCAACCGATGGTTCGCATCGTCATCTTGGGTGGATCGTGAGAGCTTCTCGCTCTTCACGCCGCTGCTCCCGTGAAGCACCCGGTTCATCGCCTACGGCTGGAACGTGACGCGGGTCGGCGACGCCAATGACCTCGAGATGCTCGCGCGCGCCTTCAACACGTTCAAGGCCGCTCAAGGAACTGCAGACGAAGTTCGGGTTCATTCCCGATCATGTCGCCGCCGCGGCCCGCGCCGCGCTCGGCAGGCGGAGATAGCGAATGCCGAACCCCCTCAAGGAGCTCCAGAACTACGGCCAGTCAGTCTGGCTCGACTACATCCGTCGCAGCCTCATCACGAGCGGCGAGCTCGCGCGGCTCGTTGCGGACGATGGCCTGCGCGGCGTGACGTCGAATCCCGCCATCTTCGAGAAGGCCATGGCGGGCTCGAGCGACTACGAGAGCGCCCTGAAGCAGCTGGAAGGGCGGAAGGAGCTCGGTGCGAAGGCGCTCTACGAGACCCTGGCGATTCGCGACATCCAGGACGCCGCCGACGTGTTGAACCCGCTCTACGGCGCCACGCGACGGCGTGACGGCTACGTGAGCCTCGAGGTCTCTCCCGACCTCGCGCGCGACACTTGGGGGACGATCGAGGAGGCACGGCGCCTCTGGACGGCGGTGGGGCGCGAGAACGTGATGATCAAGGTCCCGGCGACGCCGGCCGGAATCCCCGCGATCCGTCAGCTCGTCAGTGAAGGCATCAACGTCAACGTGACCCTGCTCTTCGCCCGAGAGGCGTACGAGCGCGTTGCCGAGGCGTACATGTCGGGGCTCGAGACGCTCGCAGGCGCCGGAGGTGACCCGAGCCGCGTGGCCTCCGTGGCGAGTTTCTTCATCAGCCGCATCGACACCCTCGTGGACGCGCGGCTCGCCGAGCGGCTCACGGCGTCTCAGGACTCGATGGAGCAGGCGCTCATCAAGCGTCTGCTCGGCCGCGTGGCGATCGCGAACGCCAGGCTCACCTACCAGCGTTACAGGGAGGTCTTCGCGGGACCGCGGTGGCAGGCGCTCGCGGCCCGCGGGGCGATGACGCAGCGGCTCCTCTGGGCCAGCACGAGCACGAAGAACCCGAGCTATCGCGACGTGATCTACGTCGAAGAGCTGATCGGCCCGGACACGGTGAACACGATCCCGCCCGCGACCTTCGACGCGTTCCGCGGCCACGGGCGCCCGCGCGCGAGCCTCGAGGAAGGGCTCGAGGAGGCCCGTGACACGATGTCGGCGCTGGCCAAGGTCGGGATCTCCATGACGCAGGTGACCGACCAGCTCCTCGACGAGGGCGTCAGGCTCTTCGCCGACGCTTTCGCCAAACTCCTGGGGACGACCATGAAGCGGTGCCGGGCGCCGAAGCGGGTGATCGACCGCCAGACGTGGAAGCTTCCCCACGATCTCGACGCCCAGGTCCGCGCCACCCTGCAGGAGTGGGCGGAGCGCGGCAAGGTTCGGCGGCTGTGGGCGCGCGACGCGACCCTGTGGACGGGTGGCGACGAGGCGAGCTGGCTCGGGTGGCTGGAGATTGCCGAGGATCAGATCGCGCGGATCGACCACCTTCGCCGCGTGGCCGAGGACGCGAGGCGCGAGGGGTTCACCCACGCGCTGCTGCTCGGCATGGGAGGCTCGAGCCTCGGTCCCGAGGTCCTGAAGGAGACCTTCGGCCGGATCGGCGGTCACCCCGAGCTGTTCGTGCTGGACTCCACGGACCCCGCCCAGATCCGAGCGTTCGAGACGAAGGTCGACCTCGCCAAGACGCTCTTCATCGTCTCGTCGAAGTCGGGGAGCACGCTCGAGCCAAACATCTTCAAGCAGTACTTCTTCGAGCGCGTCCAGAAGATCGTCGGCGCCGATCGCGCGGGTCGCGGCTTCATCGCGATCACCGACCCCGGCTCCAAGCTCCAGCGGGTCGCCGAGGTCGAGGGGTTCCGCCGCAGCTTCTACGGGCTGCCCTCGATCGGCGGCCGCTACTCGGCCCTCTCGGACTTCGGGATGGTTCCCGCCGCCGTCATGGGCGTGGACGTCGCCCGAATCCTGGCGGGCGCCGAGGAGATGGCGTACGCCTGCGCCTCGTGTGTGCCGGTCGAGGAGAACCCCGGCGCCGTCCTCGGCATCATCATGGGCGTGCTGGCGGGGAACGGGCGCGACAAGGTCACGCTGATCGCTTCGCCGGGCCTCCACGATCTCGGCGCGTGGCTCGAGCAGCTCCTCGCCGAGTCGACCGGCAAGGCGGGCCGGGGGCTGATCCCGGTCGACCGCGAGCCGATCGGCGCGCCCGAGGTCTACGGCGCCGACCGCCTCTTCGTGTATCTGAGGCTCGCGTCGGCTCCGGACGCGCAGCAGGACGAGCAGGTGGCCGGCCTCGAGCGCGCCGGTCATCCGGTCGTCCGCATCGCGGTGGACGATCCCTACCGCCTCGGCGCCGAGTTCTTCCGCTGGGAGTTCGCGACCGCCGTGGCGGGGTCGATCCTCGGGATCAACCCGTTCAACCAGCCCGACGTCGAGGCGAGCAAGATCGCCACGCGCCGGCTCACCGACGAGTACGAGGTGACCGGCCAGCTCCCGCCGGAGTCGCCGCTTCGCGTGAGCGACAAGGACCTGGCGCTCCGGCTCCAGGCGCATCTCCAGACACTCAAGCCTGGCGACTACTTCGCGCTCCTCGGCTACATCGAGCTGAACGCGGCCCACGACGCCGAGCTCCAGGCGATGCGCCGGGTTGTCCGGGACCGGTACCGGGTCGCGACGTGCCTGGGCTTCGGGCCGCGCTTCCTGCACTCGACGGGCCAGGCGTACAAGGGCGGCCCGAACAGCGGCGTGTTCCTCCAGATCACGTGCGACGACTCGGCGGATCTCCCGGTGCCCGGACAGAGGTACACCTTCGGCACCGTGAAGGAGGCGCAGGCGCGCGGCGACCTCCAGGTGCTCCGCGAGCGCGGCCGCCGCGCGCTCCGGGTGCACCTGGGCCACGACGTGAAAGGCGGGCTGGCGATGCTACGGAGCGCCGTCGAGCGGGCCACGACCTAGCGCAGCGAGGAGGGTGAAGGTCATGCAGATCGGGATGGTGGGTCTCGGGCGGATGGGCGGGAACATGGCGCGCCGTCTCATGCGCGGCGGCCACGAGGTCGTCGCCTTTGCCACTGACGCGGCGAGCGTCACGCAGCTCGCCAGCGAAGGCGCGACGGGCGCCACCACGCTCGATGACTTCACGCGGAAGCTCAGGCAGCCCCGCCACGCCTGGGTCATGGTCCCGGCGGGGGAGGCGACCGAGCAGGTCGTGATGGATCTGGCGAAGCGGATGGAGCGAGGCGACGCGATCATCGACGGCGGGAACTCGTCCTTCAAGGACTCGATGCGGCGGGCGGAGGCGCTGGAGCCCAAGGGCATCCAGTATCTCGACGCCGGCACCAGCGGCGGGCTCTGGGGGCTCAGGGAGGGCTACTGCCTGATGGTCGGCGGCCCGCGCGTCGCCTTCGAGCGGATCGAACCCTTGCTCCGAGCGCTGGCGCCCGACCGCGGCTACCTCTATACGGGCCCCAGCGGCAGCGGTCATTTCACCAAGATGGTTCACAACGCGATCGAGTACGGGATGATGCAAGCGTACGCGGAGGGGTTCGAGATTCTGAAATCGTCCGCGTTCGGCCTCGATCTCGCCGCGATCGCCGAGCTCTGGAACCACGGGAGCGTCGTGCGCTCCTGGCTGCTCGAGCTGGTCCACTCGGCGCTCGAGAAGGATCCGACGCTCGAGAAGATTCGGGGCTACGTAGAGGACTCGGGCGAGGGGCGCTGGACGCTGGCCCACGCCATCGAGAGCGCGGTCCCGGCGCCGGTGATCGCCCTGTCGGTCATGGAGCGCTTCCGCTCGCGCCAGGAAGACTCCTTCGGCAACAAGCTTCTCGCCGCGCTCCGCCATCAGTTCGGCGGCCATGCGGTCCGCGAGACGTGAGACCGAGCATGGAGACGAAGGCCGCCCCAGACGTTGCTCCGAGGCGCGAGGCTCCTGCCTATTCGGTGCCCGGCGCGTGCACCATCGTGATCTTCGGTGCCTCCGGCGACCTCACCGCGCGGAAGTTGATGCCGGCCCTGTACGCCCTGGCCGAGCAGAAGCTCTTGCCGCGCTGCTTCGCCATCATCGGCGTGGCGCGGCGCGATCTCGGCAACGAGGGGTTTCGCCAGCGGATGCGCGAGGCGGTTGGGCGGTTCTCGCGACTGGGCGCCGTTCGCGACGACGTGTGGGCGCCGCTTGCCGAGAACATGCAGTACCTGGCGACATCGTTCGACGAATCGAAAGGCTATCTCGACCTTCGGGATCTCTTGGCTCAAGTCGATCAGGCCTGCGGCACGGAAGGAAACCACCTCTTCTACCTGGCCACGCCGCCGACGGCGTATGCCGGGATCGTCAGGTCACTGGGGGAGGCGGGATTGGTGAAGCCTGACGGGCACGGGAAGGGCTGGACCCGGATCATCATCGAGAAGCCCTTCGGCCGCGATCTTGGCAGCGCCCAGGAGCTGAACCGTCAGGCGCTCAGCGTCTTTCGCGAGCGGCAGGTCTATCGCATCGACCACTACCTCGGCAAGGAGACGGTCCAGAACATCCTGGCGTTCCGCTTCGGCAACAGCATCTTCGAGCCGCTCTGGAACCGGCGCTACATGGACCATGTGCAGCTCACGGTGGCCGAGGACCTCGGCGCGGAAGGACGGGGCGAGTACTACGACCGGGCGGGCGCCCTCCGGGACATGGTGCAGAACCACATGCTCCAGCTCCTCTCGCTCGTCGCCATGGAGCCGCCGGCGGCGTTCGACGCCGAGGCGATCCGCGACGAGAAGGTCAAGCTGCTCCGCGCGGTTCGCCGGATTCCTGCGGAGCGGGTCGGGGCCCAGACCGTCCGCGGCCAGTACACGGCGGGGACGATCGGCCAGCGGACGCTGGTCGGGTACCGCGAAGAATCCGGCGTCGCCCGGGGCTCCACCACGGAGACCTACGCGGCGCTCAGGCTCACGATCGACAACTGGCGCTGGGCCGGGGTGCCGTTCTATCTCCGAACGGGCAAGGCGCTGGCGAGCCGGCTCACCGAGGTCACCATCCAGTACCGCGAGCCGCCCCTGCTCATGTTCGAGCACGCCGCGCACGCGGACCACGAGGGGCCAGACCGTCTCGAGCCGAACCGCCTGTCGCTGCGGATTCAGCCGGACGAGCGGATCATGCTGCGATTCGGGCTCAAGCCGCCCGGCGAGCACATGAGCCTGATCCCGGTCGTCATGGACTTCGGATACCGCGAAGGGTTCGGTGCCCAGCCGCCCGAGGCCTATGAGCGGCTGCTCCTGGACGCGATGCTGGGCGATTCGACGCTCTTCCTTCGCGGCGACGAAGCGGAGTCCGCCTGGTCGCTGGTGGCGCCCATCCTCGAGGCGTGGGCCGGCGACGCCAAGGGCCTGACCTCGTACCCGGCGGGGAGCTGGGGACCGACGGCCGCTGACGCGCTCATCGAGCGTGATGACCGGCGATGGGCCCGGTTGTGACCGCGGGACGTGTGATGACGCCGGCCCCCATCACCCTCGTGGAGCACGTCAAGAAGTCCGGCCGCCCGGACGCGGACGACCTCGCGGTCCTGCTGACGCAGATCGCCGTGGCCGGCAAGATCATCGCGCGCGAGCTGGCGCGCGCCGCGCTCGTGGGCCAGCTCGGGACGACGGGCGAGACGAACGTCCAGGGCGAGACGGTCAAGAAGCTCGACGTCTGGGCCAACGCGGTCGTGGTGCGCGCAATGGAGGAGACCGGGCTCGTCACGACGGTGGTCTCCGAGGAGATGGATGCGCCGCTCCGCCTCACGAAGACCGGGGCCCGCGGTCGGTACGTCGTGTGCTTCGACCCGGTGGACGGCTCCTCGAACCTCGACGTCAACGGGATCGTCGGGACCATATTCTCGATCCGGCACGGCTCCGATGCGGAGCAGCCGGGGACGGCGCAGGTCGCGGCCGGCTACATCATGTACGGGCCCTCGACGCTCATGGTGCTCACCACGGGCGACGGCGTGGACGGGTTCACGCTCGGGCCGACCATCGGCGAGTTCGTGCGCTCGCACCACCGCATCCGGATCCCGGCCCGCGGGCGGATCTACAGCGTGAACGAGGGGAACTTCTCGAAGTGGGAGCCCGGCGTCCAGCGCTACGTCGAGTACCTGCGCGGTATGGACCGCGCGACGGGCCGGCCGTACACGGCGCGCTACGTCGGCTCGCTCGTCGCCGATCTTCACCGAACACTCCTCGAGGGAGGGATCTACCTCTACCCGGCGGACGCGGGGAAGTCAGACGGCAAGCTGAGGCTCCAGTACGAGGCCGCGCCCATGGGCTTCATCGCCGAGCAGGCCGGCGGGAGCGCCTCCACCGGACGCGAGCGGATCATGACCATCGAACCGGCGACGCCTCACCAGCGGGTGCCGCTCGTCATCGGGAGCTCCGAGGACGTGGCGCTGGCCGAGGACTTCATTGCAGGGAGGCGGCGATGAAGGAGCGCGTTCGCTGGCCGGCGGCCACCCCCTCTGCGTCCAGGCGCTCGATCTGTTCGCGTCCATCTACGGCGCCGAGGCTGGCAACCTCGCGCTCAAGGCGCTCGCCGTCGGCGGCGTCTTCGTCGGGGGCGGGATCGCGCCGAAGATCCGCGCGAAGCTCGCCGGTGGGACGTTCGCGGCGAGCTTCTGCGACAAGGGGCGGTTGGCCGGGCTGATGGCGTCGATTCCGGTGAAGCTGGTCCTGGAGCCTCGCGCGGCGCTACTCGGCGCCGCGCACGTGGCCCGAGGGCTCCTTCAGGTGGGGCGATGAGCTCTTGATCGTCGACGACGGAGGTAGGGCATGGATCGCTACGATTTGCTCGTGATCGGCGGCGGCGCGGCCGGCATCAACGCGCTCAAGCAGGGCCTGAAGCTGGGTGCGCGGGTCGCGCTGATCGACTCGGGGCCGCTCGGGGGGGCCTGCATCAACCGGGGGTGAATCCCGAAAAAGACCTTGGTAAGGTCTGCGCGGGTTCATCAGCTGGTCAAGCACGCGGGCAGCTTCGGTACGAAGACGGGCGAGGTGACGCTCGACTGGGATGCGGTCGTTCGCCGCCAGCGCGAGATCGTTCGCGAGCTCCAGCCGCCGCCTGCTGCGTTCGAGCGCTCCGGGGCCAGGGTCTACCTCGCCGACGCGCGCTTCGTGGACGCCCATACCGTGCAGGCGAACGGCGCGCGCGTCCAGGGCGAGAAGATCGTCATCGCCGCCGGTTCGGAGCCCGTGGTGCCGCCGGTGCCCGGGCGCGACCTCGCGATCACCTCCGACGATGTCCTCTTCCTGCCGGCATTCCCCGAGAGCCTGGTGCTGGTCGGCGCCGGTGTCATCGGGCTGGAGGTGGCGGGCGCCTTCGCCGACCTCGGCTCGCGCGTGACCGTGATCGGCCGCGACCCCGAGATCCTTCCGGCGTTCGACCGCGATGTCGCCGCCTATATCCGGACGATCCTCGAGGGCCGGGGCGTGACCTTCCACCTCGGCGCGGCGCTCGAGCGGCTCTCGGGCACCACCGGCGCGGTGACGGCCCACGTCACGCAGGACGGTCGCGAGCTCGCGGTCACCGCGGCGCAGGTCTGTCTCGCAATCGGCCGGCGCTACAACCCGAAGCGCCTGGGCACCGACGCGCTCGGCCTGGTGATGGGGCGGCTCGGCCTCCGCGTGAGCGAGCATCTCGGGACGTCGCTCCCGCACATCTACGCGGCGGGCGACGCGGCGGGCAACCGGCAGCTCACGCCGACGGCGGCGTACGAGGGGAAGCTCGCTGCGCTGAATGCGCTCCGGGGAGACGTCGCCCGCGCGGACTACAGCGTCGTCCCGCAGACGATCTTCACCACGCCCGAAGTGGGCCGGGTCGGCCTCACCCACGCGGAAGCGCTTGCCCGCGGGGTGAAGTGCCACGTCGCCACGCACGACATGCG
>JACPDG010000055.1 GCA_016184125.1 Candidatus Rokuibacteriota bacterium | reverse complement strand
AGCAGCCGCGCGCGCGGGTCGTGGACCTGGCCGCGCGGGAACTCGGTCGGCGCGGTGCGCGGCCGGAGCCGGTGCCCGGGGCGGAACGTCGTGTCCGCCAGGCCGAGCGGATGGAACAGGACCCGGTCGAGGTAGCGGTCGAGCGGCTCGCCGGTCACGCGCCGCACGAGCTCTCCGAGCAGGATGAAGCCGGTGTCGCTGTACTGAAAGCCGGTGCCCGGTGGGTAGTCGAGCTTCTCGCGCGCGAGCGCCCTGGCCGCCCCGGGGAAGCCGCCGCGGACGGCGCGATTCGGCGGGATGCCGGGGAACCCCGCGCTGTGGGTGAGCATGCGCCGGATCGTGACCTGGTTGAACACGGTCTTGCGGAACTCGCGCAGGTAGCGGCCGAGCGGCGCGTCGAGGCTGACCTGGTTGCGGTCGACGAGCGTCATGACCGCGATCGCCGTGCCGAGCGGCTTCGTCAGCGACGCGATGTCGAAGACGGTGTCCGTGGTCATCGCCTCCGGCTGGGGGACGATCGCTCGCCAGCCGAACGCGCGGTGATAGAGGACATCGTCGCCGCGCCCGACGAGGATCACGGCGCCCGGAATCTCTCCCGACGCGACCACGTCGCGGGCGATGTCGTCGATGGCGGAGAAGTCGGGTGGCTCGGCGAAGACGGCGTCGGGCGCGGCAACGAGAACGACGAGCGCCGCCACGACGGCGACGAAGAGTCCCACGCGGCGATCTTATCATCGGCCCGCGCGAACCCGGATCAACCTTCGGCACGCACGCCCGGGTTGGCTCCTGGCGTAACATGGCCCCGTGGGCAAGGTGCCGCCGCCCGCACATCGATTCTTCGTCACCGGCGCGACCGGCTTCGTGGGGCGCGCCGTCATCCACGCGCTCCGCGCCGAGGGCCACGTCGTCCGCTGTCTCGTGCGACGGGGTTCCGAGCGCGACCTGCGCGGGCTCGAGGCCATCGAGCGCGTCGAGGGCGACGTCCTCGTCCGGCGCGGGCTCGAAAACGGGATGGCCGGGTGCGACGCGCTCGTCCATCTCGTCGGCATCATCCGCGAGCACCCGACGACCGGGGCGACGTTCGACCGCGTGCACGTCGAGGGCACGAAGAACGTGCTCGACGCGGCGGTGGCCGCCGGTGTCCGGCGTGTGCTCCACATGAGCGCGCTCGGCACGCGCGCGGACGCGCGCTCGCGGTACCACCAGACCAAGTGGGCGGCGGAGGAGGCAGTGCGGGCCAGCTCCCTGCCGTGGACCATCTTCCGTCCGTCGGTGATGTACGGGCGCGGCGACGGCTTCGTGTCGCTGCTGGCCGGGATGGTGCGCCGTCTTCCGATCGTGCCCGTGATCGGCGACGGGCGGCAACGGGTGCAGCCGGTGCCGGTCGAGCAGGTGGCCGAAGCGTTCGCGCGAGCGCTCGCGCTGCCGGCGACCGTGAAGCAGATCTACGAGGTCGCGGGCCCCGAGGCCGTGACGATGGTCGAGCTGCTCGACCTGATCCGCGCCGCGCTCGGCAAGCGGCGTGTGCTGCGGGTGCACGTTCCGATCGGCCTCGTCCGGCCCGTGGCGCGACTGCTTCACCGCGTTCCGTCGTTTCCGGTCACGCCCGATCAGCTGCTGATGCTCGAGGAGCACAGCACCTGCGATCCGACGGCGTTCTTCAGGACGTTCGGCCTCACTCCGGTGCCGCTCGCCGCGGGACTGGCCCGGATGTTCGCCTGAATGCCGTTCACGAACGCCTACCACGGCCCGGGCGCGTCCGAGCCGCGGGACCTCGGCGGGCGCATCGATGCCGAGCTACGCTCGCGGATCGAAGACGCGGTCGAGTACGCGTGCCTCGACGCGATGGTGGAGGCGCGGCGGGCACGCGGTGCGGCCCTGCCCGTGGCTGATGCCCCCGCGGATCGCGAGGAGTTCGCCACCCGCGTGCGCGACTTCCTCGAGCGACTTCGCGCGACGATGACCGCGGAGCTGACGGACGGCCAGCACGAGCGGCTGCGCGGGGCGATCGCGCCGCCCCGGGGAGACCTCGAGGCTGCACTGTGCGCCCAGGTCGCGCTGGCCAAGGAGCTGCCGGACTACTGGCAGCGATTCGACACCATCCGCCGGCGCTCCGGACGGCCCTCGATGATCCGACTCGACCCCTCAGGCCGCGAGCGTCGCAGTCTGCTCGACCGCCTCCTGGGCCAGGGCTGATCTCCAGGACGCCAGCGCCCACAGGTTCTCGAGGTCGTCGAGCGCACGGCGCCAGCGCCCGTAGTCCGCGAGCAGCGCGGCCCGCGCCTGCGCGAGGCCCGCTTCAGCCTCCTCGAGGCGCGCGCGCAGCGTCGGGCTCGAAGCCGTGATCCCCTCCAGCGTGCCGGCCGGGAGGGATGCGGCGAGCCGATCCATCATCCACGCCAGCTCGCCATCGACGATCCGTTCCACGGGATTCATCGCGTCACCTCCACGGTGTTAGCTCAACATATGTAGAGGTATCACGTCAAGCCTTGTTTCCCGGCCTGCCCTCCCCCGTGGTCGCGGTGTTCGTGGCGAAGTCGATACGCACCTTCTGCTACGGGTTCCTGGCCATCATCCTGCCGCTCCATCTCGCAGATCTGGGGATGAACGCCGTCGCCGTCGGCGTCGCCGTGTCGCTGACGCTCGCCGGCAGCGCCGCGCTCACGTGGGCCGTCAGGCGCCCCGCCGAGCGCTGGGGTGCACGCAGCGCGCTGCTCGGCCTGGCAGCGCTGTCCGCGGTCGCCGGCGCGCTCCTGCTGTCGGCGCGCGCGCCGTGGCTCGTGGTGCTCGCCGCGATGATCGGGAACGTTGCGGTGGGCACCGGCGAGACGGGCCCCTTCCTCACCGTCGAGCAGGTCGTCATCGCGCGCGCCGCGCCGGCGGCCCGCCGGACGGGTGTCCTCAGCATCTACAACCTGCTCGGGTACGCGTCGGCCGCGCTCGGCGCCGCGGCCATCGGGTTCGCCGCATCCACGACCGTGCTGTTCGGCGTCTTCCTCGCCGCCTCGGTGGTCCAGGCGTTGGTGTACGCGCGCCTGCCCGGCATGGTCGCCGCCCCTCGCGCGGCCGGCGCACCGGTCCCGTCCGCGCCGCTCATCCGGCGGCTCGCGGCGCTCTTCGCCCTCGACTCGTTCGCCGGCGGCTTCGTGCTCCAATCGCTCGTCGCGTATTTCCTGCACGCGCGGTTCGGGCTCACGCTCGACACGCTGGGGATCGTGTTCTCGCTGACGCAGGTCTGCACGGCGGCGTCGCTGCTCATCGCGCCGTGGTGCGCCCGTCGATTCGGGTTGCTCCCGACGATGGTGATCTCCCACCTCGTCTCGAACGTGTTCCTGATCGCCATCGCCGCGGCGCCGACGGCCGCCGCCGCCGTCGTGCTCCTGCTCGGGCGCCACCTGCTCTCGCAGATCGACGTGCCGACGCGTCAGGCGTACGTGATGGCGGTCGTCGCGGACCACGAGCGCGAGGGCGCGGCGAGCCTGACGAACCTCGCGCGGACGGTGGCGCAGGCGGTGACGCCGTCGCTGACGGGATGGATCATGCAGGCCGTCGCGCTCTCGGCGCCGTTCGCGCTCGGCGGCGGCCTGAAGATCGTCTACGACCTGATGCTGTGGTGGACGTTCAAGGACGTGAAGCCGCGCGAGTAGCCGGCGGTGCGACGGCGAGGGCAGGAGCCCGGAGGGGTCCTGCGACCACCGCCCGCGGATCTCCGTTGAAACCGCGAGCCGTTCCCACTCTCGACCTCGGCTCGGTCACTTCGGTCTGCCGGAAGGGCTCGCTGGACCCCTCCGGGCTCCTACCCTCGCCGACCACCCGCTCGGCCGCACGAGCATCCGAATGCCGGATGCGCGGCGGATCACGAGGAGCGCGCCGCGGGTTGACGCGCGGGGGGCGGGGGCCGGTGGGGTCAGTCGAGCCCTTCCGGCCGACGAATGTGACCAAGCCGAGGTCGAGAGTGGGAACGACACGCGGCTTCATCGGAGACTGCCAAAGGCGGTGGTCGATGACCCCACCGGCCCCCGCCCCCCGCGCGCCGCCGACCCGGTGCGGCGTTACTTGATCGCGACGGCCTTGACCTGCTTGTAGTCCGTCACGCCGGACAGGGCCTTGAGGACGCCGTCCTGCACGAGGGTCGTCATGCCCTCGGCCCGCACGACGGGAAGGATCTCGGACACACGCGCCTTGTTCTGGACGAGGCGCTTGATCTCGTCGCTGGCGACGAGCAGCTCGTGGATGCCGGCGCGCCCGCGGTAGCCGCCCTTGTTGCACTCGCTGCAGCCCTTGCCACGGTAGAGCGAGAACTTCTCGTCGTACACGTAGCCGAGCTTCTCGAACTCCTCCTTGCCGTACGCGTGGGCGATCTCGTCGTACTCCGAGCGGTCCGGATGGTACGGCTCGCGGCACGCCGCGCAAATGCGGCGCACGAGGCGCTGCGCGAGCACGCAGAGCAGCGCGTCGGCGAAGTTGAACGGATCGAGGCCCATGTCGAGCAGCCGGATGACGGTCTCCACGGCACTGTTCGTGTGGAGGGTCGAGAAGACCAGGTGGCCGGTCAACGATGCCTCGATGCCCGTCTCCGCGGTCTCGTGGTCGCGCATCTCACCGACCATGATCACGTCGGGGTCGGCGCGCAGGAACGCGCGCATCGCCAGCGCGAACGTGAAGCCGATCTTCGGCTGCACCTGCACCTGCCGGAGGCCGTACTGGGTGATCTCGACGGGGTCCTCGGCGGTCCAGATCTTCCGCTCGGGCTTGTTGATGTAGCCGAGCACGGAGTGCAGCGTCGTGGTCTTGCCGGAGCCCGTCGGTCCGACGACGAGGATCAGCCCGTACGGCTTCTCGGCGGCGGCCTTGACCTCGCGCAGGTTGCGGTCGGTCATGCCCAGCTTGTCGATGGGGATCGGCTCGCTGGCGGCGAGGATCCGCATGACGACGTCCTCGTTGCCGCCGGCGGTGGGCAGCGTGGCGACGCGGAGCTCGATCTCCCGCTCCGGCATCTTGTACTTGATCTTGCCGTCCTGCGGCTTGCGGCGCTCGGCGATGTCGAGGTTCGCCATGATCTTGTAGCGGGCCACGAGCGCCCGCCGGTACCCGCCGGGGATCTTCTGGTACTCCTGGCAGTGACCGTCGACGCGGAACCGGATCACCGTGTCCTTCTGCGGCCCGTACGGCTCGACGTGGATGTCCGACGCCCGCGAGCGGTACGCGTCGGTGATGATCTGGTTCGCCAGCCGGATGATCGTCGAGTCGTTCTCGTCGACGTCCGACCCCTCCGGCACCTGCTCCGGCGCGTCCTCGCTCTTCAGCTCGCCGAGCAGCTCCGAGATGTTGCCCCTCGGGTCGAGCTCGCCGGCGGCGAACCTGATGAAGGTCGTGACGTCCTGCCTCAGCCCGACGGCGAACTTGATCTTCTGCCCCTTCAGCAGCTGGCCGATGGAGTCGACCTTCTGGAGGTCCTGCGGGTTGTCGATGAGGATCAGCACCGCGCCGTCCTCCTCGCGGCGTACGGGAATCCAGAAGTTGCGCTTGAGGTACTCGATCTTCAGCTGGTTCACGAGGTCGGGCGGCGGGATGACCTTCTCGTCGAACTCCATCGCCGGCACGCGGTAGAACTGGCTGAGCGACGTGAGCACGTCGGCCTTCGGGACCTTGAACTGCTCGACCAGGATCGACTCGACGTCGACCTGCCGGCGCCGGCTCTCGGCGATCGCGTTCGTGACCTCGTCCTGCGTGATCTTGTGCTGCGCGAAGAGGTAGTCGAACTTCGTCTGGCGCCGGATCGCGGAGAGCTGGTTGTGGTTGTTGAAGGCGATCCCGAGCGTCTTCGCGATGCGCGCGACGTTGGTCTCGTCCTCCTTCGTGAAGCGGTCCCCCGACTTCTTGTTCAGGAGCTGGATCGCGCCGACGGTCGTGCGGCCCTCGTGGAGGACCGGCGCGCAGAGGACCTGCGTCGTGCGGAAGCCGGTCTTCTTGTCGAAGGAGCTGTCGAAGGAGAGCGTCGGCGAGATGCGCTGCAGCTCGGCCTTGTCGTACGCGTCGGCGATGTTGACCGGCTGCCGCCAGAGCGCGACGAAGCCGGAGATCGACTTCTCGCTGATCGGGACGCGGATCTCCTTGACGGTGTCGAGGGCGAGGAACTTGGAGTAGAGCTCCTTCTTCTCCGCGTCGACGGCGTAGAGCGTCATGCGCTCCGCGTCGAGCAGCGAGAGGATCTCGTTCTGGAGCTCGACGAAGATCTGATCGATGTTCTTGGCGGCGTGGATGCGATCGACGAGCGCGACGAGCCGCTGCTCGTACTGGAGCTTCTCCTGTAACTGCTGGACGTCCTGTGCCGCCAACGGGCCCCCTTCAGGCGATGACCGCCCGTGTATTTTAGCAGAGAACCCCGGGCGCTCGGACGGGTCGGCCGCGTCACGATCAACGTCGTGGAGCTCGAACGCGAGCTGGGCATCCGCGACGGTCATGATGACGCCAGTCCGTGACACGCGCGCGCCGTAGATCACGCGCGACAGGATGTCGCGTCCGAGGATCGCACAACGCATCCTCGGAACAAGTCTTCCGCCGATCGCGACTGCGTTGCAGCCCGGGCCCCCGCAACTCGCCGATTTCGCACCACGGCAAGCGACTTGCGTCCCGTGGCTCCGGGACTCGCTCACATGCGCGCTCGCCTGTCCGTCATTCCCCAGCCGTACGTCCCCTGGGCTCTCGCCGCGCTCTCGGGCGTCCTGCTGACGCTCGCGTTCCCGGGCAGCGGCAGTCAGGGCTGGCTCGCGTTCGTGGCGCTCGTTCCCCTGCTGGTGGCGATCGACCGCCGGCGGGTCGTGAGTGAATCGCAGGCGTGGGGAGCCAGTGTCGAGGCCGGGCGAGCGCTCCATCGAGCAGCGGCCCGGCTTTGCCGGGCCGCTTGCGAGCGCGGGGGGCGTGGGGGGCCCGTCGAGGCCCCCCACAGTCGGTCGGTCCAGCGGCCCGGCTTTGCCGGGCCGCTTGCGAGCGCGGGGGGCGTGGGGGGCCCGTCGAGGCCCCCCACAGTCGGTCGGTCCAGCCGCCCTGGGCTTCCTGAGCGCGCTCGTGTTCTGGACCGTCACGCTCGCCTGGCCCACGCCCTGGGTCGTGCACTACGGAGGCGTCACGTGGGCGCGGGCGGGGCTGACGCTCGTCGTCGTGGCGACCATCGTGTCCGGATTCACCGCGCTCTTCTGCGCGCTGCTGTCCACGGCGCGCCACCGATCGGGTTTCGCCTGGGTCCTGATCGCCGCGAGCCTCTGGGTCGCGCTCGAGCTCGTGCGGAGCCGCGTGCTCTCCGGCTTCCCGTGGAATCTCCTCGGAGCGTCTCAGTACCGGCACGTCGCGCTCATCCAGGTCGCGGCGGTGACCGGCGTGTACGGCGTGTCCTTCGTCGTCGCGGCCGTGAACGCCGCGCTCGCGCGCGTGCTGTGCGCGAGGCCTGATCGGCGCGACTCGCTCGGCGCCGCGACTGCAGGCGGCATTGCCGTCACTCTTGCCGTGATGGTCGGGTGGCTGGCACCGGCCCGTGCCCCGGGGACGACGGCGATCCCGGTCGCCGTGGTCCAGGGCAACATCGATCAGGGCGCGAAGTGGGACGCCGCGTACGTCGACCGGACCCTCGCGATCCACCGCGCACTGACAACGGACGCCGTCCGCAACGGCGCCCGGCTCGTCGTCTGGCCCGAGACGACGGTCCCGCTCACCGACCGGGGTGACGCGCGCTGGCGAGAGATCGAGGCGCTCGCGCGCGACGCCGGCATCTACCTGCTCGTCGGCGCCCCGCACGGCATCGGCGGGACGACACGCAACAGCGCGTATCTCTTCGGCCCCGCCGGCGAGCTCGGCCGATACGACAAGCGCCGCCTCGTGCCGTTCGGCGAGTACTCGCCGCTCGACGGATGGCTCGGGTTCCTCTCCGTCTTCGCCGGCGGCCCCATCAGCGAGTTCTCGGCGGGCACCGATCCGGTGGTGCTCGCCACGCCGCTCGGGCGGCTGGCGCCGTCGATCTGCTACGAAGCGATCTTCCCGGCCGATGTGCGCGACTTCGTCGCCGCGGGCGCCGACGTGCTGATCAACATCACGAACGACGCCTGGTTCGGACCGACGCCCACGCCCTACCAGCATCTCGCGCTGACGACGTTTCGTGCCGTCGAGCACCGCGCGTGGCTGGTCCGCGCGGCGAACACCGGCGTGTCCGCGTTCGTCGCGCCCGACGGCCGGATCGTCCGTGCGTCGCCGCTGTTCGCGCGCGGCGTGCTGATGGGCGCGATCACGCCGCGCGCGCAGACGACGTTCTACAGCCGCTACGGCGACGTGTTCGCGTGGAGCGCGGTCGCTTTCGCGGCCGGCGTCCTGTGCCCGCTGCCGTCCCGGCTTCGCCACCGCGAAGCCGCGGAAGCCGTGATCACGTGACGACACGCGGCGCTACCCGGCGAGGCGTTCCTCCCGGAACGGGTGCATCACGAAGGTGCCGATGTAGCTCGTGTGCGTGACGAGTCCCTGCCCGGGCCGCCAGAGGTGCAGCAGACAGGCGGGCGGCTCGAGACTGAAGTGACCGCGCGCGCCGGGCGCGAGCGTGAGCGCGACCTGATGCGCGGTGCTCGGAGCCGTCGTGACCACCGTGCCACGCCATCGCACCGAGATGCGGCGATGCAGGTGACCGGCGAGCACGGCCTCGACGTTGGGGTGCTTCGCGATGAGCTCACCGAGCGCCTCGCCACCCTCGAAGCCGTAGCCGTCCATGAACTCGATGCCGGTCTCGAACGGCGGGTGATGCATCACCACGACCGTCGGTCGATTCCGCGCTTCACCGAGCCGCGCGGAGAGCCACCCGAGCCGCTCGCTGCAGACCTCGCCGCCGACCTTGCCCGGAATGACCGTGTCCATCACCACGACCCTGAGATCGCCGGCGTCGAACGTGTACTGCAGGAACTCGCCCGTGCGCGGGAGATAGCGGTGATCCGAGAACTCGGACACGAGCGCGGCGCGGTCGTCGTGGTTGCCCGCCACGAGGTACACGGGCGCGGACAGCGGTTCGAGCAGCCGGCGGAGCCGCCGGTACTCGTCGCGCGCGCCGCCGTCGGCGAGATCGCCGGTCGCGAGAATCAGATCCGGACGGGGCTGGAGGCGCCGCAGGTGGTCCACCGCGCGCGCGAGGAACGTCGCCGTCTCGACGCGCCCGTACGCGAGACTGCCCTCGGCCCTGATGTGCATGTCGGAGATCTGGGCGATCAGCATGGCCGGCCTAGCTTACAATGCGCTCCAATGGAGCGCGCGGACGTCGTCGTCATCGGCGCGGGCGTGATGGGCACGAGCATCGCGTATCACCTCGTGCGCCGGCACGCGGGACGGATCGTGCTCCTCGAGAAGGAGACGGTCTGCTCGGGGACGTCCGCGAAGTCTTCCGCGATCGTCCGCACGCACTACTCGACGCGCCCGACCGCCGCGATGGCGCTGCTCGCGCGGCGCATGCTCGAGCGCTTCCGGGAGGACGCCGGCGGCGAGAGCGGTTTCCGGCGGACGGGCATGCTCTTCATCGGCGCCCCGGCCGAGGCCGACGGCGTGAAGAAGACCGTCGAGATGAACCGCGAGCTCGGCATCGAGAGCGAGCTCATCACGCCGGTCGACGTGCGCCGCATCGACCACCTGCTCGAGCCGGCCGACGGCGCCCCGCTCGTCTGGGAGCCTCGTTCCGGTTACGGCAGCCCGCACGAGGTCGCCTCGACGTACGCCCGGCGGTTCACCGAGCTGGGCGGCGTGCTTCGCCAGGCCGCGGAGGTCACCGCCATCGAGACGACCGGTGGCCGCGTCGGGGGCGTGGCGACGCCGGTCACTCGCATCGCCGCCGACCACGTCGTCATCGCGGCCGGGCCATGGGCGCAGCGGGTGGGCCAGCTCGTCGGGCTCCGGCTGCCCGTCATGGCGAGCCGGCAGTCGATCGTCACGCTCCGTCCACGCTTCGCCTACGACGACGGCCATCCCATCGTCGCCGACCTCGCCAACGAGGTGTATTTCCGCCCCGAGACGGGCAATCTCATCCTGCTCGGGAACACGCGCCACGGCGACGATCGTCCCGGCGATCCGGACGACTACCAGGACCGACCCGATGCCGGGTTCGTCGAAGACGTGGTGACGCGGCTCTCGCGCGTGATGCCGGCGAGCGCCGAGGCCGAGATCGCGGGCGGCTGGTCGGGCATGTACGAGATCAGCCCCGACTGGAACCCGATCATGGGAACGGTGAGCGCCATCTCGGGCCTGCACTACTGCGTCGGCTTCTCGGGCCACGGCTTCAAGCTCTCGCCGGCCGCGGGACTCCTCATGGCGGAGCAGGTCGTCGACGGCCGCGCGACGACACTCGACATCACGCCGTACCGTCTCGAACGGTTCGAGGAAGGGCGCGCGTTGAAGATCGCCTACGCGCGAGCCGGCGTCATCGCGTAGCCATTTCGGGGCCGCCGTGGCCGCGCGAGGGCCCGAGCACCGGCCCGGCTTTGCCGGGCCGGTTGCGAGCGTGGGGGGGGTGTGGGGGGCCATGTCGGGGCCCCCCACTCGGTGGATCAGAACACCGGGCGCTCGACGTACGTGCCCCAGACATCCTTGAGCCGCGCGACGATCTCGCCCATGGTCGCGCGCGCCTTCACGAGCTCGATCGTGGTCGGCATCAGGTTGACCGAGGGATCGCGCGCCTCCTGCGCGAGGCGGTCCATGAGCGCCGCGACCCGCGCCTGATCCCGTCGCGCGCGCACCGCTCGCACCCGCTCGACCTGCCGGCGCTCGACGTCCGGATCGACCGTGTGGACCTCGACCGGCGTGGCCGCGGTGGGCTCCACGTACTTGTTGACGCCGATCACGACGTGCTCGCCCCGTCCCTTGCGGCGAGCCGTCTCGTACGCGCTGTCCGCGATCTGCTGCTGGAACCACCCCGCCTCGATGGCCTTGATGGTCCCGCCCATCTCGTCGACCTTCCGGAGGATCGCGAGGACTTCCGCCTCGAACGCGTTCGTGAGCGACTCCACGTACCAGGAACCGCCGAGCGGGTCGACGACGTCCGGCACACGCGTCTCGTCGGCGACGATCTGCTGCGTGCGCAGCGCGAGCTTCATCGCCTGCTCCGACGGGATCGCGTAGGCCTCGTCGAGGCCGTTGGTGTGGAGCGACTGGCAGCCGCCGAGCACGGCCGCGAGCGCCTGGAACGCGGTCCGGATGACGTTGTTCAGCGGCTGCGCCTTCGTCAGCGTGGCCGCGGCCGTCTGGCAGTGGAACCGGAGCCGCATGGACTCCGGCTTCTTCGCGCCGAACCGCTCCTTCATGACCGTGGCCCAGATCCGCCGCGCCGCCCGGAACTTCGCCACCTCCTCGAAGAAGTCGGCCTGCGACACGAAGTAGAACGCCAGCCGGGGCGCGAAGCGATCGACCTCGACACCGGACCGCACGACCTCGTCGACGTACGCGATGCCGTCGGCGATGGTGAACGCGACCTCCTGCACGCTCGTCGCGCCCGCCTCCGAGATGTGATAGCCGGAGATGTTGATCGGGTTGTAGCGGGCCATGTGCTCGGCCGCGTACACGATCATGTCGCGGCAGAGACGCATCGACGGCGCGATCGGGAAGATCCACTCCTTCTGCGCGACGTACTCCTTGAGGATGTCGGCCTGCACCGTGCCGGAGAGCGTGTTCGGATCGTTGCCGCGCGACTGGGCGAGCGCGACGTACATCGCGAGCAGGATCCACGCGGTGGGGTTGATCGTCATCGACACGGAGATCGACGGGAGGTCGATGCCCTCGAAGAGGCGTTCCACGTCCTCGATCGTGTCGATCGCGACCCCCTCGCGGCCGACCTCCCCGAGCGAGCGCGGATCGTCGGAGTCGCAGCCCATGAGCGTGGGCATGTCGAAGTCGACGCTGAGTCCCGTCTGTCCCTGCGCGATCAGGTACTGGAAGCGCTTGTTCGTGTCCTCGCCCGTTCCGTAGCCGGCGATCTGCCGCATGGTCCAGAGCCGGCCCCGATACATCGTCGGATACGGGCCGCGCGTGAACGGATACTGACCGGGGAACCCGATGCGCTCGAACGGCGTCTCGGCGACGTCCTCGGGCGTGTAGACGCGCTGGACCGGGAGGCCGGACAGCGTGCGGCACTCGTCGCGCGACTCCGGCTGGCGCTCCACGAACTGCCTGAGCTCGTTCGCTTCCCACTCCTGGCGCTGTCGCGTGATCCGGTCGACGGCGTCGGCGTCAAACATGGGCGTCCTCCGAGCCATGAGAGTACCGCGCTTCCTTCGCGGCGGTGTGGGGCCACCGCGAATCATCCCCGCTCGGTCAGCGACCGGTAGAGGTCGCGGTCGTCGATGACCCGGCGCGCCTTGAATTCCGTGCGTTCCAGCGCGCCGGCGGGAACGAGCTCGACGACCGGATTGACGCCGAGTCGCGCGCGGAGCCGCTCGCGCATGGCCGCCTGCAGGGCCGCGCGTGCGCGCTCGTCCGCGTGCGTGTCCGCGTACTCCGCCCGCACGAGGAGCTCGTCCATCGTCGCCCGGCGCGACACGATCACGCGGAACTCGCCGCCGAAGCCGGGGATGGCGCGAAGCGTGTCCTCGATCGCGCTCGGGTAGACGTTCTCGCCGCGCACCACCAGCATGTCGTCGATGCGGCCGTAGAGCCCCAGCGGGAGCCGCGGGTAGGTTCGCCCGCACGGGCACGGCTCGTCCGTCCAGCGCGTCCGGTCACCGGAGACGAGACGGATCATGGGCTGTGACGTCCGCTCGAGGTGCGTGTAGACGGGCGTGCCCTCCGCGCCATAGGGTACCGGCGCGAACGTCTCGGGATCGCACACCTCGGTGTAGACGATGTCCTGCCAGAGGTGCATGCCCGTCCGGTGGCGGCACTCGGCGTTCGTCATCCACGGGGTC
Organism: Candidatus Rokuibacteriota bacterium; assembly: GCA_016184125.1. Taxonomy (GTDB): domain Bacteria; phylum Methylomirabilota; class Methylomirabilia; order Rokubacteriales; family CSP1-6; genus AR8. The sequence continues at coordinate 48,783 of JACPDG010000055.1, read as the reverse complement.
ATTTCTGCCATTGACCCCATGTCGATGCAGACGCCGCCAAACGTCTCCTCGATCAACCGCTTCGTGGCCGGGATCCCGGCGCCGGGCTCGCCCGAGAAGAACAGCGTGCGGAAGCCCAGGCGCCGCGGGTCGATCCCCTCGCGACGGGCCGTCTCGGCGAAGTGCAGCGCGTACGACGGCGTGCTGTAGAACGCGGTCGGCTGCAGGTCGGCGGCCCAGCGGACGGCCATGAGCGTTTGCCCGGCGGCGCCGGCGCCGAACGGAAACATCGTCGCGCCGAGCCGCTCGCCGCCGCGCAGGGCGCCCCACGAGCCGAGATAGAGACTGAAAAAAGAACAGATGAGGATCGTGTCGTCCGGCCTGAGCCCGGCGCCCCACATGATGCGCGCGTGCGCCTCGCCGATCCGCTCCCAGTCGTCGCGGCCAACCGCGAAGACGGTCGGCCGGCCGGTCGTGCCCGACGTGCCGTGCACGCGCACGATGCCGGCGGGATCGACGCAGACGTAATCGCCGAATGGCGGATGCGCGGCCTGCGCGGCCCGGAGATCGGCCTTCCGGACCACGGGGAACTTCGCGAGGTCGGCGAGCGTGCGCAGCGTCTCGGGCGCGACGCCCGCTTCCTGCCACCGACGCCGGTAGAACGGGCTGCGCTCCCATGCCCACCGCACCTGGCGCTGCAGCTTCTCGAGGATGATCTCGTCGCGTTCCGCCGGGGCCGCGCACTCGAGCTCGGGAGCCCAGTACTCGGCGGCGGCGGCGGGGCGGTAGGTCGGATCGTAGCAGGGCGGCCAGACCGAGAGGTCGATTCCTCGCGCGCGGCGGAGGGTGTCCCGGTCGACGCTCACGGTCAGCGGGCGCGGGTCGCGACGGCGGCCCGGACCCGCCGGACGACCTCGTCCGGCGGCGTGTCCTGCAGCACGACGTCCGCGACGCCCAGCGCGCCGAGCGCCTCGACGTCCTCGTCGGGGATGACGCCGCCGACGACGACCGCGATGTCGTCGGCGCGGGCCTCGCGCAGCAGCTCCAGGATGCGCGGGACGAGGGTCATGTGGGCGCCGGACAGCAAGCTGATACCGAGCACGTCGACGTCCTCCTCGAGCGCGGCGGCGACGACCTCGCCGGGCGTGCGATGCAGGCCGGTGTAGATGACGTCCATGCCGCCGTCGCGGAGCGCGCGCGCCACGACCCTGGCGCCCCGGTCATGGCCGTCGAGTCCGACCTTGGCGACGAGCACGCGGATGGGAGCGATGGCCGTCATCGTGGGCCGGCGCGGGGCCGGCCCACGTTTCATATCAGAACTCGCGCGCCAAGGCGAGCGCCGGTCAATACGTCAGCGCGACGCCAAACGTGCCGATGACCTCGACGTCGTCGCCGGCGTTCACGCGACGCAGGTTGTCGCCGAGCGTCAGGACGCCGACCCCGGCCTTGAGCTGCCACGCGCCGAACGACGCCGGGATGAATGCGAGCGGCAGGCTCGCCGCGACACCGCCGCTGAAGTAGCCGAACGTGTCGTCGCCGCCGGTGCCGAACTCGTAGTAGTCCTCCAGGCTCAGCCCGACGGTGAGCGGAAACGACAGCGTCACCGGCACCCGGCTCTTCTCGAACAGCGTCAGCCCGGGCGCGACGCCGAGCTGCAGATACGTCCCGCGGCTGGCGCCGGCGTCCGCCTGGCCATCCAGCTCGAACGCGAGGACGACGCTCGGGTTCAGGGCGAACGGGCCCAGCAGCTTCGCGTCGTTGTACGCGAGGCCGAGCGCGATCTCCTGCACCGTGTCGAAGAACCCGTTCGGGCTCGTGTACGCGGTGTACGTCACGGACGTCGTGAGGTCCTCCAGGAGCGTGAGCCCGAGCTTCGCGTAGAAGTCCGACTCGTACCAGAGCTTCGGGGATTCGTTCGGGCCGTCGAGGCCCGTCGGCCCGCCGTGGAGGCTGTTCCACGTCCCGAGCGTGAGCCCCATGCCGGTCAGCGGCCCCGCGTTCTTCAGGAGCTTGAACGTGATCTCGGCATACGGCTGCACGATGACGTCTTCGGTCTCCTGCACGATGCCGCGGAAGTAGTAGTCCGTGGGAACGTCGATCCCCGCCCCCAGGGAGATCCGTCCCGTGTTCGGCCCCGTCGTGTCCTGCGCCGCAACCGTGCCCGCGCCCACCAGGACACCGAGCATCGCGACGACCATGCTCATCGCGACGATCGTCCTGCCTCGAGTATTGCCACCTGCTCTCGTCATCGCCCCTCCCTCGTGGCGCATCGTCGGCGGATGTCGCCGCCGGCGCGAGGAGGCGAGCAAGCGGTATGCCGCGCTTCCGTGCGAAAAAATGCGGTGATTTCGCTGACTTCGAGCGGGCCGGGCCGCCGGCTGCCGCGGAGACGGGCAGCGTCATACGGGCATGCCCGTCGAAGAGGCAATCCGGCAGCCGCGCCCGTCGCATATACTCGTCGGCGCAGAACATCCAGCAGTTCTCGTGGGAGGAGGATCGAGTCGTCGCGGAGCTTGGCCGCTCGATGCGGGAAGCGTACGCGACGCTGTCGCGGGTCGTCCGCGAGCGCAAGGTGTCGTTCCTCCTCGAGCTCTCCGAGCACCACCGGGACGCGGCCCGGTCGAGGAGCTCTCGCGCTTCCACGAGAAGCTCTTCACCGAGTGGAGCTTCCGACCATCATGGGGGCCCCGGCATGGCCCCGTCACCGGTCGGCGCCCGGCAGCGCACAGGAGACCTTCATCCGGTTCTTCGCGACCCACGCGTAGACACGGCGCGCGATGGGCCTGACGCCGGGGAGATCGAAGAGCCGGGCGACCCAGCCCCAGCCACGGATGCGACGGAGGAGCTCCGGAACCGAGTCGGCGCCCGAGAGCACACGGCCGTCGGGGAGCACGAGCTGCATGGCCGTCATGCAGACCTCGTCCGTGATCGCCGGATAGCGGGCGCGCCGGACATTCGAGCGGCACGGCAGGATCTCGAGCTGCCCGCTCGAGAGCGCGCGACGCATGAGCCAGAGGGCGCTCGCGCGGCACATCGCGCAGTCACCGTCGTAGATCAGGACCGCCCGCGTCCCGGGGGTGTGCCCCTCGCCTCGCATGGTCTCGCCGGCTGGTCGGCCGCGCTCCGTCGTGCGACCGCCTACGGCCGGCCCCAGCGCCCGAGCGTGCGGTAGTACGCGACGAGGCCGATCGCGATCCCCGCGGAGACGATCGACTGCACGAGGGCCCACGGGCCGCCACCGCCCAGGAAGCTGTGCAGTGTGCGGCCCGCGGAGAACAGGAAGAAGGCGACCGCCGCGCCGATCAGGATCCGGTGCGCGGTGATCAACCTCACAGAACGGGCGCCTACACGCCGAGGACGGCCTTCACGGCCTCACGCGCGATGGCGACCGTGCGATCGACCTCCTCGCCGGTGATCACGAGCGGCGGCGCGAAGAAGATCGCGTCCCCGGGCGCGGGATGGGTCCCCGGCGACGGCCGCGTGCGCGTGATGAGACCGCGCTTCACCATCTCCTGCTGCACGCGCGGCGCCACCTTCTTGTCACCCGCGAAGTTCCCCTTGCTCGCACGGTCCTCGACGAGCTCGACGGCCGCGAGCAGCCCCTTGCCGCCGCGGATGTCGCCCACGTGCGGATGGTCGCCGAACGCGGCCTTCAGGCCCTCGTGGAGGCGCGAGCCCATCTTCGCGGCGTTCTCCCACAACCGCTCGCGCTCCATGATCTCGAGGTTCTTCAGCGCGACGGCGCAGCACACCGGGTGTCCCGAGTACGTCGCGGCGTGCATCCAGCGGTCCTCGGGCTTCACGCCGTCCATCGCGTCCTTGATCGCCTTCGTCACCATGATCCCGCCGAGCGGCAGGTACCCGGACGTCACGCCCTTCGCGAACGAGAGGATGTCGGGCTTGACGTTCCAGTGGCTGAGCGCGAACCACCGCCCGGTACGACAGAAGCCCGTGATGACCTCGTCGGCGATGAACAGGACCTGGTGGCGATCACAGACCTGGCGCACGAGCCGCAGGTAGTCGTCGTCCGGGTAGATGACGCCGCCGCCGCCGTGGATCGGCTCCGCGATGAATGCCGCGACGGTGTCCGGCCCTTCCCGCAGGATCGCTTCCTCCAGCAGGCGCGCGGCCGTCTGCCCGGCACTCTCCCCCGGCTTCGCGTCCTGCTGCCGGTACGGATAGCAGGTCGGGATGTGCACGAAGCCGGGCACGCGTGGCTCGAACATCTTCCAGTAGGCGCCCATCCCCGTCGCGCTCATCGCCTGGAGGGTGACGCCGTGATACCCGTGCGTGCGCGCGATCACCTTGACCTTGTCCGGCTTGCCCAGGGCCTTCCAGTAGAAGCGCGCCGTCTTGAAGGCCGACTCGTTCGACTCCGCACCCGCCGTGGTGAAGTAGACGGCGTGCATGGTGTCGTACGCGAGCGTCACGAGCTTGTGCGCGAGGGTGATCGCGGGGATCGAGCCCGAGCCGACGTAGCCGGAGTAGTACGCGAGCTCCTTGATCTGCGCCGCGGCGGCATCGGCGAGCTCCGCGCGGCCGTGACCGACGTTGACGTTCCAGAGGCCCGACAGGCCGTCGAGGTACTCCTTGCCGCCGATGTCGCTGATCATCGCGCCGCGCCCGCGGACGTAAATCGTCGGCTCGGCGGCGTCGACGGGATGGTGCAGCGGGTGGATGAGGTGCTGCTGGTCGATCTTGACGAGTTCGTCGGCGGTGAGAGCCATCGGGTTCCTCCCGGTCACGACCGGCGCCCGTGGCGGCGGCGGTCGGCGTGCACGGCGCTCGGGCCCGCCGCACGCGTGCGCCAGTCGCCGTCGGGGATGGGCGTCACGGTATCGCGCGGACCGGTGTAGCGATAGACCCACGCGCGCGCCCGGCGTCCGTTCACGCGCGTGACAGTGGTCGTTCGGCGAACGAAATTGTACCCCTCCTCACGGTCGAGGATCGGCAGAAGTTCAGGATCGTCGAGCCGGTAGAGCTCGCCGCGCACGGTTCCGGCGCCGTCAACGAGCCCCGGGTATCGACCGAGGTCGAGCAGCCGGCCGCGCGCGCGGGCCGGATCGAGGTACCCGGCGCGGTCCTGGAGCACGCGATGGAGCGGCTCGCCGCGCATCAGCGTGCCGTACGCGAACAGCAGCGCCGGTCCCTTGGCGACACGCGGACGCGAGCGCCTCAATGCACTGCGCTGGCGGCCTCGAGCACCTTCGCGAGAAAGTCGGACTCCGGCAGCGCGCCTTCGAACTGCACGCGGTCGTTGATGACGATCTTCGGCACGGCCATCACGCGATACGCCCGCGAGAGGTCCGGGAACTCCGTCGCCTCGATGGCTGTCGCGCGCACGCGGTCGGACGCCACTGCCATGTGCTGTGCCAGGCGCACGGCCCGGGGACAGTACGGTCAGGTGGGGGTGGAGAAGACCTTGATGTCGACGTCGCCGGCGAGGCCGGTCAGCGACGACTTCGTCGTGTCCGACAGCTCCGGCTCGCCGGTGGAGACCACGATCATCGCGTCGATCAGGTTGGAGAACTCGTAGCCCGACGGCACGCCGAGGAAGCGGATCCCGTAGTCGCGCGCCCCCTCGACGACCATCGCCGGCACCTGGTCCACGCCGTAGGCGTCCGCCCGGTCGCGATCGATCGCGGGATTGAGCACCTCGACGCTCACCTGCTCGCTCAGCTCCGCGACCTCGCGCACGAGCTGCTCGTTCTCGCGACACAGGTCGGCGGCCACGAGCGACTGCGAGAAGACCACGAGCTTCACGGGCCCGCCCAGCTTGGCGAGCTCTGCACGGACAGCCTGCCGGTCACGCTCGGTCAGAATGGACATGCGGCCATTATACCGATCGCTTCCACCCCGAGCGGCGCGGCCGCGCTCACGACGCGTCGGGGGCCCGGCCGGGCGCGACTCCGAGCACCGGCCCGGGTTTCCCGGGCCGGTTGCGAGCGTTGGGGGGTGTGGGGGGCCATGTCGGGGCCCCCCACTACCCTCGGATCACGACGGGCCGATCACCCGTGGCGGCACGCGCGGCCTGCTCGGCGACCGATCGCGGATCGCCGGCGGTCATGACCGCACAGCCGAGCGAGCGTGCAGCGGCCAGCAGCGACGGCGCGATCCGCTCGAGCGCGACGATCGAGAATCCTCCGTGGGCCCTCTCGCCACCGCCTTCACGGGCTCCGAGCTCGACGAGCGACTCGGCAAAGCCCTCGGCGTCCGTGAAGCAGACGATGGGGCGCTCCGATCCCGCTTCGCGCACGGCAAGCGCTCCGGTGACCGCGGAGCCCGAGACGCCGGGCGGGCTCGGGACCAGGAGCTCGCCGGGACCCACGCACTGCCACGCCGACGCCGCGGCTCGCCACCGCGCCTCGAACACCGCGACCGTCCCCGGCACTGTCGCCTCGCGAACAAGGGCGACGACCTCGCCCGCCCGCGAGGCCGGTCCGCCCGCACGCGCCGTCGCTCGCGCCACGACAAGCCGGCGCTTGAGGGCGTCGAGCTCGGTCATGTCCCAGTCGGCGCGCGCGCGATCCTTCACACGCGGGGCCAGCTCCTCGAGCACGAGCGCGGCAGCGCCACGGACCCTGGTGGCTGGACGCCAGGGCGCTCCCGTGACCGGGACGGCAGAGATCTCGATCACGGCAGCGGTCCACCCCCACGCGATCTCCACGCTCTCCGGCTCCTCGACGCCGAGCGTGACGATGAGGTCGGCGCGCTCGAGCGCCGACGAGGCCACGTCTCCGCCAAGCTCGCCGAGCGCGAGCGGGTGAGGCTCGGGGATCACGCCGCGCGCCTTCGCCGTCACGACGACGGGCGCCGGCAACGCCTCGGCGAACGCGCGGACCCACTGCGAGTCCTCGAGAGCCCTGGCGCCGGTGCCCACGACGATCACGGGACGCGCACACGAGACGAGGCGTCCCGCGACCTCGTCGAGGACTGAAGTCATGGGGGGACTCTCGAGGCCCCCCATGCCCCCCGCGCTCGCGGCGCCGCTCTGGCGCGCGTCGACGAGCGGGGACGGTGCGGCGACCGAGTCCGGGTCATCGCACGCGACGAGCACCGGGCCTCGCCGGGCGCTCCCGTGGACGGCACGATCCACCGTCGTCACGTCCGCGGCCTCGCGCAGGACCTCGTCACCGAGCGCCGGAGACGGGCCGACCGCCACGACCCGAGCGCCGTCCCGGCGCGCCTGCACGAGCGCTCCCAGCGCGGCCTGCACGGCGGCCTCGCCGTCCAGCGCGATGAGCACCGGGACGCCGCCGAGCTCCGCGATCGCCGCGGCCATCATCGTGGCACCGCGTGCAGTGAGCGCTTCGACCACCCTGCCGCCCCGGCCCGAGACCGCGTGGCGCACGGCGGCCGAGCGCCACCCGCTGCACACGAACGCGTGCGTGGCCCCGAGCCGCTCCGCGAGGGCAGCGAGGGCCTCGGTCAGGTTCCTCGACACGATGAAAGCGCGTGAGCGGGCTCGGCGCGACGGCCGCGCGCCGCGCCTACTTCGCCATCGCCTCGAACACCGGGCGCATGCGCTCGAGCGCCTTCGCGAGGTTCGCCTCGGAGTTCGCGTACGAGAAGCGCAGGTAGCCCTCGCCGTGAGCCCCGAACGCGGTGCCGGAGAGGGCCGCGACGCCCGCCTCGTCGAGGAGCCGGTCGGCAACCTCGGCCGACGATCGGCCCGTCCCGGTGATGTTCGGGAACGTGTAGAACGCGCCACGCGGCCGCGCGCACTTCACGCCCGGCAGCCGGTTCAGGCCCTCGACGAAGACATCGCGCCGGCGCCTGAACTCGGCGACCATGCGCGCGACCGGCGTCTGGTCACCCTCGAGCGCGGCGATCCCGGCGAGCTGGACGAACGACGCCGTACACGACGCGGAGTTGACCATGAGCCGCGTCACGTGCTCCGCCAGCGCCACCGGCATCACGCCGTACCCGAGCCGCCACCCGGTCATCGCGAACGACTTGGAGAACCCGTCGAGCAGGATCACCCGGTCGCGCATCCCCGGCATCCCGGTGATCGAGACGAACTCGGCGTCGTAGAGGAAGTCACGGTAGATCTCGTCGGTGAGCACCGGGATCCGGCGCTCGACCGCGATCGCGGCGATCCGCTCGAGCTGCGCGCGCTCCAGCACGCCACCCGTCGGGTTCTGGGGCGAGTTGATGACGATCAGCTTCGTGCGCGGGGACACGCGCGCGGCGAAGAGATCCAGGTCGAAGCCGAAGCCGTTGTCCTCGCGGAGCGGAATCGCCACCGGCACGCCGCCGACGAAGTTGATGACCGACTCGTAGATCGGGAAGCCGGGATTGGGGTAGATCACCTCGTCGCCGTGGCCGACGAGCGTCATGATCGTGAAGAACATGATCGGCTTCGCGCCCGGCGTGACGACGACCTCCTCGGGCGACACCGCGATGCCGCGCGTCCGGCTCACGTGCTTGGCGATCGCCTCGCGCAGCTCGGGCAGGCCGGCCGACGGGCCGTAGTGCGTGGCGCCGGCGTCCAGCGCCTGCTTCGCCGCATCCTTGATGTGCGCCGGCGTGTCGAAGTCCGGCTCGCCGATCTCGAGGTGCACGATCTCGCGGCCCCGGCGCTCGATCGCCCTCGCGCGGGCGAGCACCTCGAAGGCTGACTCGGTACCGAGCCTCGACATGCGTGGAGCGAAGTCCATGGGATCTCTCCTTCCCCGGATGTGGGCGACGATCATTATAGGCGCCGCCGGCCGCCCGTTCGCGGGCCCCTGCGCGCGGGGCCATGACGATCTGGCGCATTTGCGCTAGTACCTGGGCCGGCGTACGATGCCGCGCAAAGGAGCACGGCATGGCGCGCGCGCAACGCTCGGTGCTGGCCAAAGGGGTCGTGGCGGGCTTGATCGGCGCAGCGGTGGTCGCCGTGTGGTTCATGCTCTTCGACATCGCGCGGGGCAGGCCGCTCTTGACGCCGGCGCTCCTCGGCGCGGCGGTCTTCCGCGGCGTCACCGACCCCGCCGGCGTCGAGGTCGCAGCCCTTCCGATCCTCGGGTACACCCTCCTGCACGGTCTCGCGTTCGTGGGCTTCGGCGTCATCGCGGCGAGCCTCGTCGCGGTCAGCGAGAAGGAGCCGCCGCTCTTCGTCGGCGTCGTGATCCTCTTCGCGGCGTTCGAGGTCTTCTTCCTCGGCGTCATCAGCGCGTTCGGGGAGTCGCTGCTCGGCGCGCTCGTGTGGTGGGCGATCCTGATCGGGAACCTGCTCGCCGCCGCCGCGATGCTCTGGTACCTCTTCCGCGGCCATCCGGCGCTCCCACGCCTCCTGATCGGCTCGTGGTGGCCGGTACTGTCCGAGGGGATCGTCGCCGGGCTCATCGGCGCGGTCGTCGTCGCCGTCTGGTTCCTCGCGATCGACACGATCCGCGGCGAGCCGCTCCGCACCCCGGTGCTGCTCGGGTCGACGTTGCTGAATCAGCCGCAGCCCCTCCCCGCCGTCCTGCTCTACACGGTTCTCCACGGCATCGCGTTCGTGGTCTTCGGCGTGCTCGCGTCGGTGCTGGTGGCGGGCGCCGAGCGCGAGCCGATGCTGGTGTTCGCGCTCGTCATCCTCTTCACGGCGTTCGAGGTCTTCTTCTTCGCCGCGCTGGTCGTGGGCGCGAGCTGGCTCGTCGACGAGCTCGCAGCGTGGACGATCCTTGCCGCGAACGTCTTCGCCACGGCGGCGATGCTCGGGTACTTCTTCCGCCGCCATCGCAGCCTGGCCACGCGGCTGGCCCACGCCTGGACGGACGGCGAGTAGGAGGATCGACGAGCGACCTCGGCCACGGTAGGCCGCTGGCCGAGCGCTGGATCGAGGCGCGGCGGGTTCCGAGGCCGCGGGCCGAGCGCTGGATCGAGGAGCGGCCCGGGTTCCGAGGCCGCGGGCCGAGCGCTGGATCGAGGAGCGGCCCGGGTTCCGACGCCGCGGGCCGAGCGCTGCGAGGAGCGGCCCGGGTTCCCCGGGCCGCTTCCGAGCGCTGGGGGGTTTGGGGGGCCATGTCGGGGCCCCCCATGTAATCGGTTTACCAGAGCGACTCGGGCAGCGGGAGACCCTCGAACGCGTCGACCGGCAACGGCTCGGGCGGCGTGACCCCGCGCCGTTCCGCCAGCACGTAGAGCTGCCTGAGATGCTGCGCCGCATGCCAGGTCGTGCGCTCGAGCAGGTCATGGCCCGACTGCGGGCCGTAGTAGACCTGCACGACGTGCCCGTAGACCTCGGGAGCCGCACCCGCAAACCAGCGTGCCAGCCGCTCGCGCACGCGCGCCCCGTATGCGGCGAGCGCCGCGGCATCACCGATCTCCGGCGGCACCCGCGCCTCGAGCCAGCGCTGCGGGAAGTCGCCCCGGTCCATGCCTTCGATGAACGCGAGGCTCAGGCGGAAGACGTGAAAGGCGAGCTCGCGCACGGTCCGCTCCCGCTCGGAGGGCGTCCATGCGAGGACCGGCCCGGGCATCCGCTCGACCAGCCGCACCGTCGATGCGAGCACGCGATCGATGCGCTCGGCGAGCACCGCCGGCGACAGCTTCGAGGCGGGCCGGTACGCGACGCCGACGAGCTTCGCGTACGCCTCCGGGTTCCACCCGTGCACCGCGCGGGCGCCGACGGCGACCGCGGGCACGAGAGGGATCCCGAGCCTCGCCATCTCCTCGAGCGCCGCCGGAGTGCCCTGGACGTCGACGGGATCGAACTCGATCCCCCAAGACGAGAGGAGCTCCTTCGTCTTGGCGCAGGAGGATCAGCCCGGGCGGTAGTAGAGTCGTGGCTTCGTCATGTCCGTCACGCTCCCCGGAAGCTCGGCGACTTCTTGTTCACGAAGGCGGTGACGCCCTCGCGGAAGTCGGCGGTGTGGCCGCTCCGCGCAATCGACTGCGCCTCGAGCTCCATCTGGGTCTCGAGGCTCTCCCACGTCGCCTGGTGGAACAGACGCTTCGCGCCACCGTACGCCTTCGTCGGTCCCTGCGCGAGCTCGCGCGCGAGGGCGTCCACCGCGCTCGCGAGCTCGGCGTCCGGCACCGCGCGCGTGATCAGGCCCCACTCCACCGCTTCCGTCGCGGACAGCACCCGGTTGGTCAGGTAGAGCTCCATGGCGCGTCTGAGCCCGATCAGCCGCGGCAGGAAGTACGACGAGGAGCCGTCCGGCGTGGCGGCGATCTTGGAGTAGGCCAGGGTGAGCTTCGCGGACGCGCCGGCGATCACGATGTCACCGGCCAGCGCCAGCGCGAGCCCGCCACCGGCGGCGACGCCGTTCACCGCCACGATGACCGGCTTGTCGGCGCGGCAGAGCCGGGACACGGCGCCGTGGAGATACGTCGTCAGCTCCTTCACGTGCGCGCCGATCCTCGGCAGGCTGTCGACGAACTCCCTCACGTCGCCGCCCGCGCAGAACGCGCGGCCCGCGCCGGTGATCACGACGCAGCGAACGTCGGGATCCTCGTCGACCTCGATCGCGGCGTGGAAGATGTCGCGCCCCATCGCGAGGTTGAAGGCGTTGAAGGCGTCGGGCCGGTTGAGGGTGATGGTGGCGACCTGCTGCGCGCGCTCCACGGTCACGTGCTCGTAACTCATGCGTGTCCTCCGTTCAGTGGGACTGCCGGCGATAACGCTGCGCCTGCCCGAGCGCCTCGACGACGTCCTCCATCCTCAGCGGTTTCCCGAGCACGCCGTCGACGTGCTCACGGCGAGAATCGTCCGGGAGCTCCACGCCGAAGCCGGTCACCATGAACACCGGCACCTGCGTCGTGCAGTCCTTGACCGCCCGGGCGACGTCCCAGCCGGACAGGCCCGGCATCGCGAGGTCGGTGAACACGACATGGAACGGCTCCGCCCGGAAGCGGGCGATCGCGGCCGCGCCCCCGTGCAGCAGCACGGCGCGGTGACCGCTGGCCTCGATCATGTCCACGATGACCGTGCCCACCGCCTCGTCGTCGTCCACCACCAGGCACGTCAGCGTCGGCCCCGGCTCGACGCCGGCAACCGCAGGCTGCGGACCCGCGGCAGCGACCTCCGCGACCGCCGCGAACAGCAGGCGAAACGTCGTGCCCCGGCCCTCCTCGCTGTCGAGCGCGATGACGACGCCGTGGCGCGACAGGATGCCGTAGGTGATGGAGAGCCCCAGGCCGGTGCCGCGCGGGCCCTTCGTGGTGAAGAACGGATCGAACACGCGCCCGCGCACGCTGTCCGGCATCCCGACGCCCGTGTCCCGCACCTGGAGCTCGACGCCGCCGGCCACCGGCCCGGTCTCGAGCGTGAGCGTCCCGCCGTGCGGCATCGCATCCACCGCGTTCAGGATCAGGTTCGTCAACGCCTCGCGCAGCTCGGCGGCGTCGCCGGCGACGGCCGGGACGTCGCCGAGGTCGGCCCGCACGTCGACGCGGATGCCCCGGCTCTGCGGCTCCTCGCGCCAGCGCGCCTGGGTCATGTCGAGCGCGTCGCGGACGATCTCGTTCAGATCGATCGGGACGAACGGCTCGTCCCGCCGGATGCGCGTGAAGTCCTGCAGGCGCCGCACCGTCTTCGCGCCGTCGAGGGCGGCGCGCTCGATGACCTCGAGCCAGTGGCGCAGCTTCGCGTCCTGCGCGTCGCGGAGCGCGAGCTGCGCGCGGCCGAGGATCGCGGCCAGCAGGTTGTTGAAGTCGTGCGCCACGCCGGACGCCATCTCGCCGAGCGCGCGGAGCTTCTCCGTCCGCACGAGCTGGTCCTGCGCGGCCTCGAGCTCCTGGTAGGCCCGCGTTCGCTCCTCGTAGAGCGCGGCGCTGCGCAGCGCGAGGGCCGCGAGGTCCGCGATGTTGGCGAGGAGGCGCTCGTCCGCCTCGCTGAACGACCGGTCCGCGCTCCGGACGACCATGGCGCCGAGGATCGTGTCGCGCGCGCGCATGGGGACGCCGAGCCAGCGCGGCATCGTCACCGCCCTCGCCGCCGGCTCGACGCCGAGGCGGCGGCACTCGGCGACGTAGTCCTCGGTGCGGATCGCGCGGCCGGTCCGCATGATGATCGGCGCGAGTCCGGTCCTCTCGCCCAGATGCGGCCGGGGCGTGGTGGTATCCGGCACACCGTCGTGCACCGCGAAGCCCACCTCGAGCCCGTCGCGCGACTCCGCACGCAGCAGGACGAACATGTGGCGCACCCCGAGGACGCGCCCGACCTGCGCGTAGACCGCCTCCAGCAACGTCTTCGTATCCAGCTCGCCGGTGACGGCCCGGGAGAGATCGTGCAGCGCCCGGAGCTCGTCGAGCTGGCGCCGGTTCTCGTGGAAGAGCCGCGCGTTCTCGATCGCGACGCCCGCCGGGTTCGCGATCGCCTCCATGAGGGCGAGCTCGCCCTCCGCAAACGTCCGGGCGCGGCTCAACCAGAGCGCGGCGAAACCGCCGATCATGCGCTCGTTCACGACGATCGGCACGAAGAGCTGGCTCCGGTGCGGCAGCGATCGCTTGACGCTCTCCGGGATCCGAGCGTCCGACGCGACGTCGTGCGAGACGACGGCCCGGCGCGTCCGTGCGGCCTCGGCGTAGAACGGATCGCTGACGATCGACGGCCGCATCGTCCGGGCGGCGTCCCGCATGTCGGGGGGGACACGATACCCCGCGAGCGGTTCCAGTGACTCGCCATCCGCGGCGAGAATCCACACGCCGACGGTGTCCGCGTCGATCGTCCGCATCACCTGACGCAGGAGGTGGCGGAGCAGGCTCGGCAGATCGAGCGTGGAGCCGAGCGCTCGACTGACCGAGAGGAGGGCCTCGGTCTCGCGCAGCCTGACCTCGCGCTGCCGCGCGAGCTCGGCGTTGTCCATCGCCAGACCGACCTGGCGCGCGACGGCCTCGAGCAGCCGGAGCTCGGCCGGCTTGAACACGCGCCCGGGCCGCCACCAGACGAGGAACAGCGCGCCCACCGGCTCGCCGTGCGCGGTCGCCGACGCGAACACGACGGAGTGATCGGGGAGTCCCCGGAGCCACTCCTGGTCGAAGCGGGGGTCGCCGAACGGATGCGAGGAGTGGACGGCCCGCCCCTCGCGCCACGCCGAAGCGAGCGCCGGGAGCCGGTTCAGCACGAGCGGTCGTGATGCGAAGTGCGCGCGCAGCTCGGGGGGCACGCGGTACCCGGCGATGCCGACCAGCGATTCCCGCCGCTCGTCGACGAGGTACGCGCCGACGCTGTCGGCCTCGAACGCCAGCCCGACCTCGCGCCCCACGCGACGCATGACCTCCTCCACGGGACCCGGCTCGGACAGCGCCCGGCCGACGGCCACGAGCGTGCTCGTCTCGCGCAGGCGCGTGCGCGCTTCTTCGTAGAGGCGCGTGTTCTCGATCGCGAGCGCGAACTGTCCGGCGATGGTCGTGGCGAGGTCGACCTGCCACTGCTCGAAGCGGGTCGGGCGCGCGCAGTAATCCAGGCTCATGACGCCGATCACGCGATCCTGCACGACGAGCGGCACGGCCAGGTAGGACTTCAGCCCAAAGACCTCGGCCCACTGCCGGGGAATCTCGTCCGTGGCCGCCACGTCGTCGATCACGACCGCCCGCCGCGTCTCGATCGCCCGCGCGTGCGCCGGCACGCTGCGCGGCGAGTGCGGCGTGAGCCGATGGAACGCCTCCCACAGCTCGGGCCGGTGACGGCCATCGGCGAACTGGGACATCACCGGGACGACACGGTCGCCGTCCCAGCGCTCGACGCTGCAGCGGTCGACGCGGCACACCTGGGCGACCTTCATGGCCACGCGCTTGAGCAGCTGGCGGGACTCGAGCGTCGAGCCGAGGATCTCCGCGACCTCGAGCAGCGCCGCGGTCTCCTCGAGCCGGCGCGTCGTCTCCGAGTAGAGCCGCGCGTGATCGAGCGCGACGGCGGCCTGCGCGGCCAGCGAGCCGAGCAGCGACGCCGTCTCGCCGGGCATGCGCGCCGGCGTCGCGCGGTACACGACGAAGGCGCCGAGGATCCGCTCGCCGATGCCGACCGGAAACGCCGTGAAGTACCGGAGCCCGCGGGCCACGAGGCGCTGACCGTCGATCACGCGCTCGTCGTCGGCGGCGTCCGCCCACATGATCGGCTGCCGGTGGAGCACGCACCAGCCGACGATGCCTTCGCCCAGCGCGAGCTCCGTGTGGAGCGCGCGGCCGATCTCCGGGTCGCCGTGGAAGAACGCGCGGTGGAGCCGGCGCGCCGCCGCGTCGAAGCTCCAGACGCTGACCGAGGCCGCGTCGAAGAACCGGGCGGCCGCGCGCGCGACGTTTGCCAGGACCTCCTCCACGTTCAGCGACGATGAGACGAGCCGGTTGACGCTCTCGAGCGCGCGCAGGCGCTCGGCGTACTCGCGCGCCTCGCGGTACAGGCGCGCGTTGCGGATCGCGACCGCGGCGTGCGCGACGAACGTGTCGAGCAGCTCGTGATCGTCCGGACCGAAGCGGAACGGCTCGCGGCCGATCAGCGCGAGCACGCCGAGGAGCTCGTCCTCGAGGACGATCGGCACGCCGTAGAAGCTCCGGAACCCTTCGCGACGCGCCCACTCGCGGTTGACGAACCGATCGTCCGTCGTCACGTCGTCGATGCCGAGGGCCTCACGCCGCGTGGCCACGAGCCCCGCGGCGCCCTCCCCCACCCCGACGCGCATCGACGGGGCAGCGGTCGTGCGCCCGTCCGACGACGCGACGATCTCGAGCGTGCGCTCGGTCTCATCCGCGAGCCAGATGTGCACGAGCGGCGCCTTCACGAGCTCGGCGGCGGCGCTCGCGATGCCGCGCAGCACGGCCGCGCCGTCGAGGGACGACGACACGAGCCGGCTCAGCCGCGCCAGCGTGGTCAGGCGGCTGGCGCGCACCTCGACGGCCTCATACAGCTCGATGTTGCTGATCGCGACGGCCGCGTGGCTCGCGAGCAGCGTCCCGAGCTCCTGGCTCTCCTCGTCCCAGGGCCGGCGCTCGCCGAAGAGGATCGAGAGCACGCCGAGCGTGCGTCCGCCCGCCGTCAGCGGGAACCCGACGTAGCCGTGCAGCCCGGCATGACGCGCGAGGCGCTGGTTGTGCCAGCGCGCGTCCTCCTGGACGTCGGCGACGTGCTGGGGCTGCCCGGACTCGAAGACCGCTCCGACGACGCCCCGGCCGAACGGGATGTCCCGGAAATCCGTCATCGCCCGCTCGGCCCGGGCGTCGATCCCGTGGCCGCCGCGTGCGCGGAGGACCCGCGCGACCGGGTCCGCCACCCAGATCCGCGCCATCTTCGCGCCGAGCAGCGCCGTCGCGGCCACGGCGACGGCATCGAAGACCTTCTCGCGATCCGGCGCGGACGTCATGAGCCGCGTGACCGCCGTGAGCGCTGCGAGCCGCCGGGCGCGCCCCTCCGCCTGCTGCCGCGCCCGCTCGGCCTCGTCGTACAGCCGCGCGTTCTCGAGCGCCACCGCCGCCTGGGCCGCGAAGGTCTCGGCGAGCGCCACGTCGTCCGGCGTGAACGACCGCGCGGCGCGAACCGACAGCACACCGACCAGCCGGCTGCCGGCCCGGACCGGCACGCCGAGGAAGTGCGTGTAGCCGCGGCGACGGAAGAACGCCAGGTGCTCGGGCACGATGACGTCGGTCACGTCGTCGATGGGGACGGCCACACTGCGGTTCTCCGACACGACGCGCCCCGCGAGGCTGTCGCCGATGCGGATCCTCGGCAGGAACGAGGTGTCGCGCTCGGGTCCCACGATGCCGGCGAGGACGAGGTCGTCGCCGTCGACCAGGCGGAAGCCGACGCTGTCGGCGCCCAGCAGCTGCGCGGCCGCCTCCGCGATGGTGCGCAGCAGCGGCTCCGGGGGCGTGAGCGCGGTGATCTTCGCGGAGATCTCCAGGAGCGCCGCGAGGCGCGCCTGCTGCGCGCGGGCCGCCGGGCTCGATGGCGGCCGCCGTCCCGCCTCGTGGCGTCCCGGACCGCGCGCCGACCGCTTCTTCAGTGCCGCTCGCCCACGCGGTGGAGCTTCAGGAGGTTCGTCGTGCCCGCCACCCACATCGGCGATCCCGAGATGATGACCAGGGTCTCGTTGGGCCGGACCGAGCCGTCGGCGAGCAGCGTCGCCTCGATCTCGTCGAGCATCGCGTCGGTGGTCTCGACCTTCCGGATCAGGCGCGAGGACACGCCCCAGCTCAGCGCGAGCCGGCGCTGCACCTCGACGAACGGTGTCAGCGCGATGATCGGCACCTCCGGGCGCTCCTGGGAGATCAGCCGCGCGGAGAACCCCGACTGCGTGAACGCGACGATGGCGCGCGCCCCCAGCACCCGAGCCGCGTTCGCCGCGGCCTCCGAGATCGCCTCGGGGAAGCCGACGCGCTCCGGACGGTGCCGCGGGGTGACGAGCCCGAGCGCGGCGGCCTCGGCGCGCTCGGCGACGCGCGCCATGAGCTGGACCGCCTCGACGGGATACCGTCCGGTCGCGGTCTCCGCCGACAGCATGATGGCGTCGGCGCCGTCGAAGATCGCCGTCGCCACGTCGGAGACCTCGGCGCGCGTCGGGCGGATGTGCGTGACCATCGACTCCAGCATCTGGGTCGCGACGATCACCGGCACCTTCGCCGCGCGCGCCTGGCGGATGATCTCCTTCTGGATGTGCGGAACGTCCTCGAGCGGGACATCGAGGCCGAGGTCGCCGCGCGCCACCATCACGGCGTCGACCAGCGTGAGAATGCCCGGGAGGTTCGCGAGCACCTCCTGGCGCTCGAGCTTCGCGACGATCGGCAGCTCGGCGCCGAGCGCGTTCAGCTCACGACGCGCCTCCCGGATGTCGGCCGCGGAGCGGACGAACGACACGGCGATGAAGTCCACACCCTGCTCGACGCCGAACCTGAGGTCGGCGCGGTCCTTCTCCGTCAGGCACGACACGGGCACCGGCACGTGCGGAAGGGACACGCCCTTGTGGTCGCTGACGCGTCCGCCGGCGAGGACCGTGCAGCGGACCTCGTCGCCGGTCGCCGCATCCACCCGCAGCTGGATCATGCCGTCGTCCATCAGGATCTGATCGCCCGGCCGGACCTCGGCGAGCACCTCGGGCGGGTTCACGGAGGCGCGCTCGGCAGTGCCGACGACCGGCTTCGCGGTGAGGACGAACGGCCGCCCCGCCTCGAGATCGACGCGGCCACCGCCCGCCTCACCGAACGTCCCGAGCCGGATCTTCGGCCCCTGGAGGTCCTGCAGAACCGCGATCGGACGGCCCCACCGCGCCTCGCCGTCCCGGATCCGCTTGATCACGTCGGCGTGGTCCGCGTGGCTGCCGTGAGAGAAGTTGAGCCGCGCGACTCCCATGCCCGCGCCGGCGAGCCGGTCGAGCTCGGCCGCGCCGGCGCTCGAGGGGCCGATGGTGCAGACGATCTTGGTCCGGCGCATGAGACGGCTAGCCGGCAGCGCCGAGAACGGGTTGGAGGAACTGGCCCGTGTACGAGACGTCCGCCTGCGCGGCGACCTGTTCCGGCGTTCCCCTCGCGACCACCCAGCCGCCCGCGTCCCCGCCTTCCGGGCCGAGGTCGACGATCCAGTCCGCCGTCTTGATGACGTCGAGGTTGTGCTCGATGATCACCACGGTGTTGCCCTGGTCGACCAGCCGGTTCAGCACGTCCAGGAGCCGCTGGATGTCGGCGAAGTGCAGCCCCGTCGTCGGCTCGTCCAGGATGTAGAGCGTCCGCCCCGTCGCGCGTTTCGACAGCTCGGTCGCGAGCTTGACGCGCTGGGCTTCACCGCCGGACAGCGTCGTCGCCGACTGGCCGAGCCGGATGTAGTCCAGACCGACGTCGTCGAGGGTCTGGAGCTTCGACTTGATCACGGGCACCGCGTCGAAGAACGCGAGCGCCTGGCGCACCGTCATGTCGAGGACCTCGGCGATCGTGGCCCCCTTGTAGCGGACGTCGAGCGTCTCGCGGTTGTACCGCTTGCCCTTGCACACGTCGCAGGTCACGTACACGTCGGGCAGGAAGTGCATCTCGATCTTCACGAGCCCGTCGCCCTGGCACGCCTCGCACCGTCCGCCCTTGACGTTGAAGGAGAAGCGCCCCGGCTGGTAGCCGCGCATCCGCGCCTCCGGCGTCCGCGCGAACAGCGCCCGGATGAAGGTGAACACGCCGGTGTACGTCGCCGGGTTCGACCGTGGCGTCCGCCCGATCGGCGACTGGTCGACGTCGACGACCTTGTCGACGTGCTGCGCGCCCTGGATGCGCTCGTGGTCGCCGGGCCGCTCCTGCGCGCGGTGGAGCATCTGCGCGAGCGCGCGGTACAGGATGTCGTTCACGAGCGTCGACTTGCCGGAGCCGCTCACGCCCGACACGCACGTGAACGTCCCGAGCGGGATCGTGACCGGCGTCCCCTTGAGGTTGTGCTCGCGCGCGCCGTGGATCGTGATGGACGTTCCGTGGCCCTGGCGGCGCTCGGCGGGTACGGGAATCGCGAGCGCCCCCGCGAGGTAGCGACCCGTCAGCGACGCGGGATTCGCGATGATCTCGTCCGGCGTGCCGACGGCGACGACGTGGCCGCCGAGCTCCCCGGCACCGGGGCCGAGGTCCACGACGTAGTCGGCGCTGCGGATGGTCTCCTCGTCGTGCTCGACCACGAGCACGGTGTTGCCGAGGTCGCGCAGGCGCTTGAGCGTCTCGAGCAGCCGCCGGTTGTCGCGCTGGTGGAGGCCGATCGACGGTTCGTCGAGAATGTAGAGCACCCCGACGAGCCCGGAGCCGATCTGCGTCGCGAGCCGGATGCGCTGTCCCTCGCCGCCGGAGAGCGTCGCCGCGGGCCGGTCGAGCGTCAGGTAGTCGAGCCCGACGTTCTTGAGGAACCCGAGACGCTCGCGGATCTCCTTGAGGACCCGACGCGCGATGACGGCGTCGCGCTCGCTGAGCTGGAGGCCGTCGAAGAACCCGGCGGCCTGCTGGACCGAGAGCGCGACGACCTGGCCGATGGACCGGTCGGCGATCCTGATCGCGAGCGACTCGCGCCTGAGCCTGGCGCCACCGCACCCCGGACACGGCCGCTCGGCCATGAAGTGCTCGATCTCCTGGCGCGTGTCCTCCGACGTCGTCTCCTTGTAGCGGCGCTCGAGGATCCGGACGACGCCCTCGAATCCGCCGTCCTTCTCGCCGTGCAGGATGACGTCGCGGACGTTCTTCTTGAGCTTCGACCACGGGTCGGTCAGGGCAAACCGGTACCGCTTCGCCAGCACGTCGAGCGTTTGCTTCCAGTACGGGTTCTCGCGTCCCGCCCACGCGGCGATCGCGCCCGCCTTGAGCGAGCGCTCCGGGTTCGGCACGAGCCGCTCGGGGTCGACCTCGTCCCGCGTGCCGAGGCCCCCGCAGCCCGGGCAGGCCCCGTACGGGTTGTTGAACGAGAACATCCGCGGCGAGACCTCGGGGAACGAGATGCCGCACTCCGCGCAGGCGAGACGCTCGGAGAAGATCATCGGCTCGGCGCCGTCCACCGCTTCGACCTGCGCCACGCCGTCGGCGAGCCGGAGCGCCGTCTCGAGCGAATCGGCCAGCCGCGCGCTCACGCCGTCGCGAACGACCACGCGATCGACGACGACCTCGATCGTGTGCTTCTTCTGCTTGTCGAGCTCGATCTCCTCGCCGAGCTCGCGGACCGCGCCGTTGACGCGCACGCGCGCGAAGCCCTGGCGCGCCAGGTCGTGGAAGAGCTTCCGGTACTCGCCCTTGCGGCCGCGGACGACGGGCGCGAGGAGCAGGAGCCGCGTGCCCGCGGGGAGCGCGACCACGCGGTCCACCATCTGCTGCACCGTCTGCGCGGCGATGATGCGCTCGCAGCTCGGGCAGTGCGGGACGCCGAT
Organism: Candidatus Rokuibacteriota bacterium; assembly: GCA_016184125.1. Classification (GTDB taxonomy): domain Bacteria; phylum Methylomirabilota; class Methylomirabilia; order Rokubacteriales; family CSP1-6; genus AR8. The sequence continues at coordinate 28,030 of JACPDG010000055.1, read as the reverse complement.
GCGCGCGAAAAGCACGCGCAGGTAGTCGTAGATCTCGGTGACGGTCCCGACGGTCGAGCGCGGGTTCTTCGAGGTGGTCTTCTGCTCGATGGAGATCGCCGGTGACAGGCCCTCGATGGAGTCGACCTCGGGCTTCTCCATCTGTTCCAGGAACTGCCGTGCATACGCGGAGAGCGACTCGACGTACCGCCGCTGGCCCTCGGCATAGATCGTGTCGAACGCCAGCGACGACTTCCCCGACCCGGACAGCCCGGTGATGACGACGAGCTGATCGCGTGGCAGCTCGAGGTCGATGTTCTTCAGGTTGTGCTCGCGCGCTCCGCGGATGACGATCCGGTCACTCGCCATGTGGACGCTTATTGTGTCAGCGGCGGGTGCGCGGGGCAACTGCGCCGGCCGTCAGCGATCATGGGGGGCCCCGAAATGGCCCCCCATACCCCCCAGCGCTCGGAGCCGTCCCGGGGGGGTGCGCGGACGCACCCGTGGTGCGCGGACGCACCCGCGGAACCCGGGACGGCCCTCGACCACCGCGATTCGTTCAGGAGCCCTCGATCATGGGGGGACTATCGAAGCCCCCCATGCTCTCAGTCCCCGTGAACGAATCGGTGTGTCGAGCCGCGCCCCGGGTCCCTCGGGTGCGTCCGCACCCCCCCCGGGGCGCGTGCGAGCGCGGGGGGCTTGGGGGGCTTCGATAGTCCCCCCAATCTCACGACGCGCGCGGTGGCCCAGGCGAGTGGGGCGGCGACGAGCGCCGGATACGCGGCGACGGTCGATGCTGTCGCGCCCAGGACCGCCGGGAGGGCGAGAGCTGCGAAGGTGAGCGCGCCGGCCGCGGCGCCCGCGAGCCACGCGCGCCGGTCGGCGGTCGCGAGCGCAGGCGCCGCCCAGGTGCACGCCAGCAGGCCGAGACCGACGAGCAGCACACGCCACGGGTCGGCTGGCGACACGCCGAACGCGACGGCGACACCGCAGATCGCGATCCACACGCCGGGCGCGAACCGCGCGGGCGAGACCGACGCCGGCGCGAGGGCCGTCCCGACGGCGATCACCCGCGCGGCGAGCGACGAGCCGAGACCGGCAAAGAGCGCGCCGAGTGCAACGACGACCACGCTGCCGATGAGTCGGCCGTGGATCGCGCCGCCGACCGACGACAGCTCCGTGAGCGGCGCCAGCATCGTCGCGCCGACCAGCAGGTCCGGCGCCGCGTACATCGCGTAGACGCCCCACGCGCCGGCGGCGAGCGCGAAGCTCGCCGCACCGGCCGGCACACCGACCGCCTCCACCCGGCGAACCCGCTTGCCGGGTACCAGCAGCGCGAGCGCGGCGCCGAGCATCGTGATCGACACGCCAGCAACCTCGACACCGGCACGCGCGCCGTGTCGGCCGCGCGGATCGGCCCACGCCACGCCGGACGGCACACCCGCCGGCACGCGCTTGCCCTGCTCGAACCTGATCCGTGTGCCGGCGCTCACGACGAGCCGGTCGCCCGTCCGGAGCATCACCGACTGGCCGCGAGTCAGCGTGTGCTCTCGCACACCGGGTCGACCCCCGTCGCTCTCGAGGACCTTGACGGTGGCGTCGGACACGGCGGTCACGCGATGCGGCTCGACGAACGTCAGCGTCGCGGGCGCGGCCATCCTGCGGCCGTCGGTGCTCGAGACGCTGCCCTCGGCGAACACGAGGGCCGGCCGCGAGGCGACGAGCGCCCACGCACGCCAGGGCGTGGCGCCGGTCGACGCGCCGAGCATGCCGAGCGCGAGGACGAGGCCCCCGACGCCCGCCGCGCCGAGCCGCGAGCCCGCGATCGCAGTCCCGCCGCTCGCCGGTGCCGCAGCCGAGGAGGGCTCGGGCACTCGCGCGCCTCGAGCCAGGACCGGTACCAGCAGCACCACGGCAATGGCCGGTAGGACGACCCGGGGCTCCACCCCGTGCTGCCGCCCGAGGTCGACGACGAGCAGCACGTTCGCCCACAGCACGACCGCCAGACCCGGGAGCGCCAGCACCGCGGTCGCGCCTGTCGGCGGCAACCGGTCCTCGCGGCGGAGCAGGGCGACGAGCGGCGCGACCATCGCAAGCAACACGAGGATCGGCCCGTCCGGCTCGCCCGAGAACACCCGCGACGCGAGCGCGACGAACGTCACCGGCCCCGTCCACGCGGCGATGCGTCCGAATGACGTCATTCGCCGCCCGGTGGGCGCCGCGTGCCGTCATCGCCGGGCACGACTTCCTCGCCGTCACCCCGCGCGATGAGACCGGACGCGGCGAGCGCGACCGCCACCGCCGGCGCGATCAGCCCCACGTACCACCAGAGCAGGCTGACGCCGGCAAGACGGATGGCCCCGAGGTCGAAGGGCGCGAGCGCGAGAGCAAGACCGCCGGCGGCGAGAACGAGCAGCGTGACGAGCCCGGCGCGACGCAGATCGGGCATGGCGACGCGGCGATTATAGCAGCGCGCTCCGGCGGCTCCCGCACTCCCCGCAGCGTGCGGCGGGCTGGTGTATCGTATGCAGTCGTGTCGCCCGAGGCGCACGACGCCGTCGCGCCGCGCTCGACACGCATCGCACACGACGTGTCAGAACCCCTGAACGAATCGGATCGTCGAGGGCCGTACCGGGGTTTTGCCGGGACGGTGGTCGAGGAGCGCCACGGCTCTGCCGGGGCGGTTCCGAGCGCGGGGGGCTTGGGGGGCTTCGATAGTCCCCCCATGGAGGTAAAGGAGACCGATGGCGCACGAGATCAAGCGCGTGATGGTCGTGACCGCGCACCCGGACGACTCGGAGTTCGGCGCGGGAGGGGCGGTCGCGAAGCTCACCGGGGAAGGGCGTGACGTGGTCTACGTCATCGCCACGAACGGCAACAAGGGCTCCGCCGACCGGACGACGACGCCCGCGCATCTCGCGAAGATCCGCGAGGAGGAGCAGCGAAACGCCGCGCGCGTGCTCGGCGTCTCGCACGTCGTCTTCCTCGGCTACGACGACGGCGAGCTGGAGGACACGCGACAGTTCCGGCTTGACGTCACGCGCCAGATCCGCCGGTGGCGGCCGGACCTGATCATCGCGCAGAACCCGCACCGGACCTACAACCTCTACGCGTCGCACCGTGACCACCGGATCACCGCCGGCGTGGTGCTCGACTGCGTGTACCCGCTCGCGCGTGATCACATGGCGTTTCCCGAGTTGCTCCCGGAGTACGAGCCGCACAAGGTGCGCGAGGTTCACCTGATGCAGTGGGAGACCCCGCATTTCGCCGTCGACATCACGGACACGATGGACCTCAAGCTCAAGGCCCTCGCCTGCCACGTCAGCCAGGTGAAGGACTTCACGGCCGCCGAGCGCCGCGTGCGCGAGCGCGCGGGCGAGATCGGGAAGCCGTACGGCTACGCGTACGCGGAGGCCTTCGACCGGATCGTCCTGCCGCGCTAGGCCGTGCAGTAGAATGGCCCGGTGTTCCGCGCTTGCGCGGTGGCTCGAGGCCGCCGGGCTCGAGCCCGGTGGCGACGACCGCACGTTTTTTCAATCGTTCGCTGTCGCGGCAGGTATGGCGCTTGCAACCGGAAATCGACTGGCCGTCTCCACGCCGGCTGTCACGGAGAGTTCGAGCAACAATCGAGCGCCCGGGAGCTCGATAGTTGCTCGAATTGAGCTCGCCGAGGGCCCGCGTCCCGCGTATGCTACCGCCCCGCCGGCTCAGCGAGATCGGACCCGCACCGGCGGCGCATTCCTGGGGATCGTGGCCGACCTCAGGGGCGGCGACGGCATCCGTCTCTCGGACGTGCTGCCGGACGGCGCAGGCTCACGCGCTGGCCTCACCGCCGGCGATGTGATCGTGCGGTTCGCCGGACGCTCGGTGGAGGACTTCGAGACGCTCAGACGTCTCATCGACGAGCGTCGGGCCGGCGACAGGGTCGAGATCGTGTACCTGCGGCTGGGAGAGGACCGGACCGCGCTCGCGACGCTGGGCGCGCGACCGTGAAGGAGCGGTTGATGGGGCACGGGGATCCGATCGAGGCCACGACGCTGGCGGAGCTCATGCGCCGCCGGGCGGCGCTCACGCCGGACCGCCAGTACTTCAACGTCTACGGTGAGACCGTGACGTACCGCCGCCTGTGGGAGCAGAGCGGGCGGTACGCGGCGGGCCTCGCGCGTGCCGGGATCAAGGCGACCGACAAGGTCTGCCTCATTTACCCGACGTGCGCCGAGTTCTTCTACACGTTCTTCGGCGCGCTCCGGATCGGCGCGGTTCCGGTGCCGCTCTACCCGACGCTCGGCGTCGAGGGCACGGCGAACATCTTCCGCAACTCCGAGGCGGTCGCGGTGGCGACGATCGGATGGTTCCGGTCCGGGGTGGACCAGAGCGTCGCGCTGGCGCCCAACGTGCGACGCGTGCTCGAGCCGCCGGACCTCGACGACGGCGCGCCGAGCCCTCCGCTCGAGCCGGCGCTGCCCGAGGACCTCGCCTTCATCCAGTACACGTCGGGCAGCACCGGTCACCCGCGCGGCGTCATGCTGACCCACGCGAACGTGGTGGAGACGGTGAAGTTCATGGCAGAGGGCGCGGAGCTCACGCCCGAGGACCGCGTCGTGTCGTGGCTGCCGCTCTACCACGACATGGGGCTCATCGGCTGCTCCTTCACCCCGCCGCTCACGGCGTCGCCGCTGTGGTTGCTGCCGCCGGACCTGCGCAACCCGCGGCAGTGGCTCGAGCTGATCACGGAGATCCGCGGCACGTTCACCGTCTCGCCGGACTTCGGGTACCGCAACTGCGTCCGCCACGTCCGCGATACGACGGACCTCGACCTCACGCCCCTCAAGGGGGCGCTGTCCGGCGCCGAGCCCGTGCGGCCGTCGACGATCGAGGCGTTCGAGAGCCACTTCGGGGTCAAGAACGTCGTCCTGCCCTGCTACGGGCTTGCCGAGGCGACGCTCGCCGTCGCGATCTGGCCGCGTGGCGTGCCGCTCCGCCTGGACGCGAGCAGGCGGTTCCCCTCGGTCGGCAAGCCGTGCACCGGCGTGTCGGTGCGGATCGTGACGCCGCGCGACAACGGTGGGAACGACGCGGGGCCGCTGGTCGACCTCCCGGCCGGCACCGAGGGTGAGATCGTGGTGAAGAGCCCCGGCGTGATGCGCGGGTACTACAACGACCCCGCCGCCACGGCGCGCGTGCTGACCGTGGACCGCTGGCTGCGGACCGGCGATCTCGGCTTCGTCGACGACGAGGGGTACCTCTACGTCTCGGGCCGGCTCAAGGACCTCATGATCCTCGGCGGCGAGAACGTGGTCCCGAGCGACATCGAGGAGGTCGTGGACCAGCTCTCCGCCGTGCGCTACTCCGCCGCCGTCGCGATCGACAGCGAGCGGACCGGAACGCAGCGGCTGTTCGTCGTCGCCGAGGTGCGCGACGACAGCGCGACGGACGCGACGTGGCACGAGCTCGTGCGCACGATCGTCGCGCGCGTGCACCATGCGCGCGGGCACCGGCCGGGCCGCGTGCTGCTCGTTCGCCCGGGAACCATCCCGAAGACCTCGAGCGGCAAGATCCAGCGGTCGCGCCTCGCGCAGATGATCCAGGACGGAGAACTGCGTGACCGCCTCGTACACAGGGAGACTCACTGACATGGATGCCATGCAGTTCGGCGGTCACCTGCCGGTCTTCGGTCCTGCGGCGACGCGAGACACGATCCTCGCCTTCGCGCGCCGGATGGAGGCGCTCGGCTACGACTCGCTCTGGGCGAGCGACCACGTGGTCGTCCCGTGGGACATCACCTCGAAGTACCCGTACAGCGCGACGGGCGACTTTCCCTTCCCCGCGGGCGCCGACTTCCTCGAGCCCTTCACCGTCCTCGCCGCGGTCGCGGGCGTGACGGAGCGCGTGCTGCTCGGCACGAGCGTGCTCGTCGTGCCCCACCGGCATCCGCTGCTGGCCGCGAAGATCGCGGCGACGCTCGACCGCATGGCGCCCGGCCGGATCGTCCTCGGCGTCGGCGTCGGCTGGATGCGCGAGGAGATCGAGCTGCTCGGCGCGCCGTTCGAGCGGCGGGGAGCGTGGACGGACGAGGCCATCCGCGTCATGCGGGCGTGCTGGACGCCGGGCGACCGGACGTCCTTCTCCGGCGAGTTCTTCCGGTTCAACGACCTCGGCTGCTTCCCGAAGCCCGCCGCCGGGACGATCCCGATCTGGATCGGCGGTCACACCCCGGCCGCCTTCCGGCGCGTCGCTCGCGTGGGCGACGGGTGGCACGCGGCGTTCCCCACGTCCGACGCCGCGGTCGCCGACCTGGCCCGGCTCCGCGACGCCTGCCGCGCCGCGAAGCGCGATCCCGCGACCATCACCATCAGCGCGCGCGTGGGCTACGCGGCGCGCCGGCCGTCCGACGAGGTGCTCGCGGAGATCAAGAGGCTCCGCGACCACGGCGTGACGCACGTCATCCTGGAGACGCGCATGCGCGACCTCCAGGATCTGACGGCGATCTACGAGCGCTTCGCGCAGGACGTGCGACCGAGACTGTAACCGCCTACAGCTTCACGCCGGCTTTGGCCCAGTCGTCGAGGAACTTCTTCAGCCCGATGTCCGTGAGCGGGTGCTTCATGAGCTGCTCGAGCACCGCGAACGGCATCGTGGCGACGTGCGCGCCGGCCTTCGCGGCGTCGACGACGTGGAGCGGGCTCCGGATCGACGCGGCGAGCACCTGGGTCGTGAACCCGTAGTTCCGGTAGATCTCCACGATGTCGCGCACCAGGTCCATGCCCACGTGCGAGATGTCGTCGAGCCGGCCGAGGAACGGGCTGATGTAGGTCGCGCCGGCCTTTGCGGAGAGCAGCGCCTGGGTCGCCGAGAAGCAGAGCGTCTGGTTGACCCGGATGCCCTTGCCTGAGAGGTGGCGCACGGCGCGCAGCCCGTCCTTCGTCAGCGGGCACTTCACGACGACGTTCTTCGCGATCTTCGACAGCTCCTCGCCCTCCTTCACCATGCCCTCGAAGTCGGTCGCCACCACCTCGAGGCTCACGTCGCCCGGCACGATCGAGCAGATCTCCTCGACCAGCGGCCGGAAGGGACGTTTCTCCTTCGCGATCAGCGAAGGGTTGGTGGTCACGCCGTCGACGATGCCGATCGAGACGCCGTCACGGATCTCGGCCACGTTCGCCGTGTCGATGAAGATCTTCATCGTGCGGTCCCCCTGTCGTTCACGCTCGCTCGATCTCGCTCGATGATGACGCGCGCGCCGGCCCGCACCGCCTTGAACGCCGTCGCGTCGCCGTCCACCCGCCCGACCACGTTCACCGCGCTCGCCGGACGGATCTCGTCGCCGCGACTCGCCGGCGTGCGCCCGAAGAAGATGCAGAAGGCCTGCCCCGGCGGCCAGTACCCGAGGTCGCCGAGCTCCACGACCTCGCGCGCCGCCTCCGGCGCCGCCTCGATCCCGATGTCGAAGTAGATCTCGTCGCCCCACGTCTGCGCGCGTGCCTGGATCGGCAGCGCGTTCCAGACGGCGGTCGCGGTGCGCGAGTCGTTCAGACGCGCACTCGCCGTCACGTTCCCTGCGGTGATCCGGATCGCGCGGTCCGCCACCCCCTGAGCCTAGTCGCCGCGTCGAGAACGTGTCAAGGCGAGGGCGCGCTCACTCGGACTCGATGCGATGCCAGTCCGCGACGGCCCGATCGAGCCGCGCGCGATCGGGGATGCGGGACCAGCCCGCACCGGTGACCGAAAGCCCCGCGGCGCAGCTCGCGGCCCGGCCCGCCTCCCACGGATCGTCGTTGCGGTCGGAGTGGACGAGGAACGTCGCCGCGAAGACATCGCCCGCACCGGTCCGATCGACCTCGTCCGCGGGGTCGACGGCCAGCTCGTACCGCTGGCCGTTCACGAACAGGAGCGCTCCCGCACGGCCGGCCGTCATCACGCCGACCGGGACGTGCTGGAACCACTCGAACGCCGCGTCCTCGGCGCCGGCCACGTCGTCCGCCGAGAGGAACAGCGCCTGGAGTCGCCCGAGCAGGAGCTCCGGCGGCTCCCACGCGGCCGGCACGATGCGGCCGTCCGGCTCGGCGCGCCGCACCCAGCCCTGCACGGCAGCCCCGATGGTGGCGTCCGGGAACCGCGTGATCGCGAGCGGATCCACCTCGTCGATCACGGGCGCGAGCAGGACGAGCGCCGCATCACCCCAGTCCTCCGGCACGTCGTCAGCGCCGATCGGCCGCGCTCGACCGCGCAGCCTGAGCCGGCGCGTGCCCTCCTCCTCCGTGTGCTCGAACGATGTCGTCTCGGACGCGGGCACGGTGACGACCTCGATCTGCGGCGGGAGGGCCTCGAGCGGGAAGTCGTCGGCGTGGCTCGTCAACAGGCCCGCCGTGAGTCCCAGCCGCTGGGCGGTGATCGCGGCGTAGAGCGCGGCGCCGCCGAGTCGCACCATACCGCCGAACCGGTCGAGGGTGACGTGCCCGATCGCGACGAACTCGGGCGCGCTCACGGCTCAGAGCTTCATCGCCTTGGCGATGATCTCCTTCATGATCTCGCTCGTGCCGCCGCCGATCGTCAGCAGGCGCACGTCGCGCGCGAACCGCTCGATCGGGTACTCGCGCATGTAGCCGTACCCCCCGTGCAGCTGCACGCAGTCGTAGGCCACCCGCTGCGCCATCTCGGCCGCGAAGAGCTTCACCATCGAGATCTCGCGCAGGCAGTCCTCGCCGGAGGCGAACTTCGCGCACGTCGCGTACGTGAGCCACCGCGCCGCCTCGATCGACGTCCCGAGCTCGGCCAGCGTGTGGCGGACGACCTGCTTCCCGGCGAGTGGCCCGCCGAACGCGTGCCGCTCGCGGACGTAGGCGATCGTGTCCTCGAGCGCGCGCTCGGACATCGCGACCGCGTGCAGGCCCGCCACGAGCCGCTCGCGCTGGAACACGCGCATGACCTCGTAGAAGCCGGCGCCCTCACGGCCGAGGAGGGTGTCGGCCGGCACGCGCATGTCCTCGAAGCTGAGCTCCGCCGTGTCGGAGGCGCGCATGCCCATCTTGTCGAGCGTGCGGCTCACGCGGAAGCCCGGCGTGTCGCGGTCCACCAGGAACATCGAGATGCCGCGATGGCGCTTCGCCGGCTCCCCGCCCTCGACGCGCGCGGCGACGAAGTACACGTCCGCCATCGCGCCGTTGGTGATGAACGTCTTCGAGCCGTTGATGACGTAGTGGTCGCCGTCCCGGACGGCGCGCGTGCGGATCGCGGCGACGTCGCTGCCGCCGCCCGGCTCCGTGACGGCGATCGCGGAGATCGTCTCGCCGCGGCACATCCCCGGCAGGTACCGCTCCTTCAGCGCCTCGCTCCCGGTCCAGTAGAGGTGCGGCGAGGCCATGTCCGTGTGGACGCCCACGGCCATCGCGAACGAGCCCGACCGCGAGCGCGCGCACTCCTCGTGCAGCACGACCGTCGTGAACAGGTCCGCGCCCGCGCCGCCGTACTTCTCGCCGTACTCCACGCCGAGGAAGCCGAGCTCCCCCATGCGGCGGAAGATGGCCTTCGGCAGCCGCCCGGCCGTCTCCCACTCCTCGACATGCGGCATGACCTCACGCTCCACGAAGGCGCCGACCGCCGCCCGGAACATCTCATGCTGCTCCTCGAAGATCTTCACCCTGACTCCTGTGCGCGTCGGCTCTGGCCTCGACCGGCCGGCCGGCGTCGCGCGCGGTCTCACCGTCCGGCGGCGTGTCGCAGGTCGCGGCAGGGCGAGTGTACCGCGAACCCGGTTCCCGCCGGCGCGTCGCGATCGCGCCGGTGCGGTCCGCCGCTATGGACCGACGCGCTCGGTGACCGGCGCTGTCGCCGCGGCGAAGCACGACGCGCCCGTGAGCCGCCGCGTCACGTCAGGACGGGTTCCACCTCATCGGCCCCCCGGCGACGTGCCGGCCATCCTCCGCTATGCCGAGCTGCCCCAGTCGATCAGTGACAGCTCGAGATCGCTGTCGAGCCGTGGCGTCGTCTCCACCGTGAACGCCACGATCGGCGCGGAGAGCGTGGTCGTCCCCGTGGTGTCCGTCGAGGCCGCCGACCCGATGGGCGGCGCGGGCAGCGTGCTCGCGCTACCCGTCGTCTCCGTCGATGGCGCCGACTCGATGAGCGGAGCGGACTCTGTGCTCGCGCTGCCCGTCGTCCCGGTCGGCGCAGACGTCCAGTCGATGCTCATCGACAGCTTGCCAAGCGGCGGCGACGGCTCCGCGTCCGGATACAGCTGGTTGGAGCCGCTGCCGCCGAGCAGGATGTCGGTGCCGGCGCCGCCAACGAGCGTGTCGTTGCCGCTGCCGCCGAGCAGCGTGTCGTTGCCTGCGTCGCCGAGGAGCGTATCGTTGCCTCCCTCGCCCTTCAGCGTGTCGTTCCCGGCGCCGCCGCGGAGGCTGTCGTGGCCCGCGCCGCCGCGCAGCGAGTCGGCCTCGCCGCCGCCGTCCAGCTCGTCGTTGCCGGCACCGCCCGACAGCGTATCCTCGCCGGCACCGCCGAACAGCGTGTCGTTGCCCGAGTCCCCGCTCAGGTTGTCGTCGCCGTCGCCGCCGGCGATGAGGTCGTTCCCGTAGCCGCCGAGCACGCGGTCGTTTCCCGCCCCGCCGTCGATCGTGTCATCGCCGCGCCCGCCCCACAGCGTGTCGTCGCCGTCGCCGCCGAAGATCTCGAGCCCGATCGCCTTCACGCCGAGAGCATTGACGCGGTCGGCGCCGGCGCCGGCGTCGACGACGGTCGGGATGGACAGGCCGCGGAGCGTGATCACGTCGTTGCCGTCGAGCCCGAGGATCGTGAGCCGCGGCAGGCCCATGAAGCGCTCCGTGCGGGCGTTCACCGTGGCGATGATCCTGCTGCCCGACTGCGTGACGGTGATCGTGTCCCGTCCCGGCGTGCCGAGGATGACCTCGTGAACGGTGATGTCGAACGACGCCTCATCGGTGCCCGCCTCCGGCTCCACCCCGTCGCTGACGCGGATCGTCACTCCGTGGTGCGCGAAGCCGTGGGCATCTTGCGGCGTCCAGCTGAAGCGGGCCGTCTTCCCGTCCATGGGGGTCAGCGTCGCGTCGTCACGCCCGACGAGCGTGAAGATCAGCGAGTCGCTGTCGACGTCGCTGGCGGTCACGTCGAACATGAGCGGCGCGTGCTCGTTGACCTCGCGGTTCTGGATCGCGGTGATGACCGGCGCGTCGTTGACCGGCCGCACCGTCAGCGTCACCACCCCGTCCTCGCTCAGCGTCCCGTCCGTCGCCTCGTACGTGAAGCTGTCCGTCCCCGCAAAGTCCGCCGCCGGCGTGTACGTGAACGCCCCGTCGCTCGCCAGCACCAGCGTCCCGTGCGCCGGCCCCGTCAGGAGCTGCGCCGTGGCCACGCTCACGCCGATCAGCGTGTCGTTCGCGAGCAGCCCTGTTGCGGCGTCCACGACCAGCACACCGTCCTCGTCCACCGCATACGTGTCGTCGTTCGCCGTGATCGCGATATCCTGCAGGTCCAGCGTCACTGTCGCCTGTGCCGTCAGCCCTCCGGCGTCCCGCACCAGGTACACGAACGCCTGGTCCGTCTCCGAATCCTCCAGCGGCGTGTACACGAACGACCCGTCCGCGTTCAGCCCCAGCGTCCCCTGCGCCGGCCCGCTCACCAGCTCCGCCACCAGCGCCCCCGGCTCCACGTCGCTGTCGTTGCGCAGCACGCCGTCCGCCACGCCGATCACCCGCGCCGTGTTCTTCCCCACCACGTACGTGTCGTCCACCGCCACCGGTGCGTCGTTCACCGGCGTGACGATGAGCGTGACGGTCGTCACCGCGCTCTCGGCGTTGAACGGATCCTTCGCCCGGTACGAGAAGCCGTCCGGCCCCTCGTAGTTCGCCGCCGGCGTGTACACGAACGACCCGTCCGCGTCCAGCGCCAGCGTGCCGTGCTGCGGCCCCTGCACCAGCACCGCTGTCAGCGCGTCGCCCTCGACGTCCGTGTCGTTCGCCAGCACGCCCTGCGCCGGCGCAACCGCCAGCGAGGTGTCCTCCGCCGTGCTGTACGGGCCGTCCGGCGCCGCCGTCGGCGCGTCGTTCACCGGCGTCACCGTGATCTGGAACGTCCGGCTGAACGTGTCATCGCCGCTGTTTGCCGTCCCGCCGCTGTCCTGCGCCGTGATCGTGATCGTCACCGGGCCGCCGTTGGCGTCCGCCACAGGGGTGTACGTCAGGGTCCGGCTCTCCCCGCTCCCGCTGATGACCGGGTTCGGGATGATGGAACTGTCGCTCGACGTCGCCGTGAACATCACCGTCTGGCCCGACTCGTCCGTCGGCCCGGCGGACACGCCCGTGATCGCCAGCATCTGCGGCCCGGCGTCCTCGCTCACGGTCTGGTTGTCGATCACGCCGAACGTCGGCTCGTCGTTCACCGCCGTCACGTTGACCACGAACGTCCGGGTGAAGAGGTCGTCACCGCCGTTCGCCGTGCCGCCGTTGTCCTGCGCGGTCACGCTGATCGTGACCGGACCACCGCTGGCGTCCGCGACCGGCGTGTACCTCAACATCCGGTCCGCACCGCTCCCGGTGATGACGGGGTGCGGGACGATGGCCGTGTTGCTCGACGTCGCCGCCAGCGTGACCGTCTGCGCGGCCTCGTCGGCGCCGCCACCCGGCCCCACCGTGATCGGGATCGCCTGCGCCGCCGTGTCCTCCAGCACCGTCTGGTCGCCGATCGCGGTGAACGTCGGCTCGTCGTTGACCGGGCTCACGTCGATCTGGAAGGTCCGGCTGAAGGTGTCGACCCCGCCGTTTGCCGTGCCGCCGTTGTCCTGCGCGCTCACGGTGATCGTCACGCTGCCGTTCGCGTTGGCCACCGGCTGGAACGTCAGGGTGCGAGTGGCGCCGGACCCGCTGATCGTCGGGTTGCCGGCGATGGACGTGTCGCTCGAAGTGGCCGTGAACGCGGTCAGGGCATCCATGACGTCGAAGGGCCCCGTGGAAACCCCGGTGATCGTGATGAGCTGCGGGCCGTCGTCCTCCCGCGCTTGCTGGTCGGCGATCGCGTCGAAGGTCGGCGCGTCGTTCACCGGCTCGACCGTGACGCTGAAGATGTTCTCCACGAACAGGCCGGAGGTGTCCGTCGCTCGAACGGTGATGCTCGCCGGTGGTCCGTGCCGGTCCGGCTGGTAGTCGAGCGTCAGCGTGGACCCCGAGATGCTCGCCGACACGACGTCCGGCGCGCTGCTGGACACCGAGAGCGTGAGCGAGTCGCCGTTGGTCGCGATGTCGACGTCCGCGAAGACGCTCGCGACATCGAGGACGGTGTCGGGAGCATCCTCGTTCACGATGACCGCGGGCAGCGGGGCCGCGACCGTCGGCGCATCGTTCACGGCCGCCACGTCGATCGTGACCGTGGTTTCCGCGCTGGTGAGGCTGCCATCGCTCGCGACGTAGGTGAACGAGTCCGTCCCGTTGAACTCCGGCTGCGGCGTGTACGTGAACGAGCCGTCCGGGTTGATCACGACCGTGCCGTGCGCCGCCGGGGCGACGAGCTGCGCGGTGAGCGGATCGTTCTCGAAATCGCTGTCGCCGACGAGCACGCCGTCCCCAACGACGACGGTGAGCGGGACATCCTCGTCGGTGCCGTACGTCTCGGGGTCCGTGGTCGGCGCCAGGTTCAGATGGTTGCCGATGTCGACCGTGACGAGCGTGTCGACGGAGAAGGGTCCGGCCGACGTCGTCCGGCGCCAGCCGCTCTGGAGCACTTCACCGATCTGGTACGTGCCTACCGTCAGGTCCGCAAACGAGTACGAGCCGTCCGCGCCGGTGACCGTGCTCGTCTCACCGTCATCCAGGGCTCCGTCTTCGTCGGTATCCAGGAAGATCGTCCATCCCTCGAGCCCGTTCTCGTCGGCGTCGCGCACACCGTCGTTGTCGAGGTCGTTGAACTTGACGCCGCGAATCCCGGGCGCCACGTTCACGGTGATGGCCCCGTCCGTGTCGTCCGGGCCATCGACCGGCTCGGGCGTCAGCGGGAATCGCGCCGGCGGCGTGCCTCCGCGCAGGTTCGCCACCCGGATGTCGAGCGGCGTCGTGACCTGCGTCGAAACCGTGTCCAGGACGTGGAACGTGATCCGGGCGAGTGTGCCCGAGGCCGGGGTTGTCCCCGAGAAGCGGCCGACGCTGACACCCAGCAGTCCCGGCGTGGAATCGTCCACCGCCAGCAACTGATTCAGCGCAGTTCCTGCCAGAACGTCGTCGGCAGTGACGCTCAGGATCGAGGCGTCATAGTCGATGACCAGGTCGGCCGACTCGACTCCGGTCGCGAGCGTCACGTCGACGGTCACCGTCACGCTCCCGCCCGGTGACGCCGTGTAGGTCGTGGCGATATCGATGACCGGGTCAGGGCCGAGCGGCATCGCGAGGATGCCCGGCAGCGGAGGAATCTCCGGCCGGTTGAGCGTCTGCGAGCCCGTCAGTATGCTGATGGCCTCCTGCGCCACCCGCACGCCATCGAGCGAGTTCGCGTCGTTGTCGACAGCGATGTCCGCAATGATCACCGGGTCGAGCAGCCGATACGCCGCCAGCCCGGCCTCTTGGCCGATCAACAGCTTGGCGAGCGAGGCCTGCGCGATGCGAACCGCGTCGAGCCCCGAGTACTCGGTCGCGCCATCGGCGTCGCCGAAGTACGCCGCGACGTGCACGGCATCGTCGCCGACCGACTCGATTTGCCCCGTATCCCTGAAAACGCGGGTCGTCACGAGGTCGAGGACATGCTTGTCCCGGTAAGACGCCGTGGCCGGCACATCCGCGAGCAGCGTGACGAACTCGACCGGCCCCGCGGGCAGCGCACCCTGGGCTGACTGGAACGAGATCGCGATTCGTCCCGGGGTCTCCAGGTCCGCAATCACCACCGCCGTGCCCGGAGCGGACGCTCCACGCACCGCGTCGGTGATGTTGAGCAGGGCGGGGTCGTACTCGAGGACGAACTCGACCGCAACGACCCCCGATCCATCGCTGAGGTACACCGGAATACCGGCTCCATCGACCGGCGATTGGGCAGGAGGCCGCGGCAGGTCGACCGCCTGTCCGGCGCCCCGCGCGAAATCGGGAAGGCTGACGACGATCGCGCTCGACGGCGGGGCGTCGAAGTCCCACGTGTAGTCGTCGCCCGGCGTGCCGTCCGCGTTGCCGTCCAGCAGGTCTCCGCCAGGCGTCTTGAACGCATTCGCTGTTCCGCTGTGCTGGGCGAAGAGCGTGACCGCGTACGTGTCCGCCGGCAGTAGGCCTCCCGTCCGCACGAACGTCATCGAATGATCGGAGTCGATGACGAGCGAGCCCGTGACCGCGCCCGTTGTCGCGCCCACCAGCGTCACATCCGCCGGCCCCTCCGGCCCCGTCCGTGTCCGGTACCGCTCGGCGTCTGAACGAACGACGTGACGGCGAGCGTCGTCGGGGGCGGGTTGACCTGGATCGTGACGGCCTCGAAGTCCTCGTGATCCTCCGTGGCGCCGTCACCGACGACCACGACGACACCGTAGGTCCCGGCCGACCCGGGCCCGGGTGTCCACCGGAAGACGCCGTTGCCGTCGATCGTCGCGTTCGTCGGGAACGGCTGTGGCAGCGGGGCGACGATGTCCTCGAGCCGGAACGTAAGGGTCGTCCCGGGATCTGGATCTGTTGCGATCGCCTGGAACGTGAACGGCACGCCTTCGGTCGCCTGCTGGGTCCCCGCCGGCACGGTCAGCACCGGCGGGTTGTTGTCGTCCGTCGGGATCTCGACGGGCACGTCGTCCAGGTCAGTGTCGTTCGCCGGGCCCCACGCGTGCTGTTCGATGCCGGTCCCGTCCTCGTACATGACCAGCCGAAACTGCGCCAGGCCGGGCATGCCGAACGGAGGCGCGTCGTCGTCGTTCGCGAGCCAGGGATCCAGGGCGAGATCGATCGTGACCCGCTGCGTCGTCACCACGCCCGGCGTGACTGCGAACGGCGCGGTGGTCGCGATCGGGTCGTCGTCCACCAGGCCGTCGTGCTCGAAGACCGTGACATACACCATGCCGGCGGCCGCCGAGTCGGGCGCCGGCGTGACGTCGAACTCGATGTCGAAGCGCGGCATCTCGAGATCGATCGGGGCGTCGACGTTCACGCCGTTCACGATCCGGGCATCGACGAACTGGGGCGCGAACGCGCTGTCGTTGGCCGAGCTCTCGACGTCCAGGCCTCCGAGGTTCGTCCAGAGGTCCGTCGCGTCCAGCTCCTGCGCGAACACGAGCTCGGTCGTCCGCTCCTCGTAGAGGACGACGCGCAGATCGATCGTGCCGTGCGCCGGCAGCGAGGCATGCTCGTCGACCACGACGGTGAGCGAGTGCGGATCGTCGACGGCGCCATCGACGGCGAAGGCGCCGCTCACCAGGAAGACGTCGGGCGTCCCGTCGGGCTGGTCGTGATAGATGTCGACCACGTAGCTGCGGGGGCCGTCGGAGTCCACGTCGAAGACGACGTCGAACTGCCGGACGAAGCCATCGCCGTCCTGGTCCGCGGTCTCGAGATCGACGACGTCCACGAACACGTCGAAGAAGGAGAGGCCATCGTCGAAGGAGAACTCGACGGGCACGCCCTCCAGCGAGCCGGACATCGGCCCCCAGCTCTCGATGAACGCCGCGGTGTCGCCGTCGTAGAGCGCGACCTCCAGGTCGACGAAGGGGGCCGCGAACACGTCGTCGTCGTCGGTCACGATCGTGACGATCCGGGGATCGTCGACCTCGCCGGTGACGTCGAACGGGTCGGTGTAGAAGAGCGGGACGCCGTTCGCGGACACGAGCGCGAACCAGGAGCCGGTCCCCTGGGCGTCGACCTCGATCTCGAGGTCGAACTGCCGGGCGAACCAGTCGCCGTCGATGTCCACGGGGTTCGTCACGCTGACGTCGTACAGGTACGGGCCGCCGACGTCGGTCGTCAGCTCGACGAGCATCTCCGTGGGCGCCCACCAGTGGTCGGCGGGCCGCCACGTCTGCACGAGCCGGTCGTCCGCGGCGTCGTGGAGGTCGAGGCGGAAGTCGGCGACGCCCCGGGACATCCGGTCCGTGCCGGGGTAGAGGTCGGTGACGATCGTCACGCGCGGAACGGTCAACAGCCTGCCCAGGTCGAACCCCAGGAAGTCGTCCTGGAACCCGTCGACCACCCCATCCTCGTCGAGGTCATCGAAGTACACGGAGAACGTGTCGCTCTGCAGGAGGAAGTCGTCGCGCGTCGGATCGCCGTCGTCCTCGTAGACCCTGACGTAGAACTGGCCCGGATCGAGGGAGTCGACATCGAACCAGATCTCGAACTGCGTGGCGTAGCCGTCTCCGTCCGGAACGCTGTCACCGTCGAGATCCGGACCGTCGGTGTCGACGATGTTCGCGATCAGGACGTCATAGAAGTACGGCGCGAAGCCATCGTCCTCGGGGTACTCGAGGTTCGCCTTGTCCCCGCCGAGGTCCGAGTCGTCCGCGGCTCGCCAGCTCTCCATGAGCTGACCGGTGATGGCGTCATAGAGGTCCAGCCGGAACTCGGGACGGCTCTGGAAGCCGTCCAGCACGGGGTCGAGGTCGTCGTCCTCGTCCTCGTCCCACCAGAAGTCGGTGACGACGCTGACGCGCTGAGCATCAACCTGCGTGCCGTCGACCACGAACGTCGCGCTGTCGGTGACGAAGAAGTCGCTGCCCGGCGTGGGGTCTTCTTCCCACACCTCCACGTAGTAGAAGCCGACCGCGACGGCGTCCACATCGAAGAGGATGTCGAGCTGCTGCGCCCAGCCGTCGCCGTCCAGGTCCACGCGGCTCCCGATATCGATGCCGACGTCGGAGAAGTAGATGGGCAGAGACGGAGGCGGCGTGAGCTGCGCCTGGCCGTCTGTCGGGTCCGGATCCAGGTCCGGGTCGCTGGGGTCGGCGTCAAGAACGGCTCCGCTCACCTCCGGAGGGTCCATCAGCGTTCCAGGGACGCTGCTGTTCGCGAGCGGAACCGCGCTGGTGTCCGTGATCACGCTGCCGGCCTGCACCGAGACGAACGTCAGGAACGCCGGGTCGTACCGCAGCTCGAAATCGACCGACTCGACGCCAAAGCCGTCGTCGGTACTGATCGGGACGGTGATCGTCCGGCCCTTGGACGCCGTGATCGCCGGGATCGTGATGACGGGCGCGCCGTCCAGCGATTCGACGCCGCTCGTCGCCCCGGGATCCTGCCCGGAGCTCGACGTGTCAGGGACCAGCGCCGCCGCCTCCACGACCGCCTCCGTCAACGGCGCGAGCAACTCGTTGTCTGCCGACAGCAGGAGCCGCGGCTCGAGATGCTCGAAGAGCACGCGCCGTGGGCGCCGCCGGAGCGAGCGAAGCGGAGTGGAACGGTCGCGAAGCCGGCGAAGCTGAGCGGCGTAGAAGGCCCGGGCCAGAGTCATAGCCGTCCTCCACGGACGACAACGGGTTGAGCAATCGGCAAAAAGACAGGGGCTACCGCGGTAACCTATGGTGGCGTCACGCTCAAGTCAAGCGTGATCCCGCACGTCCTCAGTTCGTGCACTTTCGTGCCGGCCAGGCTATACAGCCGCGGCCGTGGGCGGCCGGCGGCCTGGTAGTCCGGCCGCCGGGGAAACTAGGCAGAATGGCGGTCGGGGCCGGTGTCGTCATGCTCCCCAGTCGATCAGCGCCGGCGGCAGCAACTCGTCGTCCTCGGCGCCCCTCGCCGGCTCCATGCGGAACGCCAGGAGGGATGGCGTCCGCCTGTCCTTGTTGCCCCTCTGGACCTCGACCTCGCCGTTCGTCGCGTCCGGCCCTGGCTGCGGCACGTCCGGCCCCACGGCCAGCGCGTCCTCGTTCAGGCTCACGCTCACCAGGTGGATGCGCGTCGACCCGGCGGACGCGCCGGCACGAATCCGGTCGTCGATCTCGACGAGGCTGCCGGCGCCACCGGTCAGGGGCTCCGGCAGTCCCAGGGCGATCGTGATGCGCCCCGCGTTCTCGCCGACGCTGTGCGCCACGACCGCGCCCTGGGTCAGGCTGCCCGGCCGCACCACGCCTCCCGGGTCGAGCCCGAGTACCGTCGGGTCGTCCCGCAGCTCGAGGTCCACTGTCGCGATCCCGGCCGCCGTGCCGGCCACGTTCACCGGCACGGTCACCACGTCACCCGGCGCCCCGGACACGGAGGCGTCCATCTTCACCGCCGGGTCTGCTCCCGCAAACGCGAGCGCCGGCATCGACGCCGGCCGATCCGGGATCTCCGCGGGATCGAAGCCGACGGCCTCCTGCAGGATCCGGGTGGCGTCGAGCGAGCTGATCGCGCTGTCCCCCGTGATGTCCGCGAGGATCACCGGATCGACCAGCGGGAAGGCGCCGAATCCGGTGTCGAGGCCCACGGCGACGCGCAGCACGCGCTGGCCGTCCAGCGAGCTGTAGCCGCCGTTGCCCGTCGTGTCGCCGAGGTACGCCACCACGTGCACTCCGTCGTCCGCGACGGCCGGGATCGCTCCCCCGTTCACCGAGAGAGAGACGATGTCGAGGATTTCCCTGGCGCGGTACAGCGCCGTGCTCCGGACCGCGGCGGTCAGGGTCACGAGATCGAACGACCCGCTGGCCAGCGGCGCGGGCAGGGACACATGGATCTCGGCGCGGCCCGGCGTCGACAGGTCGAACGTCACGGTGGCGCCGTCCGGCAGCGCGACACCGGGAGCGACGGCGGTGAGCTCCAGCAGGGCGGGGTCGTAGTCGAGCAGGAGATCCACGCGGTCGACACCGCCGCTGCTCGTGATTCGAATCGGGAGCCCCGTCCCCGACGCCGGCACGTCGACCGGCTGCCCCGGACCGCGCGCGAAGTCCGGGATGCTCACGACGACGCCCGGGGTGACGGCGACGTCGAAGCTCCCGACGTAGTCGTCGCCCGGCACGCCGTCGCCATTGCCGTCGAGCAGCATGCCGTCGGTCGCCTTGATGCCGTCGGCGGCGCTTCTGAGGATGACCGTGTAGGTGTCGGCGGCGAGCACGCCACCGGTGCGCACGAAGACGAGCTGCTGGCCGCCGTCTTCGACGAAGAGCGTGCCGCGGACGGCGCCGGTCGCCGCGCCGACGAGCGTGACGTCCGCGGGGCCCATGGCGACCGATTGCGCGTCGTAGAGGTTCAGGACGCTCGCGTCGATGGCTCCGCTGAACGTGACCTCGAACCCGCTGGGCGTGCCGGTCAGGGACGCCGTCAGGGTCGACGGCGCGGCGTCCTGGATGGTGCTGGTCGTCGACACGGCGGCGGTGCCGGCGCCGCTCGTGTCGCCCGAGACGTCCTCGGCGATCGCGTAGTACGTGTACGCGCCGGGCGCGAGCCCGTCCGTGCTGACCGTCACCGTCCACCCATCGGAGGCGCTCGTGTCGTTCCCGACGTGCGTGTCGCCGCCGGCGCCGGTCTGGAGCCCCGCAGTGCCGTTGCTCTCGCGATAGAACGACACGCCGGCGATCGCTCTCGTGGCGGTGACGCCGTTCGCGGTCAGGGTGACGCCGTCGGCCGGCGTGGCCGGATCCGGGGCGCCGGTGACCGACTCGATCGTCGGCCAGTACACGATGCTCCGCTCGGCGAGAATCACGCGAAGTCCTTCGAGGTCGGCATACCCGAGCCCCCGCCATCCCTCGTAGAAGTCGGCGAGCGTGCACGTCGTGCTCGCCGAGAAGTACGCGGGGTCGCTGACGATGGCGATGATCTCGTCGGCGCCCGCGGCCATCGTGTCGTGCGGCTCGTTGGCAGGGTCGAAGATGTCCCAGAGCACGAGCGCGATCGCCCCCTCGACGCCGTCACCGGTCAGCGCGTAGCCCTCCGGCGATTCCAGGCTGACGTCGAGCCAGCCGTCCTGGATCATGCTCGAATCGAAGGCGACGTCGACGTAGTAGCTCTGGTCCAGCGTGGCCCCGGCGAAGAACGTGGCCCAGCCTTCCGACCACGCGAGCTCGCGCGAGATGTGCGAGCCCCATGTGTGCGGTCCGCCGGGACTCTTGTCGTAGCTGATCTGATCGGCAACGAAATGCCCGTACTCGTGCCGGATGACCGAGTCGTCGAAGCCATCATCCGCGTCGTCCAGCAGGCCGAGCAGGGTGATGACGCCGCCCTGGTAGTACGACCCGTCCGTACCGCCGGCACCGTACTGGACCTGCACCTGGCCGGGGTTCTCGCCGAACGCGGCGAGGAACTCGTAGCTGCCGACGAGCTGGTCGAGGATGTTGAACGCCGCGTGGACGACGTCGGTCGCCGGGCGAACGGGCTCGCTGGTTGCGTCGAGCGGGTTCGCGTCGTACCACATCGCACCGCCCTGCCAGTCCGTGACGGTCGGGCCCGTGTACACGTAGGCGTTGCCCGCGGGGTCATGAACGATGCCGGCCTCGGTCTCCGCGATCACCCGCACGTAGAGGTCGCGGCCGGAGGCGTCGTCGTTGCCGGGAACGAGGAACGACCACGTTCCGTCACGACGTGGGCGCCGCTCGGATGGTGTCGGCCTCCTGGACCTCCGAGACGCGGTCGTGATCGCCGACCGTCGCGCCGTCCCCGGCCGCGGTCGTCGAGTCCGCCGGATCGGATGGGACAGGCACGTCGACGACCGCTGGCAGCTCGGCGTCGGCGGTCACGTCGAGCGCGGGAAGCGAGAGCGCGAGCGCGGCGTCGCCCGCGAGCAGCAGCCGGCTCTCGATCGACTCGAACACCGGTGGACGACGCCGCGCGATCGCGCGCCGGTTCCGGACACGCTGTCGATTCCGCTGCGCGAGCCGGGAGAGGACGAGCGCTGAACGGCTGGCCATGCGGCCGTTACCCTAGGTTGGCGAGCTCAGAAGTGTCAAGCGCGGAGCGGATCGACGCGTGGGTGTCCCGTGGTGGTCAGTCCAGGAACCGCACCGTGCACCTCAGCCCGGCCGGCAGGCGATAGCTCGGGTTCGGGACCTCGAGGCGCACACCGAAGGTGCCGCTCGCGGCATCCGCGACGCGGTCCACGATCTTCACGCGCGCCGCGAGCGGCTCCTTCGTCACCGGCGCGTCGGGCATGACCTGCGCCTGCGTGCCCAGCGTCACCTTGCCGAGCATCGACACCGGCAGGATGACCTCCACCCGCAGCGGATCGATCTGCGCGATCTTGAGGATCGGCGCCTGCTCGACCAGCTCGCCGGGCGAGAGCAAGCGCTCGACGACCACGCCGTCGAAGGGGCTGCGGATCGTCTTCAATGCGAGGGCCGCCTTCGCGCGCTCGAGCTCGAGGTGCGCGAGGGTGCGGTTCTCCTTCGCCTCGAGCACGCCGATCTCGGCGAGCACCTTCTGGGTCTCCGCCTCGTCGAGCTCGCGCAGCGGGATCAGGTTCTGCTTGAACAGCTCATCGGTCCGCACCCAGCGGCGCACGCCGAAGTCGAAGCGGGCCTGGCTGGACTTCGTCGCCGATTCGATCTGGGCGCGCGCCGCGGCCAGCGCGACGGCCGCGCGCTCGGCGCTCGACTCGAGGGTCGCGATGACTTCGCCCTTGGCGACCAGGTCCCCGCGGTCCACGTTGACCGCCTCGAGCAGGCCTTCGACGGCCGCGCCGACGGACACGACGACGTGCGGCTCCATCAGGCAGTCGAAGGACTCGTTCGCCGCCTCGGCCGGTGGAACGAACGCGGGCGCGGGGACGAGGGCCAGCGCCAGCAGCACGGCCAGCGCCGGGGACACGATCCGCTTCATCGCGGCACTCCGTCGCGTCGAACGCTCCGGCGCTCGCCGGCAGCGGCAGAGAACGTCGGGGACGATGTCCGGCGTCATTCCCGGTGCCCCGAGAACGCCAGCGCCGACTCGAGCTGCTCGTCGAATCTCAGGAGGTCGCGCCGCATGCGCGAGTGGCGCCGCTCCGCGGTCCCCTGCGCCCAGCGCACCGCGAGCCCCGCGAGGCGCGGGCCGCCGGAGCCGACCGCCGATGCGGCGGCAGCCAGGCGCCGGAGCGGCTGGGCGAGGTTCGTGGCGACGACCTCGTCCTCGATCGACACGCATGCCTCGTAGCTGCCGGGATCGCCCTGCCGGCCGCCGCGGCCGAAGAGCTGGCGGTCGATGCGCCGGGCCTCGTGGCGCTCGGTCGCGATGACGTGCAGACCGCCGAGCTCGGCGACGCCGGGCGCGAGCTTGATGTCGGTGCCGCGGCCCGCCATGTTCGTCGCGACGGTGATGCGGCGCGGCTCGCCCGCCCGCGTGACGATCTCGGCCTCCTGCGCGTCCTGCCGCGCATTCAGCACCGCGTGCCCGAGGCCGGCGGCGTCGAGCAGGCGCGAGAGCTCGATCCGCTCCACCACCGCGGCCCACTTGGCGTCCGCCGTCGCGTGGAGCCGGTCGGGAAGCCGGCGGCGGATGACGGGACGGTTGGTCGGGATGCGCACCACTGGCAGACGGTACACGCTCCAGAGCTCGCCGGCGACCTCGCGCGCGGTCCCCGTCATGCCGGCCAGCCTGAGGTAGCGACGGAAGAACCGCTGGTAGCTGATGCGCGCGAGCGGCTCGGTGCGGCTCGTCAGCTCGACGCCCTCCTTGGCCTCGATGAGCTGGTGCAGCCCGCGCTCCCACGAGCGGTCGGCGCTGATGCGTCCGGTGAACTCGTCGACGATCTGCACGCGACCGTCGCGCACGAGGTAGTGCGTGTCGCGGATGAAGAGGTGTCGCGCGGTGAGCGCCTGGCTCACGAGCTCCTCGCGGCGCTGCCGGCCGGTCCACAGCCCCCCGAGCGGCGCCGCGAGCGTGGCGAGGCGCGCCCGGCCCTCGTCGCTGAGCTCGACGCGCCGATCGCGCGCATCGACCGCGTAGTCGCGGTCCTCGGCGAGGTCGTTCGCGATGTCGAGCGCCGCGTGGTAGAGCCGCGCCTCCGGCGTCTCCCCCGCGCCCGCGGAGATGATGAGCGGCACGCGCGCCTCGTCGACCAGCACGCTGTCCGCCTCGTCCACGATCGCGTAGTGGAGCCCCCGGTGGAGCAGTCGCCGCGCGCGTGCGGTGTCGCCGGCCAGGCGCTCCAGCGTGAGCTGGGCGCGCGACGGCCGCCGCCGCAGCACGATGCGGTCGCGCAGGTAGTCGAACGCGATCTCCTTGTTGCTGGCATAGGTGACGTCCGCGGCGTAGGCCGCGCGCCGCGTCGCCTCGTCGAGCCCGTGCACGATCAGCCCGACCTCGAGACCGAGCGCGCGGTAGACGGGACCCATCCAGTCGGCGTCGCGCCGCGCCAGGTAATCGTTCACGGTGATGACGTGCACGGGCACGCCGGCGAGCGCCGCCGTGGCCGCGGGCAGGGTCGCGACCAGCGTCTTGCCCTCGCCGGTGTCCATCTCGGCCACCATACCCTCGAGGAGCACGAGACCGCCGATGAGCTGCACGTCGAAGTGCCGGAGCCCGATCGCGCGCGTGGCCACGGCCCGCACCAGCGCGAAGGCGCGGGCCACCAGGTCCTCCTCGAAGCCGCGGCGCCGGAGCACCTCCCGCAGCGCGTCGGCCTCCTCGCGGATCGCCGCCTCGCCGCGCATCTCGATCGCGGCGCCGTGCTCGGCGACGCGACCGACGAAGCGCGCCCACCGGGCCCGGCGCCGCGCGAGACCGCGCACGAGCGGGCCGCGCAGGAGGTGCACGAGGCGCTCGAGCGCACCATCCCGCGGATCCCGGCGCTCCGGGTACGCGCCCTCGGCGACGGCGATCGGCAGCCGGGTCCTAGACATGCAGGCGCCCGGTCGATCGGACGCAGTCAGCGGCCGGGGCGAGCGTCCCGCGCCGCTTGGCTAAGCGGACGTGGTGCGGGCGGAGGAGAAAGAAGCAGTCAGCGGCCGGAGCGAGCGGTGCGAGCCCCGGTTCGCTGCACTGGTGCACACACCCCCGTCTTCTCGCGGCGCTCACACCGGTAGCGGCACCTCTCGTGCCGTCGGTTGGCGGCGTGCCAGCACGCGGCTCACACATTGAAACGTGCGAGGAAGATCCGGCGCACCTCGCGCCACCACTGCCACGCGAGCGGCGCGCGGCCGTGGTCGAAGCGGACGTACACGCGCCCGCCGGCGTTGACGAGCCCCACCGACGGCAGCTCGAGGTCGACCTGGAACACCTTCCCCATCGCCGTGGCGCCCTCGGGATCGCGCGGATCGATCGCGACGGTGCCGCCGCCCCCGCTGCCGAGCGCCGCGCTGGGCAGCCGCTCGCTCGCGCCGGGCACCTCGCGCACGAGGCGCGCCGGCAGCGCCTCCGCGAGCCGCTCCGACAGCCGCACGGCGATGGCGTGCGTGCGGCGGCGCACGAGGTCCACGTCGGACTGCGCGAGCACGGCGCGCACGGTGATGCGGTCGAGGTCGAGCACGTACCCGAGCAGGTCGCCCCGCCGGACGAAGCGGCCCAGGAGGTTGTTCTCGAGCATGCACTCGCACGGCGCGCTGCCGCCCTGGAAGAGGACGAACGTGCCACCGGTGGCGGCCTGCATCGTCAGGCCGGCGACCCTCTCGCGCAGGCGCGCCAGCTCCTGGCGCGCGTAGCGCAGCTCCTCCTCCACGATCTGCAGCTTCACCCGCTCGCGCGGGCGCTCGCTGTCGCGCTGCGCCTCCAGCTCGCGCACGCGCGCCGCCGCCATCCGGCTGCGGGCCGCCAGCTCGCGGTCTTCGAGGACCAGCAGGACGTCGCCCCGGCGCACGCGCGTGCCGGGTCGGGCCCCCACCCGCTCGACGAATCCCTCGGTCCCGACGCGGACCAGCGCCTCGTCGGGCACCCAGACGACGCCCTCCGCGAGGCTCCGGAACGGGACCGGAACGAAGGCGAGCGCACCGACGGCGAGCGCGGCGAGGAGGACGCACACGGCGATCGCCCGGACGCGCACCTCGCGCAGGCGCGGCGCGGTGAACAGGGTCGTCAGGCCCTTCCACACCGGCATCACGGCCCACGCCGTGATGCCGACCAGCCCGATGAGCGCCCCGAGATAGAAGGAGCGCTCCATGAGGAACAGCGCGATCGCCACGACCACGAGCACGCGGTAGAGGAACGAGGAGACCGCGTAGACGAGGAACCACGCGCGCTCGCCCGGCGTCGACGGGGGCGGCTCCGCGGTCTTGCGCCCGAACAGGTACCGCTCCACCACGTAGCCGAGCCACGCGCGCGAGCGGTTGTACAGGTTCGGGATCTCCAGCAGGTCCGCGAGCACGTAGTAGCCGTCGTAGCGCAGGAGCGGGTTCGCGTTGAACAGGATGGTCGAGATCCCGGCGATCAGGACGACGTTGTAGGCAAGCGTCCGGACGGTCCCGGGCTCCGCGCTCACCCAGACGAGCAGCGCCATCGCGGCCAGCGGCAGCTCCACGCCCATGCCCGCGAGCCCCACCACGATCCGCTGCCACTTCGACCGGAACGCGGTCGCGGACGAGGCGTCGACGTACGGGATCGGCGTGAACACGAGGAGCATGATGCCCATGTCGTGCACCTCGCCCCCGAACGCCTTCACGGCGAACGCGTGCCCGAACTCGTGGATCGCCTTCACCACGGGGAAGCACAGCCACAGCAGCAGCGCGTTCTGGGGCAGCAGGATGCGGTCGAGCACGTTCTCGGTCAGGTCCCGCCAGTGGACGCCGGCGAGGACCAGGCCCGTGCCCACGACGAGGAGCCAGAGCACGAGGCCGGGCACCGAGAACAGCGGCGAGACGAGCGGGCTGAACGTGCCGACGATGCGCCCGGGGTCGAACAGCGGGAAGCGCCAGGAGAGCGGCGAGAGCCAGCGGCTCCACGAGACGCGGCGCTGCCGCTCCTCGTACCGTCGCAGGAGCTCGGCCGTGTCGGGCGGCACATCGCACTGCAGCACGTCCGCAACCTGGAGCTGGGAGAGGAGCTGGATCATCTCGTCCTGCGTCGGCGCGTCGTCGCCGAGGCGCGTCGTCGCGACGTCCCACAGCTCCTGGACGGTGCGGTTGCCGTCCATCATGCCGATGATCAGGTAACCGCCCGGCGAGAACCGGAACATCCGCTCGGACGCCACGTCCTGCAGCACGTACCACGTCTCGCCCCGGTACTGGTGGCGGTGGATGCGCGCGTTGCTGCGCAGCCGCGGCGTCAGCAGGGCGACGCGATACCAGGAGGCGCTGAAGACGGGACGCGACATCGACCGGGCGGAGGCCGCGCTACGGCAGCCAGGTCCAGAGCTGCAAGCGGAGCCAGTCGATCACCTGGCGCGTCCAGATCCAGACGTGGAGGCGGCGGCCCACCTCGATCTTGCCGACGCCCTCCATGCCTGGGCGCAGGCGGTCGAGCTTGCCGTCGAGCGCGGCCTCGACGCGGAAGAAGTTCCGCGCGTCCTTGGGCGTGGAGACGGGCGTCACCTTCTCCACGGTGAAGCTGAGCGGCTCGCCGGGCACCCCGGCGAGCACGAGCGTCCCCTTCTGGCGGGGCGCCACCAGGGTCACGTCGCGCTCGTCCACCTTGATCACGAGACGGTAGGCGTCGAGCGGCGCGATCTCGTAGAGCAGCTGGCCACGTTCCACGGGCGCCGCTATCTGCTGCGAGAGGTCACCGGCGACCACGATGCCGTCGAACGGCGCTCTCAGGCGCGTTCGCGCCAGGTGGTCGTCCAGGAGCGCGAGCTGCGCCCGCGACTGGTCGAGCCGGGCGGACAGGATGACGACCTGCGCGGCGTTGCGCGCGGCGAACGCCTGGCTGTACTCGCGCGTGAGCTGCTCGTGCTGGCTCGCCGCCTTGAGGCGCTCGAGCCGGAGGTCGCGATCGTCGAGACGGACCAGGAGCTGGCCGCGCCGGACGACGTCGCCCGCGCGCACCGGCGCCTCCGCCACGTAGCCGGCGAACGGCGCCACCGCCGCTCTCCGGAGCACCGGCTCGAGCGCGGTCGTGCCGGCGACGCGAAAGTCGCCCTCGGCGACCGCGAGGAATGCGACGGCGGCCGCCGCCGTGACCGTGGCGAGCTTGAGCACGATGTGGCGCGGCCCGATCAGCGCGGCCAGCGTCTTTCGTGCGGACTCGCCGGCCTTCGCGACGAGCCAGCGGTCGTCGCGGCGCTGGAGCTCGAGCACCGGGCCGGCCAGCGCCGCGAGCGCCTCCACCAGCTCGAGCGACGCCGCATC
>JACPDG010000002.1 GCA_016184125.1 Candidatus Rokuibacteriota bacterium | reverse complement strand
GGGCGGTCTCGGCACGCTGCTATAATCCCACCGCACGCCAGCGATCTCGCACCGCGATCATCCACGACCGACAGGAGGTCGGCATCCATGAAAGCCGTCCGCGTTCACTCGCCCGGTGGTCCCGAGGTCATGCGCTACGAGGACGTCGCCAAGCCGGCGCCGGCCATCGTGCTGCGGCCATGAACATCGCGGAGCTCCTCGAGCGCTCGGCCCAGCATTTCCCAGAGCGGACGGCGCTGGTCGCCGGCGACCGGAGCTGGACGTACGCGCAGCTCGATGCGCGGACCTCGACGATCGCGGGCGGGCTCCAGGCGCTCGGCCTGGCGCCCGGCGATCGCGTGGGCCTGCACCTGCCGAACGTCGCCGAGTTCCCGCTCGCGTACTACGCGGCCCAGAAGGCGGGGCTCGTGCCCATCTCGCTCAACGTCACGTACAAGGCCGACGAGATCGCCTACATCGTCAACGACGCCGGTCCGGCCGCGGTGATCACGGCCGACAGCGTCGCGGGCAACCTGCCGTCACGCGACGCGATGCCGTCGGTGCGCCACGTGCTCGACGCCAAGGCGCTCGCGGCGCTCGCGGGCCGGCCGCTGCGCGCGGTCGACTGCGATCGCGAGGCGACGGCCGCGATCCTCTACACGTCGGCGACGACCGGCCGGCCGAAGGGCGTGATGCTCACGCACGCGAACGTCGTGTCGAACGCGTACGCGACGGTGCACCATCTGCGCATGACGCCCGACGATCGCGGGCTGTGCGCGCTCCCGCTGTTCCACTGCTTCGGCCAGAACTTCATCATGAACGCGCTCGCGACGGCGGGCGCCGAGCTCGTCCTCCACGAGCGCTTCGTGCCCGAGCCGTTCATCGACGCGCTCCCGCGGCACCGGATCACGCTGCTCTACGGCGTGCCGACGATGTACATCCTGTTCCTGTCGGTGGCGCAGACGCTGGACGTGTCGTCCGTCCGCCTCTGCTTCTCCGCGGCCGCGATGCTGCCCTCGGACGTCGAGCGGCGGTGGCACGACACGTACGGCCACTGGATCCAGCAGGGGTACGGGCTCACCGAGTGCTCGCCGTTCGCGTCGTACAACCACGACGTGCGGTTCCGGGCGGGCTCGGTCGGGACGCCGATCGAGAACGTCGAGATGAAGATCGTGGACCTCGACGGACGGGAGGTTCCGGACGGAGAGCTGGGCGAGATCCTGATCAAGGGCCCGAACGTGATGAAAGGCTACTTCAACAATCCCGCGGCGACGGCGGAGACGATCCGGGACGGGTGGCTGCGCTCGGGCGACATCGGCTCGCGCGACGCGGACGGCTACTACTACATCGTCGACCGCGTGAAGGACATGATCAACGTGTCCGGCTTCAAGGTCTTCCCGCGCGAGGTCGAGGAGGTCCTGTTCCGCCACGGCGCGGTGAAAGAGGTCGCGGTCATCGGCGTGCCGGACGCCGTCCGCGGTGAAGCGGTGAAGGCGTACGTCGTCCTCCAGGAGGGCGCGCCCGTGCCGCCGGCCGAGCTCCAGGCGCTGTGCCGCCAGTCGATCGCCGACTACAAGGTCCCCGAGTCGATCGAATTCATCAGCGCGCTGCCGAAGAACCCGACCGGCAAGATCCTCAAGAAGGATCTCAGGCAACTGACAACGGCGGGCTGACCAGCATCTAGAATGAACGGACGAGGCAGGCCGAGAGGGAGGGAGCGACACATGACACGTCGGACGCTGGTCGCGGTCGTAGGGGTGACGGTCGCAGCGGTGCTCGCGGCACAGGCAGGCGACGCGTGGGCGCGCGCCAGGTTTGGCGGGAGCCGAGGCTCGCGGTCGTTCTCCGCGCCGTCACGGCCGGCGCCGACGCCCTCGTCGCCGTCCCGGACCCCGACCTTCGGCTACAGGCAGACCGTGCCGGCTTCTCCGGCCGCCCCGACGGCTCAGCAGGCGCCGGCCCAGCGCCGTGGGTTCCTCTCGGGCATGGGCGGTGCGCTCGGCGGCTTCGCGCTGGGCGGCCTGCTCGGCAGCCTGCTGTTCGGCGGCTTCGGGCGCGGCTTCGGCATCGGCCTCATGGACATCGTGATCCTCGGCGGTCTGGCGTTCCTCGCGTGGCAGTTCCTCGGGCGTCGTCGCGAATCGGAGGAGCCGGCGTACGCCCCTGCGGGCGCCAGCCGGTGGGCGGCGGCAGCGCCTGCTACGGGTCGCGGCACGACGGCGCAGTTCGCGCCGGGCGCCCACGGCGGTGAGGCGGACTTGCAGAAGGGCATCGGCCACATCCGCCAGATGGACGCCGGGTTCGACCCGGCCGCGTTCGAGGAGTGGGCGCGGACGTTCTTCGTGAACGTGCAGAGCTGCGTCGCGATGCGCGACGTCGGGATGATCCGCGACCGCCTGACGCCCGAGATGTACAACGTGCTCCAGAACCAGTGCCAGGAGCTGAAGGCCGCGCACCGGACGAACTATGTCGAGAAGGTGCAGCTCGACCGCGCGGAGGTGACCGAGGCGTGGCAGGAAGGTGGCCACGACTTCGTGACCGTCTTCTTCTCCGGCGCCATGCTCGATTACACCGTCGACGACCGGAGCGGCGAGGTGGTCGAGGGCACGAAGACCGAGCCGCAGATGGTCGAGGAGCACTGGACGTTCACGCGCCCGGTCGGGCCCAACAAGTGGAAGCTCTGCGCGATCGAGTCCGCCTAGGGGCGCTCACTCACGACACCTGAGGTGAGCCGCTTCGGCCGTTGGGTCCTCACGGCGGCCGCGGCGATCGTGGTGCTCGCGGTCGCCGCGGTCGTCGCGCTCCCGTTTCTCGTCGACACGCGCCGCGTCCAGACGCTGATCGCGTCGAACGCGTCCCACGCGCTCGGTCGCCCCGTGCGCTTCGAGGCCGTCTCGGTCTCGGTCTTCCCGCTGCCCGCGGTGGAGCTGCGGGGGCTCGAGGTGGCGGAGGATCCGCGATTCGGGACCGGGCCGTTCGTCCGGCTCGACCGTGGTCAGCTGAGACTCCGGCTCGGGCCACTGCTCCAGGGCCGGCTCGAGTTCGGCGACCTGATCCTCAAGAAGCCGGTCGCGGCCGTGATCCAGGACGCGGCCGGGCGGTGGAACTTCGCGAGCCTGGGTGCTCCGGCGCCGGGGCCGCGTCCGGGACCGTCGCGCCCGCGCGGCAGTCCGGGAACCGGAGCCGGCGGCGGCGTCCTCGCCTCGCGGGTCAAGCTCGACGGCGGCGTGGTGACGTACGTGTCGCGCGGCCGCGGTGGCGCGGCCGGCGCCTACCGGCTCGAGGACGTCGACCTGACGTTGACGCCCGACGCCGGATCGTTCGCCGTCGGCGGCTCGGCGCGGCTCATGCCGGGTGCAGTCGCGATCACGCTGACGGACGTCACGATGACGCCGAACGGCGCACGGGCCCTCACCGAGGCGAAGCTGGCCGGCCGGCTCGGTATCGACGGCAAGGATCTGACGTCGCTGGTGGCGACGGTGCTGGGGCCCGAGCCGTCCATCGGCGGGGGCGTCAAGGGAGCGCTGTCGCTCGACGGGACGGTGGGGCTCCCCAGGGCCTCCGG
>JACPDG010000001.1 GCA_016184125.1 Candidatus Rokuibacteriota bacterium | reverse complement strand
TGTCCACCGCCTTGAAGCGCTCGGCTATTCTGTCGTGCTCGAGAAAAAGGCGGCCTGAGGCGGCGGCGCCGGACGCGCACAGGTTTCATAGGAAACGTCGCGGCGGCTGGCGTGCGATGCCAGCCGGGTCGTGATGCGGCACGACGAGGAGGGGCGCCTCGCGGAAGTCGGCGCCCGCACCCGGACCATTCCGCCGGCCTTGCGGCGCGCGCTCCACCATCGGGACCGCGGCTGCCGCTTCCCGGGCTGCGGACTGCGGTTCGGCGAAGGGCATCACGTCCGTCATTGGGCTGACGGTGGCCCGACCTTGCTCTCGAACCTCGCCTTGCTCTGTCGCCGCCACCATCGCGCGGTCCACGAAGAGGGCTACCGGGTCGAGCGGCAGCCGGACGGCGCCCTCCAGTTTCGGCGGCCGGACGGCCGGCTTCTGCCCGACGTCCCGCCTCCGGTCCCGGTGCCTGCCGATCCGGTGGAGAGCCTCCGGGCGGCGCACGTCGCGCACGGACTCCGGCTCGACGCGCGGATCGCGTGGCCGAGATGGCTCGGAGAACGCCTCGACGTGGGCTGGGCGATCGACGTTCTGCATCCGTTGGCCACCGGCCCGTCGCTGATCCGCGAGTAGTCAAAATCGCGAACTACGTTCGCCATCGCGGGCTCGACTTTACCCATGGAAACGGCGCTTCAGCCGGGTGGCGCGTTTCAGGCCCGGCGGTCGTGCCCGGCAGGCGAGCAGGCGGTTTACCGGGGAGCTACCCTGGATGGCATGGGAGTTCGAGTCTCAGCGGCGCCGCCGGGAGTCAACGAAACATTCTGGAGGCTCGTCCTCGACGAGCCGCTCGCCGACGCGACCGTCGTGGACGCCGGGACCGGGACCGGGAGGATCGCGCTCGCTCTCGCTTCGCTCTGCCGGCGGGTCGTCGGCATCGAACGGGATGCGGCGCTGGTGGACGAGGCGAGGAAGCGGGCGGCCGCCGGCGGGATCGTGAACGTCGACTTCGCCGTCGCCGATGCCGACGCGCTCGATGACTTCCGGCGGATCGACGGCGTCACTGTGGAGCCGGACCTGATCACCGCGCACTTCTTCCTGTCCGACCGGCTCGTCGAGACGGCCGCGCGGACGCTCTGCGCGGGACGGGCGCTGGTGCTCTTCGGCTTTCACGTGGACCACTGGCGGGAGACGGAACGGCGCTCGCGGTTCGCGTACGACGAGGAACGGTTACGCCGGCTCTTCGCCCAGCACGGCTTCGTGGTCGAGCACCTGGCCGTCGAGACCGAGGTGCAGGAGTTCCGTTCTCTGGAAGAGGCGCTGGCGGGCGCCGTGGCGCTCGAGGACAAGTGGCGGGCGGACGGCCGATGGTTCCGGTACATCCGGTTCCTGGAGGACGGTGGCCGCACGCTCACACGCAGCCACGTGGTGGCGAAGGCGAGACGGTCGTGACGCTCGTCGGCCTGGCGCTGAGCAACGCGGTCAAGGCGCGTGCGCTGGAGGTCGGATTCGACCGCGTCGCGATCGGTCCGGCGGCTCCGCCGGAGCATGCGGGCGCCTTCGAGCGATGGCTCGACGCAGGTTACGCCGGCAGCATGAGCTACCTGGCTCGCACACGGGTCGAGCGTGGCGACCCCTCCCGGTGGTTGCCCGGCGCACGGTCCGTCGTGACGGTCGCGCTGTCCTACAATTCCGGGCGGGACGCGCCGGAAGCCCGAGCACGGGCGGCGGGCCGCGAGCGCCCGCACCGGCGGCGCGAAGGCCACGTCGGCGGCCGTGGTCCGTCCGGCTGGCGGAACGTCGCCCGGTACGCACGCGGGCGCGACTATCACGACGTCATGCGTCCGAAGCTCGCCGCGCTCGTCGACCTCCTCGGCGAGGCCGGCGGGCCGGACGTCGAGAGCCGCGCTGCCGTGGACACGAGCGCCGTGCTCGAGCGCGATCTCGCCGCCCGGGCGGGACTCGGCTGGGTCGGCAAGAACACGAACCTGCTCGACGAGGCGCTCGGGTCGTACTTCTTCATCGGCGCCGTCGTCACGACGGCCGACCTCGAGCTCGATTCGCCAGTGCCCGATCGTTGCGGGACGTGCACAGCCTGTCTCGACGCCTGTCCGACGCAGGCGTTCGTCGCGCCGTACGTGCTCGACGCCCGGCGCTGCATCTCCTACCTCACGATCGAGCATCGGGGTGCGATCGACGGCGCGCTCCGGCCTGCGATCGCCGACTGGCTGTTCGGGTGCGACGTCTGCCAGGACGTCTGCCCGTGGAACCGCAAGGCGAGGCCGGCGCAGGATCCGTCGTTCCTCCCCGTGACGGACCTCGACCCGCCCGAGAAACTGCTCGCGCTGGACGACGCCTCGTTCCGCGCCCGGTTCCGCGGCACGGCGCTGATCCGCCCGAAGCGCGCCGGCCTTCTGCGCAATGCCGCGCTGGTCCTCGGCAATCGCGGCGACAGCACCTCGATCGCCGCGCTGCGAGGCGCAGTCGACGACGCCGATCGTGTCGTCAGCGATGCCGCGCGGTGGGCGCTGGCGCATCTCGAGGCTTCCGCGGCGGTCATGCCGGCGAGCGATGTCGGAGAGCCGCGATGAGGATGAAGCGCCTCGACCACTTCGGCATCGACGTCGCGGACCTTGCCCGCGCCGAGCGCTTCTACACGGAGGTGCTCGGGATGACCGTCCAGATGCGGCTGCCGGACCAGGTGCTGCTCCGATACGGCGACGGCGCGTGCGCGCTCTTCCTCAAGCCGGATCGTGTGGCGGGGAGCATCGAGCAGATCCGGAATCCCCTCGGCAAGAGCCACCACTGCTTCGAGGTCTCCTGCGACGAGCTCGCCGAAGCCCAGCAGATCTTCGCCGAGCGCGGGATCCCGCATCACGCGCCCATCGACTGGGGCGATCACGACTGCCTGTACTTCCTCGACCCGGACGGCAACCTGCTCGAGATCCTGGCCTATCGCTAGAAGTGGGGGGCCCCGAGATGGCCCCTCACACCCCCCAATCGCTCGGAAGCGGCCCGGGGAACCCGGGCCGCTCCTCGACCTCGGTCGCGGGCCTGGGGCCCCGAGATGGCCCGACCGATCTTCATGGGGGCCCCGAAATGGCCCCCATACCCCCCACGCTCCTCGACTTCCGTGACGGTGTCGGGGCGCGAGATGCCCCGCACCCCCCCAATCGCTCCTAAGTACTCCGGCTCGCAATTACGATGACGTATCGACCGTTCATGCGTCAGGCCGCGTCCAGATGGGGCTCGTGATCGACACGAGCGCGCTCGGCGCGCTCGAACGCGGGCAGGTTGCCTGGGACCGCAGGCTCGACGCCCTCGACGAGGAACTCGTGCTGCCGCCAGCGTGGGGGCCACAGCGCCTTGACGGCGTGGGGGAAGCGGGCCGCGCCGGCCCGGAGCGTGTCGAGGATCTCCCGGCAGCGGCGCTCGGTCACGAACGCCCACAGGCACTGCAACCGGCCCCGACTGTCCAGCCGGTCGCGTCGGGGGTGACCACCGGATCCCGAAGAACGTCTGGAAGAGCCGGCGCACCTTGCCGAAGGAGAGGCCCAGCGCCTTGTTGAGATCCGCGGCGAGCGC
>JACPDG010000054.1 GCA_016184125.1 Candidatus Rokuibacteriota bacterium | reverse complement strand
CTGCCATCCAAGCTACGGGGCGTCTGGCTCTTGCCCCGGCGGGTCTGCCTCCCGCTGAACACGTCTGCCTTCACTGGTCACACGCCATGTCGGGGCCCCAGGGCCGAGCGCAGTGTCGAGCACCGGCCCGGGTCCCCCCGGGCCGGTTGCGAGCGCTGGGGGGTTTGGGGGGCCATGTCGGGGCCCCAGGGCCGAGCGCAGTGTCGAGCACCGGCCCGGGTCCCCCGGGCCGGTTGCGAGCGCTGGGGGGTTTGGGGGGCCATGTCGGGGCCCCCCATGAAGTCGTCGCTTCAGCGAGTCAGGGCGCGCAGCACACGCCGGGACTGGATCCCGCTCGTGACCGCGTAGTCGAGCTCCGGACGTGACAGCGGACGCTCCCGGCTCTCGCGGATGAGCTCGTCGCGGCGCGACGGCTGCGTCAGCTCCTCGCGCGCGCGGTCGCTGTCCTCCACGACGGCTTCCATGGGCGGACGCGGAAGGACGACGAATCGCTTCCGTCGGATTTCCTGCCGCACGTCGGTGTCCGTACCGGAGGCCGGCGAGGGCGCTTGGACGACGAGAGGCTGAACAGGATGTTGCGGCTGGGCAAGCGCCATAGGCGGGACCGTGGCGAGCACGACCACGACGACCGAGAGCACCCGGATCATCATGTCGACCCCTCCCCTGATCCAGGGTACACCCCCGCCGTCCCGCATCCCGACGGGCCGACCTGCCGGCTGGCCCGTGGACGTCGCGACCCGACGCCCCGTCACTCGTCCACGCTGACCTGGTCGGAGAGCTCGTTGACGTCGTCGGGACGCCTCGGGAAGTGCTCCGCCAGGACTCGGCCGACCTCCCCGACGGCCGTTATCACCGCGTCGCGTGGCGCGCCCGCGCGCAGACGCTCGACCATCAGGCCACGGGTCCTGGCCCAATAGCCATCGCCGACGCGCGCGTGCACGCCCTCGTCACCGAAGATCGAGAGCGAAGCGCATGCGCGCACCATTATACGGATGGTAGACTCCCCGGCGTGTCGGAGCCGCTGCCGGAATACCGAGTCAAGGCGCACAACACCTCGGCGCAGAGCGAGAACAAGATCCACGACGACGCCGTCGCGAAGCAGTACGGCTTCCGCGGCGGCCTCGTCCCGGGCGTGACCGTCTATGCGTATCTCACCTACCCGCTCGTCAGCGCGCTCGGCACGGGGTGGCTCGATCGGGGGACCGCGACGGTCCGCTTCACGCGCCCGATCTTCGAGGGCGAAGACGTGACGGTGGCCGGTGAGATCACCGAGCGGACGCCGCGGGCCATCGCCGCCACGGTGCGGGCGACGACCGACGCCGGCGGCGAGTGCGCCACGCTGACCGCCACGCTCCCCGCGGGCACGCCGACCGCCGTGAACCTCGCGCTGTACCACGCGCGCCCGCTTCCCGGCGAGCGCCCGGACGTGAGCCGGGCCGAGCTCGAGTCGCTCGACGCGCTCGGCACGCCAATCATCCGGTACGACGACGCGCAGGCGACGGCGTATCGCGACGGTGTCGCCGATCCGTTGCCGCTCTACCGTGGGGTCGGAGGGCGAGCGCACCCTGCCTTCTACCTCCACCAGGCGAACCGGGCGCTGTCGCAGAACGTCAAGCTCGGTCCCTGGATCCACGTGTCGAGCGCGATTCGCCATCTCGGCCGTGCGCGAATCGGTGACACGCTCGAAACGCGAGGTCGAGTGCGCTCGCTGTACGAGCGCAAGGGTCGCGAGTACGTCGAGCTCGATCTCGTCGTGCTGGCCGGCGAGCGCCGGCCGATCGCGCACGTGCTCCACACCGCGATTTATCGGCTTCCGAAATCGGGGGACTGAATTCATGGGGGGACTATCGATGCCCCCGACACTCATACGAAGGGGGCTCACGCCCCCCTCGTGCTCCCCCGGCCCCGCGCTCGGAGCGCCCCGGGGGGGGTGCGCGGACGCACCCGTGGGGTGCGCGGACGCACCCGTGGGGCGCGGACGCACCGGCCAACGCCGTGGCGCTCCTCGACCTCTGATTCGTTCACCAGCTCTGAGGTGAGCGCGCGGCCCGCGGGCCATTGCTGCCGCTCCCGACGCGTGTCAGAATCTGGCACTCCGAGGAGGCCCGCGATGGACCTGACGTACGCGCCGGAGGATCGTGCGTTCCGCGAGCAGTGCCGCGCCTGGCTCGAGGCCAACGTCCCGCGGCACGATCTCATGACGCTCGACGAGCGCAGGGCGTGGCACCGGAAGCTCTACGAGGCAGGCTACGTCGGCATGTTGTGGCCCAAGGAGTACGGCGGCTGGGGGGCCACGCCGATGCAGCAGGCGATCGTGCAGGACGAGATGGCGCGGGCGGGGGCGCCGCCGGCGATCAACGGCCTCGGGATCGGCTTCATCGGTCCGACGATCATCGTGCACGGCACCGAGTGGCAGAAGCGGCGGTACCTCCAGAAGATGCTGACCGCCGAGGAGATCTGGTGCCAGCTCTACTCGGAGCCGAACGCAGGCAGCGACCTCGCGAGCCTCAGGACGCGGGCCGAGGACCAGGGCGACCACTTCGTTGTCAACGGTCAGAAGATCTGGACCTCCAGCGGCCCGATCGCGGACTGGGGCATCCTGCTCGCCCGCACGGATCCCGGGGTCCCCAAGCACAAGGGCATCTCGTGCCTGCTGCTGCACATGCGGCAGCCCGGGGTGGAGGTGCGACCGCTCAAGCAGATCACCGGGCACTCGCTCTTCTCCGAGGTCTTCATGACGAACGCCCGGGCGGAGAAGCGGGACCTGCTCGGCAAGCCGGGCCAGGGCTGGGAGATCGCGCAGACCACGCTCGGCTACGAGCGCGGCGCGAACTCGCTCGGGCGCGTCACGCGCTACGCGATCTCGTTCACGCAGCTCGTGCGCGCCGCGAAGGACCTCAGACGCGGCGGGCGGCCGCTGCTCCAGGATCCGGTCGTGCGCGCGAAGATGGGGAAGCTCTACGCCGAGCTCGAGGTGCAGCGCTACGCGGCGCTGCGCGTGCTCTCCGCGCTCGACAAGGGCGAGGCGCCCGGCCCCTTCTCGTCGGTCACGAAGCTCTCGTACACGGAGTTCGAGAAGCGCTTCTACGAGACGGCGCTCGAGATCCTCGGCCCGTACGGGGAGCTGATGTCCGCGACGGCCGACTACGAGGAGGTCGACACGTCGTCCGGCGAGCCTGGCACCTGGGCGACCGCCTTCCTGTGGTCGCGCGCCGGCACGATCTACTCCGGATCGTCGGAGATCCAGAAGAACATCATCGGCGAGCGCGTCCTCGGGCTTCCCAAGGAAGTCCGCGCCGACCGCCTGCGGGCCTGAGCCATGGACTTCTCGTTCAGCTCGGACCAGCAGCTGCTCAGGAATGCGGCACGCTCGTTCCTCGACGAGCACATGACGCCGGCCACGGCGCGGACGCTCTGGGAGGACCCGCGCGGAGAGAGCGAGGCGATCTGGAAGGAGATGGCACAGCTCGGGTGGCTCGGCCTCTCGCTTCCCGAGGCGCACGGCGGGAGCGGACTCGGCATGGTCGAGACCGCGATCGTGCTCGAGGAGCTCGGGCGCACGGCGTGCCCCGCCGCGTACTGGCCGACGATGCTCGCCGCGACGGCCATCGCCGAGGCTGGTTCGGACGCGCAGCGCCACCGCTGGCTGCCGGCGGTGGCGAGCGGCGAGGTCCGGGCGAGCGTGGCGCTGCTCGACGCCGAGCTCGACTGGCACCCTGGCGCGACGGCGACCCGCGCCGAGCGCACGTCCGACGGGTACGCGCTCACCGGCGCCAAGCGCTACGTGCCGTGGGCACACGTCGCGAACGTCCTGCTCGTCCCCGCACGCGCGCCCGAAGGGCTGACGATGTTCCTGGTCGAGGCCGCCGCGCCGGGCCTCACGCTGTCGTCCGCGCCGGTCATGGATCCCGGAATGCGGTGGGTCGACGTCACGCTCGATCGCGTTCGCGTGAGCGCCGACGCGGTGGTCGGGCGAGAGGGCGCCGCGGAGGCGTCGATGCTCGCGCTCATCCGCCGCGGCGCGGTCGGCGCGGCCGCCGAGATGCTCGGCGCCGCACGCCGTTGTCTGGACATGGCCGTTGCCTACGCGAAGGTACGCGAGCAGTTCGGGCAGCCGATCGGCTCCTTCCAGGCGATCCGTCACACGTGCGCGGACATGTACCTCGACGTCGAGAACTCGCACTCGGCCGTCTACTATGCCGCGTGGGCGCTCGATGCCCGCGCGGACGACCACGAGGTCGCCGCGTCCGTCGCGAAGTCGTACGTGGGCGACGCCGCGCGCCGGGTCTGCGGCGAGGCGATCCAGGTCCACGGCGGCATCGGGTTCACGTGGGAGTACGACCTGCACGTGTACTTCAAGCGCGCGAAGGCGCTCGAGGTCATGTACGGGGACGGTGACTTCCACCGCGAGCTCGTGCTGCGGGCGGTGTCGTGACCGCCTGGGGTCCGCCGCTCGACGGCGTCCGCGTCGTCGATCTCACCAGCTACATCGCCGGCTCGTACGCCGCGATGATGCTCGCCGACCTCGGCGCCGCCGTCGTGAAGGTCGAGTCGCCGGACGGCGATCCGTTCCGCGAGCTGCCCGGCTTCTTCGGCTGGAACCGCGGCAAGCGGTCGATCGCGGTCGACCTCAAGAGCGCCGATGGCCGCGGCATCGTGGAGCGGCTGGTCGCGCGCGGCGACGTCCTGATGGAGAACATGCGTCCTGGCGTCGCCGAACGGCTGGGCCTCGGATGCGAGAGCCTTCGCGCGATCAACCCGCGGCTCGTCTACTGCGCGGTCACCGCATTCGGCTCGAGCGGACCCTACGCCGACCGTCCCGGCTTCGATCCGCTCCTGCAGGCGATGACGGGACTCCAGACGCTGCAGGGAGGCGCCGGAGCGCCGCAGTTCGTCCGGATCGCGGTCACCGACTACTACACCGCGTCGCTCGCCGCGCAGGGTGTCCTCGCGGCGCTCTTCGTGCGCGAGCGGACGGGTCAGGGCCAGCGCGTCGAGACCTCGCTGCTCCACGGCAGCCTCGCGCTTCAGTCCGGCAGCGTCGTCGACTACCCGGACAAGCCGATGTTTGCACGCGAGAACCCGACGTACCGGCTCTACGAGGCCGGCGACGGGCAGTGGTTCTTCCTCGCCTGCGGCAACCAGAGCTTCTGGGCGAAGCTGACGAAGGCGCTCGGCCTGGACCACCTGACCAACGACGCGCGCTTCGCATCGTGGCTGCTCCGGCTCGAGCACTCGGCCGATCTGCTGCCGATCCTCATCGAGACCTTCCGCTCGAAGCCCCGCGCGGAGTGGCTCGAGATCCTCGCGCGGAGCGACATTCCGGCCGCGCCCGTGCAGACGCTCGCCGAGTTCGTGGACACCGACCCGGCCGTGAGGCATCACGACATGATCCGCGAGTACGACCACCCCGAGGTCGGCCGCCTGCGTCTCATGGGCCTGCCGGTCACCCTCGCTCCCGCGGTGCCGCGGGACCCGGGTCCGCCGCCGGCGCTCGGTCAGCATACCGAGGACGTCCTCCAGGAACTGGGGTACGCCGAGCGTGACATCGCCGATCTCCGCGAACGCCGGGTGATCGGCGCCACTCCGGGTGCCGGCCGCCCGCCGCGTGCGACCAACATCATGGGGGGACTATCGAGGCCCCCCAACCCCCCCACGCTCGGAGCGCCCCGGCCAAGCCGTGGCACTCCTCGACCTCCCGATTCGGTCACCGACGCCGACATCATGGGGGGACTATCGAGGCCCCCCAACCCCCCCACGCTCGGAGCGCCCGGGGCGGGGTGCGCGGACGCACCCGTGGTGCGCGGACGCACCGGCCAAAGCCGTGGCGCTCCTTGATCACCCGATTCGTCCAGAGGCTCTGACGGGAGCCAGACACGGAGTTGACCACCATGATGCGGGCACCGCGGACAGCGTGATGCACTACACCACGATCCGGTACGAGGTCGAGGACGGCGTGGCCACGATCACGCTCGACCGTCCCGACGTGCTGAACGCGATGAACGGGGCGATGCGCCAGGAGCTGACGGCGTGCTTCACCGGCCTCGTGACCGATGACGACGTCCGGGTGATCCTCCTGACGGGCGCCGGCGGCCGCGCGTTCTCCGCCGGCGCCGACGTGCGCGACTTCGTGGAGCCCCAGGCGCCGACACGCCATCGCGAGACACGCCGGCGCGTCGAGTTTCGCCAGGTGATGGACCGCTGTCCGCAGCCGATCATCGCCGCGATCCGCGGCTACGCGCTCGGCGGCGGCCTCGAGCTCGCGCTCGCGTGCGACATCCGCATCGCCGCGGACGACGCGCAGCTCGGCCTCACCGAGATCAACCTCGCGATCATCCCCGGCGGCGGCGGCACGCAGCGGCTGCCCCGCCTGATCGGCCGTGGCAAGGCGCTCGAGATGATCCTCACCGGGATGCGGGTGCGCGGCGACGAAGCGTTCCGGCTCGGGATCGTCGAGCGCGTCGTCCCGGCCGCCGAGGTCCTGTCCGCCGCCCGCGAGCTGGCCCACACGCTCGCATCGAAGGCGCCCATCGCGCTTCGCTACGCCAAGGAGGCCGTGGTGAAGGGGCTCGAGCTGCCGCTCGCCGACGGCCTCCGGATCGAGCAGGACCTGTCCACGCTGCTGCGGACGACGGAGGATCGCCTGGAGGGCGCACGCGCGTTCCTCGAGAAGCGCCGGCCGAAGTGGACCGGACGCTGACGCAGGCCGGAATTGCCGCGATCAGGGGCCGATGCGGTTCTCGTATTACGCGCGACTGACGCCCGCACAGCAACGCGTCTACCGGAAGAGCGACGAGCGCACCCAGATCGGGCTGCCCCGCGCGCCGGAGCTCCACCCGCTGGTCAGGGAGCTCCAGGCGGCGCTCGAGTCGGAGGAGCGCGCCGCGACGCAGAGGGCGACGGAGCGCCTCATCGCCGGGCTCACCGGCGCGCTCCGCATCCCGCGCGTGCGCGTGGAGGTGCTCGCCGCGCGCCCGCATCGGGGGTGGGGTGAGCTGCACGGGCTGTACACCGCGGAGCCCGGCCGTCCCGCGAAGATCCAGCTCTGGATGCGGACCGCGAAGCAGCGCCGGGTGGTGGCATTCCGCACGTACCTGAGGACCCTTCTCCACGAGGTCGGACACCACGTCGACTACACGTATCTCGGGCTCCCGGACTCGTACCACACGGAGGGGTTCTACAGGCGCGAGTCGAGCCTGTTCTATCAGCTCGTGCCCGATGCTCGCTCGGCCGGAGCTCCGAACGCGTCCGCGGACGTCCCGCACGCGTCGCCGCTCGATGGCGCGGGCGCGCTTGTTCGACGCCCGGCATCCGAGCCGCCGCTCTCCCGTCCCGAGATGCTGGAGCGGCTCGAGCGCACCCCCGTCGCCCTCGCGACGCTGCTGCGTGGACGCAGCAGCGACCGGCTGTCCAGGAGAGCGGCGCCCGACTCGTGGTCGGCGACAGAGGTCGTCTGCCACCTGCGCGACGCCGAGGAGACGGTCATGGTCCGGTTGCGGACGCTCCTCGACATGGACGAGCCGCCGATCCTGGACGTCGGCCCGGCCGACCGCTGGGCCGCCGAGCGCCAGTACGCGCGCCAGCATGCGGGCGAGGCATGGAACGCCTTCAGCCGGCGCCGCGACGAGACGCTGGAGGTCCTGCGCGCACTGAGCTCCGCGCAGTGGCAGCGCGCGGGGATGGCACCGCGCCGAACGCGGGTGACGATCGAGGACTTCACCCGCGTGATGCTGCGCCACGACGACAACCACCTGCAGCAGATCCGGCGAGCCCTGGACGGACCGCCGTGAGGATCATCACCCCGGAGGAGAACGACATGCCGACGATGGAGGAGGTCGCCAAGCAGTCCCCCGAGCAGCGGCTCGCGCGGATGACACGCACGGCCGACGACTATGCCGCCGCGATTCGAGGGCAGAGCGACGCAGCGCTCTCCCGCCGCCCCGATGCCAAGAACTGGGCGGCGAAGGAAGTCATCTGCCACATGCGCGACACCGAGGAGGCCTTCTTCACCCGGTTCGAGACGATGCTCGCCATGGAGGATCCCAAGTTCCTGCCGGTCAACCCCGACCGCTGGGCCGAGGAACGGCAGTACCTGCGCAACGACCCCGGGGAGACGCTCGCCGCGTTCAGGAAGCGGCGAGAGGAGAATCTCGCGTTCCTGAAGAAGCTGACGCCGGACCAGTTCAAGCGTGGCGGCATCCACCCGACGCGCGGGCGGATGGCGTTCGATGACTTCGTCACGCTGATGGCCTGGCACGACGACAACCACCTCGACCAGCTCACGCGCGCGCTGGACGGAAAGGCGTGAGACGAAGCGTCCCGTCC
This sequence comes from Candidatus Rokuibacteriota bacterium, assembly GCA_016184125.1. GTDB lineage: Bacteria > Methylomirabilota > Methylomirabilia > Rokubacteriales > CSP1-6 > AR8. The sequence continues at coordinate 41,661 of JACPDG010000054.1, read as the reverse complement.
ACCGGCAGGAAGCCCGCGGAGCGATCACCGGTGACGAGCACGTCAGCCTTCCATCGCCACCTTGCGCGCTGCCCGGAGCTGCTCGGGGTTCGCGCACGCGATGAGCACGTCGCCCGGCGTCAGCCGATACTCCGCCGGCGGATTGAAGCGGTGTGCGCCGCTGGCCTGGCGCACGGCGAAGACGCTCACCCCGATCCGCTCGGCGAGCTTGAGCGACGCCAGCGGCTGCCCGGCCACGCCCGCGCCGACGGGGATCTCCTCGACGCGGACGTCACCGGGCTCACGCAGCATCGCGTCGAGCACGCTGACGACCGTGGGCCGCAGCATGACCGAGGCCAGTCGCAGCGCGCCGATCGTCGAGATGGAGACGATCGCGTCCGCCCCCGCGCGGGTCAGCGCCGGGCGAGACTCGTCGGACACGATACGCGTGACGATCCGCATCGAGGGGTTCATCTCGCGGGCGGACAGGAGCGTGAAGACGTTGTCCTTGTCCTCGGGCATGCATGCGATGAGCCCGCGCGCGTGCGCGACCTGCGCGTGCTTCAGCACGTCGGTGGTCGTCGCGTCCCCGATGATGTAGAGGACGCTCTCGCCGATCTTGCGGAGCGCGTCCTCCTCGGCCGGACTGTGCTCGATGACCACGAAGGGCGTCCGGGTCTTCAGCAACTCGGCGGCGATGGAGCGTCCGGTGTGACCTCCGCCGCACAGCACGATGTGATCGCGGAGCTTCGCGATCTGTGCGTCCATCTTCCGCTTCTCCCAGATGTTCCGGATGTCGCCCTCGACCCAGAACGCCGTGACGGCGCTGAGTCCGTACGCCATGCTGCCGAGGCCGAACACGATCAGCACCATGGTGAAGGCGCGCCCGGCGGTGGAGAGGTCTCTCGGGATCTCGCCGAAGCCGACGGAAGCCACGGTGATGATGGTCAGGTAGAGCGAGTCGAAGACCGAGAATCGCTCGATGAAGGCGTAGCCGGCCGTGCCGAAGGCGATGACGGCCAGCAACAGCGCGACGATCTGCGTGAGGCGACGGTACATCGTCACGTCCGGCAGCGGTGGAGATCGCCCGCGGCGGAGCGGCGCGCGGCGCCGAGCACGCTCAATACCGGCCAGGCGGCCTTTCGGGGAGCGGGGACGGCTTCTCCGCGGGCCGCTTCACGTCGACCCAGCCGCGGGCGTGCATGCACGCCTCGTCGAGCTTCCCTTTCCGGGAGCACTCGGCGTGGTCCCGGCGGAACTGCTCGACTGTGTACCGCTCGTTGACCTTCATCCACTCACGCTCGGGCTCCGACGCGCAGCTCGCGATGGCGAGGACGGCACCCAGCGTGACGAGAGCCGGACGCATGCGCATAGCCCCACGATTTTACGCGGCTTCGCCCCGGCGACACCAGAAACGATGCGCTCGGGTCCGCAGCGGAAGGCGCTCACCGGTCGGCGCCCCGCGTGGTGCGGGCGCGCCGGGGCGGGTGTAAGGTCGGGGAAAGGAGCCCGGGATGGAGAATCGGTGGAGTTACGGCGTCTGGCTCGCCCTCACCGAGCTCGCGGACCAGCTTGCATCCATCCTTCCGCGCCTGCTCGTCATGCTGGTTCTCGTCGCCCTCGGCGTCGCCGCCGGCTGGCTCGCGCGCGCGGTGGTCAGCCGCGTGGCCAGGGCCGTCGGGCTCGACCGCCACAGCGAGCGCTCCGGGCTGGCGTCCGCGCTTCGCCGCTCAGGGATCTTCCGACCGCCGTCCGACCTGCTCGGCGCGCTGGCCTTCTGGGCGCTGTTCGTCCTGTTCGCCAGCGTCGCCATCGACTCGCTCGGGTTCCCGGGTGCACCCGGAGCCACGGCATTCCTTCTCGAGTTCCTGCCGCCGCTGTTCGCCGCGGTGCTCATCGTCCTGGTCGGGCTGCTGGTCGCGAACTTCCTCAGCCAGGGTCTCCTGATCGCCGCGGTGAACGCCGGGATCCCGGAGGCGCGGCTCCTCGCGCGCGCGGTCCAGTGGGGCGTGGTCCTGTTCGCCGTGGCGACCGCGCTCACCCATCTTGGCGTCGGCAAGGAGATGGTGCTGCTCGCCTTCGGCATCACATTCGGCGGGCTCGTATTCGCGCTGGCGCTCGCCTTCGGGCTCGGCGGTCGCGCCATCGCGCGCGAGATCCTCGCCCGCCGCCTGCGACGCGAGTCGCCGCCGCGCGAAGAATCGCTCACGCATCTGTGATCATGGGGGGCCCCGACATGGCCCCCCATACCCCCAACGCTCGCACCCGGCCCGGGCTACCCGGGCCGCGGCTCGACTCCCCGCTCGGCCGGGCCCCGACATGGCCCCCCATACCCCCCAACGCTCGCACCCGGCCCGGGCTACCTGGGCCGCGGCTCGGGGTCACGCGACGTCTGGCGCCCGCCATCAGGGGTCCGACGACCGCCGACGTCCGACGTCGGGATCAGCTCGCGACCTCAGTTCGAGCAACAACCGACCGCCGCGGCGGTCGATTGTTGCTCGAACTCTCAGGGGCGGAAGAAGACGTAGCCGACTCCCGAACGCTCGAGCCACACTCGACGGAGCTGGTCCAGCGTGTAACGGCGCGGCACCTCGGCTCGTGTCGGAGCCGCCGGGTCGTTGACGAGCACCTCGGCGCCGTCGAATCCGGTCAGCACGATCAGGTGGCCGCTCGTCTCCTCGATGGCCGCGCCGCTCAGCTCGCCTCTCGCGTACCGGACGCTCGCCACGACGGGGAGCCCAGCGCCCAGACACCAGCGCGCCGCCTGCCAGTCCGGGAACCGCAGCAGATAGCCGCCGATCCCGCGTCGCGCTCCGGCGCGGATCGCCGCCGGCCAGACCCCGTAGAGATCCAACTGGGCATCGAAGACGTCGGCGGCGAGCACGCGAGGCGCGGCGTGGACGCCCCAGCGTCCGAGCACCATCGCGACGCTCGTCGGCGAGCAGATGCGGTGGCGAAGCGATTCCGGTTCCTCCATCTGACTGCACGCGGGCACGTCGATGACCGCCCGTCCACCGGCGACGTCGTCCGAGTCGGGCACCTGCGCGAGGTCAGAGGCCGAGAGCGTGGCCAGCCACGGTACCGTGTCGAGCAGCCGCACCTCGTCGGAATGCAGCGCGAGCCGCATCCGAACCCGCTCCGCCGGCTCCGACGCGAAAAACACGTCGACCTCGCTCCTGAGTGACCCGTGCTGCGTGGCCAGCGACGGAAAGCGGTGTGGCCCGAGCGTTGCGGAGGCCGTCCAGGGAGACCAGCAGCCGCCCTGCTCGACGGCGAGCTCGAACCGCACGCTGTACTCCACGTCTGCGAGAACCGAGAGCGCGGGCACGAAGTGGCGGCAGGCTCGGCGGGGCCTCCAGGCAGGGAGCTCGACCATCGAGTGACCCGCCGCTGAAGCGTGCGGTATGTCGAGCGGGCGGCGGCACGCAGGAGGAATGCACGAGAGGACGCGATCGGCATCGACACGCACACCGGCAACGAAGAGGTCCGTGGTCATACCGTCACACGGCGACCCGTCCACGCGCGCCGGTTCCGAGATCTGTGCGCGCGTTCGTTCGAATACGGGAACAAACTTGTCCTCTGTGTGGCCCCCGATCCACGAAGCGCTCGTTTTCCTTCACCCGGGTCCAGGGCACTTCGATTGCAGCGACGAGCGGGCCACCTGCGGCGGATGATCGCCGCGCCTCTCGACAAAGGAGCGTTCATGACCTTCGGCAAGTGCGTTTGGGATGGCTGCACACGGCATGCAGAAAAGGAATCGACCGGCGCGTGCCGGTCCCATCACGTGATCATCCGGGACACGCGGTGTTACGAGTGCCAGGGCCGACTGGCCACTCGGAGCGAGGTCGAATCGAGGCGCTGTCGGCGGTGCGCCGCCGGCCGCGCGGCCTGATCCCAGGCTGCGCGCTGCACAGTCTACAGACAACACGCCCTCCGGGGTGCGCCGGAAGAGCGGGGTGGTGCGCCCGGGTGCCCGCGACGCCCCGCTCGACGAGCGCGCGTCTGCTCGACCGGCACAATGCGGACCGAGGGGCGAACTGACGCGGGTCGCTGCTGGGTGGCGGGGGCGCGGGCGGGTCATGCCCGCCCGCGACATCCCCTGGTTCGACTGCGCACAATCTGTGCGCGTCCCGGATTAGACCGGGCACCGAGGTGGTAGGACGCCGGGGCGCCGCGTGGAGCTGCTAGCAAGCCCCCTACGGCGCAGCTACTAGGTCCGGTGGAGCCATCAGTCGCCTCCAGTCTCCGGATTCGAGTTGCCCATGACGGCCTCGCGTTTGGGCTGCCGCTCGACCGTCACCCGTTTACTTACTCCGTGCGCGCGCGCGCGTCAAGCGACAACCTCGAGCGCGGATGCGCTGCGTGAACGGCGCGCCGTGCGACTCGTGGTTCGCTCCGCCTTCGCCGGCAGCGCGCTCAGCTTCGCTCGGACGTTCCGCCCGAACCGCGCCACCGCGGCCCCACCTCACTCCGGCCGGCGCGTCAGATGTCGCGGCCCTGCCGGCTGCTGCCGCGGACGCGCGGGTCCAGCACGTCGCGGAGCGCGTCGCCCAGCATGTTGAAGGCGAACACGACGAGCGAGATCGCCACGCCGGGCCAGACCGCCATCCAGGGCGCGCTGTACATGTACGTGCGCCCGGAGCCGGAGAGCATCGAGCCCCAGGACGGGTGTGGCGGCGGCACGCCGTAGCCGAGGAACGACAGCGCCGACTCCGCGAGGATGATGCCGCCGAGCCCGATGGTGGCCAGGACGATGATCGTCCCGGCCACGTTCGGCAGGATGTGCCGGGCCATGATCCGCACGTGGCCGCACCCGATCGCCCGCGCGGCCTCGACGTAGGCGTTCTCGACGACGCTCAGCGTGGCGCCCCGGATCACGCGCGAAGCAGCGGCGGCGACCAGGATCGAGAGCGAGACGATGATGTTCGGCATGCCGGGCCCGAGCACGGCCAGCAGCGACAGGATGATGATGAGGAACGGGAACGACTGCCAGGCGTCGACGACGCGCTGCACGCAGATGTCGTAACGCCCGCGGAAGTACCCGCTGGTGATGCCGACGGCGGCCGCCAGGACGTTGGCGATGAACACCGTCGCGAAGCTCACGGTGACGGTGACGCGTGCGCCGTGCACGATGCGGCTGAAGATATCGCGGCTGATATTGTCCGTTCCGAGGAGGAAGTCGCGCCCCGGTGCTCGCAGCCGCGCGCCGGGAATCTGCTCGTCGTACGCGTACGGCGCAATCCACTCCGCGAAGCCGGCCATGAGGAGCAGTGCCAGGATGATGACGGCGCCCAGCGCGCCGAGCGGCTTGCGCCGGCAGAACCGCCCGGCGCCCGAGAGCGCCCGGCGGACGGCGCCGGCGCGCGTCCGCGCCGCCGGCCACTGGCCGGTCGCCGTCACCTCGACCGGCTCCGGCATGCCCACGGTCAGTACCGGATCCGCGGGTCGAGGTACGCGTAGACCACGTCGACGAGCAGGTTGACGGTCACGATCGTCGTGACGACGACGAGATTGATGCCCTGGATGACCGGGTAGTCGCGCTCGGTGATGGCGTCGAACAGGAAGCGCCCCATGCCCGGCAGGCCGAAGATCGACTCGAAGATCACGGTGCCGCTCAGGATCTGGGCGATCTGGATGCCCAGGATGGTGACGACCGGGATCAGCGAGTTCTTCAGGCAATGTTTGAGGATGATGGGGTGCTCCGCGAGGCCCTTCGACCACGCTGTCCGCACGTACTCCATGCGGAGCACCTCGAGGAGCTGCGTCCGGGTCAGTCGCATGATCGACGCGGCGGAGGCGATGCCGAGCAGGCAGCCGGGGACCAGGAACTGCGCGAGATGGCGCCAGGGATCATCCTCGAAGCGCGTGAACTCGATGGAGGGACTCCAGCCGAAGTAGATGGCGGGCAGCACGACCACGAGCGTGCCCAGCCAGAACCCCGGCATCGAGAGCCCGAGGATGGCCGCGCTGCGCGCGGCGTAGTCCCGGACGCTGTCCTGCCGGACCGCCGAAACGATGCCGATCGGCACGCCGATGAGGATCGCGAACACGACCGCGACGGCGCCCAGCTCCAGGCTCACCGGCATCCGGCGCGCGAGCTCCTGGAGCACCGGCCGGCCCGTGTAGAGCGACTGGCCGAGGTCGCCCCGGACGGCGCGGGTCATCCACTCCACGTACTGCGCGTGGATCGGCCGGTCCAGGCCGAGCTTCGCGCGCATCTCCTCGAGGTCCTGCGCGTACTGGTTCTCCTCCATCATCAGCACGACGACGTCGCCGGGGATCAGCCGGGAGAGCGAGAAGACGATGACGGTGGCGATGAACAGCGAGGGGATCGCCACCAGGAGCCGCTTGAGCGCGTACTTGCGGATCACGCAGAGTACCGGGGCCGGGCGAGCGCACTCACCCGGCCCGCCGGTCGCGAGCTACGTGTTCCACCACGCGGCCGAGAGCCGGCCGCCGTAGTCGTAGCCGAGGTTTGGGCCGAAGTTCTCGAGCTTCGGGTCGAGGGCCGCGATGTAGATTCCCGAGGCCAGCCGGACGTAGTAGGCCTGCCTGGCGATGTGCTTCTGGATCTCGTCGATCTGCTGGCGCCGCTTCTTGTCGTCGAGCGTGCGGCTCGAGTTCATGATCATGTCGGCGAGCGCCGGGTCGTTCACGTGGCTCTGGTTCTTCGGCTCGCCCGGCAGGTACTGCGCGAGGAAGTTGTACGGGTCGAGGGCGGGGAACTGCGGGCCCATCATGAGCGCGTCCTGCTTGCCCTGGTACGCGGTGGCGAAGAAGGCGGCGTAGGGCTTCTCGACGACCTTCACGTCGACGCCCACGTCCTTCCAGAACTTGACGCACATCTGCACGGCGTCGATCAGCTCCTGCGAGCCGTACGTCGCGTACTCGAGCGTGGTGCTGAAGCCACCGCCGAGCCCGGCTTCCTTGAGGAGGCGCTTGGCCTCGGCGGGATCGTACTGGTCGTACTTCAATCCCTCGCCGAGCTGGTCGTGCGGAATCGACCACGCGGAGAGCGCGGCCGGCACCGGCGGGTTCATCACGCCGACGCCCTCCGCCGTCGCCACCAGGATCGCCTTCCGGTCGACGGCCATCGACATCGCGCGGCGCACGCGGATGTCGTCCCACGGCTTCTTGTCGATCCGCATGCCGACGTGGGTCATCACGTTCGAGGGGAACTCGACGTAGCGGAGGTTCGGCCGCTTCTCCTTGACGATCTTCCAGTCCTGACGCCGGATCATCATGCCGGGGAACTCCGGACCGGCGTCGAGCTGGCCGGTGACGAACGCGGCCAGACGGGCGGCCGGGTCGTTGAAGTCGATGCCCTCCACGCGCTCGATGTAGGGCAGCCCGGAGCGGAAGTAGTCGGGGTGGCGGACGAAGATCGTACGCACTTTGGGCTCGTGCCGCTCGAGCACCCACGGGCCTGTCCCGATGACGGCCTCCGGCTTCTTGAGGTCGCCGAACTGCTCGACCGCCTCCCGGGCGACGATGCTGAGGGCCATCGGGTTCGACAGGAAGTCGAGGAACCAGGCGTTCGGCTCCTTCAGCGAGAACTTGACGGTGTGCTTGTCGGCGACGTCGACCCGGTCGAGCGCGTTCATCATGTGCCGGTTGGCGTTGCCCTTGATCGTCATGAAGCGGTCGAACGTGTACTTGACGTCGTCGGCCGTCAGCTCGCGGCCGTTCACCGGCGGCTTCTTGTGCCAGCGCACGCCCTTCCGGAGCTTGAACACGTAGGTCTTCTCGTCGGGCTGGGTCCACGACTCGGCCAGGTCGCCCTCGATCCCGAAGACGCCCGGCTTCACGTCCGGCCCAGCCTTGTGCCTGAGGAGCCGGCTGTGCGTGAAGCTGAGGTTGATCATCGTCGTGTACGAGGCGGTGAGGTGCGGGTCGAAGTGCGGCGGCGTATAGCCGCGGAAGCGGAACTCGCCACCGCGCTTGGGCGCGGTGGCGCGCGCCGCGGATGGTGCGACGGCCGAGGCCGCGAGCGTGAGGCCCCCGAGAGCCAGCAGGTCACGACGAGTCAGGTCCATGTTCTCCATCCCCCATGGTTCGATCACGTGGTGAGCCGGCGGAGCTCTTTCTTCAAGACCTTGCCCACCGGGTTCTTCGGCAGCGAGGGCAGGAACCGCACGGTTTTCGGACACTTGAACTTCGCCAGGCGCTCCAGGCAGAAGCCGATGACCTCTTCGGCCGTCGGCGTCTCGGCGCTCTTCGGCACGACGTAGGCGACGACGTCCTCGCCCATGAGCGGGTCGCGGACGCCGATCACCGCGGCTTCCGCGATCTTCGGGTGCGCGTAGAGCACGTCCTCGACCTCGCGCGGATAGATGTTGAAGCCGCCGCGGATGATGAGGTCCTTCTTGCGCTCGACGATGTAGAGGAACCCGTCGTCGTCGAGTCGCCCCATGTCGCCGGTGTGGAGCCACCCGCCTCTCAGTGTCCGCGCGGTCTCGTCCGGCAGGCCGTAGTAGCCGAGCATCACGTTCGGCCCACGCACGCAGACCTCGCCGAGCTCGCCGATCGGGACGTCGTGATCCGCGTCGTCGAGGATCTTCACCTCGACACCGGGGATCGGCTGGCCGACCGAGCCGAGCTTCCGCACACCGGAGTAGCGGTGCGCCGACACCACGGGCGATGCCTCGGTGAGGCCGTACCCTTCGAGGATGCGCCCCCCGAACGTCTTCTCGAACGGCTCGACGATCTCGACGGGCAGCGGCGCCGCGCCCGAGCCCCAGACCTTCATCGAGGAGGTGTCGAACCGCTCGGCGCCCGGCAGCTGCATGAGATAGACGAACATCGTCGGCACGGCGCCCATCGACTGCGCCCGGTACGCCTGGATGGTCTCGAGCACCTGCTCGGGAGTGAACCAGCGGAGCATGACCGCGCGCGTGCCGAGGATCGCGCCGGAGTTCATGAGCGTCAGCCCGTAGGAATGGGACAGCGGCAAGACGGCGAGCGCCCACGCCGTCCGGTCCAGCTCGTAGAGACTCGCGGCCGACCGGGCGTTCGACGCGAGGTTCGCATGCGAGAGCGCGACACCTTTCGGGCGTCCCGTCGTCCCGGACGTGTAGAGCAACACCGCCAGGTCGCCGTCATCGCGCTCGACCGTCTCGAACGTGTCCGGCTCGCGCGCGATCAGCTCGTCCCAGGAGCTCGCGCCCGGCGCTTCCCCGCCGACGAGCACGACCTGCCCGGCCCAGCCCTCGACCTTCCACGCCAGGTCGGGCGCCGTGATGAGCACCCTCGCGCCGGAGTCGGTGAGGACGTGCCGGACCTCCTCGGGATTGAGCAGGAAGATGATCGGCACGATCACGCCGCCGGTCTTGAGGATGCCCGTGTAGGACTGCATGACCTCCGGGCAGTTGAGCAGCATGACGGCGACACGATCGCCCGGCGCGATGCCGCGCCGGTGGAGCGCGTTCGCGAGCCGATTCGCCGCCCGCTGCTGATCGACGTTCGTGACCTCGCGTCCTTCGAACACGAGCGAGACATACTCGCCGTAACGCGCGAGGTTTTTTTCCCCGAGCCTGGCGAGGTTCATCGCGCGCCTCCGCACGGGAGGAGATTGTCTTGATGGCTCATGGATGGGTCCGTCCTCGCAGAGGTGGGCGATTATAGCCCGGACGCGCCACCTGTCAGCAGCACTCCCGTTCCAGGCACCTCGCCACGCTTGAGGAGTGCCAGCGCGCGGTTCGCGTCCTCGAGCGGAAACGGTGTCACCGTCGGGCGGATCGGGATCCGCGCGGCTTCCGCGAGGAGCTCCTCGCCGTCGGCGCGCGTGTTCGCGGTCACGGTCCGGATCACGCGCTCCTCGAACAGCCGCGCGTAGTCGAGCGATGGGATCGGACTCATGTAGATCCCGGCGAGCGCGAGCGTCGCACCCTTGTCGAGCGCGGCCAGCGCCAGGGGCACGAGCTCGCCGGCCGGCGCGAAGACGATGCCGCCGTCCATCCGGGCCGGCATCGGCTCACTCAGGTCACCGGCCCACGCCGCTCCGAGCTCGCGCGCGTGCGCGCGGCGGGCCGCCTCGCGCGTCGCGACGTGCACCTGGATACCTCGGGCTCGCGCGACCTGCAGCGTCACGTGCGCCGAGGAGCCGAAGCCCCAGAGGCCGAGCCGCCCGCCGGGCGCCACCGCGGACAACCGGAGCGCGCGATAGCCGATGATCCCGGCGCACAGCAGGGGTGCGGCGTCCTCGTCGCGGAACGCGTTCGGGACCGCGTACGCGAACGCCTCGGGAACGACGGTATAGTCGGCGTAGCCGCCGTCGTGCGTCCACCCCGTGAACTCGGGACTCTCGCAGAGGTTCTCCCGCCCGAGGCGACAGTACGCGCACGTGCCGCAGGTGCGCCGCAGCCAGGCGACGCCGACGCGGTCACCGACGCGAAACCGTCGTGCCGCGCTCCCCGTCCGGTCGACGCGGCCGACCACCTGGTGCCCGGGAACGACCGGTGTGCGCCGGAGCGGAAGGTCGCCCTCGACGACGTGGAGGTCCGTGCGGCAGATGCCGCAGGCGGCGACGCGAACGAGGATCTCATCGGGCCCGGGCTCGGGTGGCTCGACGGTCTCCATGTGGAGCGGCGCCGTCTCCACCGGCGCCTGCCCGTGGAGCCTCATCGCGCGCACGTCACGCCCCCTGCCCGCGCCGGCGCGGCGCGTATCGGCTGGTGCGCGAGACGACGAGCCCTCGCGGTCGCGGCCCCACGCCACCTGACATACCACACGGCGCCAGGGAACGAGGGCATGGCGAGCGGGAACCTGACGGGTCTCACCTGGGACCACGGGTTCGAGACCGCGGTCAAGTCCCTCGAGCTCCTCAAGGAGGCGCTGCCGGGGGATCAAATCCTCAGAGGTGCCAGGCCCGGCGACCTGCCGATCGAGCGGCCGTCCAAGCTGGACCTGGTCGACGGTCCGGCCTCGGTGTCCACGATCGGCGACATTGACCCGTTCCCGGCGTCGTGGCTAACATGGCCACGTGAAGCGTGTCAAGATCGCCGAGCTGAAGAACAACCTGTCCCGGTACCTGGCGCAGGTCCAGGCCGGCAACACGGTCATCGTCCTGGACCGTGACCGGCCGGTGGCGAAGATCGTTCCCCTCGAGCCCGCCGACCTGCCGGCGGACGACGACGAGCGCCTCGCGGAGCTGGAACGACAGGGACTGATCCGGCGCGGGAATCCGGCCGGCGTGCGCGAATGGCTCAAGAAGCACCGGCCTGTCAAGCTAACGGGCGGTGGCAGTCTCGTCGACGACCTGCTCGAGGAGCGGCGGAGCGGCTGGTGAGGTTCTGGGACAGCTCAGCACTGATCCCGTGGAACTCCTCTCCGGGATTGCACGCCGTCGCCGGGAGCGGCCCGAGAATGAAACGCAACTCGCTGCCGCACGGCGGCAGGTGCTCAGCGCGTGGAACGACTGGTTCGAGGTCACCTCGCTCGAGACCGTCCGTGACCACGCCGAGCAGCTGGCCGCCCTCTATCGGCTTCGCGCCGGGGATGCCTTGCAGCTCGGTGCGGCACGGATCGCCGCGCGCGAGCGACCCGCAGAGCTCGAGTTCGTGACGCTCGACGATCGCCAGGCCGAGGCGGCCGAGCGCGAAGGCTTCCGCGTGCTCCGATCCGCCTGACCCGCGCGGGCTACGCTGCGCCCGCGCGCGCGAGCACCTTCCGCGCGAGCGCCAGGTGCGGCGCATCCACCATCTGGCCCTTGTACGCGAAGGCGTACACGCCGCGGCGGGCGTGCTCGTCGAACAGCGCGACGAGCTCGCGCGCGTCGTCGATCTCCGCCGCCGACGGCGTGAAGGCCGCGTTGATGATCGGGATCTGGTTCGGGTGGATCGAGATCTTCCCGACGAACGCCATCGCCACCGCTTCCTCGCACTCCTCTTCGAGTCGCTCCGCGTTGGTGATGTCGGTGTACACGGTGTCGATCGCGTCGACGCCGGCAGCCGCCGCCGCGACCGTGCACATCACGCGCGCGTAGCGCGGGATGTCGAGGTAGCGACCCTGCGCATCGCGCGCCCGGGGCAGGCCCATCGCCGCCCCGAGATCCTCGATGCCCCACGAGATACCCGCGATCCGCGGGCTGGCCGTCGCGAGCTCGTGGATCCGCAGGAGTCCTTCGGGCGTCTCGGTCGCGATCGGCAGCAGCTTCGTCGAGCCGTTCGGGATGCCGTGGCGGTGCTCGAGCTTGTCGAGGATCTGGGCGACCGCGCGGATGTCCGCCGCGGTCCGAGGCTTCGGCACCACGTACCCGTCCGGCCGCCCCGCGATGGTCTCTTCCAGGTCGGCCGTGCCGAGACCCGTCGCGAGCGGGTTCATCCGCACCCAGCGCTCGCGGCCGCCGAAGTCCAGGGTCTCGAGCCAGCCTCGCACGATCGGCCGCGTCGCGGCCTTCCGATCGGGCGGGACCGCGTCCTCGAGGTCGAGGATGAGCGCATCGGCTTCGATGGTCAGGGACTTCCCCATCATCTTCTCGTTGCCGCCGGGGACGAAGTGCATCGCCCGGCGACGCCGGGCGCGGGACGGCGACGGCGCGCTCACGGCGCGGCCTTCCGGCGCATCATGGCGTTGCGCCGCGCCCGCATGACCAGGTCGCCGTGCTGGTTCATCGCGCGGTGCTCGAACGTGACGATGCCCCACTGCGGCCGCGACTTCGACTCGCGCTTGTCCACGATCTCCGTCTCGGCGTAGATCGTGTCGCCGTGGAAGACCGGCTTCGGGAACTCGATCTTCTCGAACCCGAGGTTGCCGACGGTCGTGCCGAGCGTCGTCTCACCGACCGAGAGCCCGACGGCGATCCCGAGCGTGAGCAGGCTGTTCACGAGCGGCTTGCCGAACTCCGCCTTGCCGGCGGCGTGGAAGTCGACGTGCAGCGGCTGCGGGTTCATCGTGAGGCAGGAGAAGAAGACGTTGTCCGCCTCGGTGATGGTCCGTCCCGGCTGGTGCCGGAACGTCTGACCGACCTCGAGCTCCTCGAAGTGCTTGCCGGCCATGCTGGTGGCCTCCCTCGGTGGTGTCGCGCGGCCCGAGGGAGTGGGGGGGCCCCGAAATGGCCCCCGACCTTCGCACGAAGGGGGCTGACGCCCCCCTCGGACTCCCCCGGCCCCCTACGCTCGGAGCGCCCCGGGGAACCCGTGGCGCTCCTCGATCCGTCGTTTTTCCGGCGACCTCCTAGCCTACCGCCCTCCGCGGGGCTTTGAAACCGGGAACGCGTCCGCGTATGCTTGCCGATCGTGGGCGACCGGTACGACATCGCGATCGTCGGCGGCGGCATCGTCGGGCTCGCCACCGCGCGCTCCCTCCTCGAGCGGACGCCGGCCGCGCGGCTCGTGATCCTCGAGAAGGAGTCCCGCGTCGGCCAGCACCAGACGGGGCACAACAGCGGCGTCATCCACTCGGGCATCTACTACAAGCCGGGCTCCTACAAGGCGCGCCTGTGCGTCGAGGGCGCCCGGCTCATGACCCAGTTCTGCGACACCCACGGCATCAAGTACGAGCGATGCGGCAAGGTGATCGTCGCGACGAGCCAGGCCGAGCTGCCGCGTCTCCAGATGCTCTACGAGCGAGGCACGTCCAACGGCGTGCCCGGGCTGCGGGTCATCGAGCCGGCGCTGCTCCAGGAGATCGAGCCGCACGCCTCGGCGCTGCGCGCGATCCACTCGCCGGCCACCGGCGTCGTCGACTTCGGCGAGGTCGCGGAGGCGTTCGCGAAGGATCTCGCCGCGCGTGGCGTGGTCATCGAGACCGGCGCCGAGGTCCGGCGCATCGCCCGGCATCCGGACGGCCTGACGTTCGAGACGTCACGCGCCGCGGTCGGTGCGCGCCGGATGGTCAACTGCGCCGGCCTCTACTCGGACATCGTCGCGCGGCTCGCGGGCGCGACGCCGGACGTGCAGATCATCCCCTTCCGCGGCGAGTACTACATGCTCCGGCCCGACAGTCGCGGCCTCGTGCGCGGTTTGATCTACCCGGTGCCCGATCCCGAGTTCCCGTTCCTCGGCGTGCACTTCACGCGCACGATCCACGGCGACGTCGAGGCGGGGCCGAACGCGGTCCTCGCGTTCGCACGCGAGGGGTACTCGTTCGGGCGCCTCAAGCCCGGCGAGCTCGTCGGCACGCTGACGTACCCCGGCTTCTGGGCGATGGCGTCGAAGTACTGGCGGACCGGCGCGTACGAGATGTACCGGTCGCTGTCCAAGGGCGCGTTCGTGCACGCGCTCCAGCGGCTCGTCCCTGCCCTGAAACCCGAGGACGTGGCGCCCGGCGGCGCCGGCGTCCGCGCGCAGGCGGTCGCTCGCGACGGCTCGATGGTGGACGACTTCCGCATCGTCGAGAGCCCGAACGCCATCCACGTGCTGAACGCGCCCTCGCCCGCCGCGACCGCCTCCCTGGCCATCGGCCGGCACATCGCGGACCTCGCCGTCGAGAGCTTCGGGCTCGGCTGAGCTCGCGGACGCGCGCGACGGAGGGCAAAAGCCCTCTGTTGACAGGGGTTTGCGAATCGGCTAGCCTCTCGCACCATGATCACTGTCCCTGTGCGCCGCGTGAAGCAGTTCGGGGTGGAGTTCTACCAGGCCGGGCTGTCGTCCAAGGACATCGACCGTCTGGTGAAGTTCGAGGTCCTCGGTTACACCGGCGGCCCGCGCGACGAGCGTCCCGCGAAGAAAGGAAACGGCGCGCGCGCGCGCGTGAACTGGGACATGCTCGAGCGCCGGATCAGCGAGAGCGAGACCGCGTACCAGCGCCCGGTCATCCGACGGAAGATCGACGAGCTGGTCCAGTACTACCGGGAGTGCAAGGACTCGGCGACGCTGCCGGCGATCCCCGGGGCGGTGATCATCACGTCCGAGAAGCGCTTCACGTTCACGCCGGTCGCCGGCCAGCACGACCTCGGACTCCTGCAGATTCCGGAGGAGCACGGCGTGCTCCGCGTGCTCGACGGGCAGCATCGCCTCCTGGCGCTCCACGCGCTTTCCCAGCAGGGCGAGAACATGGGGCTCGATGTGCCGGCTGTCCTCTTCGACTCGCTCGACGCGCGCCAGATCGTCGAGCTGTTCGTCACGATCAACGCCAAGCACACGCGCCTGAACCCTTCGCACATCATCAGCCTCGCCGGGCGCAAGCTCTACCCGGACCCGAACCAGGCGCTGGCGCACGACATCGTTCGCTCGCTGAACGAGGACGACACGTCGCCGCTCCACGGCGAGATCAGGATGCTGGGCACCGGCCGCGGCCGCGTGAGCCAGGCGCCGCTCGCCGAGGAGATCGTCGACTTCCTGGACGCGGTGGAGAAGATCGGCGGCAGCCAGCGCATCCAGGAAGTCCGCCAGGGCGCCAAGCGTTTCTTTCTGAACTACGCCAAGGCGATCTCGGGCACGTTCCCCTCCGCGTGGGCGGGGCGCAAGTACTCGATCAAGACCGGCACGGCGCTGCGAGCCTTCATCCGCGTGGCGCCCGACGTCATGGCGCGCGCGCGCGACCTCAAGCGCGATCCGTTCGACCTCCACGCGATCCGCGAGGCGGTCCGTCCGTGGGGCGAGCGCCTCCGCGATCGGCGGTTCGAGACCGAGGGCGAGTGGAAGCTGAAGCTCGCCGGCGGCACGCGCGGGACGGTCGAGGCCCTCACGCGCGAACTCCGCGACGCGCTTCGCATCTGACGTCGACGCCGCTCCCGAAGAGGCGTCGATCGCCTGCCGGCGGCGGTGCCGCGTGCGGGCATTCGCCGGTTTCGCGCACACCCGCCGCGCCACCGCGGCGCCACTTTGACCATGATTTCGAGCGTGCCGGTGCGTGTCGAGCTCCCGAGGATGCCGACGATGTCAGCCTCGTGCCCGGCCAGTCGCAGCATCCGGGGACTCCCCGCTCCGATCAGAATCGGGGGATGCGGCCGCTGCGCCGGCTTCGGGAACCCGTCAAGCCCGGTGATGCTGTAGTGCTTGCCAGAGAACGTGAAGGGCCCGTCGGCGAACAGCCCCCTGAGCACCTCGAGCGTCTCCACGAGGCGCTCGATGCGAACGCCGGGTGGGTCGAATGCAATACCGGCGCGCTCGTACTCCGAGCGCAGCCAGCCTGCGCCGAGGCCGAGTTCGAGACGACCACCGGAGAGCAGGTCAACCGTGGCCGCCTCCTTCGCCAGCATCGCCGGATGCCGGTAGTCGTTGTCGATCACGAGCGTGCCGACGCGCAGGTTCCGGGTCGCGCACGCGGCGGCCATGAGGCCGGGCAGCGGCGCAAGCTGGTCGCCGAAGAAGTCCGGGACGAAGTGATCGCGGACGAGGAACGTCGCGTAGCCGAGCTCCTCGGCTCGCTGGGCGCGGGCCATCCAAGTACTCGCCGCATGCGAGTGCTCATTGATGATCCCGAAACGGAACAGACGTCTGGCCATCGTGCAGTCCCTCCAACGAGTGAGACATGCAATGTCGAGCGCCGGCCCGGCTTCCCCGGGCCGGTTGCGAGCGTTGGGGGGTGTGGGGGGCCATGTCGGGGCCCCCACTCTCACCGCCGGCCGAGCGCGAGCTTCCGGCTCTCCGGGAGCCGCCGCAGCGTCCACATCGCGAGCGTGCCGACGAGCGGGCCTGGGGCCAGGAACAGGAACGCCCAGGCCCAGCCGGCGGCGTCAGCCATGGTCGGCACGAGACGCGTCGAGACGAGGGTGAGCAGGAACCCGAGGCACGTCTGGAGCGAAAGCGCCGTTCCGATGTACTCGCGCGGCGCCAGCTCGCTCACCGACGTCGAGAACTGCGCGGAGTCGGCGACGATCGTGAAGCCCCACCCGAGCGCGACCAGCGTCAGCAGCCACGGGATCCCGAATGTGAAGCCGATGACGGCCGCACATGTGCCGCTGCCGAGCATCGCGAGCATCGTCGTGGCCGTGCGCCCGATGCGATCGGCGAGCACGCCGGCCAGGATACAGCTCACGCCGCCCGCCGCGATCACTACCGCCGTCGCGAGGCTCGCGGCCCGTGGCGCCGCCGGCACGCGCGCCTGGGTGAATCCCTCCACGAGGTACACGCCGATCCAGCTCCACATCGCGTAGAGCTCCCACATGTGGCCGAAGTAGCCGAAGCTGGCGAGCACGACGCCGCGGTTGGTCACCAGCGCGCCGACCGCGCGCGGGTCGAACGGCGCGCGCGCCGTCACGTGGGGACCGTCGCGGACGGCCGTGATCATGACCGCGGCCGCGATCACCGATGCCACCGACGTCGTGAGCATGACGACCGCCCACGCAAGACCGCCGAGGAAGTTCACGAGGTGGGGTGCGGCCGCGCCGAACGTGAGGGCGCCGACCAGGCTGCCGACCGCGAGGCCGCGATCGCGGATGAACCAGCTCGCGGCGAGCTTCATGGCGGGCGGGTAGGTCCCGGCCATCGCGAGCCCCGTCACGAACCGGCACGCGACGACGACCGCGAAGGAGTCGATCCAGACGAGCAGCGCCGCATTGGCGAGGGCGCCGGCGACGGCACAGACCGTGAACAACCGCCGGGCGCCGAGCGCGTCCACGAGCGTCAGGACGGCGCTCGTCGCGGTGCCGACGACGAAGCCGAGCGTGACGGCCATCGACACCCACGCCGTCGCCACCGCTGACATCCACGCGGTCTCGAGGCTGGGGATCACGGCCGTCGCCGAGAACCAGAGGGAGAGCGCCCCGAGCTCGGCGAGACAGATCCAGCCGAGCATCCGCCAGCGGTCCGCGTCCGCCTCGGCGACGGGGCGCGTCAGTCTCGCCACTGGCTCTCCGGGTTGGACTCGCATCCTGGTGTCGGCGTCACGGGAGGGACGGCCCGCCGCCTCGCGCATTGCGGGCTCGCGGACACGCGCGACCGAGGATAGCATCGCAGGGTTGCGCCTTCACCCGATCGCTGGAGGACGGCATGCGCTACTTCGAGGACTTCACGCCCGGCCAGGCCATCGAGCTGGGTCGCCGCACCGTCACGAAGGAGAGCATCATCGCGTTCGCGAAGGAGTTCGACCCGCAGGTCTTCCACACCGACGAGGAGGCCGCGAAGCGGACGGTCTACGGCGGCCTGCTCGCGAGCGGCTGGCACACGGGCTCGATCATGATGCGGCTCCTCTACGAGGGGCTGCTGAAGGACACGGCGTCGATGGGGTCTCCCGGGGTCGACGAGCTGCGTTGGCTCAGGCCGGTCCGTCCCGGCGATACGCTGTCCGCCCGGACCACGGTGCTCGAGAGCCTGCCGTCGCGCAGCAAGCCGGACCGCGGCATGATTCGCCACCTGATCGAGGTGACCAACCAGGACGGTCAGGTCGTGATGAGCCTGAAGGGCGTGAATATCCTCGCGCGGCGCCCTACGGCTTGAGACGCGCCACGTCGAACGTCGGGACGGGCTTGAGCAACCCCTTCAGCGTCAGGGCCCCGATCTCGTCGAGCTCGACCAGGTCCTCCACGGCGCCCGCCACGCGGGACGAGACGAGGATCTGGCCGCCCTTCGCCTCGCCACACAGGCGAGCGGCGAGGTTCGTCACGGTGCCGATCGCGCCGTAGTCCCATCGGCCCTCGAATCCGATCGCGCCGATGGTCGCGTAGCCCTGCGCGATGCCCACGCCGAGCGCGAGGTCGTAGCCGCGCTTGCGCCAGCCGCGCGCGAGGTCGGCCACCCGGTCGCGCATGGCGAGCGCCATGCGGATCGCACGCTCGGCGGGATCGTCCACGGGCACCGGGTCGTTGAAGAAGATCATCATCCCGTCGCCGGTGAACCGCTCGAGCGTCCCCTCGTGCTCGAGGATGAGCTCGCCCATCGCCGCGTGGTACTCGCGCAGGGCGCCCATCACCTCCTCGGGCTCCGAGGTCTCCGCGAACGCGGTGAAGCCGCGCAGATCGAGGAAGACGACCGTCACCTCGCGCCGATGCGTCGTGAGCGGGTCCGCGGCGCCGCCCTTCACGATCAGCTCGGCGAGCTGCGGCGAGAAGAAGCGCTTGAGCCGGCCGAGCCGCTCGAGCTCGGCGACCTGCTCGGCGACGCGCCGCTCGAGCGTCGCGTTCAGCTCCTCCAGCCGGTCGTAGAGGTGCTTGATGCGCAGCAGCGATCGCACGCGCGCGAGCAGCTCGGCCTGGCCGATCGGCTTCGTGACGAAGTCGTCCGCGCCGGCCTCGAGCCCCTTGATCCGCTCCTGCCCGGCATCGAGCGCGGTTACCATCACGACCGGCAGGACGCCCGTCGCGGGGTTCTCGCGGATCTTCCGGCAGACGTCGTAACCGTTGAGATCGGGCATCATCACGTCGAGCAGCACGAGGTCCGGCCGGGCCGACTCGACCTTCGCCAGCGCCTCGTACCCGCCGCTCGCCGTCACGACCCGGTACCCCTTGAACGTCAGCAGATCCGCGAGCAGCTTGACGTTCTTCTCGACGTCGTCGACGACCAGGATCGTGGCCGGCGCGCTCATGCCCCCTCCAGGCACCTCTGCACCGTCGCGAACAGCTCCTTCACGCTGATCGGCTTGCCCTGGAAGCCGTCGAATCCCGCCGCCATGATCTTCTGCCGGTCCCGCATCATGACCGAGGCGGTGACCGCGATGACGGGAATCGCGCTCGTCGCCGGGTCGGACCGGAGCTGCTGGAGCGCCTGGATGCCGTCGATGCCCGGCAGCTGGATGTCCATCAGGACGAGCGCGGGGCGGTGCTCGCGCGCGAGCCGCACGCCGTCTTCCCCGGTCTCCGCCTCGATGGTGCGATAGCCCTTGAACTGGAGCGCGTCGCGCACCAGCTTCCTGTTCTTCTCGTTGTCTTCGACGATCAGGATCAGCTCGTTGGCCATGGCCTCACCGGGAGCGTGAAGGTGAACGTCGATCCCTCGCCCGGAGCGCTCTTGACGCCGATCGTCCCGCCGTGGAGCTCGACGAACCGCTTCGCCAGCGCGAGCCCGAGCCCGGTCCCTTCCCGCTTGCGCGCGTAGTCCGTGCCCACCTGCCGGAACTCCTCGAAGACGGCCGGGTGGTCCTCGGGCGCGATGCCGATGCCCGTGTCCGCGACCGAGACTTCCACCACGCCGTCGACCGCACGCGCCTCGATCGACACCCGGCCACCGTCGGGCGTGAACTTCACGGCGTTGGACAGCAGGTTCAGCAGGATCTGCTTGATCTTCCGCTGGTCGCCGACGAACTCGCCGAGCCTCCCGTCGATCGACAACTCGAGCCTGATCCCGTGCGCGTCGGCCCGGCCGCGCACGAGCATGAGCGCGTTCTGGACGGCCTGCGGCAGGTCGAACCGCTCGAGCTCGAGCTCCGTGCGGCCGGCCTCCACCTTCGAGAGGTCCAGGATGTCGTTGATGAGCGAGAGCAAGTGGCGGCCCGACGAGTAGATGTCGCGCACGTACTCGTCCTGCTTGTCGTTCAGCTCGCCGAACATCCGCTCGAACAGCACCTCGGAGAACCCGATGATCGCGTTCAGCGGTGTCCGGAGCTCGTGGGACATGTTCGCCAGGAACTCCGACTTGTGGCGGTTCGCGACCTCGAGCTCGGCGCTCTTGCGCTCGAGCTCCTGGAAGAGCCGCGCATTCCGGATCGCGAGGGCGGACTGGGTGGCGAAGGTGCGCAGCAGGTCCACCGTCTCGTGCGGGAACGCGCCGGGCGTCTTGCGACTGACGACGAGGCCACCGACGACGCGGTCCTCGTGCAGCATCGGCACGGCCAGCAGCGCCCGGAACCCGCCGCGGAGGAGCACGTCGCGCAGCGGGCTACGGTACTCGCCCTCGTCCATGATATCGGCGACCTGCACCGGCTCTTGCGTCTCGGCGAGCCGGCCGACCACGCCCTCGCCCTTGCGCAGCGCGACGACCCGTTGTGCCTCCAGGAGCTCTTCCGCGGCGTTCTGCGATGCGCGCAAGTGAAACGTCTGCGTGGCGTCGTCGTACTCGTAGATCGAGCAGCCGTCCGTGCCCGCCAGCTGGTTCGCGTGGGAGACGATCGTCTGCAGCACCCGGTCGAGGTCGAGCGTCGAGCTCACGGCCCGGCCGACATCGCCGAGCGCCTGGAGCTGTTCCACCGTGCGCGCCAGCTCGTGCGTCCGTTCCCGCAACTCGGTGAACAGCCGCACGTTCTCGATGGCGATGACCGCCTGGTCGGCGAACGTCTCGACGAGGGCGATCTGTTTCTCGCTGAATGGCTGCACTTCTCGACGCCAGGTCGTGATCACGCCGACGAGGCGCTGCTCGCGCAGCATGGGGACCGACAGGACGGTCCTCGCCTGCTCTCCGAAATGCGCCGGCGTTGGCGAGAACGCCTCGTCCGACAGCAGGTCGTGAACATGGACGGTTCGCCGTTCGAGGGCCGCGAGCCGGGTGGTCGTTGCGTGCCAGGGGCGAAGACGGGTCGTTCGCAGATGCTCCGCCATCTCCGGCGACGCGTTGCAGTATGCGATGGCCGTGAGGAACTCGCCGTCATAGAGGAAGAGGGCCGCCACGTTCGCCCCGCACAAGTTTGTCGCGTTGGCGAGGATGGCCTCGAAGACAGGCTGCACGTCGGTCGGCGAGCTCGAGATCACGCGGAGGATCTCGCCCGTGGCCGTCTGCTGCTCCAGGGCCTCGGACAGCTCTCGCGTCCGCTCCTCCACCCGCTGCTCGAGCGTCGCGTACGACTCCTGGAGCCGCGCGGTCGTCTCGTTGAACTGGCCGGCGAGCGCCTCGAGCTCGTCGCCGGTCCTCACGTCGATCCGGTGCCCCAGCTCGCCGGCGCCGATGCGCGCGGCGCCCTCCTGCAGGGAGCGGATCGGGCGTACCATCCGGCGCGCGAGCACGAGGCTCACGCCGATCGACGCCAGGACGCCGAGGGCGACGAGGGCGATCGTCCGCCGGATCGAGGCTCGGACCGGGACGAACGCTTCCTCGAGCGGTTGCTCGGCGAACACGACCCACCTGAGCGTCGGGATGGCCGCGTGCGCCGTCAGCATCTGCCGGCGCTGCACGTCGCGGGCGATCGTGACGTCTTCGCGCACCTCTCCGGGTGCCGCGCCGGACGCGAGGGCGGCCTGCACGTGCGGCAGGGTCGCCAGCGAGGTCTTGCGGAGCACGAGGCTGATGTCGGGATGGGCGATCAGGTTGCCGGCGGCATCCACGACGTAGGCCCGCCCCGCCTTGCCGATCTTGATCTGGGAGACGACGTCCCAGATGAACTTGAGATTGACCTCGGCCGCCGTCACGCCGCCGCCGCTCTGCGGCACCGCGATGGTCATGTAGGGTTCGGACTCCTTGCGGAAATAGACGGGGCCGAACCACGTCCGGCCCTTGCGGGCTTCGCGGAACTTCGGCTCGGCCGCGTAATCCGTCTGCGATCCGGCGACGTCCATGGCGAGGAGCGAGAGCCGCAGTTGCTCCTTGCCCGACGCGTCGAGATGGCTCAGCTCCGTGATCGCCGGGACCTTCTTCTGCAGCCTGACGTAGTCGATGCGCTGCTGGCCGAGCGGGTTGCCGGGCGCGACCAGGTCCGGCTGCGTCGTCCAGCCCATCTGGCGCTCGATCTCCTTGACGAACGCCTCGATGCGCGCGGCCGCCCCCAGGGCCTTCTCCCGCTGGATCGCGACCAGCGCGGCTTTGTTCTCCTCGTACGAGAAGTAGACCTCGATCGCGCCGCTCGCGAGCAGGACGACGGTCACGAGGAGGACGAGGACGGTGACGTACTTCCAGAACAGGCGGCCGCGCGGGATCATCACGTGTACTGCGAGGCCTTCGTACTACAAGCCCTTTGTAGTACGATGCGCCGGCGACGATGCTCGCTGCCGCCGATCATCCGGGTACCTGATCAGGCGCCCTCGTCGAGTGTCCCCCGAGCAGGTGCCCGGGGGAGGCGCGGGTCAGTGACGCGCCCGCGTGCCTCACGGCGCGATGCGGCGGTACAGCACGTGCTTGCGGTTCGACGTGTACGGACGGACCTGCCCGGGCCAGCGGCCGCGGTCCACGGCCTTCGCCCACCCGTCGCTCACCAGGACCTCGGGACTCTCGATCTCGTACATCGCGCTGAAGCGCGGCTGGTTCTCGACGACGATCGTCTTCTTCTCGCCGCCGATGATCATCGTGAGCTCCTCGACCTTGAAGCGCGCGACCGAGATGACGCCCGGGACCTCCTCGAGCATCGGCACGTGCTCCTGGTCGTAGACCTCGTGGAAGAGCGCTTCCTTGTCCGGCGTGACGTCCATCGAGGCGGTGAACAGGTATCGGGTCTGAAATGCCATGGGATCCCCTCCTACTTGATCGGCGAGAACGACGTCGGCCGCCAGATCTTGTTGACGACGCGCTCGACGAGCGGCCCGTTCATCTCGCTCGCCTTCTTCGCGGCCTGCCACTCCGGGTCGGCCATGAAGGTGTCCCAGGCGCGTTGCCGGTGCGCCAGGTCGTCGAAGGCACAGATGTAGACGAGCTCGGTCGACTCCCCGATCACGGGCTCCCAGAAGCCGACCACCTTGATGCCGTGCTTCGCGAAGAGCCGCATGGTGACGTCGGCGAACCGCTTCTGGATGTCCGGCATCCGGCCCGGCATGACGTAGTAGGCGCGGTACTCGTAGATCATCGTCTCCCCCTTGGTGTGCGCGCTACCCCCTGATCGAGCCGCGCCCCGGGTCCACGGGTGCGTCCGCGCACCCCCCCGGGGCGCGTGCGAGTGCGGGGGGCTTGGGGGGCTTCGATAGTCCCCCCATGTCAATAGAGCGTCTTGCGGTCACCCTCTTCCAGTCGCGCCGTGAGCTGCTCGAGCGTCTCGCCCGCCGGCTTCGCCTGGTCGTACATGATGCGCGCCATCGACGGCAGGTCCGTGCGATCCGGCCAGTGCTCGGGCTTCCACAGCTTCGAGCGCAGGAACGCCTTGGGGCAGTGGAAGAAGCACTCCTCGACCTCGACGCCGATGCCAAGCTGCGGCCGCTTGCCCCCGACCTCCATGCGCGCCAGGAGCTCGGCGTCGCGCACGATCGACGCGCGCCCGTTCACCCGGAGCGTCTCGTCCTTGCCCGGGACGAGGAAGATGAGCCCGACGTGCGGGTTCTCGAGGATGTTCCGCATGCCGTCCAGCCGGCGGTTGCCGGGGCGGTCGGGAACGACGAGGTGCCTCTCGTCCAGCACGAGGACGAAGCCCGGCCCGTCGCCCTTCGGCGAGACGTCACAGCGGCCGGCGCCGCTCGCCGTCGCCATCAGGAGGAAGGGCGAGCGGGCGATGAACGCGCGCGCGTGCGCGTCGAGCGCCGCGAGCTGCTTCTTCACGGCGAGCTCGCTCGGCGACCCGATGAGCGCGCGCAACTCTTGCTCGGATCCGACCACGTCCCGGAACGGTCCGGCCATCCTTGTCCTCCCTTGCTGCCCTACCCGGGCGGGTTGAACTCGACCTCGTGCTCCGGGTCGACGTCCGTCCACAGCATCAACAGTCCGGTGCCGCGGGTCTTGGTCATGCCGAGCCCTTCGCCGTCACGCCGGCGGGGTCCAGCCCGGCTCGCCGATTCGCCGGGCTATCTCGAGGTCCTTCGTCTGATCACGAAGGATCGTCGGGCTCATCACCAGCTCCTCGATCACCGTGCGCTCGGGCAGCGTCACGCAGAGCAGGATCGCGGCAGCGACGTCCTCCGGCTTCATCATGGTCGCGCGCGCCGTGTCGTCCGGCGGCAGGGGCCGCCGCTCGAGGATCGGCGTGTCCACTTCCGCCGGCAGGATCGCCGTGGCGCGGATGCCCTGCTGGCGAAACGTGTTGTGGAGGTACCGCATGAACGCCTGCACGCCGGCCTTCGCGGCGCCGTAGGCCGGCCCGCTCATGAGCCCGGACCGGAGGGCGGCGACCGACGAGACGGTGACGATCGTCCCGCCCCCGCGCTCGATCATCGAGCCGAGCACCGACTGCGTGAGCGCGTAGACGCCCGTGAGGTTGACCGCCAGGACCCCGTCCCACTCCTCCTGCGGCAGCCAGCGGACGTTGCGCACGCGGCTGGAGGACCCGGCGTTGTTGACGAGCACGTCGACGCGACCGTACGTGGCGAGCGTCCAGTCGCCGAGCGCCCGGGCCTCGGACGGGTTCGCGACGTCAGCCTCACGCGCCGACGCGCGGCCGCCCGCCGCCGTGATCTCGTCGACGACGGTCTGGAGCGGCGGCTTGCGCCGCCCGTTCACGACGACGGTCGCGCCTTCGAGCGCCAGCCGCTTCGCCGTCTCGCGGCCGATGCCGCTGCCACCGCCCGTCACAATCGCCACCTTCCCGTGCAGTCGTCCCATCGTCTACTTGCCCTTCCACTGGGGCCTGCGCTTCTCCAGGAACGCGCGCACGCCCTCCGCGAAGTCCGCGCTCGTGTACGTGAGCGAGATGAGGTCCTCGCCGCCGCGCGCGCGGCGCTGCTCCTGGATGCGGCGCACGGCTTCCTTGGTGACCATGAGCGTGATCGGCGCGTGCTCCGCGATCGTCAGCGCCAGCTCGCGCACCCGCCCCTCGATGTGCTCCGGCAGCACGATCTCGTGCACGTAGCCCGCGGCATGCGCCTCCTCGGCGGTCATGAGGCGCGCCGTGAAGATCAGCTCCTTGAGGCGCGACGGCCCGAGCACGTCGAGGTAGCGGGAGTAGGCCTCCATCGACAGGCAGTTCCCGAGCGTGCGCGCGATCGGCGCCCCGAAGCGGGCGTCCGGCGTCGCGATCCGGATGTCGCACGCGGTCGCGATGCCGAAGCCGCCGCCGACCGCGTAGCCCTGGATCTGCGCGATGACCGGCTTCTTCACGCGCTCGAGCCGGCCGATGCGCTCGTCGCCGCCGCGCTCGTACGCGAGGCCGTCCTCCGCGCTCTGGAAGGCTGTGAACTGGCTGATGTCGGTCCCGGCGACGAACGCCTTGCCGCCGGCGCCGCGCAGCACCAGCACGCGGACGGAGTCGTCCCCGTCGATCTCCTCGCACGCGCGCTGGAGCCGCTCGTACATCGCCCAGGTCATCGCGTTGCGCGCCTCGGGACGGTTGAAGGTCAGGATCATGACTGGACCGTCGCGGGTGATGAGGACCTCGTCGCTCACGGCGGGGTCGCCTCCTCGTGGCTGGTGCCGGAATCGTAGCACACCGCATGTTACGCTTCGCGACCGAGGCGAGGGACGACGATGACGACGGCGCTCGAAGGGATCCGCGTGATCGACCAGACCCAGGTGCTGGCCGGGCCCAGCTGCACGATGCTCTTGGCGGACATGGGCGCGGACGTGATCAAGGTCGAGCCCCCCGGGGGCGAGACGACGCGCGGCATGGAACCCGTGCTCGCGCCCGGCCTGTCGGGCGCGTTCCTGGCGGTCAACCGCAACAAGCGCAGTCTGTCGCTCGACCTCAAGCACCGGCGTGGGCTCGAGGTCTTCCGGAAGCTGGTCGCGACGGCCGATGTCGTCGTCGAGAACTACCGCCCCGGCGTCGCGCGCCGGCTCGGCGTCGACGACGAGACGCTTCGCGCGATCAATCCCGGCCTCGTGTACTGCTCGATCTCCGGCTTCGGCCAGACCGGCCCGTACGCCGGTCGCGGCGGCTACGACCTGATCGCGCAGGGCATGAGCGGGATCATGAGCGTCACCGGTCACGAGGGCGGACCACCGGTGAAGGTCGGCGTCCCGATCACGGATCTCGGTGCCGGCCTCTTCGCCGTCTTCGGCATCCTGTGCGCGCTGCGCGCCCGTCGTGTGACCGGCCGCGGCCAGTCCGTCGACACGTCGCTCTTCGAGGCCGGCCTCGCACTCTCGCAGTGGGAGGCGACCGAGTACTGGTGCACGGGGAACGTCCCGAAGCGGCTCGGCACGGGCCACCGGCTCAACGCGCCCTACCAGGCGTTTCGTGCGAGCGACGGCTCCTTCACCGTGGGCGCGTCCAACGAGAAGCTCTGGCCGCGCTTCTGCCACGTGCTCAGGCTCGACGACCTCGCGTGGGACCCGCGCTTCGTCACGCTCGCCGGCCGCATGCGGCACCGGGCCGAGCTCGAGCACGTCATCGAGGCGGTCACCCGGACGAAGCCACGCGCGTACTGGCTCGAGCGCTGCGACGAGACGGGCATTCCCGCCGGTCCGATCAACACCGTTCCCGAGGCGCACGCCGACCCGCACGCGCTGGCGCGGGGCATGGTCCAGGAGCTTGAGCATCCGCAGGCGGGCCGCGTGAAGGCGCTCGGCAACCCGGTGAAGATGTCGGCGTCGCCTCCGCGCCTGCGCAAGGCGGCGCCGCTCCTCGGCGAGGACAGCCGCGCCGTGCTCGTGGAGCTCGGGTACGCCGAGACGGAGATCGACGCGCTCGTCGCCGAAGGTGCCGTCCGCGCCGCCCCGACTGGCGCCGCGGCCGGCGAGCCCGCCGTGCCCCGCGTGCCGATCGCGACCGACCGTCCGGTGGCGACTCCCGCGCGCATCCGGAAGCCGCTCGAGGGGCTGCGCGTCATCGACGTCACGCAGGCGATGGCCGGACCGTTCTGCACGATGAACCTCGCGGACATGGGCGCGGAGGTCATCAAGCTCGAGCCGCCGGGCGAGGGCGAGCCCACGCGACGCGAGGACGTGGTGCAGAAGAACGGCGTGAGCGGCAGCTTCCTGGCGGTGAATCGCGGCAAGAAGAGCCTCACGGTCGATCTGAAGACGCCCGAGGGCGTCGAGATCGTCAAGCGGCTCGCACGGCGCGCGGACGTGCTCGTGCAGAACTATCGTCCCGGCGTCGTCCAGCGTCTCGGGATCGGGTACGACGATCTCGCGCACGTCAACCCGGGGCTGATCTACTGCTCGGTGAGCGGCTTCGGCACCACCGGGCCCTACGCCGGCCGCGGCGGGTACGACCTGATCGCTCAGGGCATGAGCGGGATCATCAGCGTGACCGGCGAGGAGGACGGCCCGCCGGCGAAGGCCGGGATCCCCGTGAGCGACCTCGCCGCGGGCCTCTTCGCCGCGTACGGCATCCTCGCCGCGCTCGACTATCGCGACCGCACGGGCCACGGCCAGCACGTCGACACGTCGCTGTTCGAGGCCGCGATGGCGCTCACGGTCTGGGAGTCGACCGAGTGGTGGACGACCGGCCGCGTGCCGAAGCCGCTCGGCTCGGCACACCGTCTCGCGGCGCCCTACCAGGCGATCCGGGCCTCTGACGGCTACTTCACCGTCGGCGCGAACACCGAGCGGCTGTTCGAGGCGTTCTGCCGGGCGATCGAGCGACCGGACCTGGTCACCGACGCGAGGTACTCGACCCGCGGCGATCGCCTCGCGAACAGGAAGGCGCTGATCGCCGAGATCGAGAAGGCGACGGAAGCCGAGACGCGTGCGCACTGGCTCGCACGCCTCGACAGGGCCGGTGTCCCGTGCGGCCCGATCTTCACGTATCCGGAGGCGCTCGCCGACCCGCACACGCTCGCACGCCAGATGGTCGTCGACCTCGTGCATCCGGTCGCCGGACCGATCAAGGCGCTCGGCGTGCCCGTGAAGCTGTCCGAGACGCCGGGGGCGATCGAGCGCCCGGCGCCGCTGGTCGGCGAGCACACGGAGGAGATCCTGCGCGACCTCGGATACTCGACGGAAGAGCAGCAGCGCCTGCGACACGCAGGCGTCGTCTGAACAGCGTCCCCGCGCTCTCTCCGCGATGGCGTGCCGCCCATCCTCCAGTCTCCGCGCGGCGGGACCTACGCGTCCGCCTGGCGCGGCCCGGTGGCCGCGCGCCGCCACGCCCACGCGACAGCCGGCAGTGCGAGGTAGACGAGCACGGCCCCCAGCAGGGCGGCGGTGATGGGCCGCTCGAGGAAGATCATCCAGTCGCCGCGGGAGAGGATCAGGGCCCGGCGCAGGTGGGTCTCGAGCATCGGCCCGAGGATCAGGCCGAGCACGATGGGGGCGACGGGGAACCCGTATCGCTGGAGGACCCAGCCGACGATCCCGAACGCCACCATGACGTAGAGGTCGAACACGTTGTTGCTGGCGGCGTACGTGCCGGTGAAGGCGAAGAGGAGGATGAAGGGCAGGAGCACGTGCGTCGGGACCCGCAAGAGCTTCACCCAGAGACCGATCAGGGGCAGGTTGAGGATCAGCAGCAGCACGTTGCCGACGTACATGCTGGCGATGAGTCCCCACACGAGGTCGGCGTTCTTTTCGAACAGGAGCGGTCCGGGGCGCAGGCCCCAGAGCATCAGGGCGCCGAGCATCACCGCCGTCGTGCCCGAGCCGGGGACGCCGAGCGTCAGGAGCGGGACCATCGCCCCGGCACTGGCCGCGTTGTTGGCGGCCTCCGGCGCAGCCACGCCCTCGATGACGCCCGTCCCGAAGCGCTCGGGATACCGGGAGACGCGCTTCTCGGCGAGGTACGCGAGGATCGACGCGAGCGTCGAGCCCGCGCCGGGGAGGACGCCGACGACGAACCCGAGCACGCTCGCCCGGGGCAGCGTGAACCGGCACGCGCGCCAGTCCTCGCGGGTCGGCAGGAGCCCGGTGATGCGCGTCTCGTAGATCTGCCGCGAGACCGAGCGCTCGGCGGTGGTCAGCACCTCGGCCACCGCGAACAACCCGATGGCGACAGGGAGGAACTCGAGGCCATCGAGGAGGCTCGGGATCCCGAAGGTGAAGCGAGCGGCGCCCGTCATCGGGTCGCTGCCGATGGTGCCGAGCAACAGGCCGAAGGCGCCGGTGAGGAGACCCTTCGCCACCGACTCTCCCACCAGCCCGCCCAGGGTGCAGAGCGCGAGCAGCATGAGCGCGAAGTACTCCGCCGGCCCGAAGCTCAGGGCCACCGTGACGAGGGGGCGGGCGAGAAGCATGAGCAGGACGACCCCGATGGTCCCCGCGACGAACGACCCGATGGCGGCCATCCCGAGGGCGGGCCCGGCCCGGCCCTGGCGAGCCATCTGGTAGCCGTCGAGGCAGGTCATGACGGAAGCGCTCTCCCCCGGCGTGTTGATGAGGATCGCGGTGGTGGAGCCTCCGTACTGGGACCCGTAGTAGATGCCGGCCAGCATGATGAGGGCAGAGGTCGGGTTCATCCCGAACGTCAGCGGGAGGAGGATCGCGACGGTCGTGACCGGGCCGATGCCGGGCAGCACGCCGATCAGGGTGCCGACGAACACGCCGACGAAGCAGTAGAGGAGGTTCACCGGCGCGAGCGCCACGGCGAAGCCCATGCCGAGGTTCTGGAGGATCTCGGTCACGCGCGCCTCACGGCCCCAGGATGCCGGGCGGCAGCGGCACGCGGAGCCACCACGCGAAGACGGCGTAGGTCGCGCCGGCGGCGCCCACGGCCACCGTGAGCACCACGGGCCAGCGGCGCTCTCCGTAGAAGATGAGCAGCGCCACGACGAAGGTCGCGGTGGAGACCAGGAACCCGAGGCGCTCGAAGAGCAGCGCGTAGAGGACGAGGCCACCCAGGGTTCCGGCGACGCGCAGGCGCGCTCCCGCCCCCGCCGGCGCTTCCCGGGCCCGCCCGGGCCCCGGCTGCAGCGCGATCGCCGCGCCGAGGACCGCGACGATCAGCCCGAGCGAGGCGGGCAGGAAGCGCGTCCCCGGCCCGCCGGTCAGCGTGTCCTCGCCGAGGCGCATGCTCAGCGCGAAGGCGAGCAGGCCAACCAGAGCGGCCGCGGCGCCCGTCACCCGCCCGCCGTCGAGCTTCATGAGAGGGCGCGGACTCTCCTTACTTCACTTCTTTTTCAGCATCCCGAGCTCGGCGAATACGGTCTTGGAGTTCTCGTACTCCTCCGTGACGAACTTCAGGAACGCGTCGCCGGTCAGCCAGCCGTCCTCGAGAACGCTCTTCTGGAGATAGCCCTTGCGCCACTCGTCGGTCTTCCTGGCCTTGTCGAGCACGCCGACCCAGTAGTCCACGACGGACTTGGGCACGTTGCCGCCGGCGCCGACCGCCCGCCACTGGGTGCTGATGACGTCGAAGCCGAGCTCCCGCATCGTCGGCACGCTCGACAGGAGCTTCAGCCGTTGCTCGGCTGCCACCGCAAGCGCCCTCACCTGACCGGCCTCGAGCTGGCCGATGCACTCGTTCGGGTTCGCCCAGGCTGCGTCGGTGTGCCCGCCGAGGAGGTTCGTCATGACCTCGCCGCCGCTCTTGAACGGCACGTAGGTCAGGTCGACCTTGCCCGTCCTGGTGAGCGAGATGTTGGCGATCTGGTCCACGCCGCCCGTGCCGGTGCCCGCCACGGTGAGCCCGCCCTTGCCCTTGCCGCGGGCCGCGGCCAGGAATTCCTCGAGCGTCCGGTAGGGCGACTCCTTCCGGACGATCAGCAGGTTCACGTCCGTCACCATCCGCGCGATGTAGGTGAAGTCCTTCCGGAAGTTCCACGTCGCGTTGCCGAGAAGCTCCTGCTGGCCGTTGCCCTGGTCCACCGCGACCAGCGTGTAGCCGTCGCGCGGCTTGTTGATCGCATAGGACTTGCCGACCACGCCGCTGCCCCCCGAGCGGTTGACCACGGTCACCGGGACCGGCACCAGCTTCTCCTGTTCGATCACCTTGACGATCTGGCGGTACATGATGTCGGTGCCGCCGCCCGGAGCGTAGGGAACCACCAGCTCGACCGGCCGTGTCGGGTACTGAGCCGCCGCAGGCCCCGCGGCCGCTGCGAGGGCCAACGCGACCACGATCAGGCTCGTCCACTGCGCCGTCCGTCGTGACGCTCTCATGATTCCTCCTTGTCGACGCGAGCTCGGAGAATCGAGGCGGAGGGATTCTATCAGCACCACCCATCCCGGAACCAGCGCCAGGGCGCGCCCCTCCGAAGCTCTGGCGCTGGCGTTCCCCTGCGGATCACCGGCCCGCCCTCGGGTGGGACCGCGTCGACGGCGTCTGGTGCGAGCACGAGGGACGGACGGTGGTGCTGGCGGAGCGAGAGCCGGTCGACGACCTCACCGTCAGCTACTCGATCTGTGACACGCACACCGAGAGGCTGGTCTCCAAGCTCCACAAGTACTACCCGCCGAGCCCGACACGCCGCGCCGCCTGACCGACGGGGCCGCAGGCCGGGACATCGGCTCGCGGTCACGCGCCCGGGCCGCCTGTCGGAGAAGGCCGCGGCACCCCGTCCGAGCGCTGCATCCCTCACCGGCCGGCGACGCGAAGCCGCCGCCGTGGGCCGTCATGCTGGGACCGGGACCTGGCGCCGCGCCAACACACGGCGATGACCGGATGTGGTAGCGTGGCGGCGTGCTCGACGCCCTCCGCACCGCGCTCGAGGCCGAGCCCGATGTCGCGTTCGCGATCGTCTTCGGCTCGACAGCCCGGGGTCGCCGGCGACCCGACAGCGATGTCGACGTGGCTGTCGAGCTGCGCGACGGCGCCCCGCGCGATGTGCGTGCGCTCGGGAGGCTGGTAGCGCGCCTGGAGTCCGCGGTCGGCAGGACCGTCGATCTCGTGCTCCTCGACGAGGCACCCCCTGGAGTCGCCTACCGCGCGTTCCGTGACGGACAGGTCGTCGTGGAGCACGATCACGCCACCCTGGTCGCTCGCAAAGCGCGCGTGATCCTGGAGTACCTCGATTTCAAGCCGATCGAGGAGCGATGCGCCCAGGGCGTGCTCAGGGCGGCGGCGCGTGGTCGATAAGAGCCTCCTCGCCGCCAAGATTGCCGCCGTCCGGGACGCCGTCGCCCGTATCCGGTCGGTGATGCCGGAGTCGGAGAAGTTGTTCTTGCAGGACCGCACCGCGCGCGAAATCGTCGCCCTCAACCTCTTCGTCGGCATTCAGAACTGCCTCGACCTCGCGTCCCACTGGCTGGCCGACGAAGGCTGGGATGTGCCGGGGACGTACGGCCAGATCTTCATGGCCCTCGCCGACCACCAGGTCATCGATGGCGACCTTGCGTTCCGCGTCGCCGGCGCGTCCGGCCTGCGCAACCTCATCGCTCATCAGTACGGCATCGTCGACTGGCGCCGCATCTACGCGGTCGCGACATCGGAACTCGAGGACCTCGAGGCCTTCTGCGCAGCGTTGGCCGCGAAGGGCGGATAGCACCATCACGATGTGGGCTCAGGGCCGGCGAAGCCGGCTCGGGACGACACGGAAGGAGATACGGCATGCGGGGCGTGGTGTTTCTCGGTGATCGCAAGCTCGAGGTGCGCGAGTTCTCCGATCCGACGCCAGGCCCGGGCGAGGTCGTCATCGCGATCAAGGCGTCGGGGATGTGCGGCAGCGACCTCCACCCATATCGCGCTTCACGCACCGGCGCCGGCGCGGCGGCCTCCCTCGGTCTCGGCGGTAGCGGCGAGCCCGTGATCGCCGGGCACGAGCCCTGCGGGGTCGTGGCGGCTGTCGGCCCCGGCGTCACGGAGACCGTGGCGCGCGTCGGCGAGCGTGTGATGAACCACCACTACAAGGGTTGCGGCCGCTGCAAGCACTGCCGTGTCGGCTGGTCACAGCTGTGCCGCGAAGGGATCACCGTCTACGGCGTCACCGGGCACGGCGGCCACGCGCAGTACATGAAGGTGCCCGCATCGACGCTCCTTCCGCTGCCGGACGAGCTCAGCTTCGAGGAGGGCGCGGCGGTCTCCTGCGGCACCGGCACGGCGCACGGCGCGCTCACGCGCCTCGACGTGTCCGGCCGCGACACGCTCGCGGTGTTCGGCCAGGGTCCGGTCGGGCTCAGCGCGACGCTGCTCGGCGCGGCGATGGGCGCGCGGGTCATCGCGCTCGACGTGGTGGCCGAGCGCCGGCAGCTCGCGAAGGAGCTCGGAGCGGATGTCGTCCTCGATCCCCGCGAGGTCGATCCGGTCGCGGCGCTCCGTGAGCTGACGCACGGCCAGGGCGTGGAGGCGGCGATCGATTGCACGGGGCATCCGGACGCGCGTCGCGCCGCGGTGCGCGCCGTCGACACGTGGGGACGCGTGTGCTTCGTGGGCGAGGGCGGCCAGGTCACGCTCGACGTGAGCCCCGACCTGCTGCGACGCCAGGTGACGGTGATGGCGTCGTGGACGTTCAGCACCGTCGGGCAGTGGGCGTGCGCCCGGTTCATCGCCGACCGGAAGCTGCCGCTCGGCAAGCTCCTGACCCACCGCTTCTCGATCGACCAGGCGGAGGCGGCCTACACGCTCTTCGACACGCAGACGACGGGCAAGGGCGTCTTCGTGTTCTGATCCCGTTGGGGGGACCTGGCGTTCGAGCTGCTCCGCGGCTTCGAGCGCTTCACGCTTGTCGGAGACCCCGTCGTTGTCCGCATCGGTGTCGCAGGCATCCCCGATCCCGTCGCCGTCGGAATCGCGCTGGTTCGGAGTCCCGGCCTGATCGCCGTCCTCGATCTCGCAATCTCGGCTCGGCGGTCCACCGGGAGCAGAGCTGCGGGGCTGCTGGTGGTGGAGGAGCTGCGGGGAGACTGGTAGAGTCGTAGCCGGGAGAGATCTCATGCTGCTCGATTACCTGAACGCGGCCCTCGAGCGCGCAACGTACGAGAAGATCGAAGACGAAGAGCCGTATTACGGCGAGATTCCGGGCATCCAGGGCGTTTGGGCGACAGGAAGAACCCTGGAAGAGTGCCGGCGCAGGCTGATGCAGGCCCTTGAGGACTGGGTCTTCTTCAGCATCCATCGCGGCGACCCGATCCCTCCCATGGGTGAGATCGTGATCGAGCTGCCTCGCCCGGCGTGACGCGGATCGGCCCAGTCAGCCGCCGCGAGCTGATCCAGCGGTTACGCCGCCTCGGTTTTGAAGGTCCCTTCACGGGCGGACGTCACCAGTTTATGGTTCGCAAAGAGGTTCGCCTGATTCTTCCCAATCCGCATCGGCAGGAGCTGAGCACGGATCTCCTGATCCGGATCCTGAGACAGGCAGGTGTCAGCAGGGAGGAGTGGTTGTCCGGGGACTGAGGCGACGCGGTCATTTTAATGATCGCCTCCGACCTCCCGCCGATGCCGGGCCGTGTCCGCTATGATGGCGACGATGGATCCGAGCCTCGAGAACGAGCTGCAGCGCTTCTGCGCCGCGCTCGAGGCGCGCTGCGGCGATGACGTCGTCACGGTGGCCGTCTTCGGCTCCCGCGTGCGTGGCACGGCCCGTCCCGAGAGCGACCTCGACGTGCTGGTCGTCATCCGGGGACTGCCGCGACGGCGGCTCGATCGCCACCGCATGATCGGCGCGATCGCGCACGCGATCTCGGACGAGTTCGCGGCGTGCGTTTCGGTGATCCCGTTGACGCCCGAGGAAGCATCCACGGTGAAGCCGTTCTACCTGGGGATGCTGGAGGGACACCGGCTGCTCGTCGACCGCGGAGGCTTCCTCGCTGGCGTGCTGCGGCGACTCGAAGGCCGGCTCGCCGAACTGGGAGCCCGACGGCTGGTCGACGAGCTCGGCAACCCGTACTGGGACCTGAAGCCGGACTACGTGCTCGGCGAGGACGTCCGCCTGTGACGTCGCGGAAGATCGCGCGCGACTACCTCGCGAAGGTCGAAGCACGGGCCGAGGCCCTGCGACTGTTTCTCGCACGTGGCCGATACGACGACGTGGTCCGCGAGGCGCACGAGGCGATCGAGCTGCTGCTCAAAGGCGCGCTCCGCTTCGTCGGCATCGATCCTCCGCGGCGGCACGACCCCGGTGCCGTGCTGCTGCGCCACCTGGACCGGTTCCCCTCGAGCTGGCGCGAGCGCGCGCCGGCGATCTGCGAGGCGGCGGAACGCCTGTTCGCCGAGCGGGGGCATGCGTTCTACGGTGACGAGGACGATCTCGTCCCGCCGTCGGAGCTGTTCGAGCGCTCGGAGGCGGAGGAGGCGATCGACACGGTGGATGGCCTGCTGGCGCTGTACCGGGAACTCCTCGCAGAGGAGCCGCCGGCGACCACGTGAATCGAGATGGGCGAGGCGCCGGTCTCGTCCGTGCGCCGGCCGCGTTCCCGTGTCAGATCACGCCTCGGCCTCTCGGGGCCGGCAGCTCGTCGGCGCGAAACGCCTCGCGCCTCGACTCCCGGTGAGCCGCGCAGGCGATGTCAGCGGGTGAGGGGATGCATGAAGCGCGTCAGCGCGCGCCCGGCCAGGAGGTTCACGCCGCGACGGCGCAGCTTGCGCGCGCTCGATCCGGTCAAGACGAACCGGAGCCGCCGTGACTCGATGAGACGATGGACTTCGTTCAGCAGATCGGGCAGCCGCTGGATCTCATCGACGACGACCCAGCCCCGGTATCCCGCGGGGATCCGCTCGCCAAGCCTGGATGGAGACGCGAGGAGGCGCGTATAGATCTCCGCATCGAGGAGATCGAAAAAGGGCGCGTCCGGGAATCGCGCCGTGCCGGCGGCTCAAACATTCGTGGATACACAAGTCGTTTTTTAGCACATAAAACGTCTCAGCGGTGCGCCTCTGAGGGATCACGGCCGACCCGCCGTCGGGCCACGGCGGGGGACGGATGATCCGCAAATCGAATGTATGGAACAGGGGGCATTGACGCGGGTCGCGTCACCAGGGCTAGAACCGAGCGATGTCCCTCGGCACCGACATCGTCAGGCGGCGGTTCACCCTGGACGAGTACCACCGGAAGGTCGACGCGGGCGTGCTCCACGAGGACGACCGGGTCGAGCTCATCAGGGGGGAGATCGTCCAGATGTCGCCGATCGGATCGCGTCACCCCGCCGCGGTTGCGCGGTTCACCGACGAACTGGCCGGGCGATTGCGGAGACGCGCGATCCTCTGGCCCCAGAACCCCGTGACGATCCTGCCCGACTCCGAGCCACAGCCGGACATCGTCCTCCTCCACTACCGGGACGACTTCTACAAGGCCGCCCTGCCCGGGCCCGCAGACGTCGCACTCATCGTCGAGCTCGCCGACTCGTCGGCGAGCTACGATCGGACCGTCAAGAAGGCGCTCTACGCGGAGGCCGGCATCGCCGAGTACTGGCTCGTGAACCTCGCGGCTGACCGCATCGAGGTCTACCGGGATCCGCAAGACGGCGACTACCGGCACGCAACGATCGTGGGCCGCGAGGACCGGCTGGCGCCTGCGGCCTTCCCGGATGTCGTGCTCTCCGTCGCCGACATCCTCGGCTAACCTGCGGCTGACTAGGAGCCTGTCGGAGAAACGGCCAATCGAGGAGCGCCACGGGTCCCCCGGGGCGCTCCGAGCGTCGGGGGGTTTGGGGGGCCATTTCGGGGCCCCCCATTCCCTAGTGCTCGTTGGACAGGTTCGTCCGGTGGAACTGCGCCCGGGTCAACTGGCGCCGTCGCCACTGCGCTCCAGACGTCGAAAGACTCGCTGGCGGCGAGCGGTCAACGCGCCTCGACCGGCGCCCGCTGCTGCAGGAACACGCCCTGGCGGGTGAGCTCCTGCTGGATCTCGGCCACAGGCACCCGGCGCGGCGTCACGCCCTTGCCCGCGGCGAGCGCGGCGGCGACGCCCGCCGCCTGCCCGGTCATCCAGCACTGCGGGATCTCGCGCAGGAACGTGTGCGACTGCGGATCGCACGAGATGTGGCGTCCCGCGGTCAGGAGGTTGTCGAGGTCCTTCGGGACGAGGCTGCCGTACGGGATGGACACGTTCGCGAACTGCGGCGAGGGACCCGGGCTCACGCCGATCTCGTCGGGATGGACGACGGCCTGCTTCCACTCGCCCTGGACGACCTTCGCGACGCCGGCGAGCCGGCGGCTGTGGCGCGCGCCCATCTGCGGCGCCGTGAGCATGATCCACGCGTGCTCGAACCCCGGCGCGTGGCGGCGGAAGAACTCGAGATGCTCCACCATCCGGCGCCGGGACTCGATCTCGACCGCCGTGAGGTCTTCGATCACGAGGGGGCTGTACCCGCTCAGCCGGGGCCCCATGAAGAGCGCGACGTCGCTTCGCCACGCGACGTGCGGCTTCTCCGCGAACCCGAGCGCCTCCCGCGCACGGTCCATGAACACGGCGACCGCCTGCGGCTCCTGCGTCTTGAACGCGAGCCAGCGCTCCATGTCGACGCCGGCCCACAGCCATGCGACGTTCATGGCGTGATGGATGCTCGCCTCGTCGACGTCGGACTCGAACGGCGCGCCGGCCAGCGCGTAGAGGTCGCCGTCCCCGGTCGTGTCCACGACGACCGTCGCCCGGATCGCCTGCCGTCCCTCCTTGCTCTCGAACACGACGCCCGCGAGGCGGTGGTCCTCGACGATGGGCGCCGCGCCCCACGTGTGCAGCATGAGCGTCACGCCGGCGTCGATGACGGCCTGGAGTGAGGCGAGCTTCAGCCACTCGGGATCGACCGTCGGCGACCACGTCACGACCCCCTTGAACGCGGAGGACCGCTCCGCCCAGTACGCCGCCACCGCCGCGTCGCGCGACCCCCACTGCTCGCGATCCGGCCCGATGAACGCGTCCTTCGGGAGCCGATCGAGGAGATCGCTCGCGAATCCCGTGATGACCTGCCGGCCCTCCCAGTCGGTCATCCGGTCGATCCAGATGACGAGCCCGCCCGTCGCGAGACCGCCGAGGTGACCGTAGCGCTCCACGAGCGTGACGTGGGCGCCGAGCCTGGCGGCGGCGGCGGCGGCGGCACAGCCGGCAGGGCCGCCGCCAACGACGAGCACGTCGGTCTCGGCATACACGGGAATCTCGCGGGCCGGCTCACGGTACGTGCGTCCGGTCGGCTGCCCGCGGCGCGCACGCGGCGGCCGGGCATCGAAGGTCGTTCCCGAGAGGCTCTCGATCGTCATGGTCGGCTCCTGCGCGAGGGCGCGCTACGACGGGTGCGGTGCAGGCACGGACGGTTGGCGGAGGGCCGGCGCCTCGTGGTCGTCGCCCTCGGCCCCGTCGTACAGGTGGCAGCTCAGCATGCGACCGCCGCGCGCGCGGAGCGCCGGCGCCTCGTGCGAGCAGCGCGGCAGCGCCTGCGGACAGCGGGGATGGAACGCGCACCCGGATGGCGGCCGCAGCGGGTTCGGCACCTCGCCGGCGAGCACGATGTCCTCGCGCGCGTCGTCGGGATGCGCGGGCAGCGCGGCGGAGAACAGCGCCTGCGTGTACGGATGGCGCGGCCGCAACGAGACCGCCTCCGCGTCGCCGATCTCGACGATCTTCCCCAGGTACATCACGGCGATCTCGTGCGACAGGTGCGCCACGGCCGCCAGGTCGTGCGCGACGAAGAGGTAGCTGACACCGAGGCGATCCTGGAGCTCGACGAGCAGGTTGAGGATCTGCGCGCGGATCGAGACGTCGAGCGCCGACACCGGCTCGTCGAGCACGACGAGCTTCGGCGACAGCGACAGGGCGCGCGCGATCGCGATGCGCTGGCGCTGGCCGCCGGAGAACTCGTGCGGATACAGCTCGGCGGCCCGCCGCGGCAGGCCGGCGAGGTCGAGCAGCTCGGCGACGCGGGCGCGCGCGTCCGCGGACCCCACGCGGTCGTTGACGACGAGCGGCTCGGCGATGATCGCGCCCACGCGCATGCGCGGGTCGAGCGACGCGTACGGGTCCTGGAAGACCGCCTGCACGGACCGCCGGTACTCGCGCAGCCCCTCGCGATCGAGCCGCGTGACGTCGCGCCCGAGGAACCCGATCATGCCGCTCGTCGGCTGCTCGAGGCGAAGGATCAGCCTGCCGGTCGTGGTCTTGCCGCAGCCCGACTCGCCGACGAGCCCGAGGGTGCGACCGGCCGGGATCGCGAACGACACACCGTCCACGGCGCGGAGCAGCAGACGCCCGCGATCGAACGCGAAGCCTCCCACCGCGAAATGCTTCACGAGGCTCTCGACCTCGAGGAGCGCGGGCGTCCCGTTCATGGACGGGCCGGAGCCCGGCGCCGGCGAGCTCACGAGCCGGTCACCAGCCAGCACCGCGCGCGGTGCGACGCGGCGAGGTGGACCTCCGGCGGCGCCTCGGCCCGGCAGCGTGCCAGGGCGTGCGGGCAGCGCGGCGCGAACGCGCAGCCGGGCGGCGTCGCCGTCAGGTCGGGCGGCTGGCCCTCGATCGCGGTCAGCTTCACCCGTCCGCCGCCGACGCGCGGCACCGAGGCGAGCAACGCCCGAGTGTACGGATGCGCCGCCGCGGAGAAGATGGTGCGCACCGGCCCCTGCTCCACGATGCGGCCGGCGTACATCACCGCGACCGTGTCGCACATCTTCGCGACGATCCCGAGGTTGTGCGTGACGAAGATCATGGCGAGCCGGTGGCGGTCGTGGAGCTCCTTGAGGAGCTTCAGGTACTGCGCCTGGATCGTGAGGTCGAGGCTCGTCGTCGGCTCGTCGGCGATGACGAGGCGCGGCGGGCCGGTGATCGCCATGGCCCCGACGACGCGCTGCCGCATCCCTCCGGAAAGCTGGTGCGGGTAGAGCCGCAGCCGGTCCGCCGGGGACGAGATGCCGACGGCGGCCAGGAGCTGCACCGCGCGCTCCCTGAGCGCGCGCCCGCGCAGGCCGTGGTGGATCGCGATGGGCTCCTGCACCTGCATGCCGATGGAGAAGACCGGGTTCAGCGAGCTCATCGGGTCCTGGAGGATCATCGAGATCTTGCGACCCCGGATGCGCTGCATCTCGCGCTCGGTCTTCCGCACGAGGTCGTCCCCGTCGAGCAGGACCTGCCCGCCGACGATGCGCCCCGCGGGACGCGGCAGGAGGCGCGTGATGCTGAGACACGTCATCGTCTTGCCCGACCCCGACTCGCCCACGAGCCCCATCGTCTCGCCCTCGCCGAGGGCGAACGAGACGCCGTCGACCGCGCGCACCGTGCCCCACTTGGTCACCAGCTGTGTTCGGAGGTCGCGCACGTCGAGCAATCGCGTCACGACCACGTCACCTCACGCGCCCGTTCAACCTCCTTTCGAGCGCCGGCTTTGCCGGCGCAACCCTCGTGGGGGGAGGTTCGGAAGGGGGGCGCAGCCCCCCTCCGAGTTCTCATGACTGACGCAACCGCGGGTCGAGGGTGTCGCGCAGCCAGTCCCCGAAGAGGTTGAAGGCGAGCACGACGAGCAGGATCGCGAGCCCCGGGAAGGACGAGACCCACCAGGCGCTCGTGATGTAGTCGCGCCCCTCGGCGATCATCGAGCCCCACGCGGGCTGCGGCGGCGGGATGCCAGCGCCGAGGAACGAGAGCGACGCCTCCACGATGATCACGTAGCCGACCTGGAGCGTGAGCAGGACCACGAGCGTGTTGAGCGTGTTCGGCAGGAGGTGCCGCGTGATGATCCGCCACGCCGAGCACCCGGCGATGCGCGCCTGCGCGATGAAGTCGCGCTCCATGAGCGAGAGCGTCTCGCCGCGGATCACGCGCGCGTACCGAGCCCACAGGATGACGGCCACCGCGATCACGACGTTCGCGAAGCTCGGTCCCGCCGTCACCGCGAGGATGAGCGCCAGGAGGATCACGGGAAACGAGAGCGTCGCGTCGGTGATCCGCATGAGCACGGTGTCGACGCGCCCGCGGTAATAGCCGGCCACGAGCCCGATCGCGGCGCCGATCGCGCCGGCCAGCAGCACGGTCAGCACGCCGGCGGCGAGCGAGATGCGGGCGCCGTGGATCATCCGCGAGAGCAGGTCACGGCCGAGCCGGTCGGTCCCGAGCGGATACGTCCAGCTCCCGCCCTCCTCCCACACGGGAGGCTTGAAACGAAGGCGCAGCGACTGTTCGTAGGGGTCGGCCGGGCTCAGCACGTTCGCGAAGATGGCGACGAAGACGAAGGCCGCAATGATCGCCGTCGAGACGATGGGCAGGCCACGCACGCGCGCCGCGGAGCGCTCTGTGACCGCCGGCAACGTCCCGGTCAGCTCAGGGCCCATGAACGCCGTCGCGTGTCAAGACGGGTCCGGGTTCATCCCGGGCCCGGCCAACGTCGGGGGGGTGGGGGGCCGCCATGTCGGGCCCCC
>JACPDG010000035.1 GCA_016184125.1 Candidatus Rokuibacteriota bacterium | reverse complement strand
CCGCGGCGCTTGCGAGCCGGTCACATGACGGCGTCATGAGGCTGCCGTCCAGAAACGGTCACTCTGTGACCAGTTTCTTAGGAGCGCGGGGGGGTGGGGCATAAGCACTAACCTAGCAGAGTAAGCATGGGGTGGGCGGCTACGTTCCACTGGAGGCGGGCTCGCTCGGGGTGGGCGAGGAGAGGACCCAGGACGGGGGCGGCCCGAAGAAACTGTGAGGGGAGGAGCGGTCGACTGAGGACAGCGAGAACGGCGTCACGGGCCTCGAGGAATTCGCGCCAGTGGCTTCGGCGGAGGGAGCTCGAATCCCCAGGGGGAAAAAAGGCGAGCCTCGCCCAGGAGCCGCTCGATGAGCAACACGGTCAGCAGTTTGCCCTCGATCCAGGCGCGCGCGGAGTCGTCGTTGCGCTTGGGGACGTGGCCCAGCCGCAGCAGCGATTTCAGACGCTTGAAGCACAGCTCGATTTGCCAGCGCGCGCGGTACAGGTCGAGGACCTCGCGGGCGCCGACGACATCGCGGGGCAGGGTGACCAGCACGTAGACATACTCGGCGGCCTCGAGCGTCTCGGGGCGCACCTGGATCTGCTTCTTGGTCGCCTGCTGCCGGATCTTCTTCTTGGCCAGGTCGGCCGCCAGCCGGCTCTTGCGAATGGCGCAGAAGCGGGCCGGCCACAGGGCGCCGGTGGCCTCGAAGCGAACGGCCCATTCCCCTGGTTGGATGCCCCGCAAGCGCCGCAGGTGCGGCAGAAGGGTGAAGGGGGCGTCACGACGGTCGTCGCGCAAGGGAAAGCTCGTACTGTTGAGCCGAACGAGGACGTCGCCCCGCTGGCGCAGCACGTGGGCCACGCCTTCGCGATGGCAGTAGCCCCGGTCGCCCAGGATGATGTCCCCGGGATGCACCGGAACGCGCTTGTACGTCTCGGCACCCTTGTCGTCGGTGACTTCGTAGAAGTCGCACCGCATCTCCGGCAGGCTGAGGCAGTAGTGCACGCGCCAGTCCGTGCCAGTGGCGCCTGGCTCCTCGACGGTCGTCGCGTCCACGGCGCGCAACCGGCGGCCTTCCGGCGCGTGCGCTGCCATGCGGGCGCCCCGGCCAGCTTCGAACATCCGCCGCGCCAACTCGCGCAACCACCCTTCGGACCGGCGCAGCCGCTTGAGCAGCGCCACGTCGGTGAGCGACGCCAACCCCTGCACCTGCGCCCGCGCCACCGCCTGCTTCAAGGACAAGCCCGTCGCGACGTGCAGCAGCAGCACCTGCAGAAGTACCTCCGCGCTGGTGATCTCCCCCCGCGCCCGTTGCATCGCCCCCG
The DNA here is from genome assembly GCA_016184125.1 of Candidatus Rokuibacteriota bacterium. Taxonomy (GTDB): domain Bacteria; phylum Methylomirabilota; class Methylomirabilia; order Rokubacteriales; family CSP1-6; genus AR8. Next base: position 13,192 of record JACPDG010000035.1, on the reverse strand, counting down.
TCTCCCGCGCCAGCTCGCGCCACCCCGCTGGGAGAAAACTGGCAAGCAATCGCCACTCCTCGTCCATCAGCGTGGTGGCCATGGCTCGAAGCTACACGGGCCACCCCGATCCGTCAATTTTTAGGTTAGTGCTTATGCCCCATACCCCCCCATCCCGGAGATGATCGTCGCGGATCTCGTCCAGTACGTCGTCACAGGCCTGCTCCTCGGGGGCGTCTACGCGCTCATGTCGATCGGCCTCGCGCTGATCTTCGGCGTGATGCGCGTCGTGAACTTCGCCCAGGGCGACTTCATGATGCTCGGGATGTACCTGACGTACTGGCTGGCGATCGGGTACGGGGTGGACCCGCTGCTCGGCGCGCTCCTGACGATCCCGCCGTTCTTCGTCCTCGGGCTCCTCGTGCACCGGGTGCTGCTCGTGCACGTGACCGGCCACGGCGATCCACAGCGCGAGATGGACGCCCAGCTGATCCTGACGCTCGGGCTCTCGCTCGTGATCACGAACGCGGTGACGATGATCCTCTCGCCCGAGCCGCGCGGCATCAAGACCGCGTACGCGACGCAGGCGTTCGCGGTCGGTCCCATCCTCGTCAACCAGGCGCGCTCGTACGCGTTCGCGCTGGCGCTGCTGCTCGCCGTCCTCGTCTACGTCTTCCTCACGCGGACCGACCTCGGCAAGGCGCTCCGCGCCGCCGCCGATGACCCCGAAGCCGCCGGGTACCAGGCGATCGACGTGCGGACGATGCATGCCGTCGCCTTCGGCATCGGCATCGCGCTCGTCGCCGCCGCCGGCGGGCTGCTCGCGACCTACCACCCGATCGAGCCCACCGTCGGGGTCAACTTCATCGTGCTCATGTTCGTGGCCGTCGTGCTGGGCGGGCTCGGGTCGATCCCGGGCGCGTTCATCGGCGGGATCGTGATCGGGCTCGTGCAGTCGCTCACCCTGCTCGTGCTGCCGTTCCAGCTCCAGAACGTCGGCGTCTTCGTCGCGTTCCTGCTCGTCCTCTACCTGCGGCCGCAAGGGCTGTTCGGCCAGCGGCTCAGGACGGTGTAAGTGTCGCGCCAGAAGCGCGGCTGGATCGCCATCGCGATCGTCGTCGCCGCCGGGCTCGTCCTCTCCTTCGCCGTGCAGGAGCGCTACCATCACCGCATCCTCACCCTCGTGTTTGCGTGGGCGACGATGGGGCTCGCCTGGAACATCATCAGCGGCTACGCCGGACAGATCTCGTTCGGGCACCAGGCGTTCTTCGGCATCGGCGCGTACACGACGCTGCTGTTGATCATCAAGGCGGGCCTCACGCCCTGGATCGGCATGCTCGTCGGCGCGGCCGTGGCGGTGGGGGCCGCCGTGCTCATCGGGCTGCCGACGTTTCGCCTCGCGGGCATCTACTTCGCGCTGGCGACCCTCGCGTACCCGCTCATCTTCCGGATCGTGATGGAGTTCCTCGGGTACCAGGAAGTCGCCATCCCGATGGAGCGCGAGCGCGCCGCCCTCTTCATGCAGTTCACCGAGCCGCGCGCGTACGATCTCCTCGCCCTCGCCCTGCTGGCCGCGACGCTCGCGCTCTCGCACGCGATCGAGACGTCACGGCTCGGGTACTGGCTCCACGCGCTCAAGGAAAACGAGGCGGCGGCGGAGGCGATGGGCGTCGACAGCTTCCGCATGAAGATGGTCGCGTACATGCTGAGCGCCGCGCCCGCCGCGCTCGTGGGCGCCGTGTACGCCCACGCCATCCTCTTCGTCGTCACGCCCGACGCGGTCTTTGGCGTGCTCGTGACCGTGCAGACGCTCACCGTGAGCCTGGTGGGCGGCGTCGGCAGCATGTGGGGGCCGGTGATCGGCGCCGCGCTCATGATCCCGATCAGCGAGACGCTCGATGCCACGCTCGGCGATCGGCTGCCCGGCATCCAGGGAGTCGTGTACGGCCTCGCGCTGGTGGCGATCATCCTGTTCGCGCCCGAGGGGCTCTACTGGCGCGTTCGGAACGCCATCCAGGCGCGCCGGACGCCGGCGCTGCGCTCCGCCCGCCCGATACCGTCCGCGCCCGTCGAGACGATCGGGGCCGCGCCGCCGCCGACGGGCGCGGTGCTGATGGAAGTCCGCGATGTCTCCAAGGCGTTCATCGGCCTCCAGGCGCTCTCCGGCGTGACGTTCGACGTCCGGGAAGGCGAGATCCTCGGCATCATCGGACCGAACGGCGCCGGGAAGACGACGCTGTTCAACGTGCTGAACGGCTTCCTCGTCCCCGAGCGCGGCCAGGTGCGCTTCCGCGGCGAGACGACCACCGGCCTGCGCCCCAGCGGCGTCTGCCGCCGCGGCGTCGGGCGGACGTTCCAGGTCGTGCGGACGTTCCCCCACATGACCGTCCTCGACAACGTCATGGTCGGCGCCTTCGTGCGCGACCGCGCCGAGGTGCCGGCGCGCGCGCGTGCGCTCGCCGCGCTGGAGCTGGTCGGCCTCTCCGATCGCGCCGACGCGGTTCCCGCAGGCCTCACGACGCTCGAGCTGCGCCTCATGGAGCTGGCGCGCTGCATGGCGACGGCGCCGCGCCTCGTGCTGCTCGACGAGCCGCTGGCCGGACTCTCGGGCGACGGCATCGAGGTCATGACGTCGATGATCCGCCGCCTGCGGGCAGGGGGGACGACCGTCGTCATCATCGAGCACACGATGCAGGCGCTCGTGCGTCTCGCCGATCGCCTGGTGGTCCTCGATCAGGGACGCCCGATCGCCGAGGGCGCGCCCGGCAATGTCACGCGCAACCCGGCGGTCATCGAGGCCTATCTCGGGAAGAAATGGCTCCGCGCGGCGACCGCGCCGGGGACATGAGCGCGATGCTGAAGATCGCCGGACTCGGCGTCTCCTACGGCGGCCTCCACGCGCTCGCCGACGTCTCACTCGACGTCGCGGACGGCGAGTTCGTCACGATCGTCGGCCCGAACGGCGCCGGCAAGACGACGCTGCTCAAGGCGATCTCGGGCGCGGTGCGGGTCGAGTCGGGCCACATCGAGTTCCGCGGCCGAGACGTCGGCGCGCTGTCCCCGGCGCGGCGCGCCGCGCTCGGGATCGCGCACGTCCCGGAAGGCCGGCGCGTCTTTCCGTCCCTGACGGTGCTCGACAACCTCGAGCTCGGATCCTACCGGGCGGCCGCGCGGCCCCGGCGCGCGGAGAGCCTCGAGGCGGTGCTCGCGCTCTTTCCCGTGCTGAGGAGCCGCGCGAAGCAGCTCGCCGGGTCCCTCTCGGGCGGCGAGCAGCAGATGCTGGCCCTCGGCCGCGGCCTCATGGCGCAGCCGGACCTGCTCCTGCTCGACGAGCCGTCCCAGGGCCTCGGCCCGCGCATCGTCGAGCAGATCTTCGAGACCATCGCGGAGATCCGCCGGCGCCGCCGTCTCACCATCCTGCTCGTCGAACAGCGCGTGGTGGAGGCGCTGGAGCTCGCCGACCGAGGCTACGTGCTGGAGACGGGTCGCGTGGTTCTGGCGGGGGGTCGCGGCGCGTTACTGGCGGACCCGAGAGTGCAGGGCGCGTACCTGGGCGCGTGACGGCGATGAACGAGATCCGCGTCGAGCGAGACGACCGCGTTGCCGTCGTCACCGGCGACTGAAGGCTCAGAACGCCATGGAGATGCTCCGCAGCCGCACCCTGCCCGACCTGCTCGACGAGATGGCCGCGCGCTATCCGGATCGCGAGGCCGTCGTCGGCGGCAACCATCGCCTGACGTACGCGGAATACCGGACGCGCATCCGCCGGCTGGCCAAGGGACTCCATCGCCTCGGCGTGCGGCGCGGCGACAAGGTCGCGCTGCTGATGGACAACCGGACGGAATGGCTGCTGACCGACTTCGCCGTCCAGCTCCTCGGCGCGACGCTGGTGGCCGTGTCCACGTGGTCGCGCCAGCGCGAGCTCGAGTACGTGCTCCGCCATTCGGACGCCTCGACGCTGATCACCATGGATCGCTTCCGCGGCCAGGACTACCTCGCCATGCTCGAAGAGATCCGGCTGCCCGGCCTCCAGCGCGTCGTCGCCGTCGGCGCGCGAGCGAAGGGCACCACGCCGTTCGAGGAGCTCTGGGATCTCGGGGCGACGGCGACCGACGCCGAGATCGAGGCCTGCCAGCGCGCCGTCACGCCGCGCGACGTCGCGTACATCCTCTACACGTCGGGCACGACGTCGACGCCGAAGGGTGTGCAGCTCCAGCACCGCGGGCTGATCGAGAACATGTTCTCGATCGGCGAGCGCCAGCACCTCACGCCGGACGACCGCATGTGGATGGGGATCTCGCTCTTCTGGGGCTTCGGCTGCGAGAACGCGCTGCTCGCCGTGATGACGCACGGCGGCGCGATCGTCCTGCAGCGGGAGTTCGACGCCGGCGAGGCGCTCGCGCTCATCGAGCGCGAGCGCTGCACCGTCTACTACGGCACGCCGAACATCGCGCTCGCGCTGTGGGAGCATCCGGACCGCGCGCGGCGCGATCTCTCGTCGCTCCGCACGGGCGCCGCCATCGGCTCGCCGCAGGCGATGCAGATGGTGATGGACCTGGGCGCGCGCGAGATCTGCAACGTCTACGGCCTCACCGAGTGCTACGGCAACTGCACGGTGACCGATGCGCACGATCCGGTCGAGGTGCGACGGCACACGGTCGGACGCCCGCTGCCGGGGATGGAGCTTCGGATCGCCGGGCCCGCGACGCGCCGCCCCCTGCCGCGGGGCGAGGTGGGCGAGATCCTGATCCGCGGCTACATGACGCCCGGCTACTACAAGGACGCCGAGAAGAACGCCGCGGCGTTCGACGCCGACGGCTGGTTCGCCAGCGGCGATCTCGGCCTCATCGACGAGGACGGCCGCCTCCGCTTCCGCGGCCGCAGCAAGGAGATGGTCAAGACGGGCGGTATCAACGTCGCGCCGGTCGAGGTCGAGGAGATCCTCCTCTCGCATCCCGCCGTCGAGCAGGTCTACGTCGTCGGCGTGCCCGATCCGCGGAAGGAGGAAGTGCTCGCCGCCGTCGTCGTGCTGCGCGAGGGCCACGACACGTCGGCCGACGAACTTCGCGCGTTCTGCTGCACGTCGCTCGCCGCCTTCAAGGTCCCGCAGCACGTCAGACTGGCGAAGCGTGCCGACCTGCCCGTCACGGCGACCGGCAAGGTGCAGAAGGTCAAGCTGCAGGAAACGCTGGCGGCGGAGCTGGCCCCGAGACCATGAGCATCCGCGATCGGACGGCCATCGTCGGTGTCGGCACGAGCCGGTTCGTCATGAAGACGCCGGAGAGCCCGATGCGGCTCGCGACGCAGGCGTTCAAGGCGGCGCTCGCAGACGCCGGCCTCGCACGGGACGACATCGACGGCCTCGCCATCAACATCGGCTGGCCGCTCGGCGTCGACTACGACCGGTTCGCCGAGGTGTGCGGCCTCAAGATCCGCTTCGCTGACCAGTCGTGGACGCACGGGCGCTTCGTCGGACCGGCGCTCCAGCACGCCGCGATGGCCGTGGCGTCCGGCCTCGCGAACGTGGTGGCGTGCGTGTGCGGCGTGAGCTTCATCCAGGAGCGTGGCCTCCTCGGCGGCCCCGGCGACTTCGAGGGCACGCGCGAGGAAGGCGGCACGCACGAGGAGAACCCGGTGTACGGCCTCACCGCGCCCGCCGCCGGCGCGGCGCTGTCCGCGCAGCGCTACTTCGCGCTCTACGGCGCGACGAGTGAGCAACTGGCCGCGGTGCCCATCGCGTTCCGCAAGCACGCGATGTTGAACCCGCAGGCGATCATGCGGACGCCGCTCACGGTCGAGGACCACCAGAACTCTCGCTGGGTGGTGGAGCCGCTCCATCTCTTCGACTGCTGCATCGTCTCGGACGGCGCCTCGGTGGTGCTGGTGACGTCGGCGGAGCGCGCGCGAGACGGCAAGGAGCCGCCCGTCTGGATCGGCGGGATGCAAGGCATGCGCGCCGGCCGAGACGAGTTCCTGTTCGCGCCGCCCGGCCTCGGCATCGGCGCCCAGCGCGCCTTCCGCTACACGCCCACCGAGGACGAGCTCTCCGTCTACCGGATGGCCGGCGTGGATCAGACGGACATCGACGCGCTCTACACGTACGACGCCTTCTCGCCGCTCGTCTGGTTCGTGCTGGAGCGCTTCGGCTTCTGCGGCCTCGGCGAGGCGGCGGCGTGGACGCAGACGGGCCGCATCGAGCTCGGCGGTGCGCTGCCGATGAACACGTCGGGCGGGCTCCTGTCCGAGGCGCACGTCTCCGGCTGGAACTCGATCGTCGAGATCGTCCGCCAGCTCCGCGGCGCGTGCGGCGAGCGGCAGGTGAAGGACGCCCGGGTCATGCAGTGGGCCACCGCATGGGGCGACTCCACGATCTTTCACCGATGACGGGCGAGTACCGGAAGCCGCTCCCGCGCGTCACCTCCGACAACCGCCCGTTCTGGGAGGCCACGAAGCGCCACGAGCTGCGCCTCCAGCGATGCGGCGCGTGCGGGCGCTTCCGCTATCCGCCGGCGCCCGTGTGTCCCGACTGTCTGTCGGAGGACGCGGAATGGACGCCCGTGAGCGGCCGGGGAACGGTCACGACGTTCATCGTGATGCACAAGGTCTACTTCCAGTCGTTCGCCGGCGACGTCCCCTACAACGTGGTCCAGGTCGAGCTCGAGGAAGGGCCGCGCCTGACCGCGAACCTGGTCGACGTCCCGAACGAGGGGATGACCGTCGGCATGCCGGTCGAGGTCGTCTTCGACGACGTGACGCCGGAGATCACGCTGCCGCGGTTCCGTCGGACGAGCTGATCAGGGGATCAGCAGCACCCGGCCGGACAGCTGGCGCTCCACCATCAGCCGGTGGACACGCGGCGCGTCCTCGAACGTGAACCGTTCGGTGACGATCGGCCGGAGCCGACGCGCGCGGACGAGCTCGATGACGTCGGCGAGCTGGGTCCGAGACGTGCTCGTCGTACTGAGCAGGCTGACGCCCTTGAGGAAGAGACGGGCGGTGTTGAACGTGACGGTGTCGCCGGTCAGCTCGCCGACCAGCACGTAGCGCCCGCCGCGCGCGGTGGCCCGCAGCGCCTCGTCGAAGACCGGCGCGCCGACGTTGTCGCAGACGACGTCAACCCCCTCGCCGCCGGCGGCTCGCTTCACCTCGTCCGCGAACTTGCCGTCGCGCGCGACGACGACGGCGTCGGCGCCCATCGACCGGATCAGCGCCGCCTTGTCGGGCGACGTCGTCTGCGCGATCACGGTCGCGCCACACGCCTTCGCCGTCTGCACCGCGTGCACGCCGAGTCCCCCGCCGGCGCCGGTGACGAGCACGCGCTCGCCCGCCTGCGTGCGGCCGACATCGCGAATCGCGGCGAGCGTCGTGCCGATCGCGCACGAGAGGATCGCGCCGTCCTCGAAGCTCACCTCCGGTGGCAGCGGCAGCAGCGAGTCCTCCTGGATCTTGAAGAGCTCCGCGTACGTGCCGTCGCGGTCGTGGCCGAAGTACTTGCGCTCGGCGCAGAGCGGCTCGCGGTTGGTGCGGCAGAACCGGCAGAGGCCGCAGTTCTCGGTCCACTGCGTGCAGGCGACGCGGTCGCCCGGCTTGAGGCTGCGCACCGCCTCGCCGACCGCTTCGACCGTGCCGGCGCCCTCGTGGCCGAGGATCAGCGGAAACCGGATGCCGCGCTTCATGACGCCGGCGCGGATCAGGTGGTCGTGATAGCAGACGCCCGACGCGGCGTTGCGGACGAGCACCTCGCGCGGGCCGAGCGTGGGCACCGGCACATCGGCCACGCGCATGACATCGTAGTCGCCGGGCCGGGGCGTGACGACGGCTTTCATCGCGCCGTGAGTATACCGCCGGTTCGCGGACGCCGAGCAGCAGCTCCCTGGGTCGTTTCGAGCACCGCGTCGTGCATCTTCGAGCGCTACGCGTCGCGCAGCACCTGCGCGACGCGCGTGTCGCCCGGTCCTTGCCGTCGTCGCCCGGCGAGCACCGCCTTTCGCGGTCAGGCCCCGCGCGAAGCGCAGTCGTCGCTACGGCCCGACGCGCACCGACTGGAACGACTTCGTGTTCGAGGGCGATGTGAACCACCGGCCGCTGCGGCGCGCCTCACACCTCGATGATGACGAGGCGGGCTCCGGCGGCATGGGCGAGGCGAGAGACGTCGTCCCTGTCGCCGGTCACGATGGGGGCCTGCTCGGCGATTGCCACAGTGACGACCGTCGCGTCCACGATGTCAGCGGTGCCCGACCGGCCGAGGAGCCGCCCCACCGCGTGAGCCGTCGACTCGTCGAGAGCGAGGACCTCGCAGCCTCGGAGCAGGCGCCGCAACTGCACCTGGCGGGGCGACCGGCTGACCTGAGCGACCACCGGAGCCGGGACGAACGGCACCACGCCGGCCTCGAGCCGCACGCGGTGATCGGCCCACAACCTCCGATCACTGCGCTCGGCCGCGACGAGCGCGCCGGCATCGTACACGGCTCCACTCATGCCGGCCGTCGCCGGTGGACCCCGCGTCGCGGCCGGCGAGAGGAGCGGGAGGAGACGAGACGCTGGCGGGCGGCCTTCAGCTCGGCTTCGGTCAACGCCCCGTGCTCGGCTTCCCATTCGGCCACCGCGGCCAATCCGTCGCGAACCTTGAGCGCGAGCCGCGCGGCATCGGTCATCCAGGCCGACACGCTGACACCACGGCGTGCGGCCGCAGCCAGAACTTGTGCGTGGACGTCGGCAGCGATCGTGATCGCCAGCTTCGGGGACGGGTTGCCGGGAGGCACAGGCGAACTCTACTACCGCGGTATGATACGCACAAGTGCTCCGCTGAACGTGAACGTCGGGACACGACAGCAGCTTCGCGGAGACGCCGCGGCGCCTCCGGGTCATCCATCGGCGATGCCGTTCGCGGGCCGGGCGGAGCCCGCCGCCGTCACAGGCGCCTCGTCGGATCGTCTCCGGGCTTCCGCTCGAGCCGGGCGCTGGCGGGGCAGCCCGAGCGCCACGAGCACGCCGAGCGCATTGCCGCCAGCGGCGATCACGATCGCCGTTCCATAGCCCTGGGTCAGGTCGAACAGGCGGCCGGCGACGATCGGCAGGATGACCGCGGCGGCGCACCACGCCATGTAGAGGCGGCTGGCGATCCGACCATACAGTGCGCGTCGCCAGTAGACGGCCACCGCGGCCGCCGTCACCCCGGAGATCACCCCGTAGCCCAGCCCGACGAGCGCCAGCGCGAGGACCGATACCCTCGGGCCGGGCCACAACGTCAGCGCCACGTTGCCGGCGAGGGCGACGGCGTGGGCGCCGGCTGCGACCGCCGGAATCGTCATCCAGTCGACCAACCACCCGCCTCCGAGGCGTGCGGCGGCGATCGTCCCGGCGACGAACGTCGTGCCGTAGACCGCGAGCGCGTTCGCGCCGCCATAGGCCGCGATGATGCCGGCGGCCTGGCTGAGAACCATCAGCCCGGCGGATGCCGCCAGGAAGAAGACGAGCCACAGCCCCCAGAACACGGGCCGGCGTCGCTCTCCCTCGCCCGGCGCGGCGCTCGCTGCCGACGCCCCGAGCGCGACGCCGGAAGACGCGATGAGCCACGCGCTGATGAACCCGGTCACGGCGAGGACCGTCGCGAGTCCGCCGAGCGTGGCGCGCGCGCCGAACTCGCCGATGGACCATCCGAAGAGCGGCGCGGCGATCATCGCGCCGGCCGGATACAGGCTGACGAGATAGCCGTTCACCAGGCCGTGGCGGCTTGTCACCGCCAGGTTCACCGCCTGCTGCACGAGGATGTAGCCGGCGCCGCCCCCCGCGCCGAAGAGCAGCCCGTACCCGATGGCGAGCTGAGCGAGACCGCCGGCCGTCGCGGCAAGCGCGATCCCCACGGCGCTCGCGGCCGCACAGGCCAGCACGAGGATCGGGGTCGGCGCGACGCCGTAGAGGTAGGGCGCCACGTTCATGCCGGCGCCGAATCCGGCGGATGCCATGGCGAAGACGAGCGCGAGATCGGCTCGGCTCAGCCCGAGCAAGGTCTCGAGCGGCTTCAAGAACACGCTGAACGCGTACAGCGAGCCGAGCGGAGCATTGAGCGCGGTGGCTGCCGCGACCGCGCGCCACGCGCTCGGCCTGACGTCGGTGTCGGTCACCGCGCTATTGTCCGGACCGCCGGCTGAAGTGATCAGGCCTTCGGGACGAACTTCAACGAGAGCGAGTTCACGCAGTGCCGCGTGTTCTTCGGAGTGAAACCCTCTCCGTGGAAGACGTGCCCCAGGTGGCCGCCGCACGCCGCGCACTCGATCTCGATCCGCACACCGTCCGGATCGGGCAGCTTCTTCACCGCCCCGTCGATCTCCTGGTCGAAGCTCGGCCAGCCACATCCCGAGTGGAACTTCGCGCTCGATACGTAGAGCGGTGCGTCACACCGGCGGCAGACGTACGTGCCCTCCTGGAAGAAGTCGTCGTACTCGCCGCTGAATGGCGGCTCCGTGCCCTTGTGAACGATGACCCGCTCCTCTGCCGGCGTCAGCGTGTTCATGCCGTCTCCTTCAGGAATTCTCGGAGGGCCACGAGCAGGTCCGCGGGATTGTCTCCCTGGACCGTGTGACCGGCGCCCTCGATCCTGACCCAGCGCCCTCGCTTCAAGCGCTGCGCCAGCCGTTCGGCGTCCTCGTCGTGGAACACGTCGCTCTCGGCACCGCGCACGACGAGCGTCGGGCACTCGACGGTGTCGACCGCCGACCACAGGAGCTGGCGCCGGCGCTCGTACGCGCCGGGATCGATCTTGCCGCGATGGCGCTGGTCGTACTTCCACATCCAGCGCCCGTCCGGCATGGGGCGGAGGTTGTGCAGGAGACTCCGCCGCAGCAACTCGCGGTTGCGGCGCGGGTTGAATGCGATCGCGCGGTCGATGAACTCTTCCACCGAGTCGAGCGGCGTCGCCTGCGAGGTGAACGCGGCGATCTTGCGCACGCCGTCGAAGCGGATCTCCGGGCCGACGTCGACGAGGACGAGGCCGGCAAGGCGCTGGCCGTGCGTGCCGGCCCACGCCAGCGCGTTCACACCGCCGAGCGACATGCCGGCGAGCACGAACCGCTCGAGCCCGAGCGCCTGCACGAAGGCGTCCAGGTCGCCGACGTGGCTCTCCGTCGAGTAATCCATCTGCGGCGACCACTCGCTCTCGCCGTGACCGCGCTGGTCGAGCGCCAGGCAGTGCCGCTCTCGCCGGAGCGCCGCACACAGGAGATCCCAGGTGTGCGCGTTGAGGCCGCCACCGTGCAGGAAGAGGATGGGCGGCAGGCCCTCGGTGCCCCAGTCGAGGTAGTGGAACCGCATGCGCCGGAGCACGACGTCGTGCTCGTCCGGCAGCACGATCTCGGGAAGCACGATCCCCGCGGTGGCCGCGGACAGGTCGAGATGGACACGGAACTCGTCGGCGCTGAGGCTCATGCGGTGATCGCGGCCAGCGCGATCTCCTCGGTGCCGTGCTCGGCCACGAGGCGATCCCAGTCGAACCCGCCACGCTCCGCCGCGATCAGCACGCTGGCGTCGATCAGCGTCGCCACGGCGACTTCGGGAGCTTGGGCTGGTTGCGGGTGATCGCGGCGACCGCCTTCCAGTACGCCGGGTCAGGCTTCGGCCCGGCGCGAAGGTACATGGCGAGCTCTGCGAGCGTGCATCGGCTCGCGGCGGCCGGGGTGAGCCGGCCCACCGGCTCACCTCCGCGCGCGTACCTGCTGGCCAAGCGTGACCGGCGCCTGGCCGAGGATGGCGGCACCCACGGCGGCAGGCGTTCCGGTGAGGACGTGACGGCGGGAGATCGCGTGGGCCAAGGCTCTCCTCCTTGTGCGCTGAGGACGGGCTGGCGGCGGACTCGACGTGTGCCGCGGAGTGTATCGCGGAACGCCAGCCCGCTCCCGATCACGCACCTGGCGCTGTCGTCACGACCGTCGGTCGAGCGCGGGCCGCACGCGCTCGGCGAAGGTCACCATCTGCTCCTCCAGCTCGCGCCCGTCGGCCGCGAGGAACTCGAGCACCAGGTGCTCGACACCGCAGTCCGCCAGCTCGGCGATCTGCCCGACCAGCGCGGCAGGCTCGCCCGCGAGCACGCGGCCACCATGCGTGGACGCCGGCGCGCTCTCACCGGGCCGAAGAATGCGGACGTCGTTGCGAAGCGTCAGCGCTGGCGCCGCGGCGCGACCGCTCTCCTCGCAGAGACGCGCGAGCTCCGCCCGGCCCGCGGAGAGCTCCGCCGGCGGTCGATTGATCGGGTGCCACGCCGCGCCGAACCGCGAGGCGCGGCGAAGCGCGGCCGGGCTGTGGCCGCCGACCCAGATCGGCGGATGCGGCTGCTGGAGCGGCTTCGGCTCGAACACGAGGTCGCTGAACTGCGTGTACTTGCCGGCGAACGAGGGCGCTCGGCTGGTCCACAGCTCACGCATCGCCTCCAGGTACTCGTCCGTCATGGCGCCGCGCTCCTTGAACGGCACCCCGAGCATCGCGCTCTCGGCCGGAAGCCAGCCCGCGCCGATGCCGAGCACGACGCGCCCGCCGCTCAGCGCGTCGAGCGACGAGATCATCTTCGCCGTGACGACCGGGTTGCGGTACGGAACGATGAGCACCGTGGTCCCGAGCCGGACCTGGCCCGTCGCCCCGGCGACGACCGCGAGGGTCACGAGCGGGTCGAAGATCGTCTCGCCGAAGTTCTTGACGTTCGCGTTCGGCGTGACGACGTGATCGCTGACCCAGACCGAATCGTAGCCAAGCTGCTCGGCCCTCACGGCCGTGCCCCGGATGACGTCCGGAGTGGCCAGATGCCGGCAGTTCGGAAGCCATACGCCAAAGTTCACGGGTGCCCTCCCTCTGCGATGCCGACAGTGTTCGCGATCTCACCGGCGGGGTAACGCCCCGACTGGCCGATCATTATCCCGCACGGACCGCATGCCGGCGATCGACATCGGCGTCGCTTCCACGCGGCGGGCAGGAGTGCGCGGACGTCCGGCATCGAAAATCGCACGCCGCGTGAGTCACGTCGAATACCATCGACTCCGAGCTACCGAGACCATCGAACGGGAGTGATCGCATGAGCGAGCGCATCGGCATCCTGACCGGCGGCGGCGATTGCCCGGGCCTGAACGCAGTCATTCGCGCGGTGGTGAAGTCGGCGTCGAAACGCGGCTGGGAGACGGTCGGAATCCAGAACGGATTCGACGGTCTCCTCGACCCGATCCGGTGTCGC
>JACPDG010000098.1 GCA_016184125.1 Candidatus Rokuibacteriota bacterium | reverse complement strand
CCGGGCCGCTTCCGAGCGCGGGGGGGTGTGGGGGGCCATTTCGGGGCCCCCCTGGCCGAGCGCGCGCCCGAGGAGCGGCCGGGGTCCCTCCGGGCCGCTTCCGAGCGCGGGGGGGTGTGGGGGGCCATTTCGGGGCCCCCCTGGCCGAGCGCGCGCCCGAGGAGCGGCCGGGGTCCCCCGGGCCGCTTCCGAGCGCGGGGGGGTGTGGGGGGCCATGTCGGGGCCCCCCACTCAATCAGTTGCGCGACGCCAGGGCCTGCCGGATCTGGCGGAGCTGGCCGCGCAGCCGGTCCGCGTCCCTCGCGTTGGGATAGCGCGTGAGGTAACGCTCCCACTCGGCGGCGCCCGCGTGGAAGTCGCCGAGCTTCATCAGCATGGTCCCGCGATCCCGGAGATGGACGGGACTGCGCGTGTCGAGCACGAGCAGTCGCTCGATGACCGCGAGCGCCTTGCGCCACTCCTCGCGCTGGACGTAGATGCCTCGCAGGTTCATGAGTATCCGCGCGATGACCTGGCTCTTGGTCACCGACGCGAAGTGCACGTCCGTCAGCGGGACCTCGCGCCCGAGGGCGTGCGCGACCACCTCGGCGGCGCCCTGCTCGTCGAGGATCCGTCCACCGTTGAACGGGTCGACGAGCACGCTGTCGTGCCCGACGTGGGCGCGGACGATGAAGTGGCCCGGGAGCCCGACGCCGTCGATCGTGAGACCGACGCGCCGGCCGACCTCCATCGTCAGGAGGGACAGCGTGATCGGGATCCCCAGCTTTCGCGCGATGACGTCGTTCAGGTAGCTGTTGCGCGGGTCGAAGTAGTCCTCGGCGTTGCCGCGATACCCTTCTTCCTCGAACAGGAACTCGCGAAGGCGGTCGAGGGCGCGGAACGGGTCGTCGACGCGGCGCACGCCGCTACGCTCGGCCAGGGTCGAGAGCTCGAGGAGACACGGCTCGGGGGCAAGCCCGTCGTGCTCGATGCGGGCGATCTGGAGCGCGGCCCGCGCAAGGTCGATCGCCTCGTCGGGAGGGCGGACCGTTCCGAGGAAGGCTGCGAGCTCTGCGTCCATCAGCACCCCGGCGCGTGATGGATCCCGGCCGTCTGGAGCGCGACGCGCTGCAGCTCGTCCGCGAGGTCCAGCGTGCGCCGCGCGGCGGCGCGCGCGGCCGCCTGGGCCTCGGGCGTCGTCGCGAGCCGCAGCAGCAGTCGGCGACCGAGGTCGTGGTGATACCGCTCGTCCGGCTCGATGACGTCCCGGTAGAGCGCCGCCGTCGCCGTGTCGCCGGCGCGCTCGCAGAACTCGATGAACTGCCGGTTCTTCACGACCGCGATGGCTTCCCGGGTGAACTGGCCGGCGGCGACGCGAGCCACCGTCGTCGTCAGCGTGTCGAGGTACTGGAAGAGCGGACCGTACCCCCTGGCGAGCGGGTCGAAGCCGCGCGGGTCGACGCCGAGCGCGGCGAGGCGCTCGGCGATCAGCCGGTAGTGTTTCGCCTCGTCGCCGACCTGGCGCGCGAACGCCAGCTTCACGTCGAGGTCGTCCGTGGTCACGAGCCAGCGCGCCGCGATCTCGGTGGCCTCGACCTCGTTCTTGAGGGCGACGTTCAGGAGGTTCGTGACGGAGAGGTCGCCTTCGACCTCGGGCGTGAGCGTGTCATCGGGCTCGAGCCGCGCCAGCAGCGCCTGGTTCTCGGCGTCCAGCTCCCTGACGAACTCCTCCGGCGTCATACGCCGGTCTCGTCCCGCGCCGCCATCCCGTCACGCAGCAAGGCGGGAAGCTCGCGCGTCAGCGTCTCCTTGGTGACGACGCGCGCGCACCGCCCGTGCCACCGCTGCGTCTCGCGGGCGAGCGCGTGCGTCGTGAACGCGAGCGCGGGAACGGCGCGCGCCTCGAGCGTCGAGAACAATCGCTCGTAGTCGAAGCCGCCGGTCAGATCGACCAGCGCGAAGCGGACGCCGTCGCCGAGGGCCGCGTCGAGCGCCTCGACGCTCTTCACGAACTCGAGCGGCACACCGGCCAGTCGCGCCGTCTCGCGAATGCGGGCGACGAAGAACAGGTCCTTCACCACCGCGACCACTCGACCGGGCGCCGGGTTCTCGGCCGCCGCATCGCGCGCGTCAGCGCCGATCATCGTCCAGCCCTGCGGTTCCCACGTCGCGGCCACCCATGCCATCGTCCTGCTCGACTCAATCGTCCTGCTCGACTCAATCGTCCTGCTCGACGCGACCCAGCCAGTGCTTCTGCCACTCGGCGATGTGTGCAAGCGTGCTGAGATCGCGCATCCGATCGAGGTAGACGACGCCGTCCAGATGGTCGGTCTCGTGCTGGATCACACGAGCAAAGAAGTCCTTCGTGACGAGGTCGATCGGCCGGCCCTCCCGGTCGTACCCTTCGAGCCGGACCGCGGTGTACCGCGGGACCAGGCCGCGCATGTCGGGCACCGACAGGCAGCCTTCCCAGCCGTCCTCCGTCTCCTCCGTCAGTGCCGTCACGACGGGGTTGACGAGCACGCTGAGCGGGACCGTCGGCGCGTCCGGGTAGCGCGGGTTGGCGAGAACCTCGATCACCGCGATGCGCTTCAGCGAGTGCACCTGGTTCGCGGCGAGGCCTGCGCCGTCGTACTCGCGCATCGTCTCGACCATGTCGTCGATGAGCCGCTGAACGTCCGGAGCCGAGATCTCGTCGAGCGGTACCGGCTGTGCGCGCGTGCGGAGGATCGGATGACCGAGACGAGCGACTTTGAGGATCGCCATCTCCGATCAGGATAGCACGCGGGTCGAGCGAGAATCGTCGAGGAGCGCCACGGCTTTGTCGGGTGCGTCCGCGCACCACGGGTGCGTCCGCGCACCCCCCCGGGGCGCTCCGAGCGCCGGGGGGATTGGGGGGCCCTTCGAGGCCCCCCATGAAGTCAGTTCGCTCGACGCGTCACTTCGTCTCGATGCGCCCGACGCGTCGGACACCCTCGGCGAGCCGCTTCGCGTCGGCCGCGAAGAAGCGACGGAACTCGTCGCCCTGCTTGAACGCGATCGGCGTCTGCATCTTGTCCATCGCGCCCTTGAAGTCCGGGTCGGCGACCGCAGCGCGAAGCGCGTCACGGAGCTTCGCGAGCACCGGCTCGGGCGTGCCCTTCGGCGCGAACACTCCGGCCCAGATGTAGAACTCCGAGCCCGGGTAACCAAGCTCCTTGAAGGTCGGGACCTCGGGCAGGGCCACGACACGCTTGTCGCCCCAGCCGGCGAGCGCACGGAGCTTGCCGCTCTTGATGTGCGGGATGACGACGGCGGGGCCCGAGGCCAGCGCGTCGACGTGACCACCGAGGATCGCGTTCTGATCGATACCGATCATCCCGAGCAGCAGGCCGAGCGCGGCCATCGCGAGCGACTTCACCATCGAGCCGCTCGACCTGTAGGCGAGCACCAGCAGCCCCAGCAGCAGCGCGAAGTACTCCGGCGGCCCGAAGCGCAGCGCGAACGCGGCGAGCGGCGGGGAGACGTCGTCCGCGCGAAGCTGGTGTTGCTCGGGGCCTTCGACGCTCAGGGCGTGTCAGATGACGTCATCGCCGCGCGCCCTCGAGTTGCCTCGGGGCGGGCGCCTCCTCCTCCTCGACGCCCGCCCTCCGCCCCGTTCCGGCCATTCATCCGGTGATGTGGTGAGGCGCCGCCATTCATGCGGGTCCTCACCACTCC
>JACPDG010000053.1 GCA_016184125.1 Candidatus Rokuibacteriota bacterium | reverse complement strand
AAGTCCTCGTTAATAAAGAGAGTCCATGCTAGCAGCCGGCTTTTCGATCGAGCAAGGTTTATCGCTCCCACCCGCGAGGTGCCGGAGCGCGTCGCCGACGAGCGAGAGCGACCCGGCCACGCAAACGACGGTGTGCGGGCCCGACGCCGCAGCCAGCCCCAGCGCCGCAGGGACCGACGCGGCCACCTCGGCCGGCGCCGCCGTGGCCGGCAGCGCCGCACGCAAGTCCTCGGGCCTCGCCGAGCGGGGATTGGACGACCGGGTCAGGATGATGCGCTTGGCCACCGGCACGAGCTCGGCCAGGATCGCGCGCGCGTCCTTGTCCCGGAGCACGCCGGTGATCAGCGTCATGGGGCGCTCGCCGAAGACCTGCCGGAGCGAGCGCCTGAGCGCGCGCGCCCCTCCCGGGTTGTGCGCGCCGTCCAGGACCAGCCACGGCCCCTCACCGACGACCTGGAACCGGCCCGGCCACCGCACGCGGGCCAGGCCCTCCCGGATCTCCTGCTCCGACACGCCGAGCTCGCGTGCGGTCGCGACCGCGAGCAGGGCGTTCGGCGGCTGATACGTGCCGACCAGACCCACGTGCACGTCCTCGAACCGCCAGCCCGGACCGGCGCACTCGATCCGCTGCCCGTCGAGGCTGATGTGGAGCGAGCGAACGGACAGGTCGCGCCCCTCGAGCAGGAGCGGTACGCCGGCCAGGCGCGCGCGCTCGACGACGACGGTCTCCGCCTCGGGCGCCTGGGCGCACGACAGCGCCACGCCGGACCGGATGATCGCGGCCTTCTCCCGCGCGATCGCCGCGATGGTCGGGCCCAGGATCGCCTCGTGGTCCAGATCGATGCGCGCGAGCACGGTGGCGGTCGGGTGTCCCACCGTCGTCGCGTCGAGCCGCCCGCCGAGGCCGACCTCGAGCACCGCCACGTCGACGCTCTCGCGCGCGAAGTGGTCGAGTGCCAGCGCGGTGGCGGCCTCGAACATCGTCGCGTCGAATCGCGCGACCAGCGTGCCGAGCGCGTCGACGCCGTCGGCGACGGCGTCCTCGCCGATCGCCTCGCCGTTCACGCGGATGCGCTCCCGGAAGCTGACGAGGTGCGGGGACGTGTAGAGGCCGACGCGGCGGCCCGCGCATTTCAGGATCGTCGCGAGCATCGCCGACACGGAGCCCTTGCCGTTCGTCCCGCCGACCTGGACCAGCGCGTAGCGCTCCTCGGGATGCCCGAGCGCCGAGAGCAGCCCCTCGATGCGCTCCAGGCCGGGCCGCATGCCGGCGTGCTCGCCGCCGCGGAGCGCGAGCAGCCGCGCCACGGCCTCGGCGTACGTCATACCACGGAGTCGGGCTGATCCGCGAAGAACGCCAGGAGCCGCGTGAGTGTGTCCTTCAGGTCGCGCCGCTCGACGATCAGGTCGATCTGCCCGTGCTCGAGCAGGAACTCCGACCGCTGGAAGCCGTCGGGCAACGGCTGCCGGATCGTCTCGGCGATGACGCGCGGACCCGCGAAGCCGATGAGCGCGCGGGGCTCCGCGAGGATCACGTCACCCAGCATCGCAAAGCTCGCCGTCACGCCGCCCGTCGTCGGGTCCGTCAGCACCGAGAGGTACGGCAAGCCGCTCCGCCCCAGCCGCTCGAGCGCCGCCGAGGTCTTCGCCATCTGCATGAGCGAGAGGATGCCCTCCTGCATCCTGGCACCGCCCGAGGCCGACACGATGACCACGGGCACGTGCTTGTCGATGGCGAGCTCGATCGCGCGCGCGAGCTTCTCGCCGACAACCGATCCCATGCTGCCCCCGAGGAACGCGAACTCGAAGACGGCGACGGCGGCGGGGAAGCCGCCGATCCGGCCCAGCCCGGTGATGACGGCTTCATCGAGGTTCGTCTTCTCCCGGGCCGCCTTCAACCGGTCGGGATACTTCTTGGTGTCCCGGAAGCGAAGCGGGTCCGCGCTCGTGAGCCCGGCGTTGCGCTCCTCGAACGACCCCGGATCGACCAGCTGCGCGAGCCGGTCACGCGCGGTGATCCGGAACGGGTAGC
This sequence comes from Candidatus Rokuibacteriota bacterium, assembly GCA_016184125.1. Lineage (GTDB taxonomy): Bacteria > Methylomirabilota > Methylomirabilia > Rokubacteriales > CSP1-6 > AR8. Next base: position 57,535 of record JACPDG010000053.1, on the reverse strand, counting down.
GGCACTTCGGGCACACGTGCCCCGCCCGCTCGACCTCGACGCGGTAGATGATCTCCTTGCACGAGTCGCACTTGACCCAGAGCCCTTCGGCGATCTGGACCTTGCGCCGCGGCGCCTCGCGCCTGAACCACATCTGTCACTCGGAGGTGGGCTACGCCCCCCCTCCGAACCTCCCCCCACGACTCCCTCGGAGGGGGGCTCCGCCCCCCTTCCGAACCTCCCCCCATCGATTGCGCCGGCAAAGCCGGCGCTCGAACGCGCCCGCACTCTGCGCCAGCGACGACTCATGCTCGGATGCCGCTCGTCCGGCTGTCATCGCGTCACCGACGTCCCGTGCTCGGAGACTCGGTCGACGTCTTCGCGCTGGTTGCTGATGGCGCGCGGAGGGGTTGCTTCAGTGACGCGATCAACTCGCCCACGTCTTTCACCAGCGACGGCGAGGTCCCCTGGTGCTCGATCAGGCGCACGATCGCGGAGCCGACCACCACGCCGTCGGCGTGGCGACCGACTGCCGCCGCCTGCTCCGCCGTCGAGATGCCGAACCCGACGCAGAGGGGCTTCCGCGTGATCCGTCTGAGCGCCTTCAGCTGGGCTCCGAGGTCCGGCGGCAACGCCTGACGCTCGCCCGTCACGCCGGTCAACGACACGACGTACACGAACCCGCGACTCCGGGCGGTGACCATGCGGGCGCGCGCGGGCGGCGTGGTCGGGGCCACGAGGTGCACGATGTCGATGCCGGCCGCATCGGTCTCCGCGCGCAGCGGGTCGGCTTCCTCGGGCGGCAGGTCGGGGACGAGGACCGCATCCATGCCCACGTCCGCGGCGGCCGACGCGAACGCCTTCAGGCCGAACGCCAGCACCGGGTTGTAGTACGTGAACATCACGAGCGGCACGCTGACCTCGGCGCGGATCGCGGTGACGCTCTCGATCACGCGCGCGAGCGACGTGCCGGCCGCGAGCGCCCGCTGGCCGGCTCGCTGGATGACGGGGCCATCGGCGATCGGGTCGGAGAAGGGCACGCCGAGCTCGATGACGTCCGCGCCACGGCGCGCGGCCTCGACGACGAGCGCGCGCGTCGCGTCGAGCGACGGGTCCCCGGCCATCAGGTAGGCGACGAGCGCCCGCTCATCGGCCGCGCGCAGCCGCGAGAACGCCGCATCCAGGCGGCTCATGGCCCGCTCTCCACCGGCGTCCCGAGCGAATTCGCGACCACGTGGACGTCCTTGTCCCCGCGCCCGGACAGACCGACGACGATCGCCTTCGAGCGCGGCAGCGTCTTCGCGAGCCGGATCGCGTGCGCCACGGCGTGCGCGGATTCGAGCGCCGGCATGATGCCCTCGAGGCGCGTCAGCGCGTGAAAGCCCTCGAGCGCCTCCTCGTCGGTGATGCTCACGAACTCGAAGCGCCCGGCGTCGCGATAGTACGCGTGCTCGGGGCCGACGCCGGGATAATCGAGGCCCGCCGAGATCGAGTGCGCCGTCGCGATCTGGCCGTCGTCGCTCTGCAGGAGATAGCTCATGCAGCCGTGCAGCACGCCCACGTGGCCGGCCGTCATGGAGGCCCCGTGGCGGCCCGTCTCGATGCCGTGTCCGCCGGGCTCGACGCCGATGATCCGCACGCGCCGGTCGCCGATGAACCGATGGAACAGGCCGATCGCGTTCGATCCGCCGCCGACGCACGCGATCACGACGTCGGGCAGCCGTCCGAGCGCGGCGAGCGCCTGGCGCCGCGCCTCCTTGCCGATCACCGCGTGGAAGTCGCGTACCATCATCGGGTACGGGTGGGGACCGAGCGCGGAGCCGAGCAGGTAGTAGGTCGTGCGGACGTTGGTGACCCAGTCGCGGAGGGTCTCGTTGATCGCGTCCTTCAGCGTGCGGCTGCCGGACTCGACGGGGATCACGCGCGCGCCGAGGAGCTTCATGCGGAAGACGTTGAGCGCCTGCCGCTCCACGTCCTCGGCGCCCATGTAGACCTCGCACTCGAGCCCGAGCAGTCCGGCGATCGTCGCGGTCGCCACGCCGTGCTGGCCGGCGCCGGTCTCGGCGATGAGCCGCTTCTTGCCCATCCGCTCGGCGAGCAGCCCCTGCCCGAGGACGTTGTTGATCTTGTGGGCGCCGGTGTGGCAGAGGTCCTCGCGCTTGAGGTAGATCCTGGCACCGCCGGCGTGCTCCGTCAGCCGCGCCGCGAAGTAGAGCGGCGTCGGCCGGCCCGCGTAGCTCCGGAACAGCTCCTTGAGGCGCGCGGTGAACCGCCGGTCCTTCTGCGCCGCGGCGTACGCGCGCTCGAGCTCGAGCAGCGGGGCCATGAGCGTCTCCGGCACGTAACGGCCGCCGAAGCGCCCGAAGTGCCCGCCGGCGTCCGGCGATCGCGTCATCGACGGAGCCTCATGCGGCCTTCCGCACCTCCGCGACGAACCGCCACACCTTGTCGGGGTCCTTCCGGCCCGGGCGCGCCTCGACCCCCGAGTTGACGTCCACCGCGTACGGCCGCGCGGTCGCGATCGCGCGCGCGACGTTGTCGGCGGTGAGCCCGGCGGACAGGATGATCGGAACGACACGGCCTCCTGGACCGCGCGCGCCTCGCGGTGATCGCTCGGCGTACCGCGCCGCGACCTCCCACTCGATCGGCGGTCGCGTCTCGCCCTCGCTCCATTTCGCGGCGCTGTCGAGCAGGATCGCGCCGGCGTGCTTGACGTAGCGGAGGACGCGCGCGTGCGGCTCGAACTGGTACGCCGGCAAGCCCTCGATGTCCGGCGGTCGAGGACCGATCTTCACCGTCTTGATCACCGGCAACGCGTAGCCCGCGAGATCCTCGGGACTCTCGTCGCCGTGGAACTGGAGCGCGCGGAGCGCGCACGCCTCCGCCACCGCCTTCACGTGGCCGCCCGGGTGGTCCCAGAAGACGCCGACCGGCGTGACGAACGGCGGGAGCCGGCGGACGATCGGCGCGACGATCTCGGGTGTCACGAACCGGGGCGTCCCCTCCACGAAGATGAAGCCGAGCGCGTCGGCGCCGGCGTCGACCGCGATCATCGCGTCCTCGAGCGTCGTGATGCCGCAGATCTTCACGCGCGTCATCGAGCCGGGCTCACGCGATCCCAGTCCGTGAAGGAATCATGGGTTCGAGACGGGCCCGGGTTCATCCCGGGCCTGGCGAGCCCTGTGGGGTTCGGGGGGCCATGTCGGGGCCCGGCCGAGCGCAATGTCGAGCACCGGCCCGGGTTTCCCGGGCCGGTTGCGAGCGCTGGGGGGTTTGGGGGGCCATGTCGGGGCCCCCCATGAGGTTGACCAGCTCGCGGAGCTTCGCGGCGGGATCGGATGCCCGCACGAGCGCTTCGCCGACGAGGATCGCGCCGACGCCGGCCTCTGCGACACGGCGGACGTCGGCAGCCGTGAAGAACCCGCTCTCGCTGATGACGATGGGCCCGGGCGGGATCCGCGGCAGCAGGTCGAGCGTCGTCTCGATCCGCGTCTCGAACGTCTTCAGGTCGCGGTTGTTGACGCCGAGAATGCGGGCGCCGGCGCGCAGCGCACTGTCGACCTCCGGCCCGGTGTGCGCCTCGACCAGCGCCGCGAGCCCCAGCCCCTGCGCCGCGCTGAGCAGGTCCGCGAGCAAGGGCTCCTCGAGGATCGCCACGATCAGCAACACGGCGTCCGCGCCCGCCGCCCGCGCCTCCCAGAGCTGGTACTCGTCGATCGTGAAGTCCTTCCGCAGGAGCGGTGCGCGCACGGCCGCGCGGACCTCGCCGAGCAACTCCAGCCGTCCCTGGAAGTGCCTCTCGTCGGTGAGGACCGAGATGGCTGCCGCGCCATTGGCGTCGTACACGCGCGCCAGCGCGACGGGATCGAACGCCTCCGCGAGCACGCCCCGGGACGGTGACGCTTTCTTGAGCTCCGCGATGACCCGTATGGTCCCGGGAGCCGGAGCCAGCGCGCCCTCGAAGTCGCGCGCGGGCCCGAGAGCACGGCAGGCTTCCGCGAGACGCGCCTGCGGCACGGCGCCCTTGCGCTCCTCGAGCTCCTCGTACTTGTCGCGCACGATGCGGTCGAGGATGGTCATGCGACCTCGTGGGGGGCCGCGAGACCGAGGGCAGCGGGGAATGCTCGCTTCGGGGCGTGCACCATGCGGTTTTCGCTTCGGGTTGGGCCGAAGGTGCGAGAAATTCTGTCAGACTCGCCACGGCAAGTCAAACCGACGACCGCGCTCACCCGCGCTCACGCGAATGAGAGGGAGGCTCGCATGCTGCTGTTTGCTCCGGGAACGATCGGCCCGATGGAGGTCCCGAACCGCCTCGTCATGGCGCCCATGGTGGTCCAGCTCGCCGCGGAAAGCGGAGCCGTCACGGACCGCAGCGTCGAGCACTACGCGCGACGGGCCGCCGGCGGCGTGGGACTCGTGATCGTCGAGGCAGCGTACGTCGCCCCCGAGGGCAAGGCCTTCGCGTGCCAGCTCGGGATCGATCGTGACGCGCTCGTCCCCGGGCACGTCGAGCTGGTCGAGGCGGTCCACCGTGCCGGCTCCCGCATCGCGCTCCAGATCCACCACGGCGGTGCCCGGGCGAAACCGGAGCTGACGGGTGGCGTGCTCGTCGCACCGTCGGCCGTCGCTCAGGACGGGAGCCAGGTTGCGCCTCACGCGCTCGGCACCGGCGAGATCGAGACGCTCGCGGAGCGTTTTGCCGCGGCCGCCGTGCGCGCGCAGCACGCGGGGTACGACGCCGTCGAGATCCACGGCGCCCACGGGTACCTGATCCACGAGTTCCTCTCGCCCGCGGCGAACGTCCGCGCCGACGCCTACGGCGGCACGCGTGACAATCGTCTGCGGTTCGCGGGGCTCGTGGTGCGACGCGTCCGCGAGGCGGTCGGTGCCAGGTTCCCGATCCTCTTCCGGCTGAGCGCCGAGGGCGGCTACGGGATCGACGAGGCGGTCGAGATCGCGCGGGCGCTCGACGCGTGGGGCGTCGACGCCATCCACGTGTCGGTCGGGGGCACCGCACCGATCACGCTGGTCCCGGCCGACACCAGCCCGATGGCGCGCCCCGAAGGCTGGCTCGTGAGCCACGGCGCGGCCATCAGGCAGCGCGTCTCGGTGCCCGTCATCGTGGTCGGAGAGATCCGTCACCCCACGTTCGCGGAAGCGGTGCTCGCCAGGCGGCAGGCCGACTTCATCGCGCTCGCCCGGCCGCTCCTCGCGGATCCCGACTGGCCCGCGAAGGCGCGCGCCGGCAAGGACGACGACATCCGCCTTTGCATCTCCTGCGACCACTGCCGCATGGCGCTCGCCTGGACGCGGCCGATCCGGTGCCTCGTGAACCCGGAGACAGGTCGGGAGCGGGAGTTCTCGGCCGTCGCGCCGGCCGCGGCGCCCAAGCGCGTCGTTGTCGTCGGGGGAGGCCCGGCGGGTCTCGAGGCGGCGCGGAGAGCGACCACGCGCGGGCATCGCGTCACGCTCTACGAGCGCGAGAGCGAGCTCGGCGGTCAGCTGCACCTCGCGGCGCGGCCTCCGCACAAGGCGAAGATCGAGTGGCTGACGCGCTGGCTCGTCGCGCAGGCGCGAGACGCGGGCGTCGTGCTGCGGACGTCGGCGACGTTCCGGCCGGACGCGCTGACCGAGGGCGAGATCGACGCGATCGTCGTCGCAACCGGGGCGCGCCCGCTCGAGGAACCGGTCCCCGGCGCTCGTCCCGGCCAGGTGCTGTCGGCGTGGCAGGTCCTCGACGACCGTGCACCGGTCAAGGGCATGGCGGTCGTCGTCCTCGGCGGACGGCAGATGGGCTGCGAGACCGCCGAGTTCCTCGCGGAGCGCGGCAACCGCGTCACACTGGTCTCCCGGTCTCGGGCGGAAGACCTCGCCGGCGACGTCGTCGCGACCTACCGGGCGCCGCTCCTCGCACGGCTGGGGCGTCTCGGCGTCGCGATCCGGACCGGCTCCGACGTCCGTGAGCTGGCGAACGGGACGGCGCTCGTGGTGGACGACGCCGGCCGGGAAGACGCCGTGGCGGCGGAGCTCGTGATCATGGCGCGCGGCTCGGTGCCGCAGCCGGCATGGAGCGGCGATGAGCTCCGGACGAAGGTCCGCGAGGTCTACGCGGTGGGCGACTGCGTCGAGCCGCGCATCATCGCCGACGCGCTCTACGAAGGCGCGTGGGTCGGCAGCCGGATCTAGAGCCCTGCCTCGGCCGGTGGGCCCTCGCCGTTGCCGCGGCCGCGCGCCAGGATGTCGAGGAGCCGGCGAATGACGGCGTTGGTCTCCTCGATGCGCTGGTTGTTCTCCGCGATCAGTCGGTGGGTCTCCTCGAAGGCCAGCGCCATGCGTGTGAGCCCGGCTTCGGTGATCTCAGCCAGCCGGCCCACTTGTTGAGCCAGCCGCTCCATCTGGAGCTCCAGTCGCTCCATCTGGGCTCCCAGCCGCTCCACCTGACGATCCATCCGCTCGAGCACGACGCCGGCCGTGGCCACGAACCCGCTCAGGTCGCGGAGCGTCTCGCGGAACACCCCCCGATCCGAGTTCAGGCCCTGCACGAGCTCGCGGTGTTCCCGCACGAGCTCCGCGGTGACGCCGGTGAGCGAGTGGATCGCCTGCTCGAGATCGGGCATCGATGGCCTCCGAAGCATCACGTATCACACCAACTCCCGGTGAGCAACGACAGGAAAAGGAGACACCTGGTAACCGCGCCGCGGCGATGGGAGGTTCGCTCAGGTCAGCGCAGGCGGCGCTTCCGAGCGCGGGGGGCTGGGGGCGGGGCTGGGGGCCATTTCGGGGCCCCCATGATGTCAGAGCGGCAGCGACTTCAGATACGCGCGGAACTGATCGGCCAGGTCCGGGCGAGCCAGCGCGAACTCGACCGTCGCCTTGAGGAATCCGAGCTTGTCACCGGTGTCGTAGCGCTTGCCCTCGAACTCGACCGCGTACATCGGCCGGCTCTTCCGCAGCGTGCGCAGCGCGTCCGTGAGCTGGATCTCGCCGCGCCGGTCGGGCCGGGTTTCCGCGAGGATCTCGAAGACGTCGGGCGGCAGGACGTAGCGGCCGATGATCGCGAGGTCCGAGGGCGCGTCCTCGACCTTCGGCTTCTCGACGAGGTCGTCGATCTGGAAGACGTTGCCGCCGAGCGGCCGGGCCGCGATCACGCCGTACTGCGAGATGCGGTCGTGCGGGACGCGCTCCACGGCGATCACGGGCCCCGCGTACTTCTCGTGGACGTCGAGGAGCTGCCGCATGCACGGCACGGAGGCGCCGCCGATGATGTCATCGCCCAGGAACACGGCGAACGCCTCGTTGCCCACGAGCGCCCGCGCGCAGAGGATCGCGTGGCCGAGGCCGAGCGGCTCCTTCTGCCGGACGTAGCAGACGGACGCGAGCTCCGAGATCGTCTTGATCTGCGCCAGCTCCTCCATCTTGCCCCGGTCGTTCAGGAAGTACTCGAGCTCGAACGCGGCATCGAAGTGATCCTCGATCGCGCGCTTGCCGCGGCCCGTCACGATGACGATCTGCTCCAGGCCGGAGGCGACCGCCTCCTCGACCACGTACTGGATCGTCGGTTTGTCGACGAGGGGCAGCATCTCCTTGGGCTGGGCCTTCGTCGCCGGGAGGAACCGGGTCCCGAGGCCGGCCGCGGGGAACACGGCTTTGCGTACACTCATGAGGGCTCCTTCTCGTCGGACGACCGCCAGGAGGCCAAGCGCTCGCGGTCCAGCGCGTCCTTGATCCGTCGTCGAAGCTCGGTTTCCGCATCGAACCGCCGGGCGGGATCGACTGTGACCAGCAGGCGGAGCACCATCTCACCGCCATCGAGCTTCATGATACCGTGCGCCTCGGGACTTGCCAGCGCGGCCCGCGTGTCGTCGCGAGCATGCTCGCGAGCGCCGAGCTGTCCATCAGGCCGCCCGCCGGTCGTGGGATACCGGCGGCAGACGCCGCCGGCGGCGGGCCCTGATAAGCCAGAGCGCGACGACGTACGTCACCGCGCCCGCCACGAGCCCGAGGATCGTCGTACCGATCAGCAGCGCCGCGGACAGGTCGCGGGCCACCCGCGCGAGCTCGTCGATCGAGAAGGCGTGCGGCGGCGCCGTGAGGACCGCGAGCGCATCCCTCGGCCGCCGCTGGATCCCGGGCACGACGAGCGCGCCCAGCTGGAGCGCGGCCGCGTAGACGAACGGCGCGAACCACGGGAGGTTCAGCCAGGTGCCGGTCACGGTCGCTGCCTTGTTCAGGCGCGCGACGGTCGCGACCAGGACCGAGAGCAGCGTCTGGAGCCCGTAGAACGGCGTGCAGCTGATGAAGACGCCGACCGCGAGCGCGAGCGCGATCCGCGGCGGTGGATCGTCGAGCTTGAGCACGTCGCGGAGTCGCTGCGAGAGCGCCGCCCAGCCGAGCGTCATCCGTCGGGTCGCCCCCGCCCCACGGCGTCGAGCATCGCGATGATCGCGAGCACGCACACCGCCTGCCCGAGGACGAGCAGCGCGTCCCGATGCGTCGCGTCCTTGAGCAGCATCGCGGACAGCCCGAGCGTCAGCGCGATGAAGTAGATGAGCAGCACGCTCTGGGTCTTGGTCAGGCCGAGCGCCTCGAAGCGGTGGTGGATGTGGTCCTTCCCGGTGTACGCCAGCCACTCGCCGACGCCGTGCACCTGGCCCTTGACCACGCGTGCGATCCCGACGAACGCGATGTCGAACAGCGGCACGCCGAGGATGAGCAGCGGCGTCACCAGCGCGATCACCGGGCTCTCGGACGACCACTCGCCCATGACCGCGAAGCCGGCGAGCGCGAAGCCGATGAACGACGCACCGCTGTCGCCGAGGAAGATGCGTGCGCCGCCGCGGCGGAAGTTGTAGGGCAGGAACCCCAGGCAGGCGCCGAGCAGCGCCGCCGACAGGTACATCAGGTATCCCTGGCGGGTCTGCAGGGCCGCGAGCGAGAAGAACACGGCCGCGATGGCGCCGAGGCCGGACGCGAGCCCATCCATGCCGTCGAGGAACTGGACCGCGTTGACGACGGTGAGGAACCACAGCACCGTCACGGCGAGATTGAGCCACGCGACGCCGGGGACGGTGTTCGGCACGACGTGCAGCATGACGCCGTACGAGATCGCGACGGCGACGGCGGAGAGCTGGCCGAGGAGCTTCAGCGCCGCCGGGACGTCGAACATGTCGTCGAGCACGCCGAGCGCCACGATGATCGCCGTGCCGAGGGCGACGCCCTTGAGCGGGCGCGAGAACTGGAAGTTGACGAGGACGGTGAACGCGTAGCCGCCGAAGACGGCCACGCCGCCGAGCAGCGGCGTGGCGATCGCGTGCACCTTCCGGGCGGACGGCTGATCGAGGACCCCCTGCCACCGCGCGTACCACTCCACGGCCGGGACGCCGACGAACGTCACCGCGAACGCCATCGTCGCCAGGTGCAGCCAGTAGAGGGACGGCACGTCGACCCACGACCGGAGCGTGATCGCGGCCAGGACCGCAGCGAGCCCGAACACCGCCCCGGCCGGGCGTCTGGCGAAGCTGTCACTCGCCGGCCGCGTCCCGCGGCGGGTGTCGGTCGCCGCCGTCCGCAACGTCATGCCGAGAGGGCCTCGCGCACGGCCGTCGCGACCTCGTCCACGGCGGCGTCGCTGAGCGACGGATAGCACGGCAGCGAGAGCGTCTCCATCCACGCCCGCTCCGCCTCGGGGTAGTCCGCGAGCCCGAGCGCGCGATGGAGCGGCCGGAAAACCGGGCGCCTGGTACCGACGCCCCGAGCGGCCAGTGCGGCGATGACCCCGTCGACCGGCCGCGACACGCGGACCACGAACCGATGGTAGACATGGCCGGGCGCATCATGCGGAAGCACGCACGGCGCGCCGGCGAGGCGTGCGCGATAGCGGGCCGCGATCGCCCGGCGGCGTGCGAGGAACGCGTCGAGCCGGTCGAGCTGGGCCAGACCGAGCGCGGCCGCCATGTCCGTCATCTTGTAGTTGAAGCGCGGCACGAGATCCGATCGCTCGTCGTACTCGCGCGCATCCCGGACGCGCGCGACGCGGTCCTCGGGCCCCGCGACGAGCCCACCCTCGCCCGTCGTGAGCAGCTTCGTCGCGTAGAACGAGCACACGGCCACGGTGCCGTGCGACCCGGGAGGCGCCGGCGCGCCGCTCGGAGCGAGCGTCTGGGCGCAGTCCTCGACGACCGGCACGCCGAGCGCCGTGAACGGGCCGACGTCGACGGGACAGCCGAACGCGTGCGGGACGATCATCGCGCGCGTGCGCCGCGTGACGCGCCGCTTGGCATCGGCCGTGTCGATCGACAGCGTCACGGGATCGGCGTCGGCGAGCACCGGCCGCGCCCCACACCGGGTGACGGCGTGATGAAGCGCGTCGCACACGAAGCTCGGGATCACGACCTCGTCGCCGGCGCCGACGCTGAGAGCGCGCAACGCCAGCTCCAGCGCCGCGGTGCCGGAGCTGACGGCCGCCGCGGCCGGTGTCCCGAGATGGTCGGCCATCCCCCGCTCGAACGCCGCCACTGCCGGTCCCTGCGCGATCTGCCCGCTCGCCACGACCCGCGCGACCCGGGATGCGTCCTCCTCCCCGAGCGTCGGGCGCGAGTGCGGGATCACAGGTTCAGGAGCAGTCGCACCGACTGGAACGCTTCCGCGTACTTCACGCGGGCCTGGATCCCGCGGAAGTTGGCACACGACCTCGCCAGCTCCAGGATCGTGAGGTTCTCGATGTTGGTCTTCGTCACCTGCGAGTGGTGCGCCTCGAGCGCCGCCAGCTTCCGGTCCAGGACGCTCTCGATGTCGGTGTAGCAGTTCGGGTTGAAGTTGAGCGTCGACGGGCCCTCGTAGAAGAGGAAGTTCGGGACGTACCGGGTGGCCGAGACGGTGGCCTGCGCCAGGTGCCGGTGGTCCTGATGCGTGTCGTCCGGGGAGTTCACGAAGATCATCCGCGGCTGCACCTCGCGCATCACCGCTTCGATGCGACTGATGAGCTCGCGGTTGAGCGGCACCTCGGTGTCCCTGTAGCCGCCGAAGAACACCTGCTTGCAGCCGAGGACGCGCGCGGCCTCGTTTTGCTCGCGCTCGCGGACGTCCGGATCGCCGCCGAGATCGCCCCGGCTCGCGACGAAGAGATAGACGCCGTGTCCCCGCTCCGCGTACTTCGTCAGCATGCCGGCGCAGCCGAACTCGATGTCGTCGGGGTGCGCGCCCAGCGCGAGGACGTTCACCGGTGGCGGCTCGCCTGGCGGTCCAACATCAATGCGACCATCGAGGGAATGATAAGGCAAACGCCCGGTAGAACGGAACTCCGGAGGTGCCCGGCTCAGCTTTCCACCCCCCCCACCGGTTCCCCCGGCCAGGATGCCGCCGCCGGCCCCTCCATGACGACCAGGTCGAGCGCGGCGGCCGACGCCGCGAGCGTCACCAGCAGCACGGCGACAGCTGTGAGTTGGACGGCTCCTCACCTCCAGGATCGTGAGGTCCTCGATGTCCGTCTTCGCCGTGACCGCCGCGACGACCGTGGTGGAAATGGCGCTTCGATTGAACCGGTCGTGCTGTACGACGAGGGCGCGCCGGCGCGCGGCGGGCACTGAGCCTTCAACCGGCCCGAAATGGAGTCAGTGGATTTCGCCCTGTCGGATCGCCCTGCGGGCGCCGGGCGAGGCAACTTGATTGACGCCCTGCCCGGGCAGTGCCAGTCTGTTGCCGTGACAGAGACGGCCAAGAAGCTGCTCAACGCGTTCGATTCGCTGGCGGAGACAGATCGCCACGAGGTAGCGCGCGAGATTCTCCGGCGCACGGCGCTGGCGGAGCACGGCCCCCCAGACGACGCGGAACTGCTCGCCCTAGCCGATGAAGTGTTTCTCGAGCTGGATCGCCGCGAACGCCACCACCTCCGCCGCGGCGTCAGGGCGTGAGCCGCACGTCCACCGGAATCCTCGAGAAGCCCACCGTGCGGAAGTGGACGTCGAACGCGAACGCATGCTGGATGCGCTGCTGGCGCATCGCGGCGAAGCTCGTGGCGTCCACGAAGCTGAAGGGGTGGTCGGCATAGCGGTGCAGGATCTCGTACGCCTGCCGCTCGAGCGGTTCGGTGACGAAGAGGCGCTCGAGCTTCGGGCTCTGCGCGAGCGTGTCGAGGAAGCGCCGCGCCTCCCGGTAACCCTTGGTGAGGCGGAGCAGGGTGTAGGTCTCCCCGATGACCAGGTTGGAGGTGACCAGCGATGGGGCGGCGTCCACGAGCGCAGGGAGCGTCTCGCGCGCCGTGGCGTGGTGGGCATCGTCGACGACCTGGACGGCGAACCACGCCCCGGTATCGACGAACACCCGGCCAAGCGTCACCGGGACCGGCGGCGCGTCGCCGTCGCCAGGTAGGCGTCGTGACGCCGGGAGATGTCCCTTCGCCCCACTCGTCCCGCCTGCGCCACGAGGTCGAGCAACGGGTCGCCGCTCCGCCGTTCGTGGCGCTGGAGGACGGTGTCCACTCCTTCCCGCACGAGCCTGGCCTTGGAGGTCCGGAGTCGGCGGGCGAGCTGTTCGAGGCGGCGGTCCTGTCCTTCCGTGAGCAGGATCTGAACACGCGTCACGCTGGGTCTCCTGGCCCGAGGGTGTGTATCACGGCTCGATGGTTACACACCAAGCGCCGGCGGTCAAGATCACGAGGGACCGGTCCCGGACGCTCTCGATGTCGGTGTAGCAGTTCGGGTTGAACGGAACTCTGGAGCGCGCCTGCCGTGCCCGGCTCACCGCTCCACCCGCTCCCACCGGTTCCCCCCGGCCAGGATCTCGCCGCCCGCTCGCCCGTGCATGACGACGAGGTCGAGCGCGGACAGGTTCGGGACGAAGGGCCCGTGGAGCTGCGTGTACACGGGGTGCTCGTACCGCTGGACGAGCACCTCGATCCCCGCCTCGGCGAAGCGCGCGCGGTCCATGTACGTCACGCCGTCGGGCCCCGAGAGGTACGTGTCGGCCTTGACCGCGCGGCAGAGCTCCACCAGCCGGTCCGTCGGCTCGGTCGCATCGGCACCGAGCTCCGACGCGAGCACGGCCGGCGCCGTGATGCCCGCCGCGCGCGCGAGCCACGTCGCGCTCGCGACCGCGAGCGGGGAGAGCGATGCCCGCGGGCACGCGTAGAGGTCCTCGAGCGCGGCTTCGTGCTCCGCGAAGTGGGGCGCCGTCGCGTACGCATGCCGGATCGCGGCGAGATGCCGGCGCGACCACGGCTGCGCGGTGTCGATCGCGACATGACGGATCGGCACGCCGAGGCGCGCGTGCACGGGGACCGTGAGCCACTGCGGGCCCTCGCGCGCCTTGATACGGTTCCGGTTCTGCCAGCCGTTCTTCTCGTACTGGACGGTGTCGAGGAACACGAACAGGTCGGCCGCGGCCCACTTGGCGAGGTACCCGAGCCACGGCAGGTACTGGGGCTGGTGAATGGCGACCTTCATGGCCGCACGAAGATCGGGTTCGTGAGCAACCGGTGCGGGCGTGCCGCTCCGTGGACGTCGATGCGGTAGAACGCTGGTCCGCCGTCGAACGTCTCGCGGTGGACGACCTGGAACGGCGCCGTCCCCGACCACGCATCGACGATCCGGCCATTCCGGATCAGCGAGACGCGGACGGGCATGCTCCCCGACGTGACGCCGATCGCGAGCCGTATCTCGATCGGTGTCCCGGCCGCCGCCTGGAGCGTCCGGCCGGAACCGGCCACACGGCGGCCCGCAGCGATCGCGAACTCGTCGAGCAGCAGCGTCGCGTCCGGGGTCCGCTGGAGCGCATACATCGCGCCGTCTCTCAGAGCTTGCAGCAGGCCGGCTTCCGACCGATCGCGCGTGAGAAACACGGTCTGCACGCCCGCGAGCCGCTTGCCGGCGGTGAAGGAGTGGAAGGCCGACTCTCCCACGGCCCACGCCGGACGGCTGCGTTCGCCGCGCACGTACTCGCCGAGGACCCTGTCCCACCCCTCACCCGGCTGCTCGAAGCGCGTGGTGTCCTCGTAGACCGCGCCGAACGCCGTGTACCGCCCGGTCCTGAGCAAGTCGTCCGCGTAGGGCTCCGTGCGCCATGCGACGCGGACAGGCCCGACAAACCGTTCGCCGTGGTCACGCGCCTCGGGCAGCGACCAGATCGTCACCCCACCCAGACTCGAGACCTCGTCGATCAGCTCCTGCTGAGGCGAGAGCCCGGCATCCGTCCAGTAGGGGTACCGGTCCGTCAGGAACGGCCAGCCGCGCACGAGCGCGACGACCGCGACGACGGCAAGCGTCGCGCCGAGGAGCCAGCGTCGCTGACGGACCAGGACGAAGGCGCGGCCGATGCGCACGCGACGCTGCCGCTTCGTCGACACCGCCCAGACGGCCGGCGCCAGGAGCGTGACCGGAAGCGCATCGAGCATCGACTGGACGGAGAAGCGGCCGACCCTCGGGTTTCCGATGCTCGGAAGACGCGCGAGGGCCGTGGCATCTCTCAGGCCATAGACCAGGATGTTCTTCTGCGTGTCGTGCAGCGTCATCGCGAGCGACCAGGGGGCGCCGCTCCAGCGGTAGTGGGGGACGACTTCCACACCGGGGACGAACACGACGCGGGGGTGGCGCCGCCCGGTCTCGGCCACGCGGACGAGATAGCGCGCGATACCGAGGTCACTGACGGAGCGTGTCTCCCGCACGACCCGCATGAGCGCACGAAACGGCGGCAGCCCGTACTCCACGCGTAACAGGTAGTTCTCCGCGAGGAAGATCGCCTCGACGCCCTCGCGCGGAGCCATCTCCGCCAGCTCGTCGAGGGAAAACGCCCCGGTCGTGAGGTCGGAGTGCACGTGGAGCGCCGCGGCGATGCGGTCCATCCCGGCGGCCGCCGGCTCCACCATCATGACGAGCAGCCACGACACCGTGGCGAGAGCCGCGACGATCCGATCGTGCCCGAGGCGGGAGAGGACCCGAGCGGTCACGCCAGCGCCTTCGCGCGCACGAGCTCCTCGTAGAGCGCGAGCATTCGCGCGTCCGCGGCGGTGGTCGAGAAGCGCTCGGCGCGGTGCATGGCCGCATCGCCCAGCTTGCGGGCGAGTGCCCGATCGCGCGCGAGCTCGATGAGGGCCGCGGCAAGCGCCACCTCATCGTCGACGGGCACGAGCCGCCCGCACTCGCCACCGCCGATGACCTCGGGGATCCCGCCGACGGCCGTCGCGACCACCGGCACGCCGAGCGCCATCGCCTCGACGAGCGCGCGGCCCATGCCCTCGTTGCGCGACGGCGCCGCGAGCACGTCGGCCGCTGAGAGCAGGCGGACCGCGTCCGTGCGGGCGCCCGGCATGAGCAGGCCCCCCGCGACGCCGAGTGCCGCTGCCATGGCCTCGAGCCGGCTTCGCTCGGGCCCATCGCCGATGAGGACGACGCGAGCCCGAGGGACGGCTCGCTGCACGTCGCGCAGCACGCCGACGAGCACGTCGAAGCCCTTGATGGGCACGAGCCGTCCGAGCCCGGCGACCACGAACGCGTCGCGCGGCAGCCCGAGCTCACGTCGCGCCTCGAGCCGCGACAGCGCGTGGCTGCGAATCTCGGCGGTCGGCACACCGCTCGGCACGGTGCGGTACTGGTCGCGCCGACCGATCCCTCGCGCCAGGTGCTCCTCGGCGCCGCGGTCGGTGAGCGTCACGATGCGGTCGCACCACCGGGCGGCGAGACGCTCGAGCCCGATGTAGAGCGCGGTGCGCCGCCGTCCCCAGTAGCCGTAGAACACGTGGCCGTGCGGCTGGTGGATGATCGCGGGCACGCCGGTGAGCCGGGCGGCCAGACGTCCGAGGAATCCGGCCTTGGAGGTGTGCGTGTGGACGATCGCGGGCCGCTCGCGGCGCATGAACCGGACGAGCCGTCCCAGCGCGATGAGGTCACGCCTGGCGCTCGCTTCACGGCCCAGTCCCGGCGCGTCGAGGATCCGGCACCCGCGCGCCCGCGCGTCCTCGAGCACGGCGGCGTCGGACTCGGCGACGCCGGTCGCCACCGCCGGCGCGTAGGCCGCGCGAGCGAGCGCGACAGCCGACGCGATCGTGTTCTCGGCGGACCCGCCGAGCGTCAGCCGCGTGATGACGTGGAGGACCGACAGCCGGACGGACGGCACGTCACCGCGTGGCGACAGCACGCTCCAGCTCCGCGGTCAGCTCCTGGACGGTCCGCTCCCAGGTGTAGCGCAACTCGACGAGCCTCCGGCACCGCCGCCGGAGCTGCTCGGCCGCCGCGACATCGCGGCGCTCGGCCTCGAGCCGGTCAACGATCGCGCGAGCGAGCGCGCCGGGTTCCGCGCGAGGCACGAGGAGCGCCGGGTCGAGCTCGCTCAGGATCTCCGGTGTCGCGCCGACCGCGGTGCCGACGACCGGGGTGCCGCACGCGAGCGCTTCGATCGTGACGAGTCCGAATCCCTCGAGCTCACGGGTCGGCAGCACGAAGAGGTCCGCTCCCTGGTAATAGCCGGGCAGGTCGGCATCGGGAATGAAGCCGAGGAAGCGGACGTGATCCGCGAGACCGAGCGACCGCGTCAGCGCCTGGAGCGGACCGCCGAGCGGGCCCGTGCCGCCGATGAGCAGCAGGATGCCGGGGACGTCGCGGCGCACGAGGTCGATGGCATGCAGGAGCACGTCGAGCCCCATCCGGGGCTCGAGGTTGCGGACGGTCAGCAGCAGCGCACGGTCCGTCGGCAACCCGAGCGCCTTGCGGACTGCCGCGCGGTCCTCGGCCGGCGAGAACTGCCTGGCATCGACGCCGCCGGCGACGATCGCGATCCGGTCCGCCGCGATCCCGTACAGCCGGCGGACCTCGCCGGCCGAGAAGCGGCTGAGCACGTGGATCCGCGTCGAGCGGCGGAGCACGGCACACTCGATCGCCCAGAGCCCTGCCATGCCGAGGGCGCCGCGCCAGCCGCCGAGGTGATGGGGCGTCGTGCGCCGCCGGGACCGGTACTCGAGCGGCGCGGCCGAGTGGAACGTGTAGAGGCTCGGCAGCCGGCGCCCGGCGGAGGAGGTCAGCACGCCCAGCGCCGAGAGCGGCTGGTGGAACTGGAGGACATCGGCGTCGCTGGCGGCGAGCTCGGCCGCGACGGCGCGGCGGGCGCCCAGGATCGACTCGACGAGGAAGCGTGCCGGCGTTCGGGGCCGCGCGGCGAAGTGCCGGACGTGGACGCCTTCGTGCTCCATCTGCTCGCCCCGGCCCGGCCCCGTCCAGCGGCTCACCATGCGCACCCGGTGCCCGGCAGCCGCCATGGTGCGCCCCTGTTCCCACAGCACGCGCTCCGCGCCTCCGCCGACGTGCCGGGGTGAGACGTCGGACACGACGAGCACGCTGAGCGGTCTCACGCGGCCCTCCAGGATCCGTGGTCGTCGAGATATTCGCGGACCCAGAGCTCGAACATCATCAGGGTCCAGAGTCGATCGGCGTGGCTCCGCCCGCCGGCGAGGTGCTGCCGCCTCAGCGCCTCGACCGCATCGGGACGGAACACGCCACGGCGGCGAAGCACGTCCGGGGCGAGCAGCTCGTCCATGAGCGGGCGCAGGGCGCCGCGGAGCCACGGGCCGAGGGGGATCATGAAGCCCTGCTTCGGACGGTCCAGGATCTCGCGCGGCAGCACGTCGGCGAACGCGCGCTTCAGCAGCGCCTTCAGCTGCAGCCGCTGGGTCTTGAGCGCCGGCGCGATGGCGAGACTCGTCTCGATCAGCCGGTGGTCGCAGAACGGCGCGCGGAGCTCCAGTGAGCGCGCCATGGTCATGCGGTCCGCCATCGTGAGCAGGTCGTCGGGCACGTACGTCGACAAGTCAATCCGGAAGGCGCCGTCCATCGCGTCGTCATGACCCCGGCGGGCATAGGCGTCGCGCCGGACCGCCTCCACGTCGATCGTCCACGATCGGCGCAGCGCGTCGGTCGCGAGCGAGGCGAGCTGGTGTTCGGTGAAGAACCGTGTCCACCCGATGTACCGGTCGGGCATCGGCTGATCGACGCTCGACAGGAACCGCCGGACCCGGTCGCCGATGTTCCGGCTGCTGTCGGACTCCGGCACGTGACCGAGCATCGCGTCCGTCGCCGCGCGCGCCCACCGCGGGACCCGGGCGTAGGTGTCGGACAGGCGGACGCCGAGGTAGCGCGGGTATCCGGCGAACGCCTCGTCACCGCCGATGCCGGACAGCACGACCTTCACGTGCCGCGCCGCGACGCCCGCGATCATGAGCGTGGGAATCGCCGAGGAGTCGGCGAACGGCTCGTCGAAGTGACGCACGAGGGCCTGCGCGAGCTGGCGCGCGTCCGGCTCCAGGATCTCCTCGTGGTGGTCGGTCTCGAACCGCTCGGCGATCCGCCGCGCGTGCGGCAGCTCGTCATAGGACCGCGTACCCGGGCCGAAGCCGACCGAGAACGTGGCGATCCGTCCGCTCGTGATCTCTCGCATCGACGCGACGATCACGCTGGAATCGACGCCGCCGGACAGGAACACGCCGAGTGGCACATCGGCCGCGAGTCTGCACCGCACGGCGTCGCGAACGTCGCGCCGCACGCGCGCGGCGAGCTCGTCGATCCGACCGTCGATCGGCGTCAGGGTCCGGCCGTCCGGGAGGGCCCAGTACCGGCGGAGCGTCAGGACGCCGCCCTCGATCATCGCGACGTGCGCGGGCGGAAGCTTGCCCACGCTGGCGAGCATCGAGCGATCGGACGGCGTGTAGCCGAACGCCAGGTAATGGTGGAAGGCCTCCCAGTCGGGAGTCCGGCCCGGTCCCGGATGGCGGACCAACGCCTTCAGCTCCGAGGCGAAGGCGAAGTGCCGACCGTCGCGCCAGTAGTAGAGCGGCTTCTTGCCGAGTCGGTCCCGGGCGAGGAAGAGTCGCCGCCGCCGGGCGTCCCAGACGGCGAACGCGAACATCCCCGAGAGGTGCGCCACGCACAACTCTCCGTACTCCTCCCAGGCACGAAGCAGCACCTCGGTGTCACTGTCCGTGCGGAACCGACGGCCCTTCGCCGCCAGCCGCGCGCGAAGCTCGCGGAAGTTGTAGATCTCGCCATTGAACACGAGCGCGGCGCCGCCATCGTCCGCGAGCATCGGTTGGCGCCCGCCCCCGAGATCGATGATCGCGAGCCGCGTCATGCCGAGCGCGACATCGTCCGCCGCGTACACGCCCCGATCATCGGGACCCCGGTGATCGAGGGCGTCGAGCATCTGATCGAGGGTCCGTGGATCAGGGGAGCCGAGCATGCCAGCGATGCCACACATCACCGCGGTCCCGGCGCCCTGCGAGAAGGTCCCCGCCATCCGGCGCTCACCTCGCGCAGGAGATCCACGACACGTCCCGCGGTGCGCTCGAGCCCGAAGTCCCGGGCCCGCTCGAGCCCGCGCCGACTGAGACGCTCGCCAAGATCCGGCTCGCGGAGGACGCGCTCCATGGCGGCGGCGAGCGCGGTCTCTGATTCGGGGTCGACCGTGAGCGCCGCATCCGCGACCACCTCGGGCAGCGCGCCACGGTTCGACGTCACGACGGGCGCCCCGCACGCCATCGCCTCGAGCGCGGGGAGCCCGAAGCCCTCCACGAGGGACGGCAGCACGAAGAGCGACGCCCCGCTGTAGAGCGGCGGGAGGTCGTCGTCGTCGATCGGGCCCGGGAACACCACACGGTCGGCGAGACCCGTCTCCGCGACGAGTCGCTCGAGCGGCGGCCGGTGAGCCAGATCGGCGCCCGCCAGCACGAGCCGGTGCCTGTCGCGGAGGGGCGCGGGAAGCGTGGCGTAGGCGCGCACCAGGCGCGGCAGGTTCTTGTGGGGCAGGAAGTTCCCCACGAAGAGGATGTAGGAGCCTTCGATCGCGTAGCGTCCCCGGACGACCTCGCTGAGCGGCCGCGGCGCGAACGCCGCGGCGAGCGTCACGGGGATCGTGCGGACCTTGGTGCCCTCCACGCCGAGTCGCTGGACGAGCGCCCGCCTCGACCAGTCCGAGTCGGCGATGACCGCGGCCGCTCGGCGCGCGTAGAGCGTCGCGAGCCGCGACACGACGGCATCGTAGACGGGGCGGCGGCGGCCGGGATAGCCGATGAAGTAGAGGTCGTGGATCGTGATGACGACCGGGCACGACGCCACGAGCGGCGCCTTGTAGTAGGGGGAGAGAAAGACCGCGACGCCGTCGCGGCCAAGCCGGCGGGGCAGCAGGACCTGGTCCCACCACGGCGTCCAGCACGTCGGAATGGGTCGCGCCGTCACGCCCGGGAGCCGGTCCACCGGCTCCGTCCGCGTACCGGGCTCGACGTAGACGAGGCACTCGCACCCCGCGCTCGACGCGGCACGCAGGACCTCGACCAGGTACCGCGCGATCCCGGTACGCACGCCCGCGGAGAGCTCACGCCCGTCGACGCCGACACGCATCAGCGATCCACCCGATGCCCGAGCCGCGTGGGACCCGAGCGCCCCCAGCGCCGTGCGGCGACGTCCGCCAGGCGACCGTTCACGGTCATGAGGCAGGCAACCACACCGTGAACTCGCCGACGTCGATTCGGCGGTAGCCCCGGCCGAGCGTCGATGCGAGCGCCGGATCGGTGCTCAGTCCTCGCATCTGGACCACGGTGTGCGTCGGCAGCCCGTAGACCACGGCCGACGGGGCGCTCCCCCGGACCAGCGCTTCGATCGCGCGCGCGTCGCCCCACGTGTGGCGTCCCGCTCCCGGCACGATGCGACGCCGGCTGTGATAGCCGAACTCCGGCAGTGCGAGGATCGCCGAGGCCGGGGGCGTCTCGGCCCTGATCAGCGCCACGACCCGCCGGAAATCCTCGACGGGCGTGCCGTACCAGTGCTTCAGGAAGTAGCCACCGCTGGCCTGCAGGAGGATCAGCGCGAGGTGCGAACCCAGGATCGCGGTCAGCACGGCGTCGCGCCATCCGCGGCTGGCGAGGTGCAGCGCGACAGGCAGGAGCGCGGAGAGGACGACGACGAGGGCTAGCACCCGCAGGACCGACGAGGCATCGCCCTCGAGCCTGGCCGCTCTGAGATCGTGGTTCAGCAGCTTCAACGGGTCGCCGACGAGCCACAGCTGGTAGGCGAGCGCCAGCACGACGAGCACGAGCGCGCGTCGGCCGGGTCTTGCGTGCGCGAGCTCCTCGGCCGCGAGTGCCGCAAGCAGCGGAAGCGCCACCAGGTGGTACTTCGGGAAGCCGCCGACCCCGCCGGGGACTGCGATGTACGCCACGAGCACCGCGGTCGCCAGCAGCGGGATGAGCGCGTCCCACGCCACGCGGCGCTCACGCACCGAGCGGGCCAGGCGCCGGCCCGTCGCAACGGCCGCGGCGACGAGCAGGAACGGTCCGAGGAAGAGGAGGACACGCGCCACCGCCACGCCGAGCTCGGTCGCGGACGGTGCCGCGTTCATCTCCGCGAACGCGTACTGGAACGGGTCGGCCCAGACGCTCGCAGCGGGTTGGCCGACGGCGCTCGACACGTAGAGGACGTAGGCCGACCAGGTCGCAAGGAACAGCCCGAGCCCGAGGCCGATCGTGCCGGCCGCCAGCGTGAGGGCTGGCACCAACCTCTCCGACGCCAGCAGGACCAGCCCGACCACCGCCGGCAAGGCGACCGACGTGGTGATCTTCGCCCAGAGGGCACACGCGAGGCCGATGCCCCCCACCAGGATGCGCGTCCTCGTCGGCCGCGTCATCGCCCACGTCCAGCCGAGCAGGAAGACCACCCAGCTCAGCGGCAGCAGCGTCCCGTCCGAAAAGCCGAGATACAGCGCGCCCTGCAGCGTGGCGGGATGGAGCAGATACAGCCAGGCCGCCAGCACCGCCGCGCGGGCCGCGACGACGCGGTCGCCGGAAGACAGGGTGAACACGAGGCGCGCCAGCGCGAGCGCGGTGACGACCGCCACCAGCACGCCAGAGAGACGGGCCGCCCACGGAGCATCGCCGAGCACCATGAGGAACGAGGCCATCAGATGGGCCGAGCTGGGCGGATGGATCAGGAGAGGACGCACCGCGTGGTTCCCGTCTCGTTCATCCCCCACCACGGCGGGCACCCCGGTCGCGAGCACCTGCCTGGCAGCCGCCAGGCTCAGCCATTCCCACGTATCGGCCGGATGATCGAGGAACGGCAGCGCGAGGACCAGAAACAGAAGACATGGCGCGACCAGGGCCGCGACGGTCTTCGGGCATCGGCCCTTGATCGTCGGCTCCGGATCCAGGGCGACGCCGATCACCGCGGCCCCGTCTCCAGCACGGCGCGATAGATGGCGCCGACACGCTCGGCGTGACGGGCAAGGCTGTAGTGCTCTTCGACGCGCCGCCGTCCTGCGCGCGCGAGCGCGCGCGCTCGCCCGGGATCGTCGAGGAGCGCCGCCACCGCCTTCGCCAGGGCGTCTGGATCCGCCGGACGCACGAGCAGGCCCGTCACACCGTCGACGACGACCTCGGGCACGCCGCCGGCCGCCGTGGCCACGATGGGACGCTCGAGCGCCATCGCCTCCAGCAGCACGCGCCCCGAGGGCTCCGCCACCGACGGCAGCACGAACACGTCGACCGCCGCCACGAGGTCAGCCACGTCCTCGCGGTGGCCGGTGAAACGCACGGCCGCCGCGACGCCGAGCTCGCGCGCCCTGGCCTCTAGCGCCCCGCGGTCTGGGCCGTCGCCGACGATGACGAGCTCGACCGACGGGTGGCTTCCGAGGAGGCGCGCGAAGGCCTCGAGCAGGACGCGCTGGCCCTTGAACGCGACGAGACGTCCCACGGTGCCGACGAGGCTCGCGCCGGGCGTGACGCCGAGGCGCCGTCTGACCGACGCCGGAGTCTCGGACGGCCGGAACCCGTCGAGATCGAGCCCGTTCGGAACGACCGCGCAGCGCGCGTAGGCGGAGCCCCACCCCCGAAGGCGATCGCGAACGGCCTCGGAGATCGCGATCGTCCGCGTCGCGAGCCGCGCGAGCAACCAGTCGAGCCACGGATCGCTCTCGAGGATGCGGACGTGCCAGATGGCGGGGCGCCCGGTCAGGCGCGCCGCGAGCCCGGCGTAGGCCATCGCCCGCGAGCCGTTGGCGTGGACGAGACGCGCGTCGGTCTCGGTGATTAGCCGTCGCAGCGCGCGGAGGCTGCGCACGCTGGACGCGCCGGGTCGGCGGAGGGACGGAAGCGGCACGACACGCACGGGAACGCCGAGGGCGCGCGCGCGCGCGGCCACCGGCCCCTCGCCCGGGACGAGGAGCGTCGGCCGCCAGCACGCGCGATCGAGCCCCCTGAGCAGCGCCAGCAGGCTCGCCTCGCCTCCCCCGACCATGTCGGCATGGTTCGAGACGAGCAGGATCGGCTGCGTCATCGTCGCGCTCCCACCGGCCTGCGCTTCGAGCCGACCTCACGCGCCCAGCCGAGCGCCTCGATCCATCGCCCGACCTCTCCGCCCACCCCCATGGCGAGCTTCGTGGCCGGGAGCACCACCGGGAGCCAGGCCGTGCGGTGGTAGCGCCAGGCGAATCGGTAGCGAACATTCTGGGCAACCCCGTACGCGAGCAGCAGCGCGCCCAGCGTGGCGAGCGTCGGGATCCCGAGCAGGCCCCCGAGCGCGAGCGCGCCGGTGACGCGCACCACCAGAGACGTCCGGATGAGGTCGCAGGCGCCGAGCTCGAAGACATCGGGATGGTGGCGGAGGAGCCAGACTTCCTGGCGGCCGCGCCGGACGAACCACCGCAGCACCGCACCCAGCGTGCCCCGGGGCTTGTGGAACACGACCGCGCGCGGCGCATAGACGCAGCGGCCGAGCCGGCTCACGCGGCGGCCCACGAGGTAGTCCTCTCCGCTGAACGGAGCGACTTCCGGGAAGCCGCCCACGGCGCCGAGGACCTCCGTGCGGTAGGCGCAGTTGCACGTCGAGAGATGGACGGTGTCGACGACGCGCCCGCCCGCCCGGGTCAGGTACGAGAGTCCGCCCCCGGGGAAGCCAAGGACGTTCTCGCAGATGCCGACCGTGTTCGCGTCCTTCACCCGCACGGCACCCGCGACGCCGAGCACGGCCGGGTCGTCGAGAAACGGCGTGACGAGCTCCCGAAGCCATGACGGCGTCACGACGCAGTCGTCGTCCGTGAAGGCCACGATGTCCCCCCGCGCATGGCGGAGCGCCACGGCGCGCGTGTAACCGAACCCGCGGCCCTCGCGCGGGATGGGGACGTACAGGACGTCGGGCGGCGGCGCCGGCGCGTCGGTCTCTTCCACCACCACCATCTGGACACGCTCGCGCGGATACTCCTGCGCCCGCAGCGACGCGAGGGCCCGCGCGAGATCCGCGCGCCGGTCCTTCGTGCTGATCAGGACCGAGACCATCGGCCATGCCGGGCCCGCCGTCCCACGTCCCATCGTCGCGGGTCGCGCGATCCGTTCCGCCGGCGTCATCGGATCACGTACCCCTGCGCGTAGAGCGCGGTCCAGAACACCGACAGCCCCGCCGAGAGGCCGAGCCACGCGACCGCGAGTCCCGATCGCTCACCGATCAGTGCGGCCACCGAGAGGTGGAGGGGCGCGACCGCGATCACGTACCGGTGGACGGACGCGAAGGCCAGATGCGTGTAGCCCGGGGACTGCGCGAAGTAGGGCGCGCGCCAGAACAGGAGGGCCAGCATGCCGAGCGAGAACGCCGTGTACCGATCCGGCAGCCGCCGCATCGCGAGCACCGTCACGACGAGGAAGGCCGTGAAGAAGGCGACGTTCACGACCGCTTCCCGCGAACCGGACGCGATCGCCGCCCCGAGCAGCCGCCACGGCAGGTACTCGCCGAGCGCCGGCGGCGGCAGGGGTCCGGCCAGCACGGCGGCATTGCCGAACACGGCGGCGAGGTACGCCAGGTACGCGAGCAGTCCCCAGACGGACAGGACGGCAAGCATCGCGCACCTGAGCAGCGGACGCGCCACGCCGGCGTCGCGCCGTCTCCAGGCGTCGAGCACGACCGGCAGTGCCAGGAGCACGCCGAACGGGCGACACGCCGCCGCGAGGCCGGCGACGGCCGCGGCGACGGACAGGTGGCCGCGTTCGAGCGCGAGGAACACCACGAGCGAGAGCGCCAGGAAGAGCGATTCGGGATACGCGGCCGACAGGAAGACGGTGGACGGGAAGAAGCTCATCGTGGCCACGGCGATCGTGGCCGCGCGGGCGCCGACGGCGTGGCGACCGACCACGTACAGCAAGCATGCGGCAGCCACGAACGCGACGTTCGCCACGCCGAGCAGGGCGGCTCGCTCCGGCACGTGAGCGCCACGGGCGATCGCCGCCGCCAGCAACGGGTAGAGCGGGAAGTGCGCCGTCAGGGCCTCGCTGGTGTAGCCGTGGGTGGCGATCTCGACGTAGCGGAGCGCGTCCCAGTGGAACAAGGTCGGAGCGAGCGCGGCGTCCGTCGGCGACGTCGGGTCCCACGGCACGTGGCGGTGACCGAACCGTCCGGCGAGCACCACCAGCACTCTCGACGCGCCGGCGACGACGAGCACGGGAACGAGCTCGAGGACCGCGGTGACCCGTGGCGTCACAGGCACAGGGCCCCGAACCTGACGCTTCCCGCGACGCGCCCGGCCGTCATGCCGGCCGACTTCGCGAGCAGGACGATCGGTGCGATGAGCCGCGAGCCCATCGGCACCGTCCGCTCCTCGCGCCGGAAGCGCCGGTGCGCGTCGACGTAGAGGTACAGCACGTACGCGGTGGTCAGTGCCCAGAACGGGGGCATCCACGTGGACGCGAGCAGCAGCGCGACGAGCTTCTTGTCCGCGGACGCCAGATCGATCCAGACACGGGCCGGCACGTCGGTGCGCTGCCACCGCACCCCCGGCCCCTCGATAAGGATCTTCCTCGTGAAGTGACGGCGGAGCAGGTAGGCGTGCGACGAGCCGTGGTTGAACGCCTGCGTCACCACCCCCCGGAGGGTCGCCCGGTGATGATGGACAACGATCGCGCCGGGCGCATAGCGGATACGCTGATCGAGCCGGTAGATGCGCGCGCACAGGTCGAAGTCCTCGCCGTGCATCGGGATGCTCTCGTCGAAGCCCCCGGCCGCCACGAACACGTCGCGTCGGACGAGGAGGTTCGCCGTGGGAAAACCGCCGGTGACGAGGCCGAACCGGGTCACGTCCATCGCCTCGGTGCCGCTCCGCAGCGTGTAGAGGCCGGCGACCGCCTCGACCGCGCTCCGCGGCGGGGCGGGATGGACGGCGCCCGCGACGGCGCCGATCCCGGGCTCGAACGCGGCGACCGCCCGCTCGAGCCAGTCCGCCACGGGCTCGCAATCGGCGTCGATGAACGCGAGCACGTCGCCCCGGGCGAGCGCGGCGCCGCGGTTGCGGGCGAAGGTGGCGCCCCGTCGCGGCTCGGACACGCGGGACACGGCCAGCGCCGACACCCGCTCCGCGAACGCCCGCGCGATCCCGGCCGATGCGTCCCGGGAGCCGTTGTCGACGATCACGATCTCCGCGGGCGCGACCGTCTGCGCCGCGAGCGCGTCGAGACAGGCTCCGAGCGTCGCGGCGGCATCGCGGACCGGGAGCACGATCGACACCTTCATGCCGAGCGCTCGGCCTGCCGCAGCTCCCACAGCCGCACGTGCATCACGAACGTGAAGAACCCCAGCAGCATCGCGAGGATCAGCCCGATCGGGCCGTCACGGAACCCGCCGAGCCGCACGTAGCGGAAGAGGAAGACGCGAAGCGGGGCGAGCACCGCCCGGACCGGATGGAACCGCTCGCCGCGAGCGTGCCGGGCGGCGGCCTCGAGGTCGACGTACCGATGGTTCTTCGCGAGGTACTCGGCCAGCGTGTCGGAGTTGTAGTGCAACAACGGCTCGCGGAGATCACCGACCGGCCCGTCGACCTGGAGCTTTTCGTGCACGGTGTTCGCGAAGCGGCCCCGCCCGTTCTGGACGAGACGGACGAGCGCATCGCGCCCCCAGACGTGGCGGATGGGCCGGCCGCACAGGTAGTTGGTCCGACGGACCACGAAGCCGGCGTGCCCGTTGCCGTCACGCGCGACGACCGTGCGGATCTCGTCGCCGAGCGCCGGCGTGACCACCTCGTCGGCGTCCACGGAGAGGATCCATCGCCCGCTCGCCTGCGCGAGGGCGAAGTTCTTCTGCCGGTCGAACGAGTCGAACGCGCGCACGAGCACGTGCGGCGTGAAGGCCCGGCATCGCTCGGCGGTGCCGTCGGTACTCCCCGCATCCACGATGATCAGCTCGTCGGCCCACGCCACGCTGGCGAGGCAGCGCTCGATCCGCGCCGCTTCGTTCCGCGTGATGATCACCACGCTCAGGTCCGGCACACGCGCCTCGGGCGGCGCCGCGCGACATCGACGACGGCATCGGCGAGCGGCGAGAGCACGGCCTGCCAGTCGTGGCCGGCCTCCACGAGGGCCCGCCCCTGCTGTCCGAGTCGTGCCCGCGCGCCGGCGTCGTTCGCGAGGCGAACGACGGCATCGGCGAAGCGCGCCGGCTCGTCGGCGACCTCGACGTGGCGGCCGGGCACGAGGGCGATGCCCTCGACGCCAATCCGTGTCGAGACGACGGGGCGCGCCATCGCCAGCGCTTCGAGGATCTTCAGCCTGGTTCCCGACCCGAGCCGCATCGGAACCACCACGACCGTGGCCCGGGCAAGAAACGGGCGCACGTCGGCGACCTCGCCGGTCACGGTCACGCCCGGATCGCGGGCATGGGCGAGCACGGCGGGGCGCGGATCACGCCCGACGATCGATAGGCGGGTGTCCGGTCGCGACGCCCGGATGAGGGGGAAGATCTCGCGCAGGAAGTGGAGGACGGCGTCCTCGTTGGCTCCGTAGTCCATCGCGCCCGTGAACAGCAGGCTGAGCGGGGGCGGCGGGGACTCCGGCTCCGGGACGAACAGCGCGGTGTCGACACCGTTCGGGGCGACGGAGATCGTGAGCGCGGGGTCGATCGCGGCAAGGTATCGGCGATCGGACTCCGAGACGACGGAGACCGCGTCCACGATGTGCCGGAGACCGCGCTCGACCCGCTTGGCCTTCAGCCACGTGACGAGGACATGGAGGCGCCCGGTCCATCGCGTCTGCGCGGCGAGATCGCGGACGACACCGCCCGCCCACAGGCCGAAGACATCGACGATCGTCGGCACGTCGCGGAGCGCGGCGGCGTAGGGCAGCATGTAGACGTTCTCGACGACCACCACGTCGTACCGATCGCCGAGCGCGACAACGGCCTGCCGGACGTCCGGGTGCTCGTCGAACGCCGTCAGCGTCGCGAGATGCTTCAGCGCAACGCTCCAGCGACGCACGCCGGTGCGCGGGGGCGGCGCCGGCACGAACGCCACGCGCCGGCAGTGGCGGGCGAGGCCGTTCTCCGGCTCCATCACGCCCGGTGGAGCGAGGGCGAGAAGGTCGACGTCGTGATCGCGCCCGAGACGCCGGAGCACCTGGTAGATCCGCATGCGGCCGCCGCCGTAGGGCGGATAGGGAACGGTGGAGCTGAGGACCAGGACACGCAGGCGATCCGGGGTCACCGTGCCTCCTGTCCGCTGTGCGAGCGGGCGGGCGCCTCCGGACGCCGCAGGACGCAATCGAGCTCCAGGAGCCTGAGATCCGGCTCACGGCTGACCGCGAAGATGCCCGTCAGCTCGAAGCCCATCCGGTTCAGGCGGCCGATCGCGGTAACGTAGTCGTCGACGCCCTCGTAGACCGCGAGGACGGGCACCTCGCACTGGAGCGCGCGGATGTCGTCGACCCGCGTTCCCGCGCCCGCGAGCACCTCGAGATCCGCGCCCTGGGTGTCGAGCTTGAGGAACGTCCGAGGCGCGCCGATGCCGTCCACGCATTCGGCGAACACGGCATCCAGCCGCGTCACCGACACGCGCTCGACGCGCTGGATGCCCATCTCGACGCCGAAGCGGTGCTGGCCGCGCGGGTTCGCACTGAAGAACGAGCTGAACGCCGGATCCCGGGTGACGTGGAACGGTCGCGGCCCGGCGGCGGCGCCGAGCGCGACGGGGAAGACGCGCCAGTCCGGATCGGAGGCCGCGCACCGCTGCACCGCCTCGAATGACTCGACGACGGGCTCGAACGAGACGATGCGCCCGCGATAGCCGAGCGTGCGCAGCAGGCGTCCGTACTCGCCGCGGTGGGCCCCGACGTCCAGCACGCAGTTGATCCCGAGCCGAGCGAAGAGCGCACGCAGGTGCGCACCGAGGGAATCCACCGGCGGAAACGGAGCCAGGTCGTAGCCGAACCGGCGAAGCGCGCGATGCGCGACCGTGCCGAGAGATGTCACCGGCGCTCCAGCGCCGAGCGGTACACCGCGGCCGTCTCGGCGGCCACCCGGGACCACGCCCGCTCCCGGCAGTAGCGGCGAGCGCCGTCGACCAGGGCCGCGCGCCGACTCTCGTCACGCACGACCTCGTGAACGAGCGTCGCGATCGCCTCCGGTCGCGTCGATGTGAAGAGCTCAACGCAGCCGAAACGCTCGCAAAGCTCCGCGAAGCCGCCCAGCGGCGATGCGAGCAGCGCCTTCTCCGCCGCCAGACACAGCCGCGCCGAGTACGAGACGTTGTCGTCGGCGCCGTACGGGAGGACGCAGACGTCTGCCGCCGCGAGCGCCGCGGCGAGCTCCGACCGCGCGAGGAAGCCGGTGATCCTCACCCTGTCGTCGACGCCGGCGCGCTCGATGCGTTCCCGGAGCTGCGCGCCGTACCACGCCTCGGCCTCGGTCCGCACGCCGCCCACGAGCATGAGCACGAACTCCTTCGGCAGGTGCTGGAGCGCGTCGACCGCGAGCTCGCAGCCCTTGTTGGGCTGGATGAAGCCGAAGAGCGCGAGCACGATCCTGCCCCCGAGTCCCCAGGCCGCGCGGAACTGCTCGACGGCGCCCGCCGGCACCCCGGGAAGCCGGGGCGCGCCCGGCATCACCTCGACGACGCGGTCCTCCGGAATCCCGCGCTCGACCAACCGGCTCCGGTGAGCGCGGCTGTGGACGATGACGCGGTCCGCAAGCGCGAACGTCGTGCGGTCGATGAAGGTGTCGAGGCCGAGGAGCGCCGCGAGCCCCTGGCGGTGCCACGGCCGGGCCCGGTCGACGCCGACAGGCCGTACCGAGTGAGCGGTGACGACCGCGGGGACCGTGAGCGCGCGCATCAGCGTCTCGAACGCGAGCCGGTAACTCAGGCTGCCGCGCCCCCAGAAGCCGTAGTTGTGCTGGACGTGCGCGACGTCCGCCAGGCTGAGCGCACGCGCGACCGGGAGCATCCGGACGGGATTCCGGCACGGCTCGCGGACGGGCACCAGCCGCACGTCCGCGAGGTCGGTGAGGCCGGCGACGAGATCTCGCGTGTAGTCCGCGATGCCGCATGCCGTGGTGGTGGTGGAGTGGATCCCGACGCGCACGCTCTACCTCGCCAGACAGGCTCGCAGGAGGCTCGCCGAGCGCCGGACGTCGCCGCCCGCTTCCGGGGCGCCGGCCAGCACGTGTCGCACGAGCGCCATGCCGAACAGCCCCGCGTACACCCCCGTCCCGACGGCTCGGAGCAGGAGCGCGCCAGACAGGCCGAAGTGCTTGCGAACGTAGCGGAGCTTCGACCGCAGGTGATGGACCTGCGCGTCGGGGCTCGGATCCGTCCGCGAGCGCCAGTGGTGCACGACTCGCGCTCCGGGCACGTAGCACACGCGCCAGCCGCGGCGCTTGAGCCTCAGGCAGAGGTCCACGTCCTCGAAGTACAGGAAGAAGCGCTCGTCGAACGCGCCGGCGTCGTCCAGCGCCTCCCTGCGGAGCATCATGCACGCTCCAGAGACCTCGTCGACGTCGGCGTCACGCCCGAAGTCGCGCTTCAGCATCGCGGACGGCGGCGCGTGCAGGATCGGCGCGAGGGCCGGGTGCATCGCGAGCAGCGCGGCGAGCGACGGGAACGGTCCGCCGGAGGGCTGCAGCGAGCCATCGGGATTGATCAGCGCCGGCGCGGCCGCTCCCGCGTCCGGATGCTCATCCATGAAGCGGACGAGCGCGGCGACGGTGCCACGCTCCACTTCGGTATCCGGGTTGAGCACGAGGACGTACCGCCCGCGGCTGGCCCGGATTCCCTGGTTCGACGCGCGCGCGAACCCCGCGTTCGCGGCGTTCACGATCAGCGTGGCGTCCGGCGCGTCGCGCAGAAAATCCGCGCTGCCGTCCACAGACGCGTTGTCGACGACGACGAGTTCGATCGGCACGTCGGCGCGCTCGCGTACGCGGCCGACGGCGCGCTCGAGGAGCGGACCGGTGTTCCAGTTCACGATGACGACCGAGACGTCGGGTGTCATCGAGTCTTCCGGCACTTCATCACGATCGCCATGGCCAGGTTCGGCCACCAGTCACCCGTACACGAAAGCCACGGATGCCCCACGTCGTCCGCCCAGCGCTGCGGCACGAAGGGGACCCAGTTCCCGACGTGGCGCTCGACGCGGAAGCCGTGGCGCTCGATCTGGCTGCGGAGCACCCTCGGCGTGTACGCGCGCACATGTCCCGAGCTGCCGAGCCGGTAGTCGACCCACTCGGGGTATCGGCCGCACAGCAGCCGCACCCGGTTCTCGAAGCTCGCGAGGTTCGGGGTCGTGATCACGACCGCGCCGGCCGGCCGGAGCACGCGGTGGACCTCGGCGAGGAACCCGTCGGTGTCGAGCAGGTGCTCGATGATCTCGCCCGCGAAGACGGCATCGAATACACCGGATCTGAACGGAAGGCCTCCCGACACTTCGCCGGCGACTGCGACGACCCCGCGCGCGGCCGCGCGCGTGGCCTGCGCGACGATGAGCTCGAGCCCGAAGACGCGCCATCCCAGCGCGATGCATCGGGCCGAGAACTCGCCCGCGCCGCAGCCGACGTCGAGCAGATCGCCCGGCTCGTCTTGGGCGATCAGCCGCTCGACCTTGCGCAAGCGTGACTCGCGCAGCTCGATCGCGTCGCGCCGCGACCAGACCGCCCGGTTGTCGGCGACGGCGGCCGATGAGCCTGGCAGGCCGAGAGACGGGCGGTCGCTCACGGGCGTCGCGCGACCAGGAACATGTTGTCCCCGTGCCCCAGGATCGCGGCGGCCCGGGCCACGCCCCAGACCGCCGGCGCCTTCCAGCCCGGCCCCCAGGGGTAGTAGAGCGAGCCGGTCCGCACCGCAAGCACCGAGAAGCCGGCGCGCCGGAAAAGCGTGGCGTAGCTCGCCGGCGTGAATTGCCAGACGTGCTGTGACGGCTGCAGACCGTACCAGCGGGCGCCGAGAGCCCGGGCCAGCCAGCCAGCGAAATTCGGCGAGGAACTGACGACGATACCGCCGGGCGCGAGGACCGTCCGCGCCCGTTCGAGGAACGGGACGGGCGCCGAGATGTGTTCGAGAACATGGTTCATCGTGATGGCGTCGAAGACCTCGGCGAACCGCTCCTTCGAGAAGTCGCCGGTGCGGACGTCGAGTCCGAGCGTGCACCGGGCGAAGTCGGTCGCAGCCGTCGACATGTCGATGCCGACACACCGATAGCCGCCGTGTCGCGATGCAACGTCGAGGAAGAATCCGAGGCCGCACCCGACGTCGAGGATCTGCCCCGTCGAGGCGAACTCCGCAAGCACCTGTAACATGGGGATCGTCAGCCGCCGGCGGAACTCGCTCTGCTCTTCGTAGAAGCGCCTGTAATAGGCCGCGTCTTTCGACAACGCCTCCCCCCCGTCCGATTCGGCGGGGGGCGGGAGTGTCTGACCGAGTGTGCACGCGGCGCACGTCACGATGCGTACCTCGGCCGTGGTGAGCGCCGCCCGCCACGTGGCGCCGCCGCAACTCGGACAGCTCCGGAGAAGCGAGTTCGCAAGATCGAGCGCGGAGCTCGTCGTGATCATGTGACCGCTCGGCGCTCCCAGTTCCACTTCTTCTCCCAGCGTTTGAGCTCCTCCACGATCGGGTACCAGGCGTGCAAGAGACAGACGACGAACCCGTGGAACCCGTCGCGGTACCCGCGGCGCGCGACGTACAGGCCGTAGAAGTTGCGCGTGAGCCAATACAGCAGCCGCGGCACGTAGAACGTCCGGGGCACGATGTCCGCCGGGTCCACCCGCTCGACGTCCCGGTCGGTGTAGTAGTTCATCTTGGCGATCCACTGAGAGATCGACTCGTGGGAATAGTGAAGGTAATGGCTGCGGAGGAACCCCCACGCACCCGTCGTCGTCAGGTCCTCGTGCTCCCGCTCGCAGCGGTAGTAGGCGGTCCCTCTCCGGAAGATCAGCCGCCGGTAGGCCTCGCCGGGCACCGGGCTCCGAGGATCGTGGGCGGGGCCATACTTGATCCAGCGACCGAAGAAGAAGACTCGAGAGGGCACGTAGAAGCCTGCATATTCCGGATGCGCCTCGGTGAGGACGACGTCCTGGATCTCGCTCGCCAACTCCGGCGTCACGACCTCGTCGCTGTCGAGGCGCATCACCCACCCGTAGCTCGCGCGCTCGACGCCGAAGTTGACGTTGGCGTAGATGTAGCCCCGGTTCTCGTAGAAGCGGACGTTCGGGTACGTCTCGCAGATCGCCCGCGTCCCGTCGGTGCTGTGCATGTCGACGACGTTGACCTCGTCGGCCCAGCGGAGGGCGTCGAGACACCGTCCGATGATGCCCTCGACGTTGAAGGTTGGGATCACGACCGAGAGCTTCTTGCGGCAGGCGCTGCCGGCCCCTTCCGACGGGTTCAGCACGACGGCGTCCCCGGCTTGGTGGCCGCGGCCTGAAACGCCAGCATGTTCCTCGCGTCCCCGCCGCTCACCTTGACAGCAGCAAAGGTCCACAGCCAGTAGAGGTAGTACGGAAAGAACCGGGAGCGGCCGAGGACGCAGTGGAGCGTCCCCCGGACAAAGCCCGCGACGTACCGGGATCGGGCCAGACGGGACCGTCGCATCCAGCGCGGCAGGATCGACTCCGGTGGCGCCCAGCCCCACGGCACCGTCCTCGTGATGACGAACCCGTTCTGCTCGAGGAACAGCCGGAAGTTCCCGAACGTGAACAGGCCGGGGTACAGGTACGGGTGACCGGTCCGCGGGTTCGGAATGCTGCAGACCAGCACGCCGTCCCTTCGCAGAACGCGCTTGATCTCGTCGACGGCGTGCTGCGGGTTCGCGAGGTGCTCGAACGTCTCGAGGCAGATCACGATGTCGAACGTGCGCGCGTCGAAGGGCAGCGGATCGGTGGACACGTCGGCGAGGAAGGCCGGCAGCGCGCGGGCCTCGCATTCCCTCACGCCGCTCTCCGACGCGTCGACCCCCACGACGGCGTTCCGGTCCTTGAGCAACTGGATGCAGCCGCCATCGCCGCAGCCGATCTCCAGCACCTGCTTGTCCACCAGGCCGGGCAGCAGTGTGTCGATCGTCCAGCGATATCGGGGGAGGAAGAAGTCCCGAGCCTCGACGGCCGCGTAATAGTCCTCGTACGCGTCCTTCGCGGTCGTCACCGCGCGACCCCGTGGGCGCCGAGCGAGCGGAACCATCCGAGCAAGGCCGTGCGCTCCTGCACGGTGAGGATTCGCAACCCGTACAGCGCGCCAACGTAGGTCGCCGCGGCGAGCGTCACTGCGGTCACGACGCCGATCTCGTGGAACGACGAGAGCACCACGCTCATCAGCGCCGACGCGACGAGAACTCGCGCGAGCGTGCGAACGTACCCGACGGGGCCCACGCGGCGAACGACCCACGCGACGAGGACGAGTCCAGCGCCCTCGCACAGCACCGTGCTGGCCGCCGCACCGACCGTGCCGTACCAGGGGATCAGCACGAAGTTGAGTCCGATGTTGATCGCGGTGTTGAGGATGAGCACGAGGACCCACTGCCATTCCCGCCCGATGGCGTTCAAACAGTGGACGAGCGGCATGTACATGAACATCAAGGCGATGGCCCAGATCAGGACCTGCAGCGCCAAGACCGACGCGCCGAACCCCTCGCCGAAGAGCGAAGGCACGAGCCATGGAGCAAGGATCGTCATTGCCGAAGCGCTGGGCACGCCCAGCGCCGCCATGAATCGGAACGCCGTTTCGACCGTCCGTCGGAGCTCCCGGGGATCGGGCCCTGACAGCGCCGCCATCCGGGGGTAGAGGACCCCCGCGATGTTCGAGCCGATGAGCAAGAGCGCGTCGACGAACTTGTAGGCAGCGCTGTAGACGCCAACGGCCGCGTCCCCGCGCATCTTCTCGAGCATGATGATGTCGATTCGGAAATACAGGTTGTTGAAGACGACCATCAGGGCAAACGGGACGGTGGAGACGAGGAGCGCCCGGAGGCGGGCGACGTTCACATCGATCCTCGGGCGCGTCGCGCACCGGTCCGCGGCGAGCCTCGTCGCGACGAGATACGCGATCGGGCTCAGCGCCAAGACGAGCACGAGCCCGACGAGGTCGAGGCCGAGCCGGATCGCGACCAGGATCAGTGCGACACGAAGCAGGGTGCCTCCGACGTCGATCGCAGCGCTGATGTCCATCCGCTCGAACGCGTTCAGCACGGCGACGGAGGGCGTGGCGAGGGCGTGCACAGCCACGCCGACGCCCAGGATAGCGATCGGCAGCGCCAGTTCAGGCGGGTTGAAGAGGACGCCGCTGACGACGATCAGCACGAGGGAGAGCAAGGACAAGGCGCCTTGCAGCACCATCACGGCCCCGAGCGCGGACCCCGCCGAAGTCTTGTCGCGCGCGGCATCGCGCGTCAGCAGGATCGGCAGCCCGAGGCTCGCGAGGAGGCCGAACAGCGACGCGAACGTCGAGGCGTAGTGGAACTGCCCGAGACGCTCCACGCCGAGATACCGGACGAGCATGACCGACGCCGTCAAGCCGAGTCCGTAGCTGAGGATCTTCGCGAGGAGTCGGCTCGCGACGTTGCGAGCGATGACCCGGTCGATCATCCGGCCGGGCCGTTCGTCTCGCGGCTCCCGGGGGGCGGCGCTATCCGCCACGATGATCGAGCTGGCGGAAGTGAACCGGAGCGTGCCCCGAGCCGCGTCCCGAGCGCTCCGCCGGACCCGGCGAGCGTCGGCAGCAGCACCACGATCCCCGCGAACAGCCAGAACGGCTCCATGACGCGCACGATGATGAAGCTGTTCGCGCCGATCGCATGGGTCAGGAGCCCGATCGTCCCCGCCGTGAAGCCGACCGCGAGGCCCCGGTCCTCCGGGATCGTGAGTGACCGCGCCCGGTGGATGCCGAGACGCACGACGGCCACGACCATCCACAGGAACGCCGCGAGACCAATCACACCGGTCTCGACGAGGGTCCGCGCGTACTGCGCGTCCATGAACCCGAAGCCCGTCACGCCGTAGCCGAGGATCGGCCGCCGCTGCCAGCCCTCCAGCGCCTGCGAGAAGCTGATGAGGCGGGCCGACGTCGAGGGGTCGAATCCCACCTTCCCGAGCCGCACGGTCGGCTGGTCCGCCTCCGGCTCGAAGGTGTACCGCACCCGCTTGACCACAGGGTCCGGCGCGAGCGCCAGGAACAGCGGTGAGGCGGTCAGCGCGAACACCAGCGTGGTGACGACCAGCCGGCGGCGGCTGGACAGGACGGCGAGCGCTCCCAGCATGGGGACGAAGCCCAGGTACGAGGCCCGGGAGAGCGTGAACGCGAACGGCCCCAGGCACAGACCGGTCAGCGCGAGGCTCACGAGCCGCGTCCGCAGGTTCGGCGTCTCGAGCGCGAGACCGAGGAGGAGGGCCATGATGAAGAGCAGGTAACCACCAAAGGTGTTCGGCTCGCCCTCTTCCCCCTCGAACGGCGCGGAGACCCGCTGTCCGGAGGGGATCTGCGCGATCCCGACGAGGCTCGCGAGCGCCGCCGTGACGAAGGCCACCAGGATCAGCCGTCGAACCTGCGCCCGCTCCGACACGTTGTTGACCACGATAAAGTACACGACGAAGTATTCGACGTACTTGAGGACGTAGAAGAAGCCGGAGATGCCGTGGACGGTGCCGGTCAGGGCACCGAGCGTCGTCGCGATCGCGTTGACGGCGACGTAGGCGAAGATCGGCCGGTTCAGCGGCGTCTTGAGCACCAGGCCGAGCTCCTTGTTCACCGCGGTCTTGGCCAGCCAGCTCACGGCGATCACGAGGAGCAGGAAGTCCTCGGTGCGGAACACGACCTGCCGGCGCTCGGCCACGCCGCCGCCGACCGCGAACTCGGGCGAGAGCAGCATGGAGAGGATCACGAGATAGAGGCCGAGCTCGGTCTTGAGGAACACGAGGATGAAAATCGCACCGGCCGCCGCGGCGAGGATCGCGTAGTCCAGGCGGGCGGTGACGAGTCCGCGCGAGAGGATCACCGCGGCGCCAGCCGCCAGCGCGAGCGGGAGGAGGAGCCGGCCGAGGGAGCCGAGATCGGAAGCCGACGAAGCGGAACGCACGGGATTTCTACGCGACTCCCGGAGCTACTTCACCTGCACGGGCTGGGTGGCGAGGCCGAGACGCGCGAGCTCCTGGCTCTTGGCCTCGGCCTCGGCCGGCGAGGTGAAGTTCCCGTGACGGATCATGAACGAAATCGCCTCTCCGGCCTGCGCCGCGACGCGCACCTGGTGGCCTGCGCCTCTCAGCCGCTCGGCGAGCTGCACCGCGGCGCGCAGCGGCACGACGTCGCCGACCCGGACGCTCAGCGGCTGCGTGCTCCCGAGCACGACAGGTTCCGGGAAGCCGTGCTCGCGCAGCATGCTGACGAGCGCCTGCGCGTCGCGCGCCGTCGGGACGCGCTCGATGAGGACGCCGTACACCGTCGTTCCTGTCTGCTGACGGAAGCGCACGGTGGGGTAGCCGGCGTCGCCGAGCCGGCGCTCCACGCGTTCGGCTTCCGCCGCGGTGAAGAACGGGCCGAGCTCGACCGCGAAGCGCGACGACCCCGGCGCAGGACGGCCCTTCGTCGCATCGGGGATGGCCGCTGCGACGGGCGCGGGCGTTTGCCGCGCCGCCGGCGAGGCGGGCTGGGACGACCCGACCGACGGGGCCGGCGCGGCGCTCGGCGTCTGTGCAGCGGGGCTCGTCGGCCCGGTCAGGACGCCCGATGAGGCGGTGCGCGATGCCGGCGGAGGTGCGGTCGGGCTCGACGGCGTCGATGGTGTCGACGCCGGCGGTGCGGCCGGCGCCGCCGGCGCAGCGACGCGCGCCGGCGCCGCCGCCGGTGCCGGCTGCGGCTGAGGGGAACCGGGTCGCGATGTCGTCTCCATCTTCTGCCGTAACAGCGCACGCGGCTGGGGGCTCGGATCGAACACACCGCCGGTCCACGCGACGATGCCGGCGCCTGCGACCGCGACGCCGACGCCGACGAGCACCCACAGGCCCAGCGTCCGCGACGACTGTCGCCGGCGCCTGTGCTCCGGACGCGCGGCGGGCTCGATGGCGTGAGTCGCGCCGACGATCGTCGTGTCGTCGGCGTCCGTCGTCTC
The DNA here is from genome assembly GCA_016184125.1 of Candidatus Rokuibacteriota bacterium. Classification (GTDB taxonomy): domain Bacteria; phylum Methylomirabilota; class Methylomirabilia; order Rokubacteriales; family CSP1-6; genus AR8. Next base: position 19,206 of record JACPDG010000053.1, on the reverse strand, counting down.
CATCGCGGTCGCGTCGTCGGTCGACCCGCCCGGCCACCGCGAGCGGACGGCGTCCACCAGGCGCTGGAACCTCCGCGAGCGCGGCGTCGCCGGCGTCTCCTCGCCGTAGTAGTGCGTGTAGTAGTGCGTGTACTGGTACCCCGCGATCTCGGTGTGCACGTCGTTCAGCACGATGCCCCATACCTTCGCGCCCACCGCCTCCAGCTGCACCTTCGCGCGTCTCAGGACGAGGCGGCCGACCTTCCCCGCCTGGTAGATCAGCAGGACGCCGTCCACCATCCGGGAGACGATCGCCGCGTCGGTGACGGGCAGGACGGGCGGCGAGTCGATGAGCACGATGTCGTACTCGGCCCGCGCGCCGGTGATGAAATCACTCATCGCCCGTGTCGAAATCAGCTCCGACGGGTTGGCCGGCGTCGCGCCCGCCTCGACGATGTGGAGGTTGTCGAGGCCCGGCGAGGCCATGATGTCCTCCATCTCGAAGCGGCCCATGAGGATGTCGGCCACGCCACGGACGGCGTCGTGCCAGTCGATCCGGCCGAGGAGGACGTCGGAGAGCCCGGGCTCGCGCTCGATCCCGAAGAAGCGGTATATGCTCGGCCGCCGGAGGTTGGCGCCGACGAGCAGCACCTTCTGGCCGGCCTGCGCCATGGTCAGCGCGAGGTTCACGATCGTGGTGGTCTTGCCCTCCTGCAAGGTCGGGCTCGTCATCAGGAGGACCTTGCCGGCCCGCTCGAGCCGCGCGAACTGGATGTTCGTGCGCAGCGTGCGGTACGCCTCCGCGACCGGCGACTTCGGGTCGAAGTGCGTGACGAGGAGCGCGTGGTTCCTGAGCGCGTCGGGTTCCATGTCCGCGAGGTCGGGCCGGCGCTCGACGAGGCGCTCGGTCGTCTCGCGCGGGTCGATGTGCGGGACGACACCGAGCACCGGGATCTCCAGGTAGGACTCGACGTCCTCGATCGTCCCGATCGACGTGTCGAGCGTTTCCTGGATGAAGGCGAGCACCAGGCCCACCATCAACCCGAGGAGCGCGCCGACCAGCACCGTGTTGAACGTCTCGGCCGACACGGGCGAGTCGGGGTCGGCGGCGGGGCGGACGATCGCGACCTCCTCGATCGCCTCCGACTCCTTGATCAGCGCCTCCTGGTGCTTCGTCTTCATGAGCGCGAGCTGTTCCTCGTAGTACTTCGCCTCGCGCTGCCGCCGCGCCAGGCCGAGCTCCACGGCGGGCACGTCGCGGTTCTTCTGCATGAGCTCGCCGAGCTGGCGGTGCAGGATCTCCTCGCGCGCGCGGAGCGCGGTGATCTGCCCGGCGACCTGGCGCCGCATCTCCGCCCGCACCTGCCGGATTCGATCGTCGAGCGCCTGCAACCGCGGGTGGCGGTCGGTGAACTCGAGCGCGAGCTGGTTGCGCTCGAGCAGCAGCTCGTTCGCCAGCTGCACGAGCCGCACGACGGCGGGATTCGCGGTCTCGAGAAAGACGGCGTCGCTGCCCGCATCCCGCTCCAGCCGCTGCTGGATCATCTCCAGCTCGGTGCGCTGCTGCCGCGCCTTCTCGATGTCCCCGCGCACCTGCCCGAACAGCGCGAGCAGCACCTGGGACTCCGCGCCCGGCGCGATGACGCGGTTGGCCTCGCGGAAGGCCCAGAGCTCGTCCTCCGCCTTGCGCACGCGGCCGTCGAGCTCCTTGAGCTGGCCCTCGATGAACTTGCGCGCCTCGATGACCCGCGCGTTGCGGTTGTCGCGGCTGTACGTGCGGTAGACCTGCGCGGCGGTGTTCGCGAGCTGCTTGGCTTCCTGCGGATCGGACGAGGTGGCGGTGATCTCGAGGATGCTGGTGCTCGGGACCCTGGCCACCTTGAGCTTCGCGCCGATGGCGTCCAGCGTCGACCAGTACGCCTTGCTCTCCCGCAGCGGCTCGCCGCGCGTCTCGCCCGGCAGCCGGCCGAGCCGGCGCGCCACCTCCTCGAGCACGGGCGTGCTCTTGATCATCGCGACCTGGGTCTCGATCGAGTCGGCGCTCGAGTACGAGAGCACCTCGACGAGCAGACCGGAGAGCGCGGCCGACTGCTCGTACTTCACGGCCGCGGTCGACTGGTAGATCGGCACCTTCTGCTGCGCCCACCAGAACGAGAGCGCCGCGGTCAGGACCGTCGACACGGCGATGATGACGCGACGGCGCCGCACGATGAACCAGTAGTCACGGAGGTTCATCTCGTACTGGGCCATCAGCGCGACTCCGTGACCGGTCCGGTGATGTACAGGAACGGCGTCTCGGACAGATCGACCCCGCGCGGCGCCGGGAGCGCCTGGCCCTTGCCGTCCGCGACGAGCTCGACACGGGGTCTGAGCGGGTGGTTCCTGTTCACGCCGGTGACGCGGCCGATCTCGCCGGTGTTGAGGCGGATGGGCGTGCCGGGCGGGAAGATCGAGATCTCGAACAGGAGCGCCTTGACGAGCGCGGGCGAGAACTCCTCGTTCTTCGAGCGCACGATGTCCCGGATCACCTCGTGCGGCCGCGCCCGCGTGCGGCCGAGCCCCGTCAGCGTCGCGTAGCGGTCCACGAGGCCGAGCACCTTCGCGTACGGGTGGATGGCCTGGCGCTGGAGCGCCCGCGGGAACCCCTGCCCGTGCTCGAGCTCGTGATGCTGGAGGATCGCCTGCACCACGACGTCGCTCGGCGGGCCCCACCGGTGCACGAGCTCGGCCGAGAGCCGCGGGTGGCTCCGGTACTCGGGAGACTGCATGTCGCGTCGCGCGGCGCCGTCGAGCAGCCAGAGCCCGACGTCGAGGAGCGCCGCCGCGGTGCCGAGCTCTGCGAGCTGCGCCGGCTCGAGCCCGTGGTTCGCGCCGATGCGAAGGGCGAGGGTGGCCACGCGCGCCTGGTGGAAGGCGATCGGATCGCCGCCCGCCGGCGGCATCGCCGCGTGCGCGAGCCAGAAGAGCTCCGCCGAGGCGGTGCTCGCGCTCACGAGGCGGTCCACGATCGATGTGAGCTCGTCCCACGGGAAGGGATCGTCCGTCTTGACGAGCGGCCTGACGCGCTCGAGCAGCCGCTCGAGCAGCACGAAGGGGTTGTCCGCATCGACGTCCAGCGCGCGACGGTCCGCGGGCGGTTGCTCATCGCGCTCGGCCGCGGCTGGCGGCGCCATCGTCGCGAGCGCGCGCAGGTTCAGGCGGGCCGGCCGCGCGGGCACCCGGAGCTCGGTGTCCTCGCTCGGCGGTGCGGCCTCGGCAGGAGGCGGCGGCGCGGGCGCCGCCGCGCGGGACTTCTCCGGGGGCGGGTCGGATCGCGGCTTCGATGCCGCGCCCCGTGCGACGTCGCTCATCCGCACCATCACCCGGCGCCCACCATGTCCTTGATGACTTCCGCGATCACGCGCTCGTCGATCGCCGCGAGCCGCCGCGTGTAGCCGACCAGGAGCGCGATGTCGCAGACCGTGTTGATCTCGCGCGGCGTGCCGCGGGTGAAGTCGAAGATCAGCTTCACGGCCGCGTCAGTGAAGATCTCGTCCTCACGGCCGGCGGTCTCGAGGCGGTGCTCGATGTAGCTCGCCGTGTGCGTCGCGTCGAGCGTGTTGAGGTGGTAGCGCAGCGAGATGCGCTGGTCGAGGTGGCGCAGGCTCCGGATCTTCGGGATGAGCTCCGGGGAGCCGATCAGCACGACGGTCACGAGGAAGCGCTCGTCCGTCTGGAAGTTCATGAGCAGCCGCAGCTCCTCGAACACCGCATCGTCCTCGATCAGCTGCGCCTCGTCGACGATGACGACGGTGTCGCGGCCGGCCTGGAAGTTGCGAAAGAAGAGCTCGTGCAGCTGGTGCAGCAGCTCCGCCTTGGAGGTCGCGGCCGTCTCGACGCCGAGCTGGTAGAGGACCTCGCGCAGGAAGTCGATCGCGGTCCAGCTCGGGTTCGTCAGGAGCCCGATCTCGTAGCGGTCGGCCTCGAGCCGCTGGATGAGCGCGCGCGAGACCGTCGTCTTGCCGCAGCCGTACTCGCCGGTGAGGAGCGCGCAGCCCTTGCGGTGGCGGACGGCGTACACGAGGCGCAGGAGCGCCTCCTCGTGCTCGGGCGACAGGTAGAAGAACTTCGGGTTCGGCGAGTTGTCGAACGGCGGCTCGGCGAGCCCCCAGTGCGCCTCGTACACGGCTACTCGCTCGTCCCGAGCACGCCGGTGGTCCGGGCGCCGAACAGGATGAACAGCCCCGTGTACGCCGCGACGAGGCTCGCGACGGTGTTCGCGATGACGACGTAGTCCTGCCACCACTTCACCGCCACCTCGGGCACCGTGACGACCGCGCCGGGCTCGGGAGGCGGCGCGTCCTTCAGCGCGTACGTGCGGCCGTCGCGAAACGTCAGCGTCGCCGCCTCGATCTTGGCTCGCTTGGCGGGGCCGCCGGCCAGCGTCACGTACTCGCGCACGCCGAGGTCCGGGCGGAAATCGTGCGCGCCCGGCGCCCGCACCTCGCCGACGACGTAGACCTTGTCCTCGACGACGGGCAGCGTCAGCACGTCGCCGTTCTGCATCGGGACGTCCTGGCTCTCGTCCTTCTCGACGAGGAGCCGGTGAAGATCGACGGGGATGCGCTGCACGGGACCGGACCCGGCGCGGCGCTCGAGCATCGCGAGACGGAGGTCGCCGAACGGCGCCGGGCCTCCCGCGCGGCGGACGAGGTCGGTCACCCGCTCGCCCCGGGCCAGCTCGAAGCGCTGCACGATCGTCGGCTTGCCGGCGGTCGTCGTCTTGCCGCTGTCCGCCACGCCGGCGAAGGCGCCGCGCACCTCGACGACGTCCTGCAGCACGCTGACCGTCGGCACGAACACGACGTCGCCGGGCTGGAGCGAAACATCGGCGGGTCGGGCAAGCGCGGTCGCGAGGTCGACCGCGAGCGTCTCCTTGCGACCGTCCGGGCCGATGCGCGTCAGCCGCGCCTCGGAGCGCGCCGCGGAGGCGTGGAAGCCGCCCGTGAGCGCCAGGAGCTCGGCCAGCGATCCCGTCGGCCCGAGCTCGTACTCGCCGGGCCGGCGCACCGCGCCGGTGAGCGTCACCGACGGGCCGCGCGGCGGGACGTGGATGTGCATGCCTCCCTCGACGAACGGGTTCTGGCTGATGTCGCCCGTCAGCTCGAAGCGGAGGAGGTCGACCTCCCGCTCGCCCTGCTCGTCGACGAGGCGCACGCGACGCCTGGTGCCGCGCTCGGAGACGCCACCCGCTGCCTGGATGACTTCGTGCAACCGCCGGAACGCCGAGGTGAGAACGGCGCCCGGTCGCTCCAGCTCGCCCGACAGCACCACCTCGAACGACCGCGGCTGGATGACGGAGATGGCGATGTCCACGAAGCGCAGAAAGGCACGCGCACGGGCGACGACCTTCCGGTACGCTTCGGCAAGCGTGAGGCCTCCGACGCCGATCGCCCCGAGGGGTGGAATGTTGATGCCGCCGTCCAGATCGACGACGACCTGGTGGCGGGTGACCTCCAGCCGTCCGGCGACCTGGACTTCGAGCAAGTCGCCGGCACCGAGCCGGTACTCGGGCCCCGGGATCACGCGGGGACCGACGGCGCCGGCGATCCCCGTGTCGCTGCGGGCGTCGGGCCGCGCCGCCGGGCGCTCGGCGGGAGGCGCTGGACCACTCGGACGTTGGGGGAGGGACTCGGGCGGAGCGCCGCGCTCCTGCGCGACGCCGATGGTCGGAGCGAGCAGGCAGACGACCAGAACGGCACTGAGTGCCTTGCGAAGAAGGGTAAGCGAGGGCGTAAGGTGTGTATGAACCACGTTGCCTCAGAATTTTCCTCTTTTTGACAACGAAGCCGCAAGGAAAAAAGGTGCGAGATTGCAATAGTTTCCTTGACACCCGGTGGGCCCGACCCTAAGCTCGGCGCCACCGGTCGACCGACGGAGATCCGGAACTGGAATGACGCCACGCACCGCCCGCACCGCCGTGCTGATCGTGATCGTTCTGGCCTGCATCGGCGCAGGTTTCGGACTCAACGCGCTCCTCACGTCGTCCCGGGCGGCGCGGGGCCCCTCGGCCCCGCTCGCGACCGCGGATGCGCTGCAGGCGGCGTTCGTGAGCGTCGCGGAGCGGGTGCGGCCCGCGGTCGTGAACGTCGGGACCGTCCAGGTCGCCAGGCCGCGCCGCGACCCGGCCGTCCCCGGCCCGTTCGCCGACGACCCGTTCTTCAAGGAGTTCTTCGATCAGTTCTTCGGCCGCCGCGGACCGGGGCCGCCCGAAGAGTACCGGCAGTCGGGGCTCGGCTCCGGAGTGATCATCGACAAGCGTGGCTACGTCCTGACCAACTTCCACGTCATCAAGGGCGCGGATGCGGTCACGCTCCGGCTGAGCTCGAAGCAGGAGGTGCGAGGGCGCGTCGTCGGCACCGATCCGAAGACCGACCTCGCGGTGATCCGCTTCGACGCGGCTCCCGACGTCACCGTCGCCGCGCTGGGCAACTCGGACACGCTCCGCGTCGGTGAATGGGCGATCGCGATCGGCAACCCCTTCGGGCTGGAGCAGACGGTGACGGTCGGCGTGATCAGCGCCACGAGCCGGGCCGACGTCGGGATCGCGACCTACGAGAACTTCATCCAGACCGACGCATCCATCAATCCCGGGAACTCGGGTGGACCGCTCGTGAACCTCAGGGGTGAGGTCGTCGGCATCAACACGGCGATCGTCGCCGCCGGCCAGGGCATCGGGTTCGCGATCCCCGCGAACATGGTGAAGCGCGTCGTCAACCAGCTCATCGATCGCGGCAAGGTGACGCGTGGGTGGATCGGGATCTCGGTGCAGCCGCTGACGGCGGAGCTCGCGCAGTCACTCGGCGCCAGGGACGCGCGTGGCGCCGTCGTCGCCCGCGTGCATCCCGGCAGCCCCGCGGCCGAGGCGGGCCTGGTCCCGAACGACGTCGTCGTCGCCTTCGAGGGCACGCCGGTCGAGGACTATCACCACCTTCAGCGGCTGTCCGCGGACGCCGAGGTCGGCAAGACGGTCACGCTCGACGTCGTCCGCCGCGGCGACAAGAAGAGCGTCAAGCTGCGGATCGCGGAAGCTCCGGACACGCCTCCCGCGCGCTGAACCGACTTCATGGGGGACCTCGACGGGTCCCCCAAGCCCCCCCCGGCGCTCGGGAGCGCCCCGGGGAACCCGGGGCGCTCCTCGGGCTCACGCTCGGCCCTCCTGGCGGCCTATGCCACGAACGGCGGGATCGGCGGGATCTCGACCTGCTGCGTGCGCACCTCGCGCACGCCCGGCACCGTCTTCGCGACCTCCACCGCGTGCTCGAGCGCGGCGGTGCCTTCGAGGACCACGACGCCGTCGCGCGCCTCGACCGTGATGCGGTAGCGGCGCGTCCCGGGATTCGTCGCGAGCGCGACCTGCACGCGCGAGACGAGCACGCGTGACGCGATGAGCTCCCGGCCCGCGTCGGTCGTCGCCAGCTCGGGCCGCCGCGCCGCCCGTTCCACCATGTCGACCGCCGCTTCGTACGAGAGCCGCTCGGTGCTGATCACCGTGTCGTAGAGGGCGGGATCGTCGAGGTCGACCTCGTACAGGTACCGCATGCGGCCGGCGCGCTCGGCGTCGTCCCGCCGGACGATGTCGACCGCCGCACGCTGCGTGAGCTTGTCCCCGGACTCGGCGCTGCGGCGCACGAGGTGCTTCACGCGCTGCTCGAAGGGCGCGATGACGCGCACGCGCAGCACGTGCGGGATCCCGCGCAGGAGCCACTGCCCGCCGCGGCCCATGAGGACGCCGTCGTCCTGCTCGGCGAACTCGAGGAGGGTCGTCTGGAGCACCGTGATGTAGTGGCGCGTCTCGGCGTCGAACCGCTCGAAGAGGGTCGGCTTCGACTCATCGAGGTGGGAGGCCTTCTCCTCGACGAGCCCGTACCGCCGCACGGCGTCCTGGATGACCTCCTGGTCGACGAAGTGGTACCCGAGGCGCTGGGCGAGCCCCATGCCGATCTCGGGACCACCGGCTCCGAGCTGCGCAGACATCGCAATGATCGCCATGGGTCACCCCCGCCGGTACTTCGTCTTGAGTGTGGACGGAGCGATCGCGATCCGCTTCCCCGCGACGTCGTCGAGCACGTACACCTCGTCGAGGGAGCCACTGGCGAAGACCTCGAAGACGCCGAGGACCGACTCGAGCGACGCCCCGGGGTGCCGCTCCATCAGCTGCTCGACCTCGGAGACAGGTAGCCGTGCCACGACGATCCTCCCGCGAACGGGTGCCCCAGCCTACTCCACGCGCGCGTGGCGGGCAAGGTGCGGGCCGCCGGTCCTGGAATGCCGCGAGCCCCGCTGGCGGAGGCTTCAGTGGTGTCATAATGTGTCGCCGTGAGTACGCGCAGCCTCCACACCTGCGCGCTGGCCGGGCTCGCCACCGCGTTGGCGCTCGTCCTCGCGCCCGGTGCGCCGGCCTCGTGGGCGTGGGCGGCCCGTCCCCTGCCCGTGGAGGTGCCGCTCGGCGAGCGCGCGCGACTCGAGCGGGTCACGGAGGCGGCGACGCTCGCGACACGCTACGAGGCCCGGCCGTTCGCGGCGCGGCGCGACGTCTTCGAGTACCTGCTCGATCATCCCGAGTTCGCGACCCATGTGACGCGCGCGCTCAAGCTCGCGCGCTACCGGATCTGGCGCGAGCCCGATGGCCTCTGGCTCGACGACGGCTGGGGCGCGCGCGGGCGGTTCGAGGTCGTCCACGCGGCGCCCGGCGTGCGGGTCATGTACGCGCGCGGGGAGTACGAGCAGCGGTTCCTCCCGAACATCGCCGGCGAGGCGGTCGTCGTCATCGAGTTCACGTCCCGCGCGGACGAGGGCGGCCGCGCCGAGATCACGCCGGCCGTGTCCGGGTTCGTCAGGCTCGACAACCCGCTGCTCGCCGCCGCCGGACGCTTCGCCAGCTCGATCGTGACGGCGAAGGCCGAGAAGGAGGCGCAGCGCCTGGTCAAGGTGTTCGCGCGCACGAGCCGGGCGATCGAGGAGAACCCCGGCCGCGTGTGCGACCTGCTCCGCCATCGTCCGGACGTCCCGAAGCAGGACCTCGAGGAGTTTCGCCGGCTGCTCAACGTCCCTCGGGCGCCGTCGCCCTGAGGGCGCGCTCGAGCTCGTCGCGGAAGCGGTCGACGTCCGGACCGAGCGCCACGGCTCTCCGGCAGGCGACGACCGCTTCGCCGAGGCGTCCCTGACCGGAGAGCGCGCGCCCGAGACGCGCGTGCGCATCGGCGTGATCGGGCTTGAGCCGGATCACGACGCGCGCCGCTTCCTCGAGCTCGGGGTACTTCTTCTGCCCTTCGAGGGCATCCCACAGCGTGAAGTGTGCGCGCGCCGAGGCCGGCTCGACGGCGAGCGCCGCGCGACAGAACGCCTCGGCCTCGGCGTGGCGGTCGAGCGTCGCGCAGATCGACGCGAGGGCCGCGAGCGCCCGCAGCGAGCGCGGGTTGAGCCGCGCGGCCGTCCGATACGAGGCCTCGGCCTCCTCCAGCTGGCCCTGCTCCTCGAACAGCTCGCCGAGGTCGGCGTGCGCGCGGGCGTACGCGGGATCCAGCCGGACGGCTTCGCGGAACTCGGCTTCCGCCTCGTCGTGTCGCGACTGCCAGTAGAGCGCCACGCCGAGGCCCCGGTGCAAGGTGGCGCTGGCCGGCTTGATCACGAGCGCGTCCCGGTACGCCGCCTCGGCCTCGGCGTGCCGGCCCTGACGGCCGAGGGACAGCGCGAGGTTGCCGCGGAAGCGCACGCTCTCCGGACGCAAGGCGATCGCCTCTCGCAGCACCGCCTCGGCCTCCGCGTGCCGGCCGTCACGTCCGAGCGCAACGGCGAGCTCGAACCGGTAATCGGGCTCGTCCGGTGCCAGGCGCACCGCCGTGCGGAACGCCTCCGTCGCCGCGGCGTAGTCCGCGAGCGCGCCAACTGCGAGGCCGTAGCCCGCGTGGAGCTCGGCGTCGTCGGGGTGCACCGTCGCCGCTTCGCGGTACACCTCGGCCTCCGCCGCCCAGTCGCCCTGGCGGCGAAAGAGCGCGGCGAGCGCCGCGGTCACGCGCCTGTCGCCCGGCCGCTGTCGCGCCACCTCGCGGAACGCGGCGATCGCGTCGTCGAAGGCCCCCTGACGCTCGAGCACGACGCCGAGCTGGTGGCGCAGGTCGGCGTCCGCGGACCTCACGCGCAGCGCCTCGCGGTACGCCGCCGCGGCCTCCCGGTAGCGCCGGCGCCGCGCGAACAACCTCGCCATCCGTGCGTGCGCCTCGGCGGTCCCCGGGTCGAGGCGGACCGCGTCCCGGTAGGCGGCCAGCGCCTCCACCGCCTCGTCCCACCGCTTCTCCTCGAACAGCACGCGCCCGAGCTCGAGGGGATTCACGCGGCCTTCCGGCGCGCGGTAGAGCGTCTCCGCCTCGTGCGGTCGGCGCTGGCGCTTGAGCACTCTCGCGAGGTTCGCCCGGACGGCCTCGTCCGCGGGACGCAGGCGGAGCGCCTCGCGCAACACGGCCTCCGCGCCCGGATAGTCGCCGCGTCGCTCGAGGGCGAGGCCGAGCGTCGCGTACGCGCGCGCGAAGTCGGGACGCAACCGGATCGCTGCGCGGAACGCGACGACGGCGTCCGCGTACTCGCCGCGCTCGAAGTGGACGGCGCCGAGCTCGGCGTGCGCCGTCGCCGATTCCGGCGCCAGCCGGACGGCCTCCGCGAAGGCGACTGCCGCCTCGTCCGCCCTGCGCTGGCGGCGGAGCACCGTGCCGAGCTCGAGGCAGGTCGTCGCGTCCGGGACCCGCCGGAGCACCTCGCGCCACGCCGCTTCGGCCTCGGTCCACCGGCCGCGTCGCGACGCCTCGCGGGCCCGCGCGCTCCAGGTCGCCGCGTCGTCGTTCATGGACAGGGGAAGGGTACCGCACGTGCCTGTCCCTGTCCGCGACCCGTATTGTTGCTCGAGCTCTCAGGCGGCGCGGCGCTCCATCGTCACCACGATGGCCATGCGATCCTCGATCAGGAAGTCCGGGCGGATGCGTCGCGCCTCGGCGTCGACGATCCGCAACGCGGCGTCCTTCGTCTCCGCCGTCGGCACCTGCCCCGAGACCTCGATCACCGCGGGCGATCCGCTCCACGTGGGCACGTTGACCGTCGGCGTGATCGGCAGTCCGAACAGCACCTGGTCACGCAGGAGCGCGTCGGAGATCTGGGCCTGGAGGTGGACGGCCTCCGTCTCGCGCTTGCGGCGCAGATCGTAGAACTTCACGCCGATCCCGACGACGACGAACAGCGCGAGCAGCGCGAGCAGCACCGCAGCCGCGCCGGCGAAGCCGCCGTCGGCGGCGGTCCCTGACGGCGGCGGGGCGGCCGGCGACCCCGGCGCCTGCGCCTGGACGCCGGCGGCGGACACCAGCACCGTCACGATGGCCAAGAGCATCCCGAGCATTCGCGTTGCACTCATGGCATTACCCCCTGCCGGTGAGTCGAGCAAGCGGGCTGCCAGCGTGCGGTTGTCGATTGGCGAACTTACGCGGAGGGCGGGTTCAGCCCGTGCACGAATCCGGTGGTCGAGGAGCGCCACGGCTCTGCCGGGGCGCTCCGAGCGTGGGGGGTTTGGGGGGCTTCGATAGTCCCCCCATGATCTAGGTCGTCTCGCCCCACCGCGGCGAGAGCGCATGCGCGACGCCGAAGCGATCGAGCACGCGACCGATCGTGTGGTCGATCAGCTGCTCGATGGTCCTCGGGTGGTTGTAGAACGCCGGCACCGGCGGCAGGATCACCGCGCCGGACTCGGCCGCCGCGAGCAGGCTCCTGAGGTGCCCGGTGTGGAGCGGCGTCTCGCGCACGACGAGAACGAGCGTGCGGCCCTCCTTCAGCTGCACGTCGGCCGCGCGGGTGAGGAGGTTGTCGCTGAGGCAGTACGCGATCGACGAGACCGTGTGGATCGAGCACGGGATCACGACCATCCCCATCGTGCGGAACGAGCCGGACGCGATCGAGGCCCCGATGTCGCCGATCTGGTGGACGACGGACGCCATCGCCCGGACGTCGGCCACGCGCTGGCTCGTCTCCTCGACGACGGTGCGCTCCGCGGGCTTCGTCATCACGAGGTGCGTCTCGATGTCCGCGTGATCCCGCAGCACCTCGAGCAGCCGGATCCCGTAGATGACGCCCGACGCGCCGCTCAGCCCGACGATCAGCCGCCGCATGGGGGCCTCCCGGGTGGTCGAGCAGCGGCCCGGGTCCCCCGGGCTGCTCGCGAGCGTGGGGGGGCATGGGGGGCCATGTCGGGGCCCCCCATCACGTCAGACATCACCGAGTCCCAGCTCCGACCATCGCTCGCTGACGCGCGCCTCGTCCTCCGGCGCGGGCCGCACCGTCGGCGGGAAGCGCTCGCCGTCCCACTCGGGGCGCCGCGGGAACTTCCAGTTGCGGGTGGCGTCGAAGAGCACGCGGTTCCAGAGCCCGGTGCCGAGCTGCCGGATGTCGCGATCCTCGAGCGGCGTCGATGGATCGATCGGCGAGCCGAAGATCCCCGGGAACACCACGATGCCGTCCTCGCCGGCGTTCATCCGGTACGCGAGCGCCCAGTCGAGCTGCTCGTACGACGACACGTCGATGTCGTCCTCGACCACGAAGACGTGCTTGTAGCGGAACTGCGCGGCCGACGCGCCCCAGAGCGCCGCGGCGATCTGCTTCGGCTGGCCCTGGTAGTGCTTCGTGATCTGCACGCAGACGTTCGTGCCGTTGGTGATCGGATGCACGACCACGTCGCGGATGCCGGGGATGCCCGCCGCCACCAGGATGTTCCAGGCGATCGCGGCGCGCTGCACCGACGACATGACGCTGTTCTCGCTGGCGCTGCCCGGGAGCGTACCCTCGAGGCAACCGCGGAAGATCGGATCGCGCCGGTGCGTGATGCACGTCAGCGTCATCGTCGGTCGCGGCGTCGGCAGGTCGGATACGTAGCCCGTGAACTCACCGAACGGGCCTTCCGTCTCGTACGTCGCCGGATCGTCCGCGATCAGGCCCTCGAGCACGATCTCGGCCGTGGCCGGCACCTCGAGGTCGACGGTCTCGCAGCGCACCAGCTCCGCCGGCTCGCCGCGATAGGCCCCCATCACGTCCCACTCGCAGACGCCGGCGGGGATCGGCGAGCCGGCGAGCAACGGCATGACCGGGTCCCAGCCGATCACGCACGCCACGGGCATCGGCTCCCCGCGCGCGGCGTACTTCACGAAGTGCTGGCCCCAGTGCTGCCCGCCCTTGATCAGCAGCATCGGCGTCGTGTCGCGCTGCCCGATCATGCCGCGATAGATCCCGGCGTTCATCACCCGCGTGTCGGGATCGCGCGTGACGATCGCGGAGAACGTGTGGATGTAGCGCCCGCCTTCGCGATAGTGCCAGCGGGGAACGGGGAACTCGTGCTGATCGATGTCGGGCGGCCGCACGATGACGTCCTTGACCGGTCCCGTCCGGACCGTGACCGCCGGGATCCGCTCGCGGTTCTTCTGCATGACGTAGCCCACGAGGTCGCGGTTCACCACGTCGCGCGGGAAGCCGAGGGCGAGCGCGAGACGGTCGCGGCTCCCGAGGCCCCCCGTGAAGAGCTTCGTGCACCGGCCCGTGCGATACCCCTTGATCGCCTCGAAGAGGAGCGCCGGGCCCTTCTTCTCGAGGACGCGCCGCGCGATCGCGCCGATCTCCCGGTCCCAGTCGACCTCCGCGGTGATGCGGCGCAGCTCGCCTTCCTTGTCGAGGCGCGCGATCCATTCCCTGAGGTCCATGAATCCCATCGCGTCCCTCCTACCGAGTGGGGGGCCCCGACATGGCCCCCCACACCCCCCCAGCGCTCGCACGCGGCCCGGGGAACCCGGGCCGCGGCTCGATGTGGCGCTCGGCCCGGGGCCCCGACATGGCCCCCCACACCCCCCAACGCTCGGAGCGCCCCGGGGGGTGCGCGGACGCACCCGGGAAACCCGTGGCGCTCCTCGATGCGCGCTTGTCCGACATGCCGCTAGCGCGTGAAGGCGGGCGCGACCTCGCCCAGGAAGCGTTCGAGCTGGCCGCGCTGGTCCCACGAGGTCAGCCGGAGCGCCATGTGGCCGACGCCGGCGGCGAAGTAGCGCCGGAGCTCCTCGATGCACTGCTGCGCCGACCCGGCGACCGTCCAGCCCTCGACGAACGCAGGACTGAACTTCGACGAGTAGTAGGTGTCGAGGAACGTCTTCGACTCCTCGAGCGCCGCCTGCCGGTCCTCGCGAATGTTGATGTTGTGGTAGAGCGCGCCGCCGATCCGTCCCGGGTCGCGCCCTTCCTCGCGCGCCAGCGCCTGGATGCGGCCGAACTGCCGCGTGAACTCCTCCGGCGACAGCTTGTTCGTCATCCAGCCGTCCGCGAAGCGCGCGACGCGGCGGAAGCTCCGCTCCACCACGCCCTCGCTCGCCGACGCGCCGCCCTTCCACGTGAGCCCCGTCGGGTTCGACGCGATCCAGATGGGGCAGGGCTGCTGGACGGGGCGCGGCTCGATCGTCACGCCCTCGAAGCGGTAGAACCGGCCGGCGTGCGAGACCTTCGTCTCCGCGAAGAGCTTGCGCAGGATGCCGATGCCCTCCTCGAGCCGGCCGACGCGCTCCTCCGAGCGCACGCCCATCACCGCGTGCTCGAGCGCCTGCGCGGCGTTCGCGCTGTCCGGCCCGCCGAGGCAGACGGCGAGCCACGCGCGCCCGCCGGACAGCGCGTCGAGGCTCGCCCATTGATGCGCGAACAGGACGGGATGCCGGTGCACGAACGTCGCGAGGCAGCCGACGCCGAGCCTCACGCGCGACGTCGCCGCGGCCAGCGCCGAGAGCAGCGTGACCGCTTCGAGCCGGGGCTTCGCGACCAGGCTGTCGCCGACCCATGCCGCGTCGAAGACGCCCGACTGCTCGGCGTCCACCGCGAAGTCGATCAGGTCACGGGCCTTGATGGCGCCGAGGACGACGGCGCGGTTCGCGAGAATGAGCCCGAACGAGGACGCTGCCACGGTGGTGACCTCCTCCGGCGAACGGGACGTTCGCCGCTCGGGTGAACGTCTCGTTCACCCCTCCGGCGAACGGAACGTTCACCGGCCGGTGAACGTCGGTGGTCGTCTCTCCAGGAACGAACGCACGCCCTCTTCGTAGTCGTGCGTCGAGCGGAGCCACGCATAGGCCTTGCGCTCGAGCTCGAGCGCGGTCTCGAGCGGCGCGTCGGCGCCGCGGTTGAGGACCGTCTTCAGCGTGCGGAGCGCCAGTGGAGCCCTCTCCCCGAGCTCCTTCGCGAGCGCGGCGACGGCGGCGTCCAGCCCGTCGTCCGGCACGCACTGGGTGATGAGCCCCCAGGCCTCCGCCCGCTCGGCGCCGATCCGCTGGCCCGTCATCATGAACAGCTTGCCGCGCGTCATCCCGATCAGTCTGAGCGCCCGCTGCGTCCCGCCGCTCCCCGGGATCATGCCGAGGCGGATCTCCGGGAACGCGAACTCCGAGCGCCGCGTGGCGACGCGGAAGTCGCACGCCAGCGCCAGCTCGAGCCCCGCCCCCATCGCGAAGCCGTCGATGGCCGCGATCACCGGCTTCCTGCACCGCTCCGCCCACGACAGCGTGTCGCCCCAGTCCTCGAGCTCCGCGGGAACCAGCGTGAGGAACTCGGCAACGTCGCCGCCGGCGCTGAACGCCTTGCCGCCCGCCCCGCGGATGATGACGACGCGGACCGCGTCGTCCGCGTCGAGGTCCCGGAACATCGCCGGGAGCTCGTTCCGCATCGCGACGGTCATGGTGTTCATCTTCGGCTGCCGGTCGATCCAGACCGTGGCGGTGGTGCCCTGCCGCTCGACTCTCAGGAACTCGCTCGTCATGCGGTCGAAAGACCTCCTAGAACGGGACGTCGGTGCGTTCGTCCTTCACTCGGCGGGCCTTGTGCTCCCACCGCGGCAGCGAGCCCGGCTCGACCGCCTCGACGCTCACGCGGATACCGAGGCCCACCCGCAGCGCATCGGCGAGCGTGGCGACCAGGCCGGCGCGCTCCCGCTCGCTCAGCCTCGGCGAGGGATCGACGCTGACCAGGATGTCGTCGAGGCCGTCGACGCGGCGGAAGACGAGCTGGAACTCGTCGACACCGTCGTGCGGGCGGACCAGCTCCTCGATCCGCCGCGGGTACACGACGATGCCGCGGACCTTCTTCATGTCGTCGAGCCGCGCGAGCACGCCGCCCTCGAAGGCGACGAGCGTGCGGCCGCAGGGACAGCGCCGATCGGACAGCCGCACGATGTCGCGCGTCCGGTAGCGGACCAGCGGCATCGCCTTCCGGTAGAGACTCGTCAGGACGAGCTCCCCGGTCTCGTCCGGCTTCACGGGCCGGTCCTGCTCGTCGAGGACCTCCGGGTAGCAGGCGTCCTCGTGGACGTGCGTGAGCCCCGCGCGCGCATCGCACTCGAAGCCCCAGGCCGCGATCTCCGTGAGGCCCGGGAGGTCGTACGCCTTGGCCCCGAACGCCGCTTCGATCTTCGCCTTCGTCGCGGGGATCGATGCACCCGGCTCGCCGGTGTGCCACGTCACGCGGATGCGCGCCTGCGTCGCGAGGTCGATGCCTTTCTTCGCCGCCTGCTCCGCGATGAAGAGCGCGTACGACGGGGTGCAGCCGAGCACCGTGATCGGGTAGTTGAGGAGCGCGTCGATCCGCTGATCGGTGGAAAACCCTCCGGCGGGGAACACGAGCGCGCCCAGCTCCTGCGCCGCGTGGAAGCCACCCCAGTAACCGATCCACGGGCCGTACGAGAACGCCGGCATCACCATGTCGCGCTTGCGCACGCCGAACGCGTACAGCGAGCGCGCGTAGCACCGGGCGAACGCGTTCCAGTCGTCCGGGGTGTCGAGGACCGCGAGCGAACGTCCCGTCGTGGCGGACGTCATGTGGATGCGCATGCAGTCCTCGAAGGGCACCGCGAGGAAGTCGCCCCACAGCGGATGGTCGGCCTGGCTCGCCTTGAGCTCGTCCTTCGTCGTGAACGGCAGCCGCGCGAGGTCGGCGAGCGTGCGGAGGTCGGCCGGCTTGACCCGCGCCGCGTCGAGCTTGCGCCGGTAGAAGGCGGTCGCGCGATACGCGTGGCGCACCTGCTCGCGCAGGCGGGTCTCCTGCAGGCGGACGAGCGTGTGGCGGGCGGCGGTCTCGATCTCGGGGTCGCGGTAGCGGGAGTCCATCAGCGGTCTTTCACGGGCCCCATACCATAGCACGCGGTCATCCGTCGGCGGCGAGCGACGCTGGGCTGGGCCTCCGGGAATTCCGCGCGTCGTTCGGCGTGGCATCGAGCACGATCACGCGTCAGAGGCCCGTGAACGAATCGCGTCATCGAGGGCCGTCCCGGGTTTCCCGGGACGGCTCCGAGCGCTGGGGGGTATGGGGGGCCATGTCGGGGCCCCCCATGACCTCGGTCCCGCCGTGCTGCTCCTGCAGCGTGCGGCGCAGCAGCTTGCCGGTCGGGCTCTTCGGCACCGACTCCACGATGTGCCAGCGTCGCGGCCGCTTGAAGCTCGCGAAGTCGGGCGCCTGGCGGCAGAACGCGTCGAGATCGCCGGCGGTGAGCCCCGCGAAGCGGCCGCCGGCATCGCGTCGCGGCACGACGAACGCGGCGACGACCTGTCCGAGCCGGGCGTCGGGCAGCCCCACGACGCAGGCCTCCGCGACCGCGGGGTGGCGCAGCAGCACCTCCTCCACCTCGACGGGGTGGATGTTCTCGCCTCCGCTGATGATCATGTCGTCCACCCGCCCCACCGCGTAGATGTCGCCGTCCGCGTCCTCGTACACGAGGTCGCCGGTGAAGTACCATCCGACGCGCAGCGCCTGCGCGTCGGCGTCCGGGCGCCGCCAGTACCCGCGGAACGCCTCCGGTGAATCGAGGCTCACGATCAGCTCGCCCGTCTCGCCGCGCGGGACGAGGTCGTCGACGCGGCCCGCGCGCCCGACGTCGGGCCGCACGACGCGCAGGCGCCCGAAGAGCCCCGGCCGGCCGGCGCACGTCGGCTTCTCCAGCACCCGGTCACACACGGTGAACGTGTAGACCTCGGTCGAGCCGAGATGGTTCAGGAACACGTCCGGGCGGAAGACCTCCGCGACCCGGCGGGTGAGCGTCGAGGACATCGGCGCGCCCGCGTAGCCGAGCCTCTTCGCGCTCGACAGATCGTGACGATCGAGCGCGGGCAGCGAGACGAGGTCGTGGTAGAGCGTCGGGACCAGGTACAGCGACGTGACGCGCTCGCGCGCGATGAGGTGTGCCGCGGCCGCGGGGCTCCAGTCGGGCAGGCAGACGAGGCAGCCACCGAGCAGTGCCATCGAGATCATCGAGCGCACGCCCATGGTGTGGTAGAGCGGCATGACGCCGAGCGTGCGATCGCCGAAGGTGGTCCGGCTCTGGACGACGTGCGCGAGCGCGGCCGAGAGCTCGGCGCGGTGGCTGCGCGGCACGCCCTTCGGCCGGCCCGTCGTGCCGGAGGTGTACAGCATGATGCTGACGCCGTCGTCGCCGACCGCGATGGCCGGAACGCCCGGATCGTGGTCGCCGGACACCAGCGAGTCGAACGGGATCGCGCCGGGCGCGGGCGAGGCGTCGACGTCGATCCAGGCCCGCACACCAGGAAGCTTCGGGCGTGCGCCGAGCGCCGCGGCGCGGCTGGCCGGTTCGAAGATGACGGCGACGGCCTCGGCGTCGGCGACGCAGTACTCGAGCTCGCCGGGCGAGAACCGCCAGTTGAGCGGCGTCGCGACCGCACCCAGCATCTGGCAGGCCCAGTACGCCGCCGCGTGCTCCTCGCGGTTCTTCAGGACGAAGACGACGTGCTCGCCACGCGCCACGCCGAGACCGGACAGCGCCGCGGCGACGCGATGGACGCGCGCCCTCCACTCCCCGTACGTCCACCGGCGATCGCCGTCGACGATCGCCTCGGCGCCCGGCAACCGCTCGGCGGCCACGTCGAGCGTGCGCGCCAGGCTCATGCGGTGGCCCGTGGCGCCATGTCGGCCCTCCTGCGTTCAGCGCGATCAGCGCGACATCGAGCAGCGGCCCGGGTCCCCCGGGCCGTTGGCGAGCGCGGGGGGTGCGGGGCCGTTTCGGCGCCCCGCGCCGAGCGTGCCATCGAGCAACGGCCCGGGTCCCCCTGTACCATTCCGAGCGTCGCGATGCGGCCCCCTCAGGGAGAGCGCCAGGGTCCCCCTGTGCGCAGCCAGCACCTGGCCCGGACT
>JACPDG010000040.1 GCA_016184125.1 Candidatus Rokuibacteriota bacterium | reverse complement strand
AAGGGCGAGGTGCGGTATACCGGCACGCCCTCCGAGCTGCGCGCCAACCAGGACATCGTGAAGCAGTATCTCACGGTCTGATGCCGGCCGTCTGGGACCGGCCGGGCGATGGGTGACCCCGCGGCGGCGACGGGGGCATCGTGAGACTGTACAGGGTGATGAGCGCGTCCATGCCGACGCCGCGCTGGAAGCAGGTGCCGGTGATGCGGCCCGCCCCGAGGTGTCCGAATGTACCAGCCCCTGCTCAGTGTCGATCTCACGCGAGGACGCATCGAGAGTCTGGACGTCGCTGGTCCCTCGCGTCCTTGACGACGCCGGAACCGGCTGCTAGCGTGGGCGCGATGTCGGACGCCTTCACCGTCGTGTGCCCGTGCTGCAACGCGAAGCTCACGATCGACCGGGAGCTGCAGGCCGTCATCGCGCACGAGGCGCCACCTCCGAAGCGCACGATGAGCGACATCGGCGCCGCGTTCGACGCGCTCAAGAGCCGGTCCGCGGAGCGCGAGGAGCGCTTCCGGCGAGAGATGGAGTCGCAGGGCCAGAAGGGCAAGCTCCTCGACCGCAAGTTCCAGGAGGGGCTCAAGAAGGCCAAGGAATCGCCGGACGAGCGGCCCACGAGACCGATCGACATCGACTAGCCTCCCGCGGTCGAGCGACCTGCTGGGCGACGTCCTCAAGCGGGTCAGCCGGAGCTTCTACCTCTCACTCGCGATCCTGCCGCGCGACCTCCGCGAGCCGATCGGCCTCGCGTACCTGCTGGCCCGCGCCGCGGACACCGTTGCCGACACCCGCCTGATCGCGCGGGCCGAGCGGCTCTCGCGCCTCGAGACGCTCCGGCGCGCGTACCGCGGTGAGGCGGCGGACGTGACGGCCGCCGCACGCGCCTGCGCCCCGCTCCAGTCGCAGGCCGCCGAGCGCATCCTGCTGGAGCGTGTCGGCGAAGGTGTCGCGCGCCTCGAAGCGCTCGAGGCCGGTGACCGCACGCGTGTTCGCGCCGTGCTGGCCACGCTCACGTCCGGCATGGTCTTCGATCTCACCCGCTTCCCCGGAGACGATGCCCGGCACATCGCCGCGCTGGACACCGAGGAGGAGCTCGATCACTACACCTACCTGGTCGCCGGCTGCGTCGGCGACTTCTGGACACGCATGCACGCCGCGCATCGGCCCCGTCTCGCGCACTGGGACGTCGACGCGATGAGCCGCGCCGGTGTGAGGTTCGGCAAGGCGCTCCAGATGACGAACGTGCTCCGCGACGTCCCGCACGATCTCGCCGGGGGACGCTGCTACCTGCCGGCGCACGACCTCGCGGCGCTCGGTGTCTCCCCCGCCGACCTGCTGACGCGCGACGGCGCGGAGCGCGCGCGGCCGCTCTACACGCGGCTGCTCGGCGTCGCGCTCGGGCATTACGACGTCGGGTGGCACTACACGCTCGCGATCCCGAGGCGCGAGGCCCGGATGCGCCTGGCGTGCGCGTGGCCGCTCCTGATCGGGCTCGGGACGCTCGCGGAGCTCTCCGCGCATCCGTCGCCCCTCACGGCGCGCACGTCGATCAAGCTGTCCCGCGCCGCCGTCCGCGGCATCCTCGCGCGCTCGGCGCTCTCCGTCTGGTCGAATCGCGCCCTGGCCCGCCACGCCGCGCGCCTGCGCACGCGCATCTCGGTCTGAGAGCTCGAGGGACGCTGGACCGCCGCCGGCGGTCGAGTGTCCCTCGAACTGACTCGTCGGAGCGCGATTTCCCTTGCGCACGTCGGCGGTCCGCATGCACCGTAAGGCAAGCGCAACGCACTCACGATCGATCCCGGAGGAAACGAGCGATGGAGCGAAGACAGCCTGACCTGGAGATGCCCGTGCCGGCGCCGAGCGAGGCCGCGAGCGAACCCGCGGCCGAGGCCAGCCGCCCGGCCGCCCCGAAACCCGCGCGCAAGGCCGCCCGCAAGCTTGCCGCCTCGAAGAAGGCCGCCAAGGGCCGCGCGAAGCCGAAGGCCGGGGCCGGCAAGGCGAAGGCGGGCGGCAAGGCCACGGCGCGACCGAAGGCGGCCACGGCGGCCAGGAAGCCGGCGTCGAAGCGGAAGACCGGGGGCGCCAAGCACCGCGGCGGCCGCCGGTAGTCCCGGCGCCGTCGTCAGCCTCTGAACCGATCGGTGGTCGAGGAGCGCCACGGCTGTGACCGGTGCGTCCGCGCACCACGGGTGCGTCCGCGCCCCCCCGGGGCGCTCCGAGCCGCGGGGCTCGGGGGGGCATCGGTAGTCCCCCCATGATCTCAGTTCGAGCAACAATCGACCGCCGCGGCGGTCGATTGTTGCTCGAACTCTCAGTCGCGGAAGGACAGCCCGAGCAGTCCCGCGGGGTCGATCCGGGCGGACCCCACCTGAGCAGCGAAGTGGAGGTGGGGCCCCGTCGCGCGTCCGGTCGCGCCGACCGCCCCGATCGTCTGTCCCCGCCCCACCCGTTCGTCCTCCGTGACGATCGCGTGCTCCAGGTGGAAGTAGAGCGTGTAGAGCCCGAGCCCGTGGTCGATCGCGACCAGGCGCCCCGGGAAGAAGAAGTGCGCGACGAGCGCCACCCGTCCTGCGTTCGCGGCGACCACCGGCGTCCCCGAGCCGGCTGAGAAATCGATTCCGGAGTGCGGCATTCGCGGCCGGCCGTTGATGATGCGGCGCGCCCCGAACCCCGTGCCCGGCTCCGTGCCGGCAACCGGACGCGTGAATCGCCCTCGCCACAGCCGCTCGCCGCTGATCGTGCGAAAGAGCATCCGTAGCCGCTCGGTCTCGGCGACGGCGCGCCGCTCGGTCTCGGGCTCGAGGTCCACCATCCGCTCGGGGAGCGTCAGTCGCTGGACCGGGAATGACCTCCCCGAGACCTTCACCCGGCCGTGGGCGATCCTCGGCTCACGGCCGGGCCCGAGCGTCGCCACGCGCCATGGCAGCGTGCCGGGCCTGGTCTCGAGGTCGATGCCGACGACCGCCGCATGACCCCCTGCGTAACGGAAGAACGTGAGCGAACGCTCACCCACCGAGCCCTCGACCGTCGCCGCGTCGCCGGCTCCCCGGACGTGCAGCCATCCAACGTCGCCGACGGACAGGCGGGCCGGATGGACCACGACGGCGAGCCGGCCCGACGGCTCGGCCCGCGCATCCGCCGTGCTCGCGAGCCACACCAGCGCGACGACGAGCCACACGAGCGCGGAGCCTCGAGACGATGGTTCGGGGGGCCATGTCGGGGCGCCCCATGCCGTCTGATGAGAGTTCGAGCAACAATCGACCGCCGGGCGGTCGATTGTTGGCTCGAACTGAGCCCGTGAACGAATCGGGTCGTCGAGGAGCGTCACGGCTTAGGCGGGTGCGTCCGCGCACCCCACGGGTGCGTCCGCGCACCCCCCCGGGGCGCTCCGAGCGCGGGGCCGGGGGAGTACGAGGGGGGCGTGAGCCCCCTTCGTATGGGTGTCGGGGGGCATCGATAGTCCCCCCATGGTCTCATCAGTCGTTCGAGCCTTCCGGGCGCTGCTGCTGCCGCAGGAACCGTTCGATCTCGCTGACCAGCTCCGACGCTGGCGGCAGGTCGCTCACCGCCTGCGCCGGCGGTGGCTCCTCCGCCTCGCTCGCCTCCAGCTTGGCCACGTACGAAGCGATCTTCTTGTTCTGACCCACGATCTCGGAGAGGTTCGTGTCAAACTGTCGCGCCGCCTCCTCGAGCTCGCTCAGATCGATCGCGCCGCCGAGCAGCCTCAGGATGCGCTGGACGAGCGCGAGCGCAGCCTTGGGGTTCTCGATGCCGGAGATGTAGTGCGGCACGTTCGCCCAGAGACTCGCCGTCTGGAGACCCTGCTCGCGCGCCAGCGTGTTCAGGACCCCGACGATCCCGGTGGGCCCCTCGTAACGCGTCGGCCTGAGGCCGAGCCAGGCGGACAGCTCAGGGTCGGAGGCTCCGCCGACGAGGCGCACCGGCCGCGTGTGCGGCACGTCCGCGAGCAAGGCGCCCAGGGTCAGCACGAGCGTCACGCCCGCCCGCTGCGCGAGCTCGAGCACCGCGCCGCAGTAGCGCCGCCAGGCGAGGTGCGGCTCGGGCGCGACGCCGACGATGACGTCACGCGAGAGGTCGGCCGACTGCGCCACCGAGAATTCCATGGCGGGCCAGACGATCTCACGTTCGGTCTCCGAGCCGCCCTTGAGCCTGACGAGCGGCCTCTGGAGGCCGAAGTGATAGAAGTCCTCCGGGTCGATCTCGGCGAACTTCCTGGCGTGAAACGAGGTCGCGAGGTAGCGTGCCGCGGTGGTCGCCGCCTCGGCGGCGTCGTTCCAGCCGCTGAAGGCGACGATCAGGACGGGGCGCCGGGGGCGCTCCGGCATCCAATGAACGGTCAGCGCATCCATCTGTCGGTATAATCGGCGGGGCAGTGGCTCGAAGCGAGTCTATCACGCCACGCCCGCACGGCACCCGGGAGCCGTTGACCGTGGTGGTGACGACCGGTAGCATGAACGCGCCTCACCCATTCCTCACGGAGGGCATCCCACATGCGAAGCGATCGTTGGTGGCGGCTGCTGATCATCGGTGGCACTCTCATCGCGACAGCAGGCTGCGCGACGAGCGAGGAGTGGCAGACGTGGAACGAGCACCCCGCACATTTCGCGTCCGGAACTCACATGGGGTTCTCGGTGAGAAACCGCGAAGGCACGTCAGCACGCGTGACGCGGCAGGACATCGCGACGTCGCGCACCGAGGCATGGTGGGGCAAGCCCATCACGGTGAGCCAGGAACAGATCCTCGAGCGGTAGCTTGCTGAGCCGCAGCTTCGCGATCGCCCTGGGCGTCACGACGCTGATCGCCGTCATGGCCGGGGGGGCCGCGTCGGCCTCCCCGGACGCCCCTGCAGACCGCGTCCTGCCCACATCGGAGCACACGAGCCCCAAGGCCCAGAGTCTCGCCTCGAAGCACGCCTCGGCCCTCCGCGACCTGAATTTCGACGTCTACCACTGCTTGCCGTGGGTGGAAGTCGCCAAGCACTCGATCGGGTTCTTCAAGCCGCGCGGCGCGCCCGACGACAAGCGGTTCCTGTCGATCCGGGTGTACATCGAGCAGGACCCTTCGCCGCAGTTCGCGAACCTGACGTTCGAGGACCGGGCGGCCGCGATGTTCTCCCGCTACGTGGGCCCGCTGCTCCGCCGGATGAACCGCAGCCCGGGCGTGATGAACGACGACGCGATCGACGGGTTCACCGTCGTGCTGGAGTGGCTGAAGCGGATGCCCGCGCGCGGCACGCGGCCCGTCCACGAGACCATCGCGGTGTTCGTCGACAAGGTCGACGCGGACGAGTACCTCGTCGGCCGGGCCGGCAGCCGTGAGCTCGCCACGCGGGGCCACGTCCTCGCCTGGGACGGCGAGACGCCACGCGGCGCGTTGAAGCTGGCCGCGTGGGACGACGACTTCGTCTCGACCTTCAAGGTCAAGAACTACCAGGTTCCCTCGGGCGTCACCTGTCACTAGCGGGCGTGCCGCGCGCGGACCGCCGCGAGCGGCCGAGCCAGGCGCGAAGCGTGCGCCGGATCGACGGAAACGCGATCTCGCGGTACGGAAGTCGCGCGCGCGGAAACCACCGCGCCTCCGACACGTCGTCCGCGGGCGACAGCCGTCCGGGCTCCGGCGTCACGCGGTAGATCAGCGTCAGGATCGGAAATCCACCCGGACCGTAACGGTCCGTCGCGAGGACGATGGGCCGTGCGCGCCGCACGCGGAGCCCCAGCTCCTCGCGCAACTCGCGCTTCAGCCCGGACTCCGGGGTCTCGTCCGCCTCCAGGAAGCCGCCCGGCAGGTCCCATGTGCCGGCGTGGGGCGGATGTGCGCGGCGAGCCAGCAGGATCGTGTCCCCGCGAGTGATGACGGCGACGACCGCGGGCACGGGGTTCGCGTAAAAGATCCAGCCGCAACGGGGACAGCGCCGGCGTTCCGACGACTCAGTTCGAGCAACAATCGACCGCCGCGGCGGTCGATTGTTGCTCGAGCTCTCACCGTCGAAGGGCCGAACGCGCGCGCCGCAGTGAGCGCAGAACCGGGGTGGCCATCCCTTCACGAGCTCTCCTCCAGCGCGATCGGTCGACCAGATCATGGGGAGACTATCGATGCCCCCCATGATCTCAGAGGCCGTGAACGAATCGGAGAATCGAGGAGCGGCCCGGGTCCCCCGGGCCGCTCCCGAGCGTTGGGGGGTTTGGGGGGCCATTTCGGGGCCCCCCATGATCTCAGTTCGAAGTCCGCGGTGGCCGTCGCCCTCGGGGCGATGGTCACTGTCCTCGCGACCGTGCGCGGATGGTCGTAGACGGGACGGCCGTCTGCGCCGGTCCTCCGGCGTCGGAAACCCTCGTGCCACATCGTGACCCTGTAGGTACCGGGCGGGATGCCGTCGATACGGTATGCGCCGCGCTCGTCGGTCGTCGCCACGTACGGGCTGTCATGGACGACGAGCCATCCGAGCATGTGCGGATGCGGGTCACACGTGATGCGGATCACGCCCGGCGTCGTCAGACGCCTCGTGATGTCGACGATCTGCTCCTTGTGCGGCAGCGCCACGTTGAACACGCTCACCTGGAACGTCCCGGTGAATCGAGGCACGCCCCGGGCCCCGCGGGTGCGTCCTCGCACCCCGCGGGTGCGTCCTCGCACCCCGCGGGGCGTGCCGAGCGCGGGGGGCGTGGGGACCATGTCGGGGCCCCCACTTCCCTCGACGCCGTGCGGATTGTGGAGGACGCGATCCGAGTTCTTCACCCGCACGCGGGCTCCCACGCTCGTCCCCGCGACGTGGGGCACGAACAGGCAGTTCACGCTGTCGATCACGACCTCGGCGGTCTTCCGCTTCCCGCGACGAACGCCCTCGATGCGGATCACGCTGCCCTTGACGCCCCGGTCCGGACCCACGACGAGGGCTTCCGATGGCGTGCCCTTCCCGCACACCTCTCGGTGCCTGGTCACCGCGAGCGGCTCGAGCTTCGGAGGCGTGCCCACGAAGCGGACAGTCCCGGCGAGCGTCCCCCCGTCCGGCACGACGATCTCTTCGTAGCTCGCGATGGCGGGCGCAGGAGCCACGCCGAGCGCGACGCTCGCGAGCGCGACGACCCACGCACACCGCGCGATCCCGCACCTCGCTCGGCGCATGGCGGTCAGGGACGTCGGCCACGGCCGAGCCGCACGCCGGTCATACCCGGTCGAAGGCGAGCAAGGCGAGCAGCGCCGGCAGGTACAGCAGCGACGCGAACAGGACGCGACGGGCGCCGACGGCCGAAGGCGTTCGCGCCTGGGCCAGGGCCAGCAGCGTCAGGCCGGTCCCGAGCACGAGCGCGCCCGAACCGTAGATGAGCCCGGTCAATCCGGTCACGGTCGGCAAGAGGCTCACCGCGAGGAGGGCACACGAGCCTGCGACCATGTGCCGTTCGGTGCGCGGGCTCGCCGGATCGACGACCGGGAGGACCCGGACACCGGCGCGCGCGTAGTCCGCCGCGTAGAGCCGTGCGATGGCGAGCGTGTGCGGCAGCTGCCACAGGAAGAGGATGCCGAACAGCACCCAGGCCCCCACGCCCGCATCGTCGCGAGCGGCCACCCAGCCGCTGACCGGCGGCAGCGCGCCGGGCACGGCCCCGACGAGCGTGCAGAGGGGCGTCCGGAGCTTGAGCGGCGTGTAGGCGAAGACGTAGAGCACCAGCGTGGCCCCGGTGACCACGGCGGCCAGCGCGCTCACGCAGAGGGCGAGGTACGCGACGCCGGCCACGCCGAGCGCCGTGCCGAAGGCGAGCGCCTCGGCCGGCATCAGGCGGCCGTCGGGGAGCGGCCGCGTGCGTGTCCGGCTCATCCGCGCGTCCACGTCTCGCTCCCGGTACTGATTCAGGGCCATGGCGCCGCCGGCCGCGAGCAGCGTGCCGAGCACGAGGTGCAGGGCCTGCGCATAGTGCGGCGCACCGGGGAGCGCGACGTAGTACCCGACCACCGTCGTCACCAGCACCATGAGCACGACGCGAGGCTTGGTCAGGGCGACGAGATCGGCGAGCACGCGCCACCGATCGCGCCCGGTCGCGCCGACGACGACCTCGGTGCCCGTGAACGAATCGACGTGTCGAGCCGGGCCGGGGCGCCCTTCGAGGCCCCCCATGATCTCGGTCTGGCTCACGATGCCGCCTGCGACACGATCGGCCGGCCCACCGCGCCTGCGCGGCCACGGTTCGCGGTCGCGGTGCGGACGGCGAGGGCGATCGTGGCTGCCAGGATGATGCTGCCGACCACCCGGTGCGCGACCGGCATGGCGAGGGATGTCGTCGTCCCGCCCGGCATCCCGATGGAGGTGAAGCGAACCAGGAAGCTCGCGATGCCGAGGGCGAGCTGCACGCCAAGCATGGCGTGCAGCAGGCCGGACACGGCGCGGCCACCGCCCCACCGGGCGACACGCGCGGCGACGACGGGCACCAGCACGTACACGGCGAGGGCAGTGACGAGGTGCAGCTCGATCCACCCCGCGTGGGTCAGGAACGCGCCGAACACGAGCTGGAGGTAGACGAGGGCGACCGCGAGGAAGGCGAGCGTCCGGAGCGTCGGATCGACGTCCCTGGCCGAGGCCGAGGCAGGCCGCGGCGCCGTGAGGAGCATGATGACCACGACGAGGGCGAGGAACGCCTGGGCGAGGCACCCGTGCAGGATCGCGAGCGTCGGCTGCAGCAGCACGACGCGCAGCCCACCGAGCACGCCTTGCGTGATGACAGCCGCGGTCGCGACGAGCCCCAGAACCCGCCAGCGGCCACCCGCGGGCCAGAGGCTTGCGGCCAAAGCGAGCGTGAGCATGCCGACGACGCTCCCCAGCAGCCGGTGGCTGTGCTCGAAGAAGACGCCGCCGACCATCTGCGCCCACGGGTAGAGGAACATGTTGTAGCCGAACGTGGTCGGCCAGTCGGGCACGGCGAGCGCCGCGCCGGTGTTGGTCACGAGGCCGCCGGCCAGGATCAGCAGGAGCGTCGCGCCGAACGTGAGCTGCGAGAGCCGATGCGCCAGTCGAAGCCCCGGTGTGGCGATGTCCGTCAACGATCCCCGTCCTTCATCCCGAAGCCAGCACCCAAGCAGCGCCAGCACCCCTGCGTATTTCCTCCCCGGATTCGCTGTGCTCGGATTCGGCTACCGACCGGGACCGCCCTGCGGCCCGAACGGCGAGCATCATGGCAGGACTGCGACGACACGAGGTGCCGCGGCGCTGCGGTTGGACGGCGCCTCAGCGCAGATGGTACCACGCCGCTGGACAGGTCCTGACCCGCGGTCTAGCATGAACCCCGAATGGCCCGCATGAAACCGCAGCTTTCTCAGCGTTTGCAGTTCTCGCTCGCGTACGTGCTCGTGGCAGCCGTGGTGCTGTCGTTCCTGCAGTCCTGGCTGCTCGCTCCCCGCTCCGTCGAGCTGCCCATGTCGAAGTTCCTGGAGCTGCTCCGGGCCGACAGGATCGAGCGGGTCTCGCTGACGGAGCGCGAAATCCAGGGGATCGCGAAGCCGGGCGCGCTGCCCACGCCCCCGAGTGCTGCGGGCGATCGCCTGCGCCAGATGCTCGGCTCCGACGACGACGTGCGCGTCTTCACGGTGACCCGTATTCCCGGGGTCGACGAGCAGCGGGTGGTCGCCGAGCTCGAGGCGCACGGGGTGGAGTTCGCCGGCCGGATCGAGACGACCTTCTGGAAGGACCTCCTCTTCGGCTGGATCATCCCGCTCGCGGTGATGATCGCGATCTGGATGTTCCTGATGCGGCGCGTGGGCGGCGGCGCGACGCAGGCGCTGTCCTTCGGACGATCCAAGCACAAGATCCTCGACCGCAAGGAGCTCAAGACCACGTTCGCGGACGTCGCCGGCGTGGACGAGGCGAAGGCCGAGCTCGTCGAGATCGTCGATTTCCTGAAGAACCCCAAGAAGTACCAGCGGCTCGGCGGCCGGATCCCGAAGGGCGTCCTCCTCGTCGGCCCACCGGGGACCGGCAAGACGCTGCTCGCGCGTGCGGTCGCCGGCGAGGCGGACGTGCCGTTCTTCACCCTGTCCGGCTCCGAGTTCGTCGAGATGTTCGTGGGAGTCGGCGCCTCGCGCGTGCGCGACCTGTTCGAGCAGGCGAAGGACAAGGCGCCCTGCATCATCTTCATCGACGAGCTCGACGCGATCGGCAAGTCGCGGATGGGCGCGACGGGCTTCGTCGGCGGGCACGACGAGCGCGAGCAGACGCTGAACCAGCTGCTCGCGGAGATGGACGGCTTCGACTCGTCGAAGGGCGTGATCATCATGGCGGCGACCAACCGTCCCGAGGTCCTCGACCAGGCGCTGCTGCGCCCCGGACGCTTCGACCGGCAGGTGGTCGTCGACAAGCCGGACGTCCGGGGACGGGAGGCCATCCTGCGGCTGCACGCGCGCGTGGTCGTGCTCGCGCCCGACGTCGAGCTCGGGGTGATCGCCGCCCGGACCCCCGGGTTCGCCGGGGCCGATCTGGCCAACATCGTCAACGAGGCGGCGCTGCTCGCGGCGCGCAAGGAGAAGAACGCGGTCGAGATGGCCGACTTCGAAGAGGCGATCGACCGGGTCGTCGCAGGACTGGAAAAGAAGAGTCGCGTTCTTTCGGAGAAGGAGCGCGACATCGTCGCCCACCACGAGATGGGCCACGCGCTGGTCGCGACGTCGGTCAGCCATGCCGACCCGGTGCACAAGGTGACGATCATCCCGCGCGGCGTGGCCGCCCTCGGCATGACGTACCAGCTTCCGACCGAGGACCGCTTCCTGCTGACCCGCAGCGAGCTGGAGGACCGGATCGCGGTCCTGCTCGGGGGGCGCGTGGCCGAGGAGATCGTGTACAGCGAGGTCTCGACGGGCGCGCACAACGACCTGGAACGCGCCACCGAGCTCGCGCGTCTCATGATCATGAAGTACGGGATGTCGGACCGGGTCGGGCTCGCCACGTTCGGCGACCAGGCGCCCCTGTTCCTGCGGGGACAGCGGACCCCGTGGGGCTCCGAGCGCGAGTACAGCGAGGAGACGGCGCGGGTGATCGACGAGGAGGTGCGGGCGATCCTCGACCGGATCCACGACCGTGCGCGCGGTATCCTGACGCAGAAGAAGGGAGTACTGGTGGCCGCCGCGGCCGAGCTCAAGCGGACCGAGACTCTCGAGGGCGAGCGGCTGCGTCGCGTCCTTGCGGGCGACGGCGCGGAGAACGGAGCATGATGCAGCTGAGACGCAGGACATTCGTCGGAGCACTCGTGGCTGCCCTCGCGGTCGGCATCGCGCTCGGCGGCATCGCCACGACGCGCGCGCAGGCCGGACGCGGTGCACCGGCGGCGGTGAGCGCCGTGGACGCGCCGATCATTCCGGTCCAGATGCCGCTGACGACCGGCACGTTCGCGACGGTCGCCGAGGCCATCAAGCCCGCGGTGATCAACATCACGGTCAGCGCGACCGTGGCCCGCCGCGGCGGGATCGGCCGGCGCACGCCGTTCGAGGAGTTCTTCGGCGAGGAGTTCTTCCGCCGCTTCTTCGGCGTCGAGCCGGAGCAGATTCCGCAGCGCAGCCTCGGCTCCGGCGTGATCGTCGACCCGTCGGGGATCGCGCTCACCAACTACCACGTCGTCGCCCCGGTCATCGAGAAGCGCGACGGCGGCGAGGTCCAGATCGAGGTCATCACCCTCGACGGCTCCAAGCACAAGGCCAAGGTGGTCGGACACGACAGGCGCACGGACCTCGCGGTCCTGCGCCTGGACGACGGCAAGGACACGTTCAAGTTCGCCCGGCTCGGCGACTCGGAGAAGATGCAGGTCGGCGACTGGGTGATCGCCGTCGGGTCCCCGTTCGGATTCCAGGCGACCGTCACGGCCGGCATCGTCAGCGCGAAGGCCCGGCAGATTCCCGACGCTCAGTCGCCCTTCACCGACTTCCTCCAGACGGACGCCGCGATCAACCCCGGGAACTCGGGCGGTCCGCTCGTGAACATGCAGGCCGAGGTGGTCGGCATCAACACCGCGATCGCGTCCCCGACGGGCGGCTCGGTCGGGATCGGGTTCGCGATCCCCTCGAACACGGCGAAGAAGATCTACACGGAGCTGCTCGCCAAGGGCAAGGTCTCGCGCGGGTGGCTCGGCGTGTCGATCCAGCCGCTCACCCAGGAGCTCGCGAAGTCGTTCGGCGCGAAGGACACGAAGGGCGTGCTCATCTCGGACGTCGTCCCCGACAGCCCTGCCGCCAAGGCCGGCATGAAGTCCGGGGACATCGTCCTCCAGTTCGACGGCAAGAAGACGGATTCGCCGGCGGACCTGCAGCGCGCCGTCGGGCTCACGAGCCCGGGCGACGATGCGAAGCTCACCGTCTGGCGGGACCAGGGCGAGCGGACGGTGACCGTGAAGATCGGCGAAGCACCTGACGAGCGCCAGGCTCGCACCGGCGCTCCCGCCCGCTCCACGCTCGGTCTCGACGTGCGCCCGATCACTCCGGAGGTCGCGCGGCAGCTCAACCTGCCGTCCGCGGAAGGCGTCGTCGTCGCGCGCGTCGACGAGGGCAGCAGCGCGGCCGAGGCCGGGATCCAGCGGGGCGACGTGATCCGCGAGATCAACCGCCAGCGCGTGAAATCGATGGCCGACTTCGAGCGCCTGACCAAGGACGTCAAGGAAGGCGAGCGGCTGACGGTGCTCCTGCAGCGTGGTCCGATGTCGCTCTACGTGGCCTTCACCGTCGGTCGCGGATAGATCCTCGGAGGGGGGCTTCGCCCCCCTTCCGAAACCTCTCCCCCAGGAGGGATTGCGCCGGCAAAGCCGGCGCTCGAACACGGCCTGATCTCGGCCCTTGAGAGGTTTCTCAGAAGCTGAGCGCATATGACTAAGGTTACCTGCTGTACTCCATGTTAGAGTAGCTCCATGGCGGTCGAATTCAAGGACTACTACCACATCCTCGGCGTGCCACGTGATGCGGACGACAAAGCGATCAAGTCCGCGTATCGGCGGCTCGCGCGCAAGCACCATCCGGACGTCGCGAAGACGAAGGACGCGACCGACCGGTTCAAGGAAGCCACGGAAGCGTACAAAGTCCTTTCGGATCCCGAGAAGCGGCGGCGCTACGACACGCTGGGACCCGACTGGCAGCGGTTCGCGAACGGGCGTGGACCGGACCCGGGGGGCGGCTTCACGTACACGACAGACGACCTGGGCAACGTCGGGGACTTCTCGGACTTCTTCCGGACCATCTTCGGGGACATGGGGGTGCGCTCCGGCCGCGGCGCGGGCCGTCCCGGATTCCGCGTCGAGGACCTGTTCGCGGAAGTCGGGCGTGGAGGTCGGGCGCGCGCCTCCCGCGGTGAGGACGTGCAGGCGAGCGTCGAGATCAGCCTCGAGGAGGCGTTCCACGGGACGCGGAAGACGTTCACGCTCGAGACCAACGAGCCGTGCGCGGCGTGCCACGGTGCCGGCCATGTCGGCGAACGGCCGTGTCCCGCGTGCGGCGGCAGCGGCTGGCAGCACGGACAGCGCCAGCTGGACGTGAAAATCCCTGCCGGCGTGAAGACGGGCCAGCGCGTCCGGGTCAGCGGCGAGGGCGCCGGCCAGGCAGGCGCGCGCGGCGACCTGTACCTCGTCGTGACGGTCGCACCACATCCGCTGTTCGAGCGGAAGGGGGACGACCTGCACCTGGAGTTGCCGATCACCGCGCCCGAGGCGGCGCTCGGCGCGACCGTCGAGGTCCCGACGCTGCGCGGCCGGGTGTCGATGAAGATCCCGCCCGCGACGTCGAGCGGACGGACGTTCCGGTTTCCCGGCTACGGCATGCCGAGGCTCAAGGGCGGTGGGAGCGGCGATCAGCTCGTCCGGGTGCGCATCGTGCTGCCGGCGGACCTGACGGCCGCAGAGCGAGAGCTCTACGATCGACTCCAACACATGCGCGCGGACAACCCGCGCGCGTATCTGACATCATGGGGGGACTAACGATGCCCCCCAAGCCCCCCGATCGCTCGCACGCGCCCCGGGGGACCCGGGGCGCGGCTCGACCATCGGATTCGTTCACGGGCCTGCGCTAGCGGAGACACCACATCATGCTGAGATTCGACAAGTTCACGGTGAAGGCGCGCGAGGCGATCCAGTCGGCGCAGACGATCGCGGACCAGCACGAGCACCAGATCATCGAGCCCGAGCACCTCCTGCTGGCGCTGCTCCAGCAGCAGGAGGGGATCGTGGGCCCGATCCTCGCGCGACTCGGCGCGCCGCTCGAGACGATCCGTCGTGAACTCGAGAGCGAGCTCGCGCGGTTCCCGCGCGTGCGGGGCGCCGGGGCACAGCAGCAGATCGGCCAGCGACTCCTCGGCGTGTTCCAGCAGGCCCAGCGCGAAGCCGACCGGCTGAAGGACGAGTTCATCTCGACGGAGCACCTGCTCGTCGCGATCTCCCAGGAGTCGGGCTCCCCGGCGGCTCGCATCCTCGGCGCTCACGGGGCGAAGGAGGATGCGCTCTGGCGGGCACTCCAGGAAGTCCGGGGCAACCAGCGCGTCACCGACGAGAACCCCGAGGACAAGTACCAGGCGCTCCAGCGCTACGCGCGCGACCTGACGGAGCTCGCGCGCAAGGGCAGGATCGACCCGGTCATCGGGCGTGACGAGGAGATCCGTCGCGTCGTGCAGGTGCTCTCGCGGCGCACCAAGAACAACCCCGTTCTCATCGGTGAGCCCGGGGTCGGCAAGACGGCGATCGTCGAAGGGCTCGCGCAGCGCATCGTCGAGGGTGACGTGCCGGAAGGCCTCAAGGGCAAGCGGCTCGTGGCGCTCGACATCGGCTCGATGGTGGCCGGCTCGAAGTACCGCGGCGAGTTCGAGGATCGCCTGAAGGCCGTGCTCAAGGAGATCGTCGAGTCCGAGGGGCAGATCCTCTGCTTCATCGACGAGATGCACACGCTCGTCGGCGCCGGCGCCGCCGAGGGCGCGGTCGACGCGGCCAACATGCTGAAGCCCGCGCTGGCGCGCGGCGAGCTGCACTGCATCGGGGCGACGACGCTCGACGAGTACCGGAAGCACGTCGAGAAGGACCCGGCGCTCGAGCGGCGGTTCCAGCCGGTGACGGTGCGCGAGCCGAGCGTGGAGGACACGGTCTCGATCCTTCGCGGGCTCAAGGAACGCTACGAGCGGCACCACAACGTGAAGATCAAGGACGCGGCGCTCGTCGCGGCCGCCGTGCTCTCGCATCGCTACATCGCCGATCGCTTCCTCCCGGACAAGGCGATCGACCTCGTCGACGAGGCTGCCGCCCGCATCCGCATGCAGATGGACTCGAAGCCCCAGGAGCTCGACGACGTCGACCGCCGGATCATGCAGCTTTCGATCGACCGCGTGTCGATCGCACGCGACGACGACCCCGGCTCACGCGAGCGGCTCGCCCGCATCGACGCGGAGCTCGCCGATCTCAAGGAGCGGTCGGCGGCGCTCACCGCGCGGTGGCAAGCCGAGAAGGGCGGCATGGAAGGGCTCACGCGCGTCAAGGCCGACATCGAGGCGGCGAAGCAGGCGCTCGCCGAAGCCACCCGGACGGCGGACTGGAGCCGCGCCTCGGAGATCCAGTACAGCATTCTGCCGCGGCTCGAGAAGGAGCGCGCGGAGCTCGAAGGCCGCGCCGGCGGCGACGGCCAGGGCAGCCCGATGGTGCGCAACGAGGTCGACGAGGAGGACATCGCGGCGACGGTGGCCAAGTGGACCGGCATCCCCGTCTCGCGCCTGCTCGAGGGCGAGATGCAGAAGCTGCTGCGCATGGAGGAGCGCCTGCGCCAGCGGGTGGTCGGGCAGGAGGAGGCGATCCGCGCGGTCGCGAACGCCGTGCGCCGGGGGCGCGCGGGCCTGTCGGATCCGAACCGGCCGATCGGCTCGTTCATGTTCCTGGGGCCGACGGGCGTCGGCAAGACCGAGCTCGCGCGCGCGCTCGCCCAGTTCCTGTTCGACGACGAGCGGGCCATGATCCGCCTCGACATGTCGGAGCACATGGAGAAGCACACCGTCGCGCGGCTGATCGGCGCACCGCCCGGTTACGTGGGGTACGAGGAAGGCGGCCAGCTCACGGAGGCCGTGCGACGGCGGCCGTACGCCGTCGTGCTGTTCGACGAGATCGAGAAGGCGCATGCGGACGTCTTCAACGTGCTGCTCCAGGTCCTCGACGACGGGCGGCTCACCGATGGTCACGGCCGCACGGTCGACTTCCGCAACACGGTGCTGATCATGACGTCGAACCTGGGGAGCCAGATCTTCCGCGAGTACGAGCGCCCCGAGAAGGTGCGGCCGCTGATCATGGAGGAGCTCCGGAACACCCTCAGACCGGAATTCCTCAACCGGATCGACGAGGTCGTGATCTTCGGGCCGCTCGATCGCGAGCAGCTCGCGGCGATCGTCGACATCCAGCTCGAGCTCGTGCGCAAGCGCCTCGCTGACAAGCGCATCACCGTGGAAGTCACGGACGCCGCGAAGACGCTCATCGGTCAGGAGGGCTACGACCCGACGTTCGGCGCCCGCCCGCTCAAGCGGACGATCCAGCGGCTGATCCTCGATCCGCTCGCGATCAGGCTCCTCGAGGGCGAGTTCGCCGAGGGCGACACCGCCGTGGTGGACGCGCACGGTGACGAGATCGCCTTCCGCCGTGCGGTGACGGCCGAGGCGGCCTGATCGAGGGGCGTGGGGACCACAAGGGTGGCCCCCACGCCGTCGCGTCCGCTGAATCTTCGAGACCGGGTCGCCGCATCCTAACCGGGTGATGCGACGCGTTCATCCCGCCTGGCTCGTCCTCGGAGCGCTCACCTTCTGCATGATGGCGGCGTCCGGGCTCCGGGCGGTCTTCGGTGTCTACATCAAGCCGATGGAGGCGGAGTTCGGCTGGAGCCGGTCCGCGCTGTCCGGCGCCGCCGCCGTGTCCCTGCTCTTCCTCGGCGCCTCCGGCCCGTTCCTCGGTCGGCTGGCGGATCGGTGGGGCCCACGCCGAGTGATCACGCTCTGCGTCGGACTGCTCGGCTTCGGCGCGATCGGCTCCGCGTTCGTGCAGCAGCTCTGGCACGTCTACGTGACGGCGGGTCTCATGATGGCGATCGGCGCCGGTGGCGTGGCGCTCTCGACCGGCTCGACCCTCGTGGCCCGGTGGTTCGAGAAGCGTCGTGGCCTCGCGATGGGGCTGGCCGGCGGCGCGATGTCCGCGGGCCAGCTCGTCGTCATCCCGCTCGCCACCGGCCTCACGCTGGTGTTCGGGTGGCGCGCGAGCTTCCTGTCGCTCGGCATCGCGGTGCTCCTGCTCGCGCTCCCCATCGCGATGTCGCTCATCAGGAACGACCCGGAGGAGCGCGGAGGGGCACCCTACGGCGCAACGGGGCCCGTGAAGACGGCCGCGCAGGCGGCAGCCCTGCAGCGTGCCGGCCGGGTGTCGTTCGCCGACGCGGCCCGCGTGCCGCAGTTCTGGCTGCTCATGACGACGTTCTTCGTGTGCGGGTACACCTCCAACGGCATGGTGCTGACGCACTTCATGCCGCACGCGCTCGAGCACAGCTTCACGGAGCTCCAGGCGTCGAGCGCGCTCGGCGTGATGGGCGCGATGAACGTCCTCGGCACGATCGGCTCCGGCTGGATCTGCGACCGCTTCGGCCGCCGCGGCCCGCTCGCCACGTACTACTTCCTGCGCGGCCTCTCGCTCCTGTTCCTGCTGTACGTCTGGGACGTGCCTTCGCTCCACGTCTGGGCGGCCGTCTTCGGCCTCAATTACATCTCGACGGTGCCGCCCACGACGACGCTCACCGCGAACATCTTCGGGCGCTATTCGGTCGGCGAGCTCTCCGGCTGGATCTTCTTCGCGCACCAGGTCGGCGCCGCGCTCGGGGCCGCGCTCGCCGGCTGGGTGTTCGAGTGGACCGGCAGCTACTCCGCGGCGTTCGTGTCGGCTGCCGTCATGGCGATCGTCGCGTCGGCGCTCGCGCTCGGGATCCGAGAAGAGCCGGTCCACCGAGTGGGGGGCCCCGACATGGCCCCCCACACCCCCCCTGGAGGCTCGGACACGCCCCGGGGGACCCGGGGCGCGCCTCGGTCACGCGCGGAGACGGGAGTCCCTGAGATGGTCAGCGGCACTGCCGGGCGCTCGGACTCCCCCCGGGAAACCCGCGGCGCTGCTCGACCGCCCGCATCGCCCGTCATCGGGGGGTCGTGACCCTCGCGATCCGTCCGCCCACGCGCGGCGCGATCGTGGCTCGCTCGGTGATGGCGTCGACGACCATGGGCATGAGCGCAGGCGCGCTCTCGGTGTCGATGAGCACCTTCGCCCCTCGGAAGGCCGTGAACCCGTCACCACCCCGGTAGAGGTAGTCGACACCCGGCCGGCCGCAAGGTCTTCGAGCTACGCCGAGCGCGGAGTCGAGACAGGCCCGGGTTCACCCCGGGCCCGTCGAGCGTCGGGGGGTGTGGGGGCCGTTTCGGGGCCCCCACGACATGAGTCAGCGCGCGATCGCCAGCGAGCCGCGCCGCGGGTCCGCGCCGCCCCAGCGCGCGCCGTCGGGGCCGACCTGCACCGCGCACACCGCGCCCGCCCGCCACTCCCAGTCGGGCCACGCGCTCACCCCGTGGCCCATCGCCGCGAGCGCGTCACGCACGTCGGACGCGATCCGCTGCTCCACCTCGACCTTGCCCGGCGCATGCGAGTGCGGCCAGAACGAGTCGGGGAAGCTGCGCGACGCGACACGTGGCGCCTCGATCGCGTGCTGGATCGCCATGCCGAACACGGTCGTGTTCAGGAAGACCTGAAGCATCGCCTGCTGCTGGACGTCGCCGCCCGGCGTCCCGAAGGCCATGAAGAGGCGGCCGGCGTCGAACGCCATCGCCGGTGCGGGCGTGAGGCGTGGACGCTTGCCGGGCGCCACGACGCCGGGGTGCTCGGGGTCCAGCCACCCCTGCGAGCCGCGCGGCGACACGACGCAGCCGACACCCGGGACGACCGGGGAATCGACGTGCGGATCGCTCGGCGTGGCGGAGAAGCCGTTGCCGTCCGCGTCGATCACGGCGACGTAGCTGGTGTCGAGCGAATTGCTCGACCCGCCGGCGACGGGCACCGCTCCCGCGCGGCCGCGCGCCAGCGCCCCCATCTCGCCCGCGGGGTACATGTCCGGCCAGGCACGCTCTCCGATGAGCTGCCTGCGCTCCGCGGCGTACGCCTTCGAGAGCAGGCGGTCGGCCGGAACCTTCACGCACTTCGGATCGCCGTACCAGGCATGCCGGTCGGCGAACGCGAGCTTGACCGTCTCGATCAGCCGGTGCAGGTACGCGGGCGAGTTGTGGCCGAGGGCCGGCAGGTCCACGGCGTCGAGGAGGTTGAGCATCTGGAGCAGCACCGGGCCCTGGCACCAGAACCCGCACGCCGCGACCTCCCAGCGCCCGAACGTCGTGCGCAGCGCGGGCTCGACGTCCACGCTGAACTCCGCGAGGTCCTCGTACGCGAGCGGTCCATCCTCCTGCCGGTGGTACGCGGCGATGCGCCGCGCCGTCTCGCCGCGATAGAACTCGTCGCGGGCCGCCTTGATACCGTCCGTGCGGCTGCCGCCCGCGCGCGTCTCCGCGCCGACCATCCGCTTCAGCGTCTCGGCGAGCTCTCGCTGGACGATGACGGTGCCGGGCTGCGGCGCACGGCCGCCCGGCAGCAGGTGCGCCGACGTCGGCCACTGCTTGAACTTCGCCTCGTTCGCGGCGAACTGGTGCGCGCTGAAGTTCGACACGGGAAATCCACGCTCCGCGTGCTCGACCGACGCCGCGATGACGTCCGCGAACGACATCGTCCCCCAGCGCGCGAGCGCCGTGCACCACGCATCCGGCGCGGCGGGCACCACCGTCCGGGGAAGCCCGACCGGGATCTGACCGCCGTGGCGTGTCACGAAGGACTCGCGGGTCGACGCCCGCGGATAGGGACCGACGCCCGAGACCTGCCACGTCTGGTTCGTCTTCCCGACGTGGACGAGGATGGGCGCGACGCCCGCGACGCTCACCATGTCGGGATGCACGACCCCGAGACAGAAGCCGGCGGCAACGCCGGCGTCGATGGCGTTGCCACCCGCTGACAGCACGCGCGCGGCCGCCTCCGCGGCGAGCGCATGCCCGGCCGCGAGAGCCCATCGCGTGCCGATGACCTGCACGGTGTGTGTCGGAGCCCAGGACGGAGCGCGCTGCTGGGTGGCGGCGGAGTCGAGCGTCATAGGAACGTCATGGTACAGGAGAAACGGAGGACGTCACCCTGTCGCGCCCTCGGGCTGGACCCCGTATACTCGGTGCCCATGCGACCCTGGACTGGGGGGCCCCGACATGGCCCCCCACACCCCCCCGACGCTCGCAACCGGCCCGGGAAACCCGGGCCGGTGCTCAACCGTGCGCTCGGCCAAGGGCGACCGCCACTGATCGGCGTGACGACGTCCGTCTCCGTGAACCAGGTCCCCGAGCGCGCGTTCGTGAACGCGGCGTACGTGCGTGCCGTGCAGGACGCCGGTGGCGTGCCGGTGCTGCTGTCGCCTCACCTCGACGCGTGGTCGAAGACCGTGCTCTGGCCGCTGCTCGACGGGCTGCTCCTCACCGGCGGCGCGGACGTCGATCCCGCCCGCTGGGGCGAAGAACGCCATCCGGCGACGTACGACGTCTCCCCCGCCCGCGATGCGCTCGAGATCGAGCTCGTCTCGTCCGCGCTCGAGGATCAGGTACCGCTCTTCGCGGTCTGCCGCGGCGTGCAGGTGCTGAACGTCGCGCTCGGCGGCTCGCTCTGGCAGGACATCCCGACGGACCTGCCCGGGTCCCTCGTGCACAGCCAGAAGGAGGCGCGCGAGCAGCCGACCCACGCGGTCAAGGTCAGCGGCGACAGCGACCTGGCAACCATCGTCGGCCGGCGTGAGATCCAGGTGAACAGCTTCCATCACCAGGCCCTCAAACATCTCGGCCGGGGGCTCCGCGAGGTCGCGAGGGCGCCCGATGGGATCATCGAGGCGATCGAGCTTCCTGACGCTCCGACGCCGGTCTTCGGCGTGCAGTGGCACCCGGAAGACCTCGCCGGCCACGACGACGCGGCGCGCAACCTCTTCCGTGCGCTGGTCGACGCCGCTCGGGAGCGCGCGACACGTCGGTAGCGCCCGACCCTCGCGTGGGGCTCTGCGGCGCCTGCGTGCACGCCCGCACGGTCGAGAGCGCTCGCGGCTCCGTCTTCTGGCTCTGCCGCGTGAGCGAGCGCGACCCGCGGTTCCCGAAGTACCCGCGGCTGCCCGTCGTGCGCTGCGAGGGCTACGCGCCCCGCTGAGCGTCCGGAGGACTACCCGGCCAGCAGCTCCCAGCGCGACGGCGCGTGGCGCTCGCGGTGCTCCCGCACGCGCCGGTCACGCTCGAGCTTGCGCAGGTGCGATTCGACCGACTGGGCGGCCATCGCGTGCAGCTTCTCCGGGACGTCGGCGTAGATGCGCTTGACCATCGCCGGGATGGTGACGAGCCCGTCCGCGAGCGCCTCGAGGATCTGCCGCTCGCGCATGAGCCGGTGCTCGATGTACTCGTGAACGAGCCCCGGCCCGTCCTCGATCACCGGCCCGTGCGCCGGGTAGATGCGCTCGAGCGGCAGCTCGAGCAGGCGCCGCAGCGACGCCATGTAGTCCGCGAGGTCCCCGTCGCCCGACGGGATCACCGTCGTCGAGCCGCCGAGGACGACGTCGCCGGTGAAGAGCGCCCGCGCCTCCCGCAGGTAGTAGCAGAGGTGATCGGAGGCGTGTCCGGGAGTGTGGACCGCGACGAGCGTGACGCCGTCTCCCTCGACGACGTCGCCGTCGCGGAGGTCCTCGATCGGCTCGGGGAGCCCGGTATCGCGGTACCTCATCTTGCTGACACGCAGATCGGGCCAGCGCTCGCGGAGGTGCCTGACGCCCCCCAGGTGGTCGACGTGACGGTGCGTGAGGAGCACGCGCGACGGACGCGTCCAGCCGCGCTCGGCCAGGTAGCGTTCGAGCAGCGGCAGGTAGTCCGGCACGCCGGCGCCGGTGTCGATGAGGATGGGATCGCGCCGGCCGACGAGGTACGTGTTCGTTCCCGGGCCGGTCATCATTCCCGGGTTGAGACCGAGCACGCGGCCCACCAGGTCGCTCGGCGTCGCCGTCCGCGGGAACGCTGGGTCGCACCCCCCGGGGCGCTCCGAGCGTTGGGGCCGGGGGAGTCCGAGGGGGGCGTCAGCCCCCTTCGTGCGATGGTCGGGGGCCATTTCGGGGCCCCCCACTCCCTAGACACCGAGGTAGCGGTGCTGGATGTCCTCCCGCGCCACCAGCTCGTCCGATCGGCCGGTCCAGACGATCCGCCCCTTCTCGAGGATGTAGTGCACGTCGGCGACGCGGGTCAGCGCCGCCACGTTCTTGTCGATCAGCAGGATGGACTGGCCCTCGCGCTTGAGGCGCTCGAGACACCGCCAGATCTCGGCCCGCACCAGCGGCGCCAGCCCTTCCGTCGCCTCGTCCAGGATCAGGAGAGTGGGGTTCGTCATGAGCGCCCGGCCGATGGCCAGCATCTGCTGCTCCCCGCCGGACAGATGCGCGCCCAGCGAATGCTCGCGCGCGGCGAGCGCCGGGAACAGGTCGAGCACTTTCTCGACGGTCCAGGCGGCCGGCCGTCGTGTCCGGTTCGCCGCCGTCGCGATCAGGTTCTCACGGACGGTGAGGTTCGGGAACACCTGCCGTCCTTCCGGCACGAGCCCGATGCCGGCCTGCGCCACCCGGTAGGGCGGCAGCCCGTGGATCGGTCGCCCCTCGAAGAGGATGCTGCCCGCCTGCGGCGGCACGATCCCCATGATCGAGCGGACGGTCGTCGTCTTGCCCATCCCGTTCCGGCCGAGCAGCGTCGCCACCCGGCCGGCGTCGACGCGGAAGCTGACGCCGAACAGGACCTGCGAAACGCCGTAGGACGTCTGGACGCCTTCGAGCTGGAGCATCAGACGACCGCGTCCTCGCCGAGGTAGGCGCGGCGCACCTCCTCGTTCGCGCGGATCTCGTCGGGCGCGCCGGTCGCGATGATCCTGCCGTAGACCATCACCGAGATCCGGTCGGCGAGCGTGAACACGGCGTCCATGTCGTGCTCGACCAGCACGATGGTATGCCGCTCCTTCAGCGTGCCGAGGAAACGGATCATCTGCTGTGTCTCCTCGGCACCCATGCCCGCGACCGGCTCGTCGAGGAGCAGGAGGCGCGGCCGGGTCGCGAGCGCCATCGCGATCTCGAGCTGGCGCTGCTCGCCGTGCGCGAGGCTGGCGGCCAGCACGTCGGCCCGCGCTCCGAGACCGACCGACTCGAGGATCTCGAGCGCAGGGTCCCGCAGGGCCCGGTCGCGGCGCGCGGGCCGCCAGAACCGGAAGCTCGAGCCGGCGTGCGCCTGGACGGCGAGCGCGACGTTGTCGAGCGCCGTGAAGTCGCGGAAGACGCTGGTGATCTGGAACGACCGCGCGATGCCGCGCCGCGACCGCGCCGGCGCGCGGAGCGCGGTCACGTCGGCCCCGCCGAAGCGGATGCTGCCGGCATCCGGGACGAGATCGCCAGCGAGCTGGCCGATGAGGGTCGTCTTGCCCGCGCCGTTCGGCCCGATCACGGCACACGTCTCGCCCGCGAGAACGTCGAGGCTCACGTGATGCGTCGCGATGAGACCGCCGAAGCTCTTGACGAGGTCACGCACCTCGAGGAGGACCTCACCCATTCCGGCCTGCTCCGGGGGGCAGGAGACCCCACAGCCCGCGCCTGGCGAAGAGCACCACCAGCACGAGGAACGGACCGAGAATGATCTGCCAGTGCTCGGTCCACGCCGACAGCACCTGCTCGAGGAGCAGGAAGACGAGGGCCCCGACCACCGGCCCCACCAGCGTGCCCATCCCGCCGAGGATCACCATGAACATGATCTCGCCCGAGCGGGTCCAGTGCATGAACTCCGGCGTCAGGTACTCGGTCTGGTTCACGAGGAGCGCGCCCGCGAGGCCGCACATGCCGCCGGCGACCGCGAAGGCGATGAGCTTGTAGGGATACGGAGAGAAGCCGACCGCCCGCGCCCGCGGCTCGTTCGATTTCGTCGCGCGGATCACCATCCCGAACCGCGCGTTGACGAGCCGGTGGGCCAGGTAGAGGAAGAGCACGAGGATGCCGAGGACGACGTAGTAGAACGCCGCGGGGTTGCCGATGTCGAGCACGCCGGGGAACTGGCTCTTCGTGGCCAGCCGCATCCCGTCGTCCCCGCCGTACTCCTCGATGGAGATGCCGAGGTAGTACAGCATCTGCGTGAAGGCCAGCGTGATCATGATGAAGTAGACGCCGCTCGTGCGGATCGAGATCGCGCCGATCGCGAGCGCGACCACCATGGAGGCGACGATCGCCAGCGCCCACTGCGCGTACCCGTTCGAAACGCCATGGTAGGTCGTCACGCCCACGGCATAGGCGCCGATGCCGAGGTACGCGGCGTGGCCGAAGCTGACCATGCCGCCGTACCCGAGGATGACGTCGAGGGAGAGCGCGGCGACGGCGAAGATCATCACCCGCCGGAACAGGTCGACGTAGAACGGCTGGTCGAGGACGCTGGCCAGCACGGGCACCGCGGCGAGCGCGACGAGACCGAGCGCCATGGCGGCCGGGCGGGCGCGCGTGGCGAGGCTCACGAGGCGCGCGTGGGGAAGAGGCCCTGGGGTCGCAACGCCAGCACCACGGCCATCAAGAGGTAGATGAGCATCGACGCGATGGCGGGCCCCGCGCTGTCCGCGGCCACGGGCGAGAGCACGGTGCCGAGCATCGGCTTCACGAAGACGCCGAACGTGTCGACCATGCCGACGAGGATCGCCCCGACGAGCGCGCCGCGGATCGAGCCGATGCCGCCGATCACGATCACGACGAAGACCTGGATCAGGATCTGCTCGCCCATGCCCGTCTGGACGGCGTAGATCGGTCCAGCCATCAGGCCCGCCAGGCCGGCGAGCGCCGCGCCGAAGCCGAACACGACGGTGTAGAGCAGCGTCACGTTGACGCCGAGCGCGGACAGCATGGTCCGGTTCGAGGCCCCCGCGCGGATCAGCATGCCGAGGCGCGTGCGCGAGACGACCAGCCACAACAGGATCGCCACCGCCAGCCCGACGAGGATCACGAGCGCCCGGTAGACGGAATACCGCAGTCCAGGAAGCACCA
Source organism: Candidatus Rokuibacteriota bacterium (assembly GCA_016184125.1). Classification (GTDB taxonomy): domain Bacteria; phylum Methylomirabilota; class Methylomirabilia; order Rokubacteriales; family CSP1-6; genus AR8. Next base: position 124,485 of record JACPDG010000040.1, on the reverse strand, counting down.
CGACGTGGCCGGAGAGCCATGCGGGCAGCGTCGTGTACAGCGCGGAGCGACCCCACACGATCGCCACCAGCTCGTTGAAGAAGAGGATCAGGCCGAACGTCGCGAGCACCTGGTCGAGGTGGTCACGCTCGTAGAGCGTGCGGAGCGCCACCAGCTCGACCACGATGCCGACCACGAGCGTGGCGGGCAGGGCGAGCAGCGCCGCGAGCAGGAACGAACCCGTCTGCGTGTAGAAGAACGTCGCGAGGTAGGCGCCCACCATGTAGAGCGAGCCGTGAGCGAGGTTGACGAGGTTCATGATGCCGAAGACGAGCGTCAGCCCCGCGGCCATGAGGAACAGCATCACGCCGTACTGGAGGCCGTTCAGGACCTGCTCGACGATGAGGAGGACGGTCATCGGCGGGGTCGGGCGCCAAACGAAAGGGGCGCGGCGGCGCCGCGCCCCTCCATCCCCGGGCGGGGACGCCCTACCACTTCATGCCGCATTCCTTGTAGTAGGCGTCCTTGTGGTTCTCGAACACCGTCTTCTGGATCTGCATCTCGAGCTGCCCCCCCGCCCCCTTCACCGCGCGGAGGAGGTAGAAGTTCTGGATCGGATGATGATTGACGTTGTAGGTGTACGTGCCGCGCGTCGACTTGTAGTCCGCCTTCCGCATCGCGGCGACCATGCCCTTCGTGTTCGAGAGGTCGCCCTTCACCGCGCGGACCGCCGAGTCGATCAGCATGATGCCGTCGTAGCTCTGAGCGCCGTAGAAGACCGGCATCTTGCCGTACTTCTTCTTGTAGTCGCTGACGTACTTCTGGTTCGCCGCGTTCTTGAGGTCGGGGCTCCAGTACCGCGTCTCCCACTGCCCGAGCGCCGCCTCCTTCACGACGGGCAGCGAGATCTCGTCGACCGTGTACACGGAGTAGAGCGGGATCTGCTCGCGCAGGCCGGACTGGGCGTACTGCTTGAGGAACTGGATGCCCATGTCGCCCGGGTAGAAGACGAACACGGCCTTGGGGTTCGCCGCCCGGAGCTGGCTGATCTCCGCCTGGTAGTCCTGCTGGCCGAGCTTCGTGTACACCTCGCCCACGAGCTTGGCTTCGAAGTAACGCTTGAAGCCGGAGATCATGTCCTTGCCGGCGGCGTAGTTCGGGGCCATCGCGTACACGTCGGTGATGCCCTGGTCCCGCATGTACTTGCCCATCGCCTCGGGCGTCTGGTCGTTCTGCCAGGACGTGGTGAAGTACAGCTCGTTGCACATCTTGCCCGCGAGCTGGTGCGGGCCGGCGTTCGTGCCGATCATCAGCGTGCCCGCGCTGGTGACCGTCGGCGCCACCGCGAGCATCACGTTCGACCAGATGATGCCGCTGACGAAGTGGACCTTGTGCTTCTTCAGCATCTCGTCCGCGAGCTGCTTGCCGACGTCGGGCTTCCGCTGGTCGTCGCCGTAGATCACCTCGACGTCGAGCCCGCCGACCTTCCGCCCGAGGTGGTCCAGGGCGAGCTCCACGGAGTTCTTCATGTGCTCGCCGATGATGCCGGCCGGCCCCGAGAGCGAGGTGATGAAGCCGATCTTCACCTTCTCCTGGGCGAGCGCGGGCCCGGCCGCCAGGACGACGGCGAGCACCCCGAGTAACGCGACACGCATGATCCTCGTCACGATGTCCTCCTTCTCTCCCCGCCTGCAACCCGCCCGGGACCTCTCTCAGCGCTGCGGCCGGCGAGGTCGACCGATGTGGGCCGGGATTCTAGCAAAGTGCCCATAGGACCGTCCAGAAGCCGATCGCCCTCGAGAACACTGTTGCCGAAACGGAGGCCGGCGCCTCGAGCCCCGGTGTGACCGACGGGAGACCACCGTTCGGCCCGTGATCGGCGCCCCCGACGACGGCTACGCGGCCGACAGCGAGACGACGTAGTTCCCGCTCCCCGAGGACGGCCCGTAGGCGTGCACGGTGGCCGCGTACGGCCGGCCCGACGCGATCATCGCGCCGAGCAGCATCGCCAGGTGCCGTCCGCTCATCTCGGGCTCGGTCGCCGCCGCGTACTCCGGCAGCCACGTCCACGCCTCGTCGTAGCGGCCGTCGGCGAGGAGCCGCGCGAGACGGTGGTCCAGCTCCTGATCCGCCGCGCTCGGCCACTTCTCGGGGCCCCGCACGAGCTTGTGCGAGACGCTGCCGCTCGCGACGAAGGCCGCCCGACGCCCGAGCGCGGCCACCGCCTCTGCGATGTGGCGGCCCCAGGCGAAGGATTCCTGGAGGCCCGCGGCCAGGCACACCGACACCGGCACGACCGGGACGGTCTGCGTCCTGTCGAGGTAACAGACGAGCGGCATCACGGTTCCGTAGTCGAGCGGGTAGTGCACGTCGTTCGCGAGGACGCACGGGAGGCCGGCCGCGCGGCCCCGGTCGATGATCGCCGCGGCCAGCTCGTAATCGCCCGGGAAGTCGTACGCGACGCCGTGGATGAGCTCCGGCGCCTCCTGCGCCGTGAGGACGCCTCGATGGCGCGGCGTGCCGTCCACCACCGTCGGAAACGTCGCGATGAGGTGACACGAGTTCAGCACGAGGACGTCGGGGCGCATCGCGGCGACGTGCCGGCCCTGCTCGATCATGCCGTCGCGCACCGCCCGGAAGTCGGGGTGCGCGAGCTTTCCCGCGAACGCCGCGTCGTACGTGCAGTAGCGCGGCGTGTGCACGGTGAGGTACGCGCCCACGAGGCTCACAGGATCTTCCTGCCGCGGTCCGCAGGCGGGACCGCCAGGCCGAGCTTCGTCAACGGCTGGTCGATGTCCTGTGTGTCCATGCTCTGCCCACGAGACTACAGGTGTGCTCCACCATTCACCCGCTCGCGTTCGCGGCGGCGACCATCTCCCGGAGCCGGAACCGCTGGAGCTTGCCCGTCGCAGTACGCGGCAGCTCGGGGACGACGACGATCCGCCGCGGCCGCTGGTGCGACGGCAGTCGCTTGCCGGCGAGCGCCGTCAGCTCTTCGACGAGCCCGGCCGCGGCGCCGTCCTTCGGCACCACGAATCCGAACGGCTTCACGAGCCCGCTCACCTCCTCCACGCCGACGACACCGGCCTCGGCGACCGCGGGATGCGCGAGGAGCACCGTCTCGACGTCGGTCGGCGCGACCCACATCCCGGCGACCTTGAAGAGGTCGTCGCTGCGTCCGCGGTGGTGGTAGTAGCCGTCGGCGTCGCGGACGTACACGTCGCCGGTGCGGAACCAGTCGCCGAGGAACGTTCGCCGCGACTGATCGATCCGCTCCCAGTAGAACGGGCTGGTCGAGGGCGTGCGGACGTGCAGCACGCCCTCTTCTCCGTCGGCGACCTCGCGCCCCTCGGCGTCGGCCAGGCGGACCTCGCTGCCCGGAACCGGTTTCCCCGAGGAGCCCGGGCGGCTCCGGCTCGGCCGGTTCGACAGGACCATGAAGATCGTCTCCGTCGCCCCGAGCCCGTCGAGGATCTCGGCGCCGAACCGCTCGCGCCACGCCGTGTACAGCTCGGCGGGCAGCCGTTCGCCGGCGGAGACGCAGTGGCGCACGCCGGCGAAGGCGTCGCGCGGCAGCTCCGCGCGCAGGAGCCGCGCGTACACCGTCGGCACCGAGAAGAAGAGCGTCGGCCGCCAGTCGCGGAGCACGCCGAGCACGCTCTCGGGCTCGGGCCACGCGGGGGCGAGGTAGGCGCGCGCGCGCACCGTCAGGGGGATCGCCAGCACGTTGCCGAGCGCGTACGCGAAGAAGAGCTTCGACGTCGCGAACACGCGGTCTTCGGACGTCGCCCCCAGCACCTCCACGCCGTAGTGGTGCCCCACGGTGAGATCGCGGTGACAGTGGACCGCCGCCTTCGGGAACCCCGTCGTGCCCGAGGTGTAGAGCCAGAACGCCATCGCGTCGGGGGAGACCGGTTCGGCGGCGGCGTGCGGCGAGACGGACGCCCGCACCTCGGCGAGGCTCGACGACGCCGCGATGACCCGCAGGTGCGGCAGGCGGTCCGCGTCGTCGAGCAGCGCCTTCGCGGCGGCCGCGTCGGCGACGACGACCCTGGCGCGGCTGTCCGCCAGCAGCGCGGCCCACTCGGCCGGCTGAAGTCGCGTGTTGAGCGGCACGGCCACCGCACCGATGCGCATCGCGCCGAGGAACGTCGCCACCCACTCCACGCCGTCGGGGAGCAGGATCCCCACCCGCTGCTCGGGCTCCACGCCCATCTCCCGCAGCGCGTTGCCGGTGCGGTTGACGAGCTCGCCGAGCTCCGCGTACGTGATGCTCGCCTCGGGGGTGTCGATCGCGACGCGCCCTCCGTGCCCGTCCGCGATCGCCTGGTCGAGGAGGAACGACACCGCGTTCGTCATGCGTGCCTCCTTACTCTGGCTGGCTCGCCGCAGTCTTCGTCAACAAGGTCGAGGACGACGCGCGCTCGCGAGCCGCCGCGGCGCTCGCCGATCTGGCGCTCGACGACCCGCGCGTCGCCCGGGTCGTCGCCGGCAGCCTCCGGCGTTCCACCGACGGGTTCGTGGTCTACCCGCGGCGGGACAGGTAGAGCATCGCCTCGAGCACGCCGCCAGCGACCGCCCGCGCCTTGTCCGAGACGGTGAAGCAGTGCTCGCGCCGGGCCCGCGGGTCGACGTCGCCGATCTTCTGCCCCCGGCGCACGACGCTGGCGTCGCGGACGAGCCCCCGGAGGACTCCGGCGATCTGCGCGCGGACGGGTTCCCCCTCGACCTCCGCCACGACGTCGCCCGCGTCGACACGATCCGCGATCCGCCGGCGGGCGGAGAGCCTGCCGGCCACGGGCGCCCGGAGGAGCCGCTCGACGTCATAACCGGCGATCTCGCCCGGGACGCCGGTGTTGGGCTCCGCTTCGCCGGCGAGGACCACCGAGCCGAGCGCATGGCCGCGGTTCGTCTCGACGACGGCATGCACCTCGTCGCCGGCGGAGAAGCCGGGGCCGAGACCGATGACGATCGGCGCCTCCCGCCGCGACGTCCCGAGATTTCGCTTGGCCATGCGCGCATCCACCACGACCCCCGGTTCGAGCTCGGCGACCGCGCGGCCCTCGGGGTCGACCAGGACGGCGACGTCGCCGCTCGCGACGATTCCGCGCGCCTCGGCCGTGTCGCGAGCCCGGCGCGCGCGCACGCCCTCCACGACGGCCTCGGCGTCGTGGACGGCCTCGGAGAACGCTACGGTACGGCGCAGCGTCGTCGGATTCGCCAGTTCCGTCATGACGAGCGCGAAGCCGCACCGCGCCAGGCGCACCGCGCACCCGGTGGCCAGGTCTCCCGCGCCCTTGACGAGGACGAGCCCGGGAAACCCGGGCCGCTCCTCGGCCTCCCGCAGTGGCAAGCTCACCCGATCGGGTGGGGGGCTCCGACATGGCCCCCCACATCCCCCTCCCCTCGGACCGCCCCGGGAAACCCGGGCCGCTCCTCGGCCTCCCGCAGTGGCAAGCTCACCTCGCGGGCTCGCGCCGGCCGCTCGCCGACCGGCGCGCGTCGCACCTGGACGATCTCGGCGACGATCGCCACCGCGATCTCCGCCGGCGACTCGGCGCCGATGCTGAGGCCGATGGGCGCGTGCACCCGCTCGATCCGATCGTCCGGCACGCCGGCCGCGCGGAGGTGGCGGAAGACCTCGCGCACGCGCCGGCGGCTCCCGATCATGCCGATGTAGGCCGGCCCGCGATCGATCACCGCCGAGAGCGCCGCCTCGTCGTGCTGGTGATCGCGCGTGACGAGCACGACGTGGCTCGCCGGCCCGATCGCGAGGTCGCGGAGCGTCTGGCCGATCGCGGCGGCCACGATCCGATCGGCCCCGGGAAAGCGGTCGCGACTCGCGAACGCCGGCCGATCGTCGACGACCGTGACGTGGAAGTCGAGCTGCTTCGCGATCGCGACGAGCGGGACCGCGATGTGTCCGGCGCCGACGACGATCAGCGCGGGCCGAGGCGGGATCGTCTCGACGAAGACGTTGACCGCGCCGTCGTCTCCGCGTGCCACGGCCCAGGCGCCGTCTTGCCGGACGAGCCCGAGCCGATGCGAGCGGTTCGCGCCGAGCGCGGTCCGCCCGACCTCGCCGAGCGCCGCCGTCAGCTCCGGCGGTGCCGCGCCGAGCACGCGACCGTCGGCCGTGACGATCCAGCGGGCGCCGGCCGGGATGCCGGCCACGCCGCGCGGGTTCGCGACGACGAGCGCCTGCGCGACGTGATCCCCCGCGGCACGCGCGTCGAGGATCGTGTCGAGCGCGTCGCAGCGACCGAGGCCGGCCGGGGCCGCCGCGTCGCGATCGAAGCGCTCGATGAAGACGTCCATGACGCCGCCGCAGTGCGTCGGGCTCTGGTCGTTCATCTCGCCCGTGAGATCGAGCACGGCAAACCGTGGCCGGCCGTCCAGCCGCACGGCGGCCGCCTCGGCGACGACGCGCGCCTCGCCGCATCCGCCGCCGACGCTCCCGAGCACGGCTCCGTCGGCGCGGACGATCATGCGCGCCCCGACCCCGCGGGGCGTGGCGCCCCGCGCGCGGACGATCACCGCGGTCACCACCGGCTCGCCCCTGCGGGCCAGCTCGGCAAGGCGCTCCCAGAAGGCGTCCATGGAGTCTTACCCCCGCCCGCCGCGGGCGCGATCGAGCCCGGCCATGACCTTCGCGGGCGTGATCGGCAGCGACGTGATGCGGACCCCGATGGCGTCGTAGACCGCGTTCGCGACGGCCGCCATGACACCGGAGACGGCGCCCTCGCCGACTTCCTTGGCGCCGAACGGGCCATAGGGCTCGTCACTGTGGATCATCCCGCTCACCATCGCCGGCATGTCGTGCGTGATCGGCAGCCGGTAGCCGAGGAAGTCGGGATTGAAGACCTGGCCCTGACGCAGATCGATGCGCTCTTGGAGGGTTTGCCCGAGCGCCATCGACACGCACCCCTCGATCTGCCCCTCCACGACCTGGGGATTCAGCGGGAATCCGCAATCGTGGTAGGTGACGAGCCGCCGGACCTCGACCGTGCCGGTCCAGGTGTCGACCTCGACCTCCGCGAGCTGAGCCGCGAAGCCGTACGCCTCCGTCCATCGCCCGCGCGCGGTGCTGAGGCTCGGGTGGAGCTCGGCATCCGGGACGCTCTTGACCGAGCCCTTGCCGATGATGGGATCGCCGCTCGCGTGCTTGACGCTGAGCGCGATGATCTCGGCGTACGTGAGCGAGCGGTGCGGCGCCCCCTGCACCGAGATGCGCTTGTCGCGCGCCTCGAGGTCTCGCACGTCGGCCTCGAGCAGCCGCGCCGCCATCTCGAAGAGCTGGCGCTTGGCATCGGCGGCTGCGAGGCGGACCGCTTTGCCGGTGACGAACGCGCCGCCGGACAGAAAGCTGCCGAACTCGATCGGCGTCAGCTCCGTGTCGCCCGACACGATCCGGATGTCGTCGAGCGGCACGCCGAGCTCCTCGGCGGCGATCTGCGAGAGCGTCGTCTCCGAGCCCTGGCCCATCTCCACCGTGCCCGCGAAGAGCGTCGCGCCGCCGTCGTCGTGGAGCTTGATGACCGCGGCGGAGCCGAACGGGTAATACGGCGAGCCGCTGAACATCGAGCACGCCGACATGCCGACGCCGCGCCTGTACCGCTCCGAGCTCCTCCAGTCGGTGCGCCGCCGGCGCGCCGCCCACTGGCCGTCGCGAGCCGCCGCGGCGAGGGCGTCCTTGAGCCCGCAGCTCCTCAGCGTGTCGCCGCTCGTCGGCATCACCTCGCCCCGGTCGCGCGCGTTCCGGCGCATCAGCTCGACCATGTCGATGCCGAGATCTTCGGCCAGCATGTCCATGTGCGAGTCGACCGCGAAGCGGATGAACGGCGCGCCATGGCCGCGTTTCGGGCCCTTCACCGGATTGTTCGTGTAGACGGCGAGGCCCTCGTAACGAAGCGCGGGCACCCGGTAGACGGGAATGTTGTACGAGTAGCAGAGGAAGACCACGACCGGACCACTGCCGCGGTAGGCGCCCGTGTCGACGATGACCTGGATGTCCTGCGCGGTGATGAGGCCGTCGCGATCGACGCCGGTCTTCACGCGCACGTTCGCGTGGAAGTCCATGCGCGTCGCCGTCAGCGATTCCTCCCGGGAGAGCTCGATGAGAACCGGCCGCCCCGACTTCCGCGCGAGCAGGGCGGCGCCCACCTCGTACGGGAACACGTCGATCTTGCCGCCGAAGGCGCCGCCCACGTAGCTCTTGTGGATGCGCACCTGGCTGATCGGCACGCCGAGCGCCTTGGCGAGGACGAAGCGCTTGTAGAAGATCCCCATGCTCGACACGTGCATGCTCAGCTTGCCCGACGGGTCGAACCACGCGACGGCGGCGTGCGGCTCCATCGGCGCGTGGGCGACCGGGACCGTCTCGAAGCGGTCCTCCCGCACGTGGGAGGCCGCCGCGAAGCCCGCATCGACATCGCCGAACGCGACGGCGGTGCGCGCGGCGACGTTGCTCGTGCGCGGCACCGGGTCGCCGGCGGGCCGGCCGCGGGCGCCCCAGTCTTCCCAGATCGTCTTGCCCGGGTAGTCGAACTCGTGGATGAGCGGCGCTTCCGGCCGGAGCGCATCGGCCGCGGTGAAGACCGCGGGCAGGGGCTCGTACTCGACGCGGATCAACGACAGCGCTTCCCGCGCCGTCTCCTCGTCGATCGCCGCGACCGCCGCGACCTCGTCGCCGATGTAGCGCACGCGGTCCAGCGCGAAGGGCGGCTCGTCGGCCGGATACTTCGGCGTGTCGACGAACGCGACCCGGAGTCCCGCCGTGTCCCGGCCCATGATCACCGCATGCACCCCGCGCAGCCGCTCCGCGCGCGTCGTGTCGATCGACACGATCCGCGCGTGTGGAAGCGGGCTTCGCAGGATCTTGCCGCGCAGCATGCCGGGCAAGCGCACGTCCGCCGTGTAGCGGGCGGCGCCGGTGAGCTTCTCCGCCGCGTCGACGCGGGGCAGCGACTTGCCTACGACCGCGTAGTCGCCCATGCCCGCTCCTCCTACATCATGGGGGGACTATCGATGCCCCCCATGCCCCCCACGCTCGCACACGCCCCGGAGGACCCGGGGCGTGGCTCGACCATCGGCAAAGCGGTGGCGATCACCGGACTCCTTCACGGGCCCTGAGCCGGCGCGCCGCGGCGCGGACCGCATCGAGCACCTTCACGTACCCGGTGCAGCGACAGAGGTTCCCGGACAACGCCTCCCGGATCTGCCGGTCCTCGGGCTCCGGGCACTCGTCGAGCAGTGATTTCGTGACGAGCACCATGCCCGGGGTGCAGAAGCCGCACTGGACGGCGCCATGCACGGCGAACGCCTCCTGCACGGGATGGAGGCGTCCCGGCGCCGCCACGCCCTCGATGGTTGCGACGTCCGAGCCGTCTGCCTCCACCGCGAGCGTCAGGCACGAGTTGACGGGGCGGCCGTCCAGGATGACGGTGCACGCGCCGCACGCGCCCAGATCGCACCCGCGCTTCGCGCCGGTGAGGCCGAGGTCGTCACGCAGCACGTCGAGCAGCGTCCCCACGGGCGTGACGACGAGGTCGTGCGCCTGCCCGTTCACGGTGAGCTGGATGAGTCGCTTCACGAGCGCCTCCGTCCGCTGTCCTCGCCAGCCGCGCGCGCGAGCGCGTCGACCGTCATGAGGCCGGCCAGCAATCGCTTGTGCGGGACCGCGTCGGAGAGGAAGAGCGGCCCGAGCGCGCGGGTTGCGATGCGGGCCAGATCGCCGTCCCCGACGTCGGCGAGGCGGCGTCCTCCGACGGCGTTCTCGACCTCGGGGAGCCGGACGGGGGCCGACCGTGCGCCGGTGACGGCGACGCGCGCAGCGTGAATCGTTCCGTCAGGCGCGAGCTCGACGCCGGCCGCCACACCGAGGATCGGGAAGTCGATCGATTCCCGGACCGCGTGCTTGACGTAGGCGGTGCGCCAGCCGGCGAGCGGTTTCGGGATCCGGATCCGCGTGACGATCTCGCCGGGCGCCAGGGCGAGGGGCGCACGCCCCTCGCCGGAATAGAGCGCTTCGATGCCGATCCAGCGCATGCCGCTCGGACCGGCGAGCTCGACGCGCGCGCCCGCGACCATGAGGGCCGCCGGGGTGTCGGCCGAGAAGAGCGCCACGCAGCGGTTCTCCCGCTCGTTGACGTGACACCGCGCGCCGCCGGCCTTCTGGCACCGATCGCGGCTCGCGCGCCACGCCTCGCTCTGGTTGAAGTACCAGCAGCGCGTGTCGAGACAGACGTTGCCGCCGAGCGTGCCGCGATTGCGCAGCAGCGGCGAGCCCGTCCGCCCGGCGGCCTCGGCGAGCGCCGCGCACGCATGCTCGACGAGCGGCGATGTCGCAACGGCCCTCAGCGTCGCGAGGGCGCCGATGACGACATCGCGGTCGCCGTCGAGCGCGATGTCGCGGAGCCCCGGCACGCGCCGGAGGCTGACGAGGTGCCGCGCACCGAGGATCCCGAGCTTGAGCGCCGGGACGAGGTCAGTGCCGCCCGCGAGCGCGCGCGCGGCGGCGCCGTGCCGGGCGAGAAGACCGACGGCTTCGCTGACCGTCTCCGGCAGGTGGTAGTGGATCCCGTTCTCCATGGACAGGCTCATGCCGCTCTGTGCCGCCCCCCTGCGGCTCTGCCGCTTCCGCGACGGATTCGGCGCCATCTCCGACGGCTCCGCCGCCGTCTCGGGTGGCTCTGCCGCATCTCGGGTTGCCGTGTCGTCCCTCGACGGAGGTCATGATGAAGTCGGCGTCGGGCGTCGTCGTGATCGGGAGATCGCGCCGGCGCTCGACGATCGCGGCGGCCCACCGGCACCACTCCATCGACATCCGCTCCAGGCGGATTCCCTGCTCCAGGACGAGGTAGCCGAAGAAGAGGCCGCGGTCGGTCGTCGTTTCGACAGGCCCGTAGCGCTCCTCGAGCCTGGCCCGGATCGCGTCGAACTTCTCGAGCACGCGACGGTGCTCCTCGCCGTGCTCCTCGAGGTACTTCCGCACTCGATCCGGCTCGAGCCGCTCCGAGAAGAACGTGCGCAGCAGCATCTCGTCTTTGACGGGGGCGGCCGGCGTGGGCCGGTCGAGCCACTCGTCGAGCGCCGCACGACCGGCGTCGGCGATCGCGTAGTGGCGCGGGTTCGGACCCCCGCCCCTGATCTCGAGCCGAGAGCTGACGAGACCGAGGCGCTCCATGCGCCTGAGCTCCGCGTAGATCTGGCTCCGTTTGGCGTGCCAGAAGAAGACGATGGAGCGGCTGAACCGCTTCAAGATCTCCCAGCCGCTCAGCCGCCGTCGGGACAGCAGGCCAAGCAGCGCATACCGCAGGGTATTGGTTCCGGTCGCAGGCGGCATATTCCTGTCCCGGAATATGAAGGCCGCTGACCACCCGAGACAATGAAGCCGATTCCCTATTTTTATGAGGCTATCGAGGGCTTCCCGAGACGAGGGGGTTTGGGGGGCCCTGTCGGGGCCCCGCCGCCGAGTGGCTTTCCCGAGCAGCGCCGCGGGTGCCCCGCGGCGCTTGCGAGCTGGGGGGTTTGGGGGGTCATTTCGGGGCCCCCCATCATGAGGTCGGATCAGGCCGCCTCGCGGCGGCGAACATCCTCCAGACTCTGCCGGTACGCGACGCCGCGGTCATAGCCGCGTCTGAACGCCGGAGCGTCGTAGGCGTCGGGGTAGCGCGCGCGAAGCTCCGCCTGCGCCTCGCCATAGGACCGGCCTCGCACGTCGACATGCAGCGCCGCCTCGAAGCCGCGCCGGAACGCCGGCTCGTCGGTCTCGAAGTCGTGTCCGGCCACCACGTAACGCTCGCGCTCCGCGCTGCGAAGACCCACCCACCACTGCTCGCGAGCCGCGTCGATGCTCTCCGCTCCCGCCTCGTTGAACACCGCCTTCGCAGCGTCGGCCTGTGCCCCGTCCTCCGCGAGGGCGGCGACGACGGTACGGCCTTGCCGGAGCGCGTCCTCGTACACGAAGACCTCGTCCTTCGGCACGCCTTCGGTCAGGGCCGTCTCGATGGCGCCCCCGACCGCCGCGCCGCCGACGCCGAGGACCGCGGCACCCAGAAGTCCCCATGCGATGACCGGCCCGACGCTGGGGACCAGCAAGGTCGTCATCGCCGCGCCGAGCGGGAATCCGGTCGCCATTCCCACCGCGGCACCGACCACGAACCCTACGGCCTTGCCGACGCCCGGTTGCTCGCCGTGCGTGCGCGGCATCGACGATTCGGCGGTGCCGGCGGTGCCGGGAGAGAGCATCGTGATCCGGTGCTGCGAGAATCCGTTCTCCAGGGCTCGCGCGACGGCGTGCTCCGCCGCGGCGCGCGTCACGAAGATTCCCACCGTCGTCCGCATGCCACTGCCCCCCCCGGTGCTCGAAGCAGCCCGGGAATTGTCGCAGCAACCACCATGCGAGGGACGACAGCACGGCCGACATCGACGCATGCGAAGGCGTGCGAACGGACGCGACGTCACGCCGGCCGCGGCCGGCGCCAGGTGACTTCTTTCCAGTCGAACTCCGCCCAGAACTCGATCCTGTCGACGATCCCGTGCAGCTTGTGCCGCCCGTCGGCGTGCGCGGCCCACACGTCCGCGAGCGAGTCGAACTGGGCGAGGTACGCCAGCGCGTACTCGGCCGGCTCGGCCATCGCCATCTCTCCCGCGCGGAACCGCCGATGCCCCTTTCCGGGATGGATCCAGAAGCCCTCGGACGTCTCCTCGGTGATGAGCCTCGGCGCCTGGCCTGCCGGCACGGGGCAGAGGAAGAAGCGGGCCGTGAAACGGATCGGGCTCGACTCCGGCGTGATGAAGTGCGAGAAGTAGCGCATCGCCCGCAGGTCGCAGTACCAGCCGTGCCGGCCGAGCAGCTCCGGGAACGACGCCTTCCCCGAGACCAGCGCGGCGCGGCCCGCCTCCACGATCTCGGCCGCGCCCGCGCTCGTCGCATCGAACGGCCTCCCCGCCGCATCGCAGGCGAGCAGCACGCCCGTCTCTTCGAGGAGCTCCCTCACCGCCGTCACCCAGTACGCGAGCCCGGGACGTTGGGCGCTCTGCGGAAAGATCGCCTCGGCCCGAGCCGCATCGAGCCCGTAACAGCGGCCAAGCGAATCCGGCGAGGCGTCCGTCTCGTCCACCTTCCCGCCGGGGAACGCGTAGAAGCCGCCGAGGAACCGCATCGTCTTCTGCCGCCGGATCATGTAGACCTCGAGCGGCTCCGCCGAGCCCCGAGGGGCGTCCCTGACGAGCACGACGGACGCTGCGGGCCTCGGCTCGACGGGTGCCTTCACGGAATCACCCGGTGAGCCGAGAGAAGTCGAGGCGCGGCCCGGGTCCCCCGGGCCGTGTCCGAGCGATTCGGGGGGTATGGGGGGCCCCCCGAGGCCCCGGGCCGAGCGCGAGCCCGAGGCGCGGCCCGGGTCCCCCGGGCCGTGTCCGAGCGATTCGGGGGGTATGGGGGGCCCTTCGAGGCCCCCCATTACAAAGAGATGAGCTGCGCGACACGCTCCCGGTGGTACGTGGCGTCACCGAACGTGAACTCCGAGCCCTTCGCGCGCTTGAAGTAGAGGTGCAGGTCGTGCTCCCAGGTGAAGCCGATCCCGCCGTGGAGCTGGATGCCGTTGCCCGCGGCCCGCCGGAACGCGTCGGACACGTACGCCTTGGCCATCGAGACGGCCAGCGGGGCCTCGGGTGAGTTCTCGTCGACCGCCCACGCCGCATAGTACGTCAGCGACTTGGCGTTCTCGACCTCGACGAGCATGTCGGCCGCCTTGTGCTTGACCCCCTGGTAGGCGCCGATCGGGCGGCCGAAGGCGATGCGGATCTTCGCGTAGTCGGTCGTCATGTCGAGGACCTTCTGGGCCCCGCCGCACATCTCGGCGCAGAGCGCGACGGTGGCGCGCTGGATCACCCGGTCGATCGCCGGCCACGCGCCGTCCTTCGTGCCGACGAGCGCGTCCTTGCCGACCCGCACGTCGCCGAGCTTCACCTCGCAGAGCTTGCGCGTCTGATCCATCGTCGGCAGCAGCCGCGCCTCGAGCCCCCGCGCGTCGCGCGGCACGAGGAACAGGCTCACGCCGTCTTCCGGCCGGCCGCTCTCGCGCGTGCGCATCGCGACGACGATCGCCTCCGCGATGTGTGCATCGAGCACGAACAGCTTCGTGCCCGAGAGGACGAATCCGCCGCCTTCCTCGCGCGCGGTGGCGGTGACGCCGGCCGCGTCCCAGCGCGCACTCGGCTCCGTGAGCGCGAGGGCGACCTTCGCCTGACCGGAGGCGATACGGGCGAGCCACTCCTTCCTCTGCGCCGTCGAGCCCGCCTCGAGGATCGTGAGGCCTCCGAGCAGCACCGTCGAGAAGAACGGACCGGGCATCGAGGCCCGCCCCATCTCCTCCATCAGCACGACGAGATCGACGAAGCCGAGCCCCGTGCCGCCGACCTCCTCCGGGTACACGAGCCCGAGCCAGCCCTGCTCGGCGAGCTTCGTCCAGAACTCGTCGGTCACGCCTCCCGGCTCTTCCATGCGGGCGCGGACGAACGTCGACGGGCACTCGTTCTCGAAGAACTTGCGCGCGGTCGCACGCAGCAGCTCCTGCTCCTCGCTGAACCCGAAGTTCATCGCCTCTCCTTCAGTCCTTCGGCAGCCCGAGCACGCGCTCCCCGATGATGTTCTTCTGGATCTCGGTCGTGCCGCCCTCGACGGAGTTCGCGCGAGACCGCAGGAACGTGTACTGCCACAGCCCCCCCTCGACGGCCCAGTCCGAGCCGCGGGTGAGCTGCGAGTACGGCCCCTCGATCTCCATGGCGAGTTCCTGCATCCGCTGGTGCGTGTCCACCCAGATCATCTTGCCGGACGACGCCTCCGGTCCCGGCATCTCTCCCTTCAGCAGCTTCGTGATCCCGCGCGCGCCAGTGTATTTCAACGCCTCGGTCTCGATCCAGAGCTGAGCGATCTTCTGGCGCATGATCCGGTCCTTGGTGATCACCCGCCCGTCCTTCTCCATGCGGCGCGCCAGATCGACGACGCCGTCGAGCGCGATCCTGAGCCGCACCTGGAGACCGAAGCCGAGCGCCAGCCGCTCGTACATGAGCGTGGTGAGGCCGACCGCCCACCCGTTGTTGACGCCGCCCAGCACCTCGGACTCGTGCACGCGCACGTTGTCGAGGAAGACCTCGTTGAACTCCGCGTCCCCGGTCAGCTGCTTGAGCGGCTTCACGGTCACGCCCGGAAGATGCATGTCGAGCAGAAAGTACGTGATGCCCTTGTGCCTCTTCGCATCGGGATCCGTGCGCGCCAGCAGCATCATCCGGTCGGCGACGTGGGCGAGCGACGTCCACACCTTCTGCCCCGAGATGACCCAGCACTCCCCGTCCTTCACCGCGCGCATCTGGAGCGAGGCCAGGTCGGAGCCGGCGTTCGGCTCGGAGTAGCCCTGACACCAGATCTCCTCGCACGACAGGATCTTGGAGACGTACCGGCTCTTCTGGGCCTCGGTGCCGTACGCGATGATCGTCGGACCCGCCATGCCGACGCCCAGGATGTTGAGGATCGGCGGCGCCTTGGCGAGCGCCATCTCCTCCTGGACGATCAGCTCCTCCATGAAGGTGAGGCCGCGCCCGCCGTACTCCTTCGGCCACGTCAGCCCGATGAAGCCGGCGTCGTAGAGTTTGCGCTGCCAGGCTCGCATGAAGTCGTAGGCCTCGGCACGCGGCACATCTGCCCGACCCACGATCTGGTTGACCCATTCATCTGGGATGTTCGCCGTCAGCCAGGCTCGGACCTCGGCGCGAAGCGCCTCCTGTTCCGGGGTCAGCGTGAAGTCCATGTCCTCACTCCTGCGTGGGGGGCGCGGCAAACTGAACGGCGGTTCATTTTAGGAACTGGCCGGAGGGTAAGTCAAGCCGGGAAGCCTCGAAGGAGGCAGTCACGCGCTCGGCTCGTCACTCCAGGCCGCCCACGCGACGAGCACGGAGGCCGCGACCGTCACGAAGAAGAACACGGTCGCTCCCGTCCGCAGGCTGACCAGGCCGCCCCACGGCGCGGGGACCGACCCGCCGTCGGGTCCGAGGCCGACGTTCGCGACGCCGGCGGCGCGAACGACCATGAAGACGAACAGGATCCGCGCGAAGTCACGCCGGCTGAGGACCCACCGCTCGAAGAACCGGCGGCGCCGGTACAGCAGGAACGGGATGAGCCCCACGAACACGAGCCCAACGAGAAGCCAGATGGCAGGCGAGAACCGCGACGCGCCGGCTCGCACGCCGATGCCGTGCCAGGCGAGCCACGCTCCCCCGAGCCAGTAGACGACGCCGTAACCGAAGTAGGCCCAGGCGGCACGGCGGAACCTGTCGTCCATCGTCATGGGGGGACTATCGAAGCCCCCCATACCCCCCGCGCTCGCACGCGCCCCGGGAAACCCGGGGCGCAGCTCGACCACGCAATTCGTTCACGGGGGACGATCGAGGCCCCGCAAGCCCCCCGCGCTCGCACGCGCCCCGGGCGGTGCGCGGACGCACCCGTGGAATCCGGGGCGCGGCTCGAGCACTCGATTCGTTCACGGCCTCCGCGATCATGGACGCCAGGCGACGCGGACGTGGGTTCGATCCGCGCGGCCGGTCCGGCTCAGCGGCGCCCGCTCGCGGGCGTCCGCTGGAGCCGGACGTTAGCGTAAAGACGGCTATTTCGACTGCACGCTCGCTGCCGGAGCGGTCGCCTGGGTGCGGTGGTCGACGGCGAACCCGTCGGGGAGCAGGAGGAGCACCAGCAGGGTCGCGATCGTCAGGGGTGTCATCGCGATGAGCCCGAGCGTCCTCGTCTCGAAGCGCAGGTGCATGAAGTACATCGCCACGAGGGCCGCCTTGGCCACGGCGAGGCCGCAGAGCAGCACGCCGATCGTCACCTTCCCCGTGGGGAGGAAGATGACGCCGAGCTCGATCACGGTCAGCACAGCGAGCCACCAGAAGATGGCCATGTAGTTCGGATGCTTGTCCGTGGTCGCCATCGCTGCCCTCTCAGATCAGGTACATGAAGGTGAACACCATGATCCAGACGAGGTCCACGAAGTGCCAGTAGAGGCCGGTGATCTCGACGGCGTTGTAGCTCGCCGCAGGCTCCGGCCGGTTGCCGACGTACCGGATCATCGAGAGCAGGTAGATGACCCCGGCCGAGACGTGCAACCCGTGGAACCCGGTGACGATGAAGAACGAGGTGCCGAACAGCGCCGCTCCCCACGGGTTGCCGTTGATGTGCAGCCCCGAATGGACGAGGTGGGTCCACTCGTACGCCTGAAGGCTCACGAAGATCGCCCCGCCGAGCGCGGTGAACAGCAAGAACCGCCGACATCGCGCGCGATCGCCCCGGCCGAGCCACTCCAGCGCCTTCACCATCGTGACACTCGAGCAGATCAGCAGGAACGTCATGGCGGCGGTCAGGTTGATGCCGAGGCGCTGGTACGGGTCGGGCCAGTCCGCGCTCGTCGCGCGTGCCGCGCCGTACGCGGCGAGCAGGACGCCGAACCCGACGGCATCACCCGCCAGGAAGATCCACATGCCGAGCTTGCCCCAGCTCGTCGGGGTCAGCGGCGTTTCGGCCGGCTCGACGCGTGCCGGCTCGACGTGTGCGGTCATCGTCACCGTGTGGTCCATGTCCTCTCCTCGTCGGGGATCGGCTCGGAGCCCGTGAGGCGCGACGCCGATGAGCGTCGCATGGCTTCGTCGCCCTCCTCGGCCCGCTCGCTCCTCGGTGTCGCATCGGAGGGTCGGGGGCCGGTGCGACGGAACGAATCGGAGTCTCGAGGGCCGTCCCGGGTTTCGCGGGTGCGTCCGCGCACCACGGGTGCGTCCGCGCACCCCCCCCGGGACGGCTCCGAGCGCTGGGGGGTATGGGGGGCCATCTCGGGGCCCCCGGCCGAGCGGAGAATCGAGGAGCGGCCCGGGCCCCCCGGGCCGCTTCCGAGCGATTGGGGGGTATGGGGGGCCATGTCGGGCCCCCCGGCCGAGCGGAGAATCGAGGAGCGGCCCGGGTCCCCCGGGCCGCTTCCGAGCGATTGGGGGGTATGGGGGGCCATGTCGGGGCCCCCCATGATCTCGGTCGGCTCCCGCCGCGAAGCCAGGTAGCACCGCGTCAGGATCCCGCCGACGGCGATCGCGAGCACGAAGGGTACCAGCAGCAGTCCGAGGTAGGCCACGTTGTAGGTCCGGTCGCCGTACGCCGACGAGATGCAGGCCGCGCACGCGTGGGCCGCGTCGGGCGTCAAGAGGAGCGTGAGCGCGACGAGCCAGGCGAGCGTCACAGCAGGTACACCGTCACGTAGAGGACCGGCCACAGGAGCACGACGAAGTGCCAGTACATCGCGCAGGCGCGCATCATCCCGGGACGGTCCGGCGAGAACCGGCCGCGCACGATGAGCTGCAGCGTGAGCAGGACCCACAGGAGCGCGACGAGGACGTGGAGAGCATGCGCCCCGATCAGCGTGTAGAACGTCGAGCCGTAGGCCCCGGAGGAGACGGTGAGGCCGAAGCGAACGAGTCGCACCCACTCGAATCCCTGCACGGTGAGGAACAACGCGCCGAGCGCCGCCGTCACGCCGACACGCCTCGCCAGCGCCGCGAGATCGCGCTCAGCCAGCGCGCGACGCGCCGCCAGCATGGCCACGCTCGACGCGAGGAGCACCAGCGTGTTGACCGCCGTCGCGGCGACGGGAAGCCTCGGTTCCAGCGGCGGCGGCCACACCGGCGCCCCGAGCCGGAGCACGAAGAACCCGGACACCAGGCCGGCGAACAGCATCACCTCGGCGACGATGAGGAAGAGCGTCGCGAGCCGGGCGTTGTCGAGGATCGGCCGGCGCGGATCCGGCTCGCGGTCCGGCCCGTCGCCGTCGCCTCCCGGCGGCGGCAGCCGAGGCGGCAGGTCCCCGCCCGTCGTCCGGCGCGCCGGCCCGCGGGCGGGCGCGTCGACGACCGAGAACGCGCTCACCATCGGATCCCGACCAGGATCGTCGCGACGACGAGCGCCGCGACGATCGACACGAGCACGCGCAGGACCCGGCGGTTCCGCGGCTCGACGCCATCCGTCATGATGGACCGGCCTTGTCGGACGCGAGGAGCGCGAGCACCACCGACAGGTACAGGAGTGACCCCAGCAGCATGCGCCGGGCGCCGGCGCTCGACGGTGCCAGCGCCTGTCGGGCGGCGAGCGTCGCGAGGACGGTGCCCGCAGCCAGCGCTCCGATGAAGTACACCGAGCCGGTCAACCCGATCAGCGTCGGGAGCAGGCTCACGGCCAGGAGCCCGAGGCTCCCGACCACGATCTGGCGCTCGGTGCTGTGACCGCCATCGTCGACCACCGGAAGGACGCGGACACCGGCCTGGGCGTAATCGTCGCGGTAGAGACGCGCGATCGCGAGCGTGTGCGGCACCTGCCAGAGGAAGAGGATGCCGAAGAGCACCCAGGCACCGAGACCAAGCTCCCCGGACGCGGCCACCCATCCGGTCACGGGCGGGAGCGCTCCCGGAACCGCCCCCACCAGCGTCGCGAGCGGGGTGCGCAGCTTGAGCGGCGTGTACGCGAAGAGGTAGAGCACCGTCGTGCACGCGGTCACCGCCGCGGCCCAGACGGTCACGCCCGCCGCGAGCTGCACGAGACCCGCCACCGCGAGGACGGTGCCGAAGGCGAGCGCTTCCACGGGCGCCAGCCGTCCATCGGGCAGCGGCCGCGCGCGCGTCCGCTCCATGCGCGCATCCACGTCGCGCTCACCGTACTGGTTCAGCGCGAGCGTGCCCCCGGCGGCGAGCATCGTGCCGACGAGCAGGTGGAGCACGACGCGGTAATCCGCCTGGCCTCCGAGACCGAGGTAGTAGCCGACCATCGTCACCAGGACGACCATCAGCACGACGCGCGGCTTGGTGAGCACCAGAAGATCGGCCAGGATGCGACAGCGGTCGCGCGCCACCGCGGCCACCATCGCCTCGGATCGCATCAGGCTCTCCATCCGCGCGTCCACCGGGATGCCGGCCCGCGCTCGTTCAGTGCCGCCGGGCGCCGGCGGGCACCGCCGACGACGGCTCCCACTGCGGCAGGAAGTCCTCGCTGGAGCCCGGCACGCTGTACTCGTAGGGTCCCCGGTGCACGGTCGGCAGCCGTGGCCCCCAGTTCAGGTGCGGCGGCGGCGACGGGGCGCTCCATTCGAGCGTCGTCGCGTTCCACGGGTTCACCGGCGCCTTCCGCCCCGCGAACAGGCTCCAGAAGAAGTTGATCACGAACGGGATCTGGGCGAGACCGAGCCCGATCGCGCCGATCGTGATCAGCACGTTCCACCACTGCAGAGGCTGCAGCATCTCGTACTGCGTCGGGTTGTAGATCCGGCGCATGTGGCCGCCGACGCCGAGGATGTGCATGGGGAAGAACGTCATGTTGAAGAAGACGAACGTGGGCCAGAAGTGCAGGTGGCCCAGCGCCGGGTTCGTCATCCGGCCGAACATCTTCGGGAACCAGTAGTAGATCGCGGCGAAGGCGCCGAAGATCGACCCGCCGAAGACGACATAGTGGATGTGCGCGACGATGAAGTACGTGTCCTGGATGAAGATGTCCACGGGCGTGGACGCCATGAAGATGCCCGAGAGCCCGCCGATCACGAACATCGACACGAACGCGAGCGCGTTGAGCATCGGCACCGTGAACCGGATGCGTCCGCCCCAGAGCGTGCCGAGCCAGTTGAACGTCTTGATCGCCGACGGCACGGCGATGATCATCGTCGTGATCATGAAGGACAGCCCGAGCGTCGGGTTCATCCCGCTCACGAACATGTGGTGGCCGTACACGATCCACGACAGGAAGGCGATCGCGATCATCGAGAACGCCATCGCGTGATAGCCGAAGATCGGCTTGCGGGCGAAGACCGGCAGGATCTCCGACCCGATCCCCATGGCGGGCAGGATCAGGATGTAGACCTCGGGGTGGCCGAAGTACCAGAAGAGGTGCTGCCACAGCAGCGGCTCGCCGCCGCCCGACGGCCTGAACCAGCTCGTCCCGAGCATGCGATCGAAGAGCAGCATCGCGACCCCGGACGTCAGCACGGGCAGGGCCAGGAGGAGGAGGATCGCGGTGATGAACAGCGACCACACCACGAGCGGCATGCGGAAGAGCGTCATCCCCGGGGCCCGCATGTTGACGACGGTCGTGATGTAGTTGATCGCCCCCATCATCGAGGAGATGCCCAGGACGAACAGGCTGATGCACCAGAGGTTCTGGCCCCAGTTCACGCCGGTGTACTCGGTGACCGACGACAGGGGCGCGTAGGAGGTCCAGCCGGCGGCCGCGTGACCGCCGGGGACGAAGAAGCCGGCGAGCATGAGCACGCCGGCCAGCGCGGCGACCCAGAACGAGAGCATGTTGAGGAACGGGAACGCCATGTCGCGGGCGCCGATCATGAGCGGGATCAGGAAGTTGCCGAAGGCGCCCGCCAGGATCGGCATGACCACGAAGAAGATCATGATCGTGGCGTGCATCGTGAACGCCATGTTGTACGTGGACGGCTCGAGGATCCCCTCGGTTTCCGTGAGGATCCAGCCGAGACCGGGCACCGCCGTCTCCGGCCACGCGAGCTGCCACCGGATGACCAGCGCGAGCAGTCCTCCGAGGATCATCATGAACAACCCCAGGAACAGGAACTGCCGCGCGATCATCTTGTGATCGGTGGAGAAGACGTACGTGCGGAGGAAGCCCAGCTCGTGGTGCTCCGCATGCTCGGTGTCGACGTAGGCGGCGCTCACGGCACTCATCGCTTGGGGGTCTCCTGGGCGCCGGTCGCGTTCTCTGCCGCCCACTTCGCGTAGTCCTCGGCCGTGTGCACGTACACCCACCCGCGCATGCCCGAGTGACCGAAGCCGCAGAGCTCGGCGCACGGCCACTCGTACTTGCCGGGCTTGACCGCCTCGAACCACGCGACGATCTCGCGACCGGGCACCGCGTCCTGTTTGATCCGGAACTGCGGGACGAAGAAGCTGTGGATGACGTCCTGTGAGCGCAGACGCACGTGGATCACCTTTCCGACCGGCACGTGCATCTCGTCGAGCATCGTCTTGTCGTCGGCGGTGCCGAACCTACCGTCCGGTCCCGGATAGGCCACCTGCCAGTTGAACTGCTTGGCGGTCACGACGACGTCGAGGTCGCTGGGAGGCATCTGCATCTTGATGCGCGACCACGCCGGCACGCTCAGGAAGGTGAGCACCACGAGGATCAGCGTGGGCACGACCGTCCACGCGATCTCGAGCGGGGTGCTGCCGTGCGTGTACCGCGCCCGGCGCCCCGGGCGGTCGCGGTAGAGCACGAGGAACGTCAGGAAGGTCACGATCACGAGCACGAACACCCCGCCGGTGATCCAGTAGATGAGGTGGAACAGCCAGTCGATGTCCTGCCCGTACGTCGCGACGTTCTCGGGAAGCCACCAGCTCAGCATGCTCGTCTCGTGCCTCCTTGCCGAACGGTCGGAGTTTACGCGGCTACTTCTTCTTCACCTCGAAGCTGACCTTGGCCGTCTGACCAGGCTTGACCTCGACCTCCTTGGTCTGCTTGCCGAGCGTCTCGTGCCAGACCTCCACCGTGTGCTTCCCGGCGGGAACGTTCTCGATCTTCGTCGTCCCGTTCGCGTCGGTGACGCCGTGGTACGGCGTCGGCACGATCGCGATCCAGCCGAGCATCCAGCTGTGCACGTCGCAGGTGACCTTGACGACCTCCGGCTTCTCGAACTTCTCGGTCATCACCTTCTTGAACTTCGGCTGCGCCTTGTTGATCGACGGGTTCGCGGAGGAATAGGTGTGGATGTTGTGCAGGATGCCGTCGGAGTTCTTGATGTCGATCTGGCCCGGCGTCATCACGACGACGTGGGGCACGAACGCGCAGCCCTTCTGGTCGATGACGGTCTTCTTCGCGGGCGCTTGCCCCTTGGCGGTCGGGACGGAGACGACGGTGTTCGCCAGCCCCTTGTTGGCCCCGACAGCGACCTTCTCGATCTTCGCGTCGGTACCGCACTGCTGCGTGTCCTTGTTGATCTTGAGCGTCTCGACGACGGGCGGGCCGTTGTACTTCACCTCGGCCTCGATCGTCCCGCCGCCCTGGGCCGTCGCGCTGTCGGTCCCGATCAGCGTCACGGCGCTCGCCAGTAGGGCGACTACACTAAAAACTCCTAGTGCGTTTCGCATCACTACTCGTCCTCCCTCGGATGCCATTGGGATCGAATCGGCTACGCCGCGCGGCGTGTCGCGGGGGCTACAGGTGATGCCGCCGATTTGCGCTGCGGATGATCAGCACCATGGCGGCGAACGTGAGCACCGCCACCAGGGGAGGCACGACGAACCGGCGGTTCGACCGGGGCTCCTCCAGAGTCAGAGGGTACCACGTGGTCAAAGACATCTTGGCGCCGGCCTCCCCCGCACCCCCGTCCCACGCCTGGAACGCGACCGGTGTGAAGACCCCGGGCGCGAAGGACGCTCGCGCCGTATCCTTCGCGACCAGCGCGCGCTTGAGCACGAGCCGATACTGCCCATGGCTGTACACCGCCTTCGCCGCCACCTCGGAGCCCGCGATCGGCGTCAGCGTGTCCGGCCCGTGAGCCGTCACCTCGGCGGCGCCCTTGCCCTGCTCCCACCGGAGCAGGTACACGGGGTCGTTGGCGTCGCCCATCAGGAAGTACGGCCGCGCCTCGCCCGGCGCGGACCCGGGCGGGAACTGCAGCGCGATCACGTCGGCGAAGACCTTCTTGTCCGGCTCCGCCTTCGACTCCGTCGGATCGTCCCACGTCAGGTGGAACGCGATGTCGCGCCCGTTGTGGACGGCGCGCAGCGTGACGAGGTCGATGGCCAGGTTGAAGTTCCGGGGCTCGATGATCACCTGCCCGGCAAGGACGATGTCCTGGGGCCGCTGCGTCTTCCACAGCTCGGCGTCCGGGTCGACCGGGATGTCGTCGCTCACGGCGCCGACGGTCACCAGCGAGACGGTCCGCGGCTCCTCCGGACCGAGCGAGACGATGTAGTTCGTCAGGTGCCAGATGTCCTCGGGTTTCTCGACGCTGTCGAGGAACGCGGGCATCGGCGTGCCGAGCACGCCGGCGGCGAGCCGGGTCGCGATGTCGGTGCGGCTCTTGCCGCCGCGGAAGGTCCACCGCCTCGTGAGGTTCGCCGGCGCGATCGGGAACCCCCACTCGTCCTTCAGCTCCGGCCGTGACGGCCCGTCCCCGCGCCCCTCGGTGCCGTGGCACTTGTTGCACTCGATCGCCTCGAACATCTCCCGGCCGCGCTCGATCGAGTCCGCCGACGAGCCGACCTCCTTGGGGAGCTCGAGCTTCTTCGCCGGCTCCTTGAACCGCTCCGGCGCGAAGGTCTTGACGTACGCGACGAGGCTCCAGCGGTCCTTCTCGGGGAGCGTCGACCAGCCAGGCATCGACGTGCCGGGCATCCCGTTGGTGATCACGTCGAACAGGTCCCGATCGCTCGGGGTCTGGTTGGCGGACGTGCGGACCTTGAAGAGGCCGGACGTGAAGTCCCGCGGCCTCGGAACCAGGCGCTCGGCGCCCGGCCCCTGGCCATCACCCTGGTCGCCGTGGCAGAGCGCGCACTTCCGCTCGTAGACGCCCTTCCCGGCCGCCGCGTCCCCCTGCTGTCCGACCGCGGCCGGCGGCAGCCCGAGGGCGACGAGCACGCCGAGCGCGATCGCGGGAGCGGTGCGCATCAATGCTCCTGCCAGCGCCTGGGGCGCTGCCCGGTCGCCTCGTAGACGTACACGATGACTTGCCAGATCTGCTCTTCCGTCAGCCGGTCTTCCCAGGCTGGCATCGCGGAATCCCACGGCGTGGACTCCCTCGGCAACCCGGGCCCACCCTTCGCGATGCGCCAGAAGAGATAGGCCTCCGGTAGCTGGGCGATCGTGCCCGGGTCCTCGAAGTTCGCCGGCGGGGGGTTGAAGGCCGGCGCGAAGTGTCCCTTGCCGTCGAGGTTGTCGCCGTGACAGTAGAAGCAGTTCTGGATGTAGATCGCGCCGCCGGCCGCGGCGTGCCTGGCGAGGCTCGCCTGATCCTTGCGGAGCGGGTTCTCGAGACCCTGGAGGTTCATCTCCTTGCCGCGAAACGAGAGCGACGGCGGCGGCGCGGGGTGGATCGCGCGGAGCTGCGGCGGCGCCTCGGGCCTGGCCGCGGCGACCGAGTAGGCGTAGTACCCGAGCAGCACCGGGATGAGGACGACGAGCACCGCGCGCACGAAGCGTCGCTCGGGCCTGGTCAGCGTGTCGCGAATGGGACGGAGGAAGTCGCGCCACGAGTCGGAGTCCGACGAGATGTGGACGAGCACCGCCAGCGCGACGACGGCCATGTAGAGCTTGATGACGCTCCACGGTGCCGGCGGGCGGATCCCGAACCGGAAGACGCAGAAGGCGACGACCAGGACGATGACCGCCTGGAGAAACCGGGACCGGAGGAACCTCATGGCCTCGTCATTTCAGCGTGAGGAGGAAGGCGACGAGGTCCGTGTACTCCTTCGCCGTCAGCCGCTGACCGAGATCCTTGGGCATCACGCCTGGCGGGAAGCCGGACACCGTGCCCAGCCCTGCCGGATCGAGGATCTTCTTCATGATGTACTCCGGCGTCTGGATCTTGGCGATCTGCGAGAGATCCGGCCCGACCTTCCCGCCGGCGACCTTGCCGGCCGCATGGCAGGCGACGCAGGCCCCCTTCGTCGTGAAGACGGCTTCACCCGCCTTCGGGTCCCCGGGAATCTTCACCTCCGCAGGCGCCGCGGCGCCGCCGGCTGCCGCGGCGCCGACCGTCGGCGGAATGTCCTCGAGCGTGACGTCGACGGTGCCGCCGAGCGACTGGAGGTAGGCCACCATCGCCCACACCTCCGAGCGGTTGAGCGTGATCGGCGGCCTGTCCACCTGCGGCATGATGTTCGGGTAGCCCTCGACGAGATAGGCGCCGGGAGTGATGAGCGATTCGAGGAGATACTGCTTGGCCGGCGTGCCCGGCTTGCGGGTGGCCGCACGACCGCCGACGCCGCCCAGGTCGGGCGCGCGCGTTCCCCGCTCGCCGATCTTGTGGCACGTCTCGCACGCGCCCTTCGTGCGGAAGATCTGCTCGCCGGCCCTGACGAGCTGCGCGGGAGGCACGTTGCCCTCGAGCGACAGCTCCTGCGGCGGCCTCGACTCGATCTGCGGAATCGCGTTGGCGAACCAGGTGTAGGCGCCCATCGCGGCCAGCGCGAGGGCCCCGACCTTGACGGCCACCGGGACCGGCATCGTCAGTGCGCCTCGCCGCTGCCGCCCGCGATGTGGGGCGCGGGTACGGGCGCGTGTGCGGTGCCGCCCTTCTCGGCGAGGCCGCCGAGCCAGAAGATGAACATCACCAGCGCCAGGAACACCGCGGTGACGAGGGTGATGACGTTCGCCGCGTAGCCGAGCGCGGGCGTGACCGCGTCGACCGACGTGTCTCGCAGCACGCCGTAGACGTGCCAGTGCTGTCGGATCCCCGAGCGCGCGAAGCCCATGAGCCCCATCAGCCACGTGAAGGTGACCGCGAGGAGGATGAGCACGTACTGCGAGCGGGGGGCGATCGTGCCCCACCGGATCTCGCCGGTCGACCGGGCGCCGCGGAACATCGGGATGTCGATCGTCATCACGAGCGCGATCGCGCCCAGCACCGCGAGGACCTGGTAGACGGAGAAGCCGATCCGCACGATCGATTCCACGAAGTAGCCGTAGACGCCGTAGAAGAGGACGATCGCGGCGGCCACGAAGAACGCGCCCCACTGCACCGCCATGCCGGCCATCACCCACGGCTTGATGGACAGCCGATTGGCGCGCCGGTACAGGACATAGGAGAGGAACGTCGTCAGGATCATCAGGTTCACGGCGGTGTTCTTCGCCGACATGACGCCGAAGATCCCGAGAATCGGGTGGTGGGTGCCGCCCATCGCCCGCGCCTCCTCGAGCGTCACGATCAGACTGCGCGGCGTCGCCCAGACCATGAAGCCCACCGCCAGGATGATGAGCATGTACGGCACGTACTTCCGGTAACGCTCCGAGCCGGGGATCCGTTCCATCCCGAGCCACAGGTAGTAATTCGAGCCGATGAACAGCACACCGATCAGCGTGGCCTGGATGATCCAGAGCCACGACATGAAGCCGCCCATCATGGTGATGCCCATCGTCTGGTCGAACGCGTAGATCTCCCGCCCGAGCCAGTACCCCGCGAACGGCAGCACGATGAAGGCCGAGATCGCGACGAAGTTGCCGACGTAGCCCATCCAGTCGTACCGCGCCCGCTCCTCGTCCGTCTTCGCGCCCAGGAACCGGAACGCCGCGTAGGCGGCCGCGATCGTCCCGCCGAAGACGATGTTGGCGATGAGTCGATGGACGTTGATCGGCATCCACGTGGCGTTGTCGACCGCCGCCCACACGCTGCCCTTGAGCGCGCCCGTCTCGGCGATGCCGGCCGGCGATGTCATGAACGTGAGCCAGGCGTCGGCGATGAACAGGATCGCGGTCCCGAAGATGTTCGCCAGGACGCCGAGCGTGACGTGGATCCACTTCCGCGAACCGCTCAGCCAGTCCCACCCGTAGTAGTAGAGGTAGATGGTGAACGTCTCGCCGAAGAACAGCAGCGCGTAGATCCAGTAGGTCGTGTGGAAGATGTTCGTCATGAACGCGAAGAACTTCGGGTAGAACCCGATGAACACGAAGAGCAGCAGGGCACCGAAGAGCGCCGTGGCCGAGAACGCGGCGAAGACGAGCTTGATGAACTCGTGGGCGAGCCAGTCATAGCGCGCATCGCGGTTCTTCCACCCGATGATCTCGATGATGACCGCGAACATCGGCACGCCGAGGATGAAGGCCGCGAAATCGAGATGCAGCTGCGCGATCACCCAGACGGCGAGGCGTGAGCCGAGCAGCGGGAAGGCGCGGTACGCGGGTTCCTTGGCGGCGTCCTGGGCCTCGACGGGTGCTCCGAGAAGCACCGCCAGCGCCACGGCAGTGAGCAGCATGATGCCCGCCCACGCCCGTGCGAAACGCCAGTGCCTCTTCATGTCCCAGGAACGTGGGGGGCCTCGAAGGGCCCCCCACCTCCCCCGGCGCTCGGAGCGCCCCGGGGGGGGCGCGGACGCACCCGACAAAGCCGTGGCGCTCCTCGATCACCGTTCACGGGCACTGAGCGAATCGGATCCACGCTGGCGAAGCGGAGGATACCGATGGTGTCAACCGCCTGCAACCGAAGCGTGAACGAATCGCGGAGCTGAGACGGGCCCGGGTTCATCCCGGGCCCGTCGAACGTCGGGGGGGTTGGGGGGCTATGTCGGGGTCCCCCATACTGTCGGACATGAAGAACGGCAGTCGCTTCGAGAAGTCGACGGGCATCGCCTTGCGGACGTCGGTCAGCAGCTCGGGAGTCACCTCGCGAAGGCCCTGACGCCGCGCGAAGTCCTCGACGCGCTTGACGACGACGCCGCGCACGAACGAGGGAATCCGGTCGAGCCGTGCTCGCGCCGCCTCGTTCCACGTGAGCACCGGCGTGAACTCCGCGCCGTACGTCACCTCCCGCGCGGGCTCGAGCAGCGGGACCTGTCCCGACGGCTCGTACACGCACGACGGGTCGGCCGCGAGCACGTCGCCGGTCAGCGCGAACGCGCGGGCGCGGCACCCGCCGCACACCTTTCGGTACTCGCACGTCCCGCAGGCGCCGCCGAGCTCGCCCTCGCGGAGCCGCGCGAACAACGGCGAGGACCGCCAGATGTCCGCGAAGCTCTGCGTCGTCAGATCGCCGGCGACCTCGGGGAGGTACGGACACGGCGTGACCTTGCCGTCGGGCGTGAGCCGGCAGTACTGCGTCCCGCACGGGCACCGCGTCTCGTAGTTGAGGATCGGGGAGTCGGGGTCGGTCCGGTGGACGTGCCGCATGAAGTGCGGGGCGCACTTGGCGCGCACGAGCATCCGGCCCCGGTAGAGCCGCTGCCAGCGCGCGAGATCGGCGAGCACCTCCTCGTAGCCGGCCGGAGTCAGGTCCGAGATCGAGGCGCCTCGACCCGTCGACACGAGGAAGTAGCAGTTGAACGATACCGCGCCCACCCCGGCCGCCCACTCCACGAGCCGCTCGAGCTCCGCGCGATTGCCTTTCGTGACCGTTGTCTGGACGATGAAGTCGAGCCGGTGCGCGCGCAACCGCTCCACCGCGGCCTGCGTGTCCACGAGCGCTCCCGTCCCGCGGCGGAACCGGTCGTGGTACGACGGGCGCAGCGAATCGACGCTCACCGCCACCCCGCGCACGCCGGCCTGCTGGAGGGCATCGATCCGCTCGTCGGTGAGGAGCGCGCCGTTCGTGCCGACGACCACCGTCGCGCCGCGCTTCGACGCGTGGCGTGCAAGCTCCGCGAGATCGTCTCGGAGCAGCGGCTCGCCGCCAGACAGGATCAGCATCGGGGCGGGGTTCACCGCGAGAACCTGGTCGA
This sequence comes from Candidatus Rokuibacteriota bacterium, assembly GCA_016184125.1. GTDB lineage: Bacteria > Methylomirabilota > Methylomirabilia > Rokubacteriales > CSP1-6 > AR8. The sequence continues at coordinate 95,037 of JACPDG010000040.1, read as the reverse complement.
CGATCCCGAGGCACGTCGGCGTGTCGAGCTCCGCGGTGGCGTGTTCGGTCGGCCCCGCGGAGATGTAGCAGTGGGCGCACTCCAGGTTGCAGCGCCGGGTCAGGTTCCAGGCGACGACGTGCGGGACCATCTTCATGGGGGGACTATCGATGCCCCCCATGCCCCCCGCGCTCGGAGGCGGCCCGGGGAACCCGGGCCGCCCCTCGGGTTCCCGCTCCGACGTGGGCATGGCCTCACTCCGCGGCTCGCTCTTCCAGAAGCCGCGCCATCGCCTCCTTGGCGGCCTCGGGGGTCATACCGCTCAGGTCCACCGGGCACTTCCCCATCTTCGCGTCGATGTCCCGGATCGGACAGCGGGTGATGCCCTGCGCCTGCGCCTCCTCGATGAACGCGCGCATCCCGGGCGAGAGCCTCTCTCGCCCCTCCGACGACAGCCCGTCGCGCCCTTCGGCCTCGGCCCGGATCTGCCTGGCACGCAGCTCGGTGAACATGACCATCATCGTCTCGGCGTCGAACTCGTCGGCCGCGATCATGGCCTGCTTGTTGTCGTCCATCACGCGGGTCGTCACGCGACAGACCCCGTGGGTACGGGCGAAGCGCTCGACGGTGCTGCGCGCCAGCGGCCGGGCGATCAGCGGCACGAGCCCGAGCCGCTGCCATGCCTCCTCCGTCCAGACGATCGGATCGGCGGCGGTCCGCGGCCGCCGGCTCACGGCGCCCGTGACCGGGCACTTCACCTCGATCTCCGCAAGGCTCGGCTCGGGATCGTCGTCGTGTCCCATCACCTTCGTGGACTTGAGCTGCTCGGTCGCCTTCACCTCGGCGAGGGCGACTTCCTCCGCCGTGCCGATCCCCATGATGAGCTGCATGTGGGTCGGCAAGAGCTTGCGGATCGCCTCGTCGAGCCACTTGCTGGTCACGGTCGTGGGCGTGCCGCCGGCGTGCTCGAGTACGTACTCCTCGACCGCCCGTCGCGCGATCCCCTGGGCGAACGGAGGCACCCGCAGGATCCGCACCTCGGCCTCGGGCGCCCAGGGAAGTCCGGCCTGACCGTCCTCCTCGATCCATGGGATGTCCTCCGGCCGGATGCCGGTGGTTCCGATGAGCAGCGTGTTGCACGAGGCCAGCCGCACGAGGTTCTCGGCCTGCGAGCCCAGCTGGGTGCCTTCGATCCGGTGCGCGCCGTGCCGCGCGATCACGAGCAGCGAGGGCTCGATTTCGGCCGCCCACTGGAGGATCACCTGGAACGGCTTGCCGATGAGGATCTGCGTCTTGACGGGGACCCCGGGGAACTCCTGCGCCATGACCTCGGCGCGCTTGAGGTTCGCCTGGCACAGCCTGAGGAGCCCCTTGTCGATGATGTTGTTGTGGAGCTCCTCCTGCTCCTCGAACTTGAAGACCTTCGACGCCTGGTACGAGAGCACGTCCTTGATGTTGTGGAACACCACGTGGTGGTACTCGACGTCGAACGCGCTGCACACGTACAGGACCGCGCCGAATGCCCGGGCGAGCTCGAGCGCCACCCGCATGGCCTTGTAGCTGTACGACGAGCCGTCCACCGCGACCAGGAATCGGCCGCCCTCGAAGGGGCGATCGTCGCGGACGATCAGCATGTCCTTCTCGATGCCGCGGAGCGACCGCGCGACGACGCCACCGAGCTGGGAATAGGGCTGCCGTCCGAGACCGTGCGCCCCCATCGCGACCAGGTCGTACCGGCGTCCCGTCGCGCCCACCAGCCGTGCCGCGGCGTCCTCGTCTTCGGCCACGAGGCGGCCGTTCTCGCCGACCCGGACGTCGCTCCGCACCTTCGCGCCGCCGTCGTAGCCGGCGGCGAGGTTCGGGTCGAACCCGATGAGTCCCGGCAGCCGGCCGCCGCCGCGGTTCACCTCGTTCACGATCTCTTCGTAGTTGATCCCCTCGAGCAGCTGGCGGGTGATCGCGACGCCTGCGGCCTCGCACGTCTTCGCGACCTGGTCGAGGAAGCTGTCGGAGATGAGCTGCAGCCCCTTCTCGATGAGCTTGTCGTGGATCTTCCGCTGCTTCTTGACCTCCTCCGGCGTCTGGAACTGCGCCGGCAGGCCGGTCTCCAGCTGCCGGAACCGGATGTCGTGCAGTCGTGCGGCGTAGACGTGGTTGGCGGTGATCCGACCACGGAACTGCCGGCACAGCTGGATCGCCCGGTCCACGGCCCAGCGGGAATGTTGCGAGTTGTCGACGGGAACGAAGATCTCACGGTACACCGGTACCTCCGCGCGTCGGCGTTGTCCCCCGGGGATGCACCATGCGCTGATCCGAGCTGACGCAGGTGCGTTGCGGTGAGAGTTCGCGCACCAATCGGCCGCCGCAGCGGTCGATTGGTGCGCGAACTGAGGGGTACGGCTCGCTGCGATCCGAACACGGCGGAAGCCCGCCGTCGACCCCGGGATCTGGTGCGCGAGTGTCCGCTGCGCGGCGAGGCGTGTCAAGTGGGAGCGGTCACGGGACCCACATCATGGGGGGACTATCGAAGCCCCCCAAGCCCCCCGCGCTCGGAGCGCCCCGGGCGGTGCGCGGACGCACCGGTCAAAGCCGTGGCGCTCCTCGACCACCCAGTGTGTTCACGGGACGATCTGCGTGCCGGTCTCGTCGTAGACGGTGATCGCGTCCACCGGGCACGCGTCGCAGGCGCGCAGCAGCGCCGCGCGGTCCACCGCCGCCGGGCCCACGAACACGGCGACGTTCGCGTCGTCCAGCCGGAACGCGTCCGGCGCCTCCTCGACACAGTCGCCGAATCCGACGCACAGGTCGCGGTCGATGGCCACGCGGAGCCCGTGGACCCTGCGTTCGTCGAGACGGCTCACATGCCTTCCAGGCCGAGCTCGGTACGGGCGCGATCCATGACCGCCGGCGTGATCTCGGCGATGCCGCGCTCCTCCGCGTACTCGGCGTAGATTCGCTTCACCATCCCGCGCACGAACGCCGGGACGCGCGACAGGCGCTCCAGCGCCTCCGCCGACCAGCGCACACCCGTCCGCGATGGCGCCTCGCGGATCGGCTCGCGAAGCGCATCGTCCTTCGCGGTGGCGACGGTCGCCCGGATCATCTCGAACGGCTGCTCACCGATCGTGTCGCCGCCGATCTTCACGCCGAGCGACGCGACGAGCTGCGTCTCCATCGGGTTCGCGAGCATGGCGACGACCCGGCCGCACGCGGGGCACTTGAAGGCGGCGGCGAACGTTCCATCGCCCGGGAGCTGCCGCTCGTCGAACATCATCTGTCGGTCGCACTCGACGCAGAGGAACTTCATACCCGAGCCGCGAGGTCCGTCCAGACGGCATCCGGCGGGTGGAACGGCACGCGGGCGAGGACCGGGACGCCGAACTCCTCCGCGAGCGCGTCGGCAGCATCACCGTGGAACGCGCCGCCGACCATGTTCTCGACGATGCCGAGCGGGCGGGCCCCGTGTCCGATCGCCGCGCCGAGCGCACGGCGCACCGCGTCGCGGGACTCCGGGGTCGGGATGGTCACGGTGATGACGCTCGCCGGCGCGGGAAGGAGCTCGGCGAGCTGCTGGAAGCGCTGGAGGCCTGGCGGCAGATCCACGAGCAGCACGTCGAGCGCGCCCCACGCCACGTCGGCCAGGAACTCGCGCAGCGCGGCCGCCTCCAGCGTCCCGCGCCACACGTGGCTGTCCCGATCCGGGCCCGTGAACGCGAGGGCGCGACCGTCGGCGAGCAGCTGGTCCATCGACACGAGCTTCACGCCCTCCGCCGCCGCCACGGGAAGGACCGCATCACCGTCGAGCGTGAGGCGTCGCTCCCGGGCATCCAGAAGTCGCGCGGCGGTGGGGCCGTCGAGGTCGGCGTCGAGGAGCCCTACCGGCCGACCGACCCTGGCGACGGCCCGGGCCAGGTGGGCGGTCACGAAGCTCTTGCCGACTCCGCCTTTTCCGCTCATCACGGCGACGACCCGCCGGACATAGGAGAGCCGATCGGCGACGCGGCGTCGCTGCGCGCCGATCTGGTCCACGACCCCGGATGAGTCGGGCTCGGACAGCTCGTGGTAGGTCCGGAAGCTCGGTCGCACGATGCATATCATCCCTCGCTCGTCGAGCCCCCGCCATGCCATACCACAGCGTCCCCGGGCCGGCCCCGACCGCAAATTTTGAAGCACTTGCACTATTGCATTCAGCCGGGTGTCGATGATAATGAATCCGTTCAGAGCTTGAGAAAAATGGAACAAGTAGCTTACAAACGTTCATCAAGTAGCCAAGTACCCATGCCCAAAACGCATTACACTCGGTCGCACGACCTTTGAACGGATAGATCAACCCCTCATAACGGGCCGCTTGTGAATGCGATCTCGTTCTCTCGCCTGGAGCAGCGGCTCCGGACCCTCGCCGGGTTCGGGGGGCTCCCGGGCGGCGGCGTGACGCGCCAGGCCTTCAGCGCCCGGCACGAGGAAGCGCGAGGATGGCTCCTCGCGGAGATGGCGTCCGCGGGCCTCGAGACCTGGGTCGACGCGGCTGCAAACGTCTTCGGCGCCACGGGCATCCGTCACTTCAGTCCGGACCGCCCGGTCGTTCTCACCGGATCGCACATCGACACGGTCCCGGAGGGCGGCCCGCTGGACGGCGCGCTCGGCGTGCTCGCGGGGCTCGAGTGCCTCCAGACGATCGTCGAGGCCGGCCTCACGCATCGCCTGCCACTGGCGGTGGCGGCGTGGACCGACGAGGAAGGTCGCTTCGGGAGCCTGTTCGGCTCACGGGCCTTCTCGGGCCGTCTCGACACCGCGCGGATCGCTGACATGGCCTCATCCGACGGTGAGCGGCTCGTGGATGCCATGGCGCGTGCGGGCTTCGACGCGTTCCGGGCCGGCGAGGCGAAGGTCGATCCCGCCGCCATCTCGGCCTACGTCGAGATGCACATCGAGCAGGGCCCGCGCCTCGAGGAAGCGGGGGTACCGATCGGTGTCGTCGAGGCGATCGTGGGCATCAGGCGCGTGCGGGCCCGCTTCGTCGGCCAGGCCGATCACGCCGGCACGACGCCGATGGAGCGGCGGCGCGACGGCTTCCTGGCGGCCGCCGAGTACGCCGTGAAGGCACGTGAGATCGTCGGCAAGCACGGCGGCGCGCACGCCGTCGCGAACGTCGGCGTCGTGCACGTCCACCCCGGCGTCGCCAACATCGTCCCGGCACGCTGCGAGCTCGTCCACGAAATGCGGGCACCGGACGCGGACGTGCTCGAGCGGCTCGCGAAGAGCTTCGCGGCGCTCGCGCGCCGCGTCGCGAAGCGACGAGCCGTCGAGGTCGAGGTCCAGCCGATGTCCGCGACGGCGCCGGCGGTGTGCGCGCCACCCGTGCAGGCGGCGATCACGGACGCGTGCGCCGCGCTCGGGTTGCCGGCCATGCGGCTGCACTCGGCCGCCGGTCACGACGCACAGAACCTCGCCTCGATCACCGACGCGGGCATGATCTTCATCCCGTCCGTCGGCGGGCGAAGCCACCGCATCGACGAGACCAGCGCGCCCGACGCGATCGAGCGCGGTGCGAACGTCCTGCTCCACACGCTGCTGAGGCTTGCCGCCTGACGCTCCTCCATCACCGGGCCATTCGAGGGACTATCGTGTCGAGGAACTCGCGCTTCTCACCCGTCCGACAGCTCGCGCGCGGTCTTGGCGCCGGCGCGGGTCTCGCCGTCGCGCTCCTGGTGCTGGGCACGACCGAGGCCCCGGCGCAGGACACAGCGCGCGGGCGGCAGCTCTTCCACCTCTGCGCGGCGTGCCACGGCGACGCCGGCCAGGGCAACCCGCGGTACAGCGCTCCCGCGATCGGCGGGCTCGAACCCTGGTACGTCGAGCGCCAGCTGATGAAGTTCAAGGAGGGCGCACGCGCGTACCGCGCCGAGGACGCCGCCGGGCTCCAGATGCGGCCCATGGCGCGCGCCCTGACGACCGAGGCGGACGTGAAGGCTGTGGCCGCGTACGTTGCGAGCCTCAAGCCTCCTGCGCCGGCCGCGACCCTGAAGGGGGATCCCGCGCGCGGCCAGGCGGGCTATGCCGTGTGCCTGGCTTGCCACGGCGACCGCGCGCAGGGCAACCAGGCGACGGGCGGGCCGGCGCTCGCCGGCCAGGCCGACTGGTATCTCGTCTCGCAGCTCAGGAAGTTCCGGCAGGGGCTGCGGGGCACGCACCCGAACGACCCGACCGGCGCGCAGATGCGGCCGATGGCCCTGGCGCTGCCCGACGACCGGGCGATCCTCGACGTGGTCGCCCACATCCGAACGCTGAGCGACGCTCGGCGCTGATCCCGGGAGGACCCGATGGCCGGTGAACCAACGAGCGAAGCGGTGACGAAGAAGGTGTTCTCGATGGTCGTCGCCATGTGCGTGGCCTACGCGGTCGCCGCGTACCTGCTGGTCGGCTGAGAGGAGAAGGGCGACACGATGATCGACTGGCTGACGCCCCGCGCGTCGTCGTTCGCGGGGGACATCGACTGGCTGTTCGCGCTGATCCTCGGCTTCGTCGGCTTCTGGTTCGTCGTGGCCGAGGTGGTGCTCTTCTCCTTCCTGTTCAAGTTCCGCCGGCGGCGGAACGCGCGCGCTCGGTACGTGACGGGAACGCTGAAGACCGAGAAGCGGTGGATCTCGGTCCCGCACGTGCTCATCATCCTGTGCGACGTCGTCATCATCGCCGCGACGCTGAGCGTCTGGGCGGCGGTGAAGCAGAGCTTCCCGCCCGCGCAGGAGAAGGTCCGCATCGTGGCGCAGCAGTGGGCGTGGACGTTCGTCCACCCGGGGCCCGATGGGGCGCTCGACACCGCCGATGACGTGACGACCATCGACGAGCTCCACGTGAAGACGGACACGACGTACCACTTCGAGCTCACTGCCAAGGACGTGCTGCACAGCTTCTCCGTGCCCGCCTTCCGTCTCAAGCAGGACGCCGTCCCCGGCCGTGTCATCACGGGCTGGTTCAAGCCGACGACGCCGGGTCAGTACGACGTCCAGTGCGCGGAGATCTGCGGCATCGGGCACGGGCTGATGCCGGCCCGCATCACGGTCGAAACGAAGGAGCAGCACGACCAGTGGCTGCGCCGGGCGGCAGCCCCGGCCGGCGGGCTGGTCGCCACGGGGCCAGGAGGCACGCCATGGCGCTGACGGTCGACGCCGAGCACACGGTCCCCGCCCGGCGCCGCGGCGCGCCCGCATCGCACGACGGCCACCGTGGCGCGCCCGCGGCGCACGGCGGCCACCACGGTCCGACGAGCTTCTGGTCGACGTACGTGTTCTCGACCGATCACAAGGTGATCGGCCTGCAGTACATGTTCACCGGCATGGTCATGGCGTTGATCGGCGGGTTCATGGCGTACGCGTTCAGGATGCAGCTCGCCTTCCCCGACCAGCCGGTCCCGGGCTTCGGGCTCGTCACGCCGAACGTCTACAACTCGCTCGTGACCAACCACGGCGCGATCATGATCTTCTGGGTCGCGATGCCGATGCTGATCGCGGGCTTCGGGAACTTCCTGATCCCGCTGATGATCGGCTGCGACGACATGGTCTTCCCGCGGCTCAACCGGCTCTCCTACCAGCTGTTCTTCGTCAGCGCCATCGTCCTGCTGGCCTCTTTCGTCGTTCCGGGTGGAGGCTTCGGCGGCGCGTGGACGTCGTACCCGCCGCTCTCGTCGAGTGGCACCTTCAACCACACGCCGTGGGGGGCGCCGCTCTGGCTTGCGGCCGTCGCCATCGAGTTCATCGCGTTCCTGCTCGGCGGCATCAACTTCATCACCACCGCGATGAACGCCCGCGCGCCCGGCATGCGGATGTGGGACATCCCGATGGTCGTGTGGATGATCGTGATCGCGAGCATCCTCTTCATGGCGTCCGCGGGACCGCTGATCGCCGGCGCCATCATGCTGCTCCTCGACCAGGTGGCGGGCACGCACTTCTTCACGCCCGCCGCCGGCGGCGACCCGCTGCTCTGGCAGCACCTGTTCTGGTTCTTCGGGCATCCCGAGGTGTACGTCGTGCTGCTGCCGGCGATGGGGATCGTCGCCGAGGTCATCACCGTGCACGCGCGCAAGAAGCTCTTCGCCTACAAGACGATCCTCTACACCACGGCCGGCACCGCGGCGTTCTCGTTCGTCGTGTGGGCGCACCACCAGTTCGTCGCCGGCATCGACCCCCGCATGGCGAACCTGTTCACGATCACGACGCTGCTGATCTCGATCCCCATCGGCGAGATGCTGTTCTGCTACATCGCCACGCTCTGGGGAGGGTCGATCGAGTTCAAGACGTCGATGCTGTTCGGCGTCGCGTTCCTCGCGGAGTTCCTCCTCGGCGGCGTCACCGGCATCTTCCTGGGCGCGAGCGCGGTCGACGTGTACCTGCACGACACGTACTTCGTCGTCGCGCACTTCCACTACACGTTCGTGCCGATCGCGATCATCGCGGTCTTCGCCGGCATCTACCACTGGTACCCGAAGATGTTCGGCCGGCTGATGGACGAGACCCTCGGGAAGATCCACTTCTGGGGGACGATCATCGGTTTCAACACGATCTTCCTGCCGCTCTTCGTCACCGGGGCGGCCGGCGACCATCGCCGCATCTACAGCTACCAGCACTTCCAGCAGCTGGCCACGGACGGGCTGCAGTCGCTCCGCGTCGTCGCGACGGTCGGAATGCTCATCATGCTGCTGGCGCAGACCGCCTTCATCGTCAACTTCGTCCGCAGCCTGGTTCGCGGCGCGCCGGCCGCGGCGAATCCCTGGCGCGCGAACACGCTGGAGTGGGCGGCGCCGTCGCCGCCACCGCACGGCAACTTCGCCGAGATGCCCACGGTCTACCGCGGCCCCTACGAGTACAGCGTCCCCGGACGCACCGAGGACTACTGGCCGCAGAACGTCCCCGCGTGACCGGCTCGCTCACGGGAGGCTCGATGGCAACCTCAGTCCCGCTCGCCACGACACGCGCCGCAACCGGCATCCCCACCGCGCGGCTGGCCATGTGGTGGGTCATCGCATCCGAGATCGTCATCTTCGGAGGCCTGCTCGCCACGTACGTCATGCTGCGCCTGCACCACGACCACTGGGCGGAGGAGGCGTCGCACACGAGCACGCTCGCAGGCGGCTTCAACACGTTCGTGCTGCTCACGTCCAGCCTGTTCGCGGTCCTCGCCCACCAGGCGGCCGAGCGCGGCCGCGGCGTCAGGGCCGCGCGCTTCCTCTGGTACACGATCGGCGGCGGCGCCACGTTCATGCTGGTGAAGGCGTTCGAGTACACGAACGAGATCAGCCACGGCTACACGATGTTCCGCGACGTGTTCTGGTCCTACTACTACACCGCCACCGGGCTGCACGGCCTGCACGTCCTGGCCGGGATGGTGTGTATGGCGATCGTGGCGGCGGGGGCCCGTCGCGGCGAAAACCTGCATCGTGTCGAGCTGGTCGGCATCTACTGGCACTTCGTCGACATGGTGTGGATCTTCCTCTTCCCGCTGCTCTACATCGCGAAGTAAACCGGGGGAACGACTGCCGATGGCACAGCAGACAGCGACCGCATACACCGCGCCCACGACACCCGCGACGCCGGCGCGCGCTTCCGAGCGTGCCCACGGCCACCCGAGCTACGTGAAGATCTGGGGCATCCTGCTGGCCCTCCTCGCCGCGAGCATCGCCGGGCCGTTCTTCGGCATCATGTGGCTCACGCTCGTGACCGCCTTCGGCATCGCGGTCGTCAAGGCCGTGATGGTCGCCGCGTACTTCATGCACCTGAACATCGAGAAGCCGCTGGTCAGGTACATGCTGCTCGCGATCGCCGCGCTGGTCCTCGTCCTCTGGGCCGGCATCTATCCCGACGTTCAGAAGTCCGAGGGGCAGAACTGGCGGCAGGCGGAGCGGGTCGTCCGGCCGGCGGGCGACGCGCATGCGAAACCGGCCGGTGAGGCCGGCAGGCACTAGCCGCGTGGCCAGCGTCATGAACGCCGCCAACGGCCTCGCGGTCACCCGGCCGCGCCCCGCGCGGCGCCCGGTCGTTCCGAGCGCCGTCCTCGCCGTGCTCGTGCTCGTCGCTGCGGAGGCCATGTTCTTCGCCGGCCTCACGAGCGCGTTCCTCGTCGGCAAGGCGGGGGCCGGACCGCTGCTGTGGCCCCCCCTCGATCAGCCGCGACTCCCCGTGGCGACGACCGCCGTGAACACGCTGGTCCTGCTCGCGAGCGGGGTCGCGCTGGCGATCGGACAGCGCGCGTTCGCCCGCGGTCGTGCCCGCTCGGCGCGTCGAGCCGTGACGCTCTCGCTCGGGCTCGGCGTCGCGTTCGTCGTCGTGCAGGGCTCGGAGTGGGTGCGGCTCGTCGGCTACGGCCTCACGATGACCTCGAGCACGTTCGGGTCGTTCTTCTACCTGCTCGTCGGCGCGCACGCGCTGCACGCGGTCGGCGCGCTCGTGGCGCTCGGGTGGCTCGCTCGCAGCCTCCGGCAGGGCCACGGGTCGCGCGACGTGCTCGGCGCCGTCGGCGCATTCTGGTACTTCGTCGTCGGGCTCTGGCCGGTTCTCTACGTCCTCGTGTACGTCTGGTGATGGGCGTGATCGGCTGCGCCATGTGTGTGGCCGGGCTCGAAGCCGCCCTGCCCTGGTACGTCGCGACCGCCGTGGTCATGAGCGTGCTGCCGTTCGCGCTCGTCGGCGGGCTCGCCCTGTGGGTGCGCCGGCACGCCAAGAACGCGGCGACGGCGCCCCCGCTCGACTCCACGCGCGGCGACTGACGTCATGGGGGGCCCCGAAATGGCCCCCCATACCCCCCAGCGCTCGGAGCCGCCCCGGGAGACCCGGGACGGCCCTCGATGGCCCGATTCGTTCACGGGCTCTTCTCACGGGGGGCCCCGAAATGGCCCCCCATACCCCCCAGCGCTCGGAGCCGCCCCGGGGGGGGTGCGCGGACGCACCCGTGGTGCGCGGACGGACCGGCCAAAGCCGTGGCGCGCCTCGACCACCGGATTCGTTCACAGACTCCGACTGCGCGCCGCCCACCCTCGGTCGCCACGCCAGGCGCCGGCGCACGGGCGGGACCCAGGGGCGGGGTGGGGTCTCTCCCCACGACCCGCGGCTCCCGATCGGTCAGCCGTGTCGTTCCCAACCGCAATGCGTCCGCCGCGACGATCGCGCGGCAGGGAACGGGGGACCCGACCCCACCCCGCCCCTGGGTCCCGCCCGTGCGCCGGCGTCACTCGTCACGCCGATTCTCCGCGCTCGTCGTAGCCAGCCCGTGTGAAGCGGGGGCGATCCGACACGCGATCGTTCACGACTCCGACGTGCACGGTGCGTGCGGGACTCGAGCGTGCACGGTGTGCGCTCCAGTGGCCCTCGTGTTGCAGCGCTCCGGCACGCGGGTGAGAATGCGCAGGAGGCGAGGATGAGCGCGCGAGCGGGGAGCCTGTGGGAGCGGCGCGTCGGACACGTGGCGCTCGTCCTCCTGCTCGGCGGATGCAGCTGGGACACCCCCATGAGCACGGTGGCCGGCCGCTCCGACTTCGCGCGCTCCATCCTCGACGTCTACGCGATCATCACGTGGGCGACGGTCGTCATCGCGCTCGTCGTCTTCGGCGTGCTCGCGTGGGTGCTGCTCCGCTTCCGCGACCGCCCCGGCGCCGCGATGCCGCGGCAGACGCACGGCCACACGGCGCTCGAGATCGCGTGGACGATCGCGCCGGCGCTCGTGCTCCTCGTGATCGCGATTCCGACGGTCCAGATCATCTTCCGCACGCAGGCTGCGTCCGTCTCGCCGGACGCGTTGCAGGTGACCGTCCGCGGGTGGCAGTGGTGGTGGGAGTTCCGGTATCCGGGGCTCGACGTCGTCACGGCGAACGAGCTCTACCTGCCGGTCGGGCGCACGGTCACCCTCCGCCTCGAGGGTCCGGACGTCATCCACAGCTTCTGGGTCCCGCAGCTCGGCGGCAAGCGCGACGTGATTCCCGGGCGCGTGAACCACCTGTCGTTCACCCCGGCCACGCCGGGCGAGTACCGGGGCCAGTGCGCGGAGTTCTGTGGCGCATCGCACGCCAACATGCGGATGAAGATCGTCGTCGTCCCGCCTGACGCCTTCGACCGCTGGGTCGCGTCCCAGCGCACCCCGGGCCTCGAGCCCTCCGGCGCCGCCGCCGAGGGGAAGGCGATCTACGCACGCAGCGCCTGCGTCGGCTGCCACACGATCCGTGGCGTCTCGTCCGGAACGATCGCGCCCGATCTCACCCACTTCGGCAGTCGCGCGACGTTCGCCGCCGGCCTCTACCCGAATACCGTCGACGACGTGGCGGCGTGGATCCTGGATCCCGTCGCGATGAAGCCGGCCGCGAAGATGCCGGCCCTCGGCCTGACCCCGGCCGAGGCGCGAGCGCTCGCGACGTACCTCACGGGCCTCAAGTGATGCCGGCGCACGACGCGACTCGCGCCGGAGGAGCCTGATGGCCACGCACGAGGCCGCGCTCCGCGCCACGCACACCGTCACGCGGCCCGCGAGCGTCGTCTGGAGCTGGGTCACCACCGTCGACCACAAGCGGATCGGGATCCTCTACGGCGCGACCGCCTTCTTCTTCTTCCTGATGGGCGGCATCGAGGCGCTGATCATCCGGCTGCAGCTCGCGCGCCCGAACGCGTCGGTCGTGAGCGCCGAGACGTTCAACGCCCTCTTCACGATGCACGGGACGACGATGGTGTTCCTCGCGGTCATGCCGTTCAGCGCGGCCTTCTTCAACTACATGGTCCCGCTCATGATCGGCGCCCGGGACGTCGCGTTCCCCCGGCTCAACGCGCTCAGCTACTGGATCTTCCTCGCCGGCGGGCTGCTCCTGAACGCGAGCTTCCTCGCCGGGGCGCCCCCGGACGCCGGGTGGTTCGGCTACGCGAACCTCACGTCCCGGCAGTTCTCGCCGAGCCTCTCGGTCGACTTCTGGGTGCTGAGCCTGCTGGTCCTCGGCATGTCGTCGGTCATCGCCGGCGTGAACTTCATCGTGACCATCCTCAACATGCGCGCACCCGGCATGACGCTCATGCGCATGCCGCTGTTCGTCTGGATGACGCTCGTGGTGCAGTTCCTGGTCGTGCTCGCCTTCCCGCCGATCACGGTCGGGCTCATCTTCCTGATGTTCGACCGGTTCTTCGGCACCCACTTCTACGACGTCGCCGCGGGCGGCGACCTGCACCTCTGGCAGCACCTCTTCTGGATCTTCGGCCACCCCGAGGTCTACATCCTGATCCTGCCGGCGTTCGGCATCGTGTCCGAGGTGCTGCCGACCTTCGCGAGGAAGCCGCTCTTCGGCGCGCCGGTCGTGATCTACTCCGGCGTCCTCATCGGGTTCTTCGGCTTCGGCGTGTGGAGCCACCACATGTTCGCGGCGGGCATGGGCCCCGTCGCGGACACCGCCTTCGCCATCGGCACGATGCTGATCGCGATCCCGACCGGCGTGAAGATCTTCAACTGGCTGGCGACGCTCTGGGGCGGGACGATCCGGCCGACGACGGCGCTCCACTTCGCCGTGGGGCTGATCGGCACGTTCACGATCGGCGGGCTCAGCGGCATCATGCACGCCTCGCCGCCGGTCGACCTCCAGCAGACCGACACGTACTTCGTGGTCGCGCACTTCCACTACGTGCTCATCGGCGGCAGCCTGTTCGGCCTGTTCGCGGGCGCCTACTACTGGTGGCCGAAGATGACCGGCCGGCTCCTCGACGAGCGCCTCGGGCGCTGGCAGTTCTGGGTCGTCTTCGTCGCGTTCAACGTGGCGTTCTTCCCGCAGCATTACCTCGGCGCGATCGGGATGCCGCGCCGCATCTACACGTACGCGCCCGGGATGGGCTGGGAGCTCTGGAACCTCGTGTCGACCGTCGGCGCGTTCGCCCTCGGCCTCGGCGTCCTGCTCTTCGCGGTGAACGCCTGGCGGAGCCTGCGCTCGGGGCCTCAGGCGACGGCCGACCCGTGGGACGGCCGGACGCTCGAGTGGCGCACGTCCTCGCCGCCGCCGCCGCACAACTTCGACGCGATCCCGGCCGTCCACGGACGTGACACGTTCTGGCGCGAGAAGCACGGGCGCGTGAGCTCCGCCCGGACCGCGGGAGCGACGCCGGCGCACGCCGACGAGCACGTGCATCTCCCGGCGCCGTCGTATTGGCCGGTCCTCACGGCCGCCGGCATCGGGATCGCGGCCGCGGGAGCGCTGCTGCACGTGAGCGTGGTGGTCCTCGGCGCGCTCGTGGCCGTCGCGGCCGTCTTCGCGTTCGCGCTCGAACATCACCGGAACCCGGCGCACGTGCACCAGGACGGCAACCTCGAGACGGATCACCGCAAGGTCGGCATGTGGGTTTTCCTCGGCTCCGAGTGCCTGTTCTTCGGGACGCTGATCGCCACGTACCTGGCGTACCGTGGCCGCAGCGTCGTCGGCCCGACGCCGGGCGAGATCCTCGACATCCCGATCACGAGCGTCAGCACGTTCGATCTGTTGATGTCCAGCCTGCTCATGGTGCTGGCGCTCGCGGCGGTGCAGCGGGGCGACCGGCGCCAGGCGCGGTGGTGGCTCTTCGGAACCGCGTTCTTCGGGCTGATCTTCCTCGGCTTCCAGGCGTACGAGTTCACCTCGTTCGTGCACGAGGGCCTGACGCTCCAGACCAACCTGTTCGGCTCGACGTTCTTCGTGCTCACCGGCTTCCACGGTGGGCACGTGACGGTCGGTGTCATCTGGCTCCTCACGCTCTGGACCCTCGATCTGCGCGGCCGCCTGGGACAGGGCGACGCGATCAAGGTCGAGGTCGCCGGGCTCTACTGGCACTTCGTGGACATCGTCTGGATCGTGATCTTCACGGTCCTGTACCTGATCCCGTGATGGCGAGCCCACCCCCGCACGGATCTCCCGACGGCGACGAGCCCCACGCCGAGACGCACGCGAGCGTCGCGACGTACGTCAGGGTCGCCCTGATCCTGACGGTCGTCACCGCGCTCGAGGTCGGCGTGATCTACGTGCGCCAGCTCGCGCCGATCGTCGTGCCGCTGCTGCTCGCGATGTCGGCCGCGAAGTTCTCGCTGGTGGTCCTGTTCTTCATGCACCTGCGCTACGACCGGCGGGCGCTGTCCGTCCTCTTCGTCGGACCGCTCGTCATCGCGGCGGCGCTTCTGATCGCGCTCATGACCACGCCCGGCGCCTTCCTCGTGTTCGGCCGCTGACCGTCGCGCCATGACGTCGCCCTGGACCGCGCTGGACCTGCATCCCGACGTCGTGGCCGGCGTCGTGGTGCTCGCCGTCGCGTGGGTCGCCGTGTGGCGGCGCAGCGGCCGGCCCGTCGCGGCTCGACACGCCATCGCCTTCTCGGCGGCGCTCGCCGTCCTCCTGGCCACGCTCAACGGGCCGCTCCACGCGCTCGCCGACGGCTATCTCTTCAGCGCGCACATGGTGCAGCACCTGGCCCTGACGCTCCTGGTGCCCCCGCTCGCGATCGCCGGGACGCCGGGCTGGATGGTGGACGCCGCGCTCAGTTCGAGCAACAATCGACCGTCGCCGGTGCTCGGCCCGATCGCCCGCCGCCTCACGCGACCCATTGCCGCGCTGGCCGCGTACACGATCGTCCTGGTCGCCTGGCACCTGCCCGCGCCGTACGACGCCGCGCTCGAGCACCATGCCCTGCACGTCGTCCAGCACGTGACCCTGGTCGCCGGGTCGGTGCTCGCGTGGTGGCCCGTCGTGTCGAGCTCGCGCCTCCTGCCCCCGCTCCCGTACGGCGCGCAGCTCCTCTACCTGTTCGTCTTCGGCATGCCGATGACGATCGTCGCGGCAATGGTCACCGGCGCCGAGAACGTTCTGTACGGCTTCTACGCCGAGGCGCCTCGCGTCAGCGGTCTGGGACCGCTCGAGGACCAGCGGCTCGGCGGTGTCATCATGTGGGTACCGGCGGGCATCATTCCGGTCATCGCCTTCACGCTGGTCTTCTTCCGCTGGGTCCGCTCGGAGCCCGACGACGAAGCAGCGGCGGACACCGCACCGCCCGCGCCGTGACGCATCGGCGTTCCCGGGCTGCAGCCCTCCGGCTCACGGAAGCGCCAGCGCCCGTCCCGGCCCGTGGCACCGCCCTTGCAAAGTCCGCGATTGTTCGATGTTCCAGCTCATCGGATCGGGAGCAGGAGGGAGTCAGCCGTGGAGACGATGGGAGCGGTGAAAGTCCAGTTCGTCCCGGTCGGCAGACAGCGCCGGGAGTGGATGTGGAAGGCGCGGGACGACAGCAATACGATCACGATCTCCGGCCAGCGGTTCGAGTCCCTCCGCGACGCCGTGCTCGATGCTCGCAGCCAGTTCGACGGCGCGGGAGGCGAGCGGAATACCCCCGACGACGACCCGTTCGCCGCGTGACCGGCATTTCGGCGGCTCGCCTGCCCAGGCCCCGGTCGACGGGGCCTGGGCAGTTTTTTCAAGCCCGTTCCAGATCCTGCACGCCCCCAAATCCTGGCAGACCGCTGCTGAGAGTTCGTGAAACAATGCCCGCGTTCGCGGCCGATTGTTTCCACGAACTGAGAGTTCGAGCAACAATCGACCGCCGGGCGGTCGATTGTTGGCTCGAACTGAGCGCTCTGCTATAGTGGTCGACGCTGCCGTGATGAAGACTCGCGCATGAACATCTGCGTCGTCGGGACGGGATACGTCGGGCTGGTCACCGGCGCCGTCTTCGCCGACCTCGGGAACGACGTGATCTGCGTCGATAACGTCCCGGAGAAGATCGAGGCCCTGGCGCACGGGCAGATGCCCATCTACGAGCCGGGGCTCGAGGAGATGGTCGTACGCAACGTGGCGGACGGCCGGCTGGCCTTCACGACCGACCTCGAGGACGCCGTCCGCCGCTCGGTGATCGTCTTCATCACCGTCGGCACGCCTCCGAAGTCCACCGGGGAGACGGACCTGTCCGCCGTCGAGGCCGTCGCCCGCGAGATCGCCCGGGCGATGGAGCGCCACACCGTCATCGTGAACAAGTCGACGGTGCCCGTCGGCACGGGCGACTTCGTGCGCGAGGTCATCGAGCGCCACCAGCCGCGACCGGTGCCCTTCGACGTCGTGTCGAACCCCGAGTTCCTCCGCGAGGGCTCCGCCATCGAGGACACCCTGCGCCCGGACCGCATCGTGATCGGCGCGCCTAACCAGCAGGTCGCGATGACGCTGCTCGAGCTCTACGCCCCGCTCGAGCGGCCGATGATCATCACGGACGTCCCCTCCGCGGAGATGATCAAGTACGCGTCGAACGCCTTCCTCGCGATGAAGATCTCGTTCGGGAACGCGATCGCGAACATCTGCGAGCTGGCCGGGGCCGACGTCACGCAGGTCACGAAGGGCGTGGGCCTGGACCAGCGCATCGGCCCCGCGTTCCTCCAGGCCGGCCTCGGCTACGGCGGCAGCTGCTTCCCGAAGGACACCGACAGCCTCGTGCACACGGCGTCGAGCCTCGGCTACGACTTCGCGCTGCTGCGCGCCGTCGTCGACATCAACCGGGAACGGGCCGCGCACGTCGTCAGCATGATCGAGAAGGTCCTCGGCCCCCTCGACGAGCGCGTGGTGGCCGTGCTCGGCCTCGCCTTCAAGCCGAACACGGACGACATGCGGGAGGCCCGGAGCATCGAGATCGTTGGGCCCCTCGTGGACGCGGGGGCCACCGTCCGCGCGTACGACCCCGTCGCGATGCTGAACGCCGCCAAGGTGCTGCCGCCGGCGGTCGAGTACACCAACTCCGCGTACGAGGCCGCGACCGGCGCCGACGCCGTCGCGCTCGTGACGGAGTGGAACGAGTTCAAGTTCCTGAACCTCGAGCGCCTCCGTCGGGTGATGCGCCGGCCGCTGATCTTCGACGGCCGCAACCTCTGGGAGCCGGAGCGGATGCGGCGCCTCGGCTTCGAGTACCACTCGATCGGCCGGAAGCCCGTCCTCCCGCCCTCGTAGTCCCCGGAGTCCCGACCTCATGCGCGTGCTGGTCACCGGCGGTGCCGGATTCATCGGATCGCACCTCTGCGAGTTCCTCCTCGAGCGCGGCTGCCACGTCATCGGGATGGACAACTTCATCACCGGCTCGGCCGAGAACATCGCGGCGGTCGCCGCGCATCCCCGGTTCAGCTTCGTCTTCCACAACGTCACCGAGTACATCCCGCTCGACGGCGAGCTCGACTGGGTGCTGCACCTCGCGAGCCCGGCGTCGCCGCGCGATTACCTCGAGCTCCCCATCCAGACGCTGAAGGTCGGCGCGCTCGGCACGCACAACGCGCTCGGCCTCGCGAAGGCGAGGGGCGCCCGGTTCCTGATCGCCTCGACGTCCGAGGTGTACGGCGACCCGCTCGTCCACCCGCAGCGCGAGGACTACTGGGGCAACGTGAACCCGATCGGCCCGCGCGGCGTGTACGACGAGGCCAAGCGCTTCGCCGAGGCGATCACGATGGCGTACCACCGCTACCACGGGATGAGCACGCGCATCGTGCGCATCTTCAACACCTACGGGCCCCGCATGCGGCTCAACGACGGGCGCGCGATCCCGACGTTCATCACGCAGGCGCTCACCGGCGCGCCGCTGACCGTGTACGGCGACGGATCCCAGACGCGGTCGTTCCAGTACATCACCGACCTCGTGGAGGGGATCTGGAAGCTGATGCAGCACCCGGTGCACGAGCCGGTCAACATCGGCAACCCCCACGAGATGACGCTGCTCGAGCTCGCGAAGCGCATCATCCGGCTCGCGAACTCGCGGAGCGAGATCGCCTTTCGCCCGCTCCCCGAGGACGACCCGCGCGTGAGGCAGCCCGACATCTCGCGCGCGCGGGCGCTGCTCGGATGGGAGCCGACCGTCGACACGGAGGAAGGGCTGCGGCTGACGATCGACTGGTACCGCCAGAGGCTCGGCGGATGAGAGTCCTCGTCACGGGGGGCGTCGGCTTCATCGGCTCGCACGTCGTCGACCGCCTCCTCGCCGACGGGCACGTCGTGGCCATCGTCGACAACCTGTCGACCGGGCGTCGCGAGCTGCTGAACCCGGCCGCGACGCTCTACGTGTGCGACATCCGGAGCGCGAGGCTCGGCGCGGTCCTCGATGCGGCGCGCCCCGAGGCCGTCGTTCACATCGCCGCCCAGGCCGCCGTGCCCCGCTCGATCGCCGACCCGCTCTTCGACGCGAGCGTGAACGTGCTCGGCACGATCGCGCTCCTCGAGGCGGCGCGCCGCGCCGGTGTCCGCCGCGTGGTCTACACGTCCACCGGCGGCGCCGGCTACGGCGACACACCGGTGCTGCCAACCCCGGAGGATCATCCGTCGCGACCGACGTCGCCCTACGGGGTGTCGAAGACCGGAGCCGAGCGGTACCTCGACTGCTGGGCGGGCCTGACGCGCATCCCGGCCCTGACGCTGCGGCTGGCGAACATCTACGGGCCGCGGCAGGACCCGCAGGGCGAGGCGGGGGTGGTCGCGATCTTCTCGCACCGGCTGGTCCACGGCGAGCCGTGCATCGTGAACGGGGACGGCGAGCAGACGCGGGACTACGTCTACGTCGAAGACGTCGCGGACGCGGTCGCGCGTGCGCTCGCCACGCCGGAGGCGAGCGGCGCGGTCAACATCGCCACGGGCCGCGGGACATCCGTCAACGAGCTCTACCGCCGCCTCGCCGCGAGTGCCGGGGTCGGCGTCCCGGCGCGTCACGGCCCGGCGAAGCCGGGAGAGCAGCGTCACAGCGTGCTCGATCCCTGCCGCGCGAAGCAGATGCTCGGCTGGAGCCCGGCAACGACGCTCGACGAGGGGCTCGCGCGGACGTACCGCTACTTCGCGCAGGCCGACGGCAAACCCTTGCGATGAGGATGAGGGGCGAATCGCCCTTCGAGGACAACAACGATGATCGATGAAGAGCTGAAGGCCATCCTGGTGTGTCCGGCGTGCAAGGGCGATCTCCTCTTCGAGGAGACCCGGATCATCTGCACGGCGTGTCGCAAAGCGTATCCGATCCGCGATGGGATCCCGGTCATGCTGATCAACGAGGCCGAGCCGTGGAGTCCGACCACCTAGTGGGGGGCCCCGACATGGCCCCCCACACCCCCCCGCGCTCGCACCCGGCCCGGGACACCCGGGCCGGGGCTCGACGTGGCGCTCGGCCCGGCCCCGACATGGCCCCCCACACCCCCCCGCGCTCGCACCCGGCCCGGGACACCCGGGCCGCGGCTCGGGTCTCCGCTCGCCGACGGTGACCGGCCCAACGCAGGCGGTCATCCTGGCCGGCGGTCAAGGAACGCGGCTTCGACCGCTCACGTACGCCCGCCCGAAGCCGGTCGTCCCGCTCTCGAACCAGCCGTTCCTCGCGTACCAGCTCGCCCACCTGCGCGACCACGGCGTGACCGACGTCATCCTGTCCTGCGGCTACCGCGTCGACGACGTGCGCGCGGCACTCGGCGACGGTGAACGCCTCGGCGTGTGCCTCCGCTACGTCGTCGAGGACGAGCCGCTCGGCACCGGAGGCGGCGTCCGGAATGCCGCCGACGTGACGAGCGGCACCGTGTTCGTGCTGAACGGCGACGTGCTGACCGACATCGACCTCACGGCGATGCGGCGGTTCCACGAGGCGCACGGCTCGCGCACGACGATCTACCTCACCCCGGTCGACGACCCGCGCGCGTACGGTCTCGTGGAGACGGAGAACGATGGCCGGCTCCTGAGATTCCGCGAGAAGCCCGGCCGGGACGAGCCGATCACCACGAACATGATCAACGCCGGCGTGTACCTCATCGATGCGACCTTGCTCGCGCGCATGCCTGCCGACCGGCCCGTGTCGATCGAGCGGGAGTTCTTTCCCGCGTTGATCGCCGACGGCATCCCGGCGTTCGGCTGGCACCTCCCGGCGTACTGGCGGGACATCGGCAGCCCGGCCGCGTACCTCGCCGCACAGATCGACCTCCTGGCCGGGCGTGTGCACACCCGTGTCGCGCCCGAGGGCGACGCCCGTGACGGCGTGCGGCTCCACCCGACTGCCGAATGCGAGCGCGGGGCGGTCCTCGAGGCGCCGTGCGTCGTCGGCGCAGGTGCGCGCCTCGCGGCCGGCAGTCGTGTCGGGCCGTTCGCGGTGCTCGGCGACGGGGTCAGCGTCTCGCGCGGGGCGTCGGTCGAGCACGCGATCCTCTGGGAGCGCGTCGACGTGGGGGCCGACACCGTGCTGCGAGGCTGCGTGCTCGGCGCCGACGTGAAGATCGGCACCGGCGCGCACATCGAGGCCGGCGTGGTCGTCGAATCGGGCGGCGTCGTGCCGGCCGGGAGCCGTCTCGCGCTCGCCGGCTGACCGGCCGCGAGACGGCGAGACGGCGCGCCGCGCCGGTTCACGCGGTGCGGCATGCTAGACTGAATCGATGGCGGTCGCCCGCATCCGGAACTTCTCCATCGTCGCGCACATCGATCACGGCAAGTCGACCCTGGCGGACCGGCTGC
This sequence comes from Candidatus Rokuibacteriota bacterium, assembly GCA_016184125.1. Classification (GTDB taxonomy): domain Bacteria; phylum Methylomirabilota; class Methylomirabilia; order Rokubacteriales; family CSP1-6; genus AR8. The sequence goes on along the minus strand of JACPDG010000040.1, from coordinate 73,604 downwards.
TGGCGCTGACCGGCACGATGGACGCCAAGAAGGCCGTGGACCAGGTGCTCGACTCGATGGACCTCGAGCGCGAGCGCGGCATCACGATCAAGGCGCACACGGTGAGGCTGCTCTACCGGGCGCGTGACGGGCACGAGTACACGCTGAACCTCATCGACACGCCGGGCCACGTGGACTTCTCGTACGAGGTGTCGCGCGCGCTCGCGGCCTGCGAAGGCGCCCTGCTCATCATCGACGCGGCGCAGGGCATCGAGGCCCAGACGCTCGCGAATTACTACCTGGCGCACGAGGCGAAGCTCGCCATCATCCCGGTGATCAACAAGATCGACCTGCCCGCCGCGGACGTCGAGGGCACGCGCGAGCAGATCACCGAGGAGCTCGAGCTCGACGGGCACGAGGCGCTCGCGATCTCCGCGAAGCACGGCACCGGGGTCCCGGAGGTCCTCGAGGCGATCGTGGCGCGCATCCCCCCGCCGGTGGGCGATCCCGACGCCCCGCTCAAGGCGCTCGTCTTCGATTCGTATTACGACTCCTACCTGGGCGTCGTCGTGTACGTCCGCCTCATCGACGGGCGCGTACGGTCCGGCACGCGGATCGCCTTCATGTCGAACGGTCGGACGTACGAGGTGCACCAGATCGGCGTCCTGACGCCCGGCCTCACGCCGGTGGAGGAGCTGTCCGCGGGAGGGGTCGGGTACCTGACGGCCTCGGTCAAGCGCGTGGCCGATGCGAAGGTCGGCGACACGATCACCGAGGCGGTGCGGCCGGCCACGGAAGCGATCCCCGGGTACCGCGACGCGAAGCCGATGGTGTTCGCCGGACTCTACCCCATCGAGGACACCGACTACGAGGCGCTGCGCGACGCGCTCGAGAAGCTCCGGCTCAACGACCCGGCGTTCACGTTCGAGCCGGAGACCTCGCTCGCGCTCGGCTACGGCTTCCGCTGCGGCTTCCTCGGGATGCTGCACATGGAGATCGTGCAGGAGCGGCTCGAGCGGCACTACGGGCTGTCGCTCATCGTCACGTCGCCGAGCGTGCAGTACCGGCTGCTCACGACGGCGGGCGAGGTGCTCGAGGTCGACAACCCGTCGAAGCTGCCGACGCCGGACAAGATCGAGGAGATGGAGGAGCCGTACGTCGGCGCCTCGATCTTCGTGCCGACGGAGTTCATGACGGCCATCTACAGGCTCGCGCAGGAGAAGCGCGGGGAGCACCGCTCGCTCGAGTACCTGGGCGGCAAGCGGGTCCACATCCGGTTCGACTTCCCCCTCGCGGAGATCGTCGTCGACTTCTACGACAAGCTGAAGTCGATCTCGAAGGGCTACGCCTCCTTCGACTACGAGTTCTCGGGCTTCCGGCTGGCCGAGCTCGTGAAGCTCGACATCCTGCTCAACGGCGACCCGGTCGACGCGCTCTCGATCATCGTGCACCGCGACAAGGCGTACGAGAAGGGTAAGGCGCTCGTCGAGAAGCTGCGCCAGGTGATCCCGCGGCAGCTCTTCGAGGTCGCGATCCAGGCGGCGATCGGGAGCCGGGTGATTGCCCGCGAAACGGTCAAGGCCATGGGCAAGAACGTGACCGCCAAGTGCTACGGCGGCGACATCACGCGGAAGCGCAAGCTGCTCGAGCGGCAGAAGGAAGGCAAGAAACGCATGAAGCAGGTCGGTAAGGTGGAGGTGCCCCAGGAGGCCTTCCTCTCGGTGCTGAAGAGCTGAGCGTGGACGACCGCAAGATCGAGCTGGACGCGGGGAAGGCGCCGGTCACCGTCGACGCCGTGCCGCCCGCCGAGGTGGGCGTGAAGGCGCGACGGAAGTCGCTGCTGCGCGAGTACGCCGAGGCGATCGCGATCGCCGTGCTGCTCGCGCTCGTGATCCGGACGCTCGTGGTCCAGGCGTTCACCATTCCGTCCGGATCGATGATGGACACGCTCCTGGTCGGCGATTACATCCTCGTCAACAAGTTCCTGTACGGCGCCGAGATCCCGCTGACGGACCTGCGCCTGCCCGGCCTGCGCGACCCCGCGCGCGGTGACATCATCGTCTTCAAGTACCCGCAGGACGAGAAGCGCGACTTCATCAAGCGCATCGTCGGCATGCCAGGCGATCAGGTCGTCATTCGCGGGCACCAGGTCTTCGTGAACGGCACGCGGCTCATCGAGCCCTACGTGAAGGCCGACGCGTCCCTCCCCGCGTCCGCGCAGCCCGGCTACTGCGGCTACGCGTACGGCTGCGAGCCGACGAAGGTGCCGGCCGACTCGTACTTCGTCATGGGCGACAACCGCGACAACTCGCAGGACAGCCGCTACTGGGGCTTCGTCAAGCGGGACAAGATCAAGGGCAAGTCGTTCCTGATCTACTGGTCGTGGGACGGTGACCGTCACTGGCTCCGCTGGTGGCGGCTCGGCAAGTACGGCTTCGGCGACCCGCCGACGTTCGCGCGGCGGTAACCCGCGGTGGCGGCACCCCTGTCGACACCGGCGGGGACGGCGGCCGGAGGTGCCCTCGATGTGCTCGCGGACCGTCGCCCGGTCACGGCCTCGCTCGGCGCGTACATCCACGCGCCGTTCTGCGCCAAGCGCTGCGGCTACTGCGCGTTCAACACCGCGCCGTGGGAGCCGGCGGCGATGGCGCGCTACGTGCGGGCCGTCATGCGCGAAATGGACCTCGCCGGCACTGTCGCCTGGACACCCGACGTGCCCGTGCACTCCATCTTCCTCGGCGGCGGAACGCCGTCGCTGCTCGCCGCCGACGACATGAGCGCCATTCTCGACCGGCTGCGCCGCCGCTTCCGCGTGCTGCACGACGCGGAGATCACCGTCGAGTGCAACCCGGAGAGCGTGACGCGCGTGAAGCTCGAGGCGTACCGTCGCGCCGGCGTGAACCGGATCAGCCTGGGCGTGCAGGCGGTCGACGACCAGGTGCTCGAGCGGCTCGGCCGGCTCCACGGCGCGGCCGCCGCACGTGCCGCATTCGACGCGGCCCGCGAGGCGGGCTTCGGGAACGTCAGCGTGGACCTGATGTACGGCCTCCCGGGCGTCGAGCGGGACGACTGGCGTCACGGCGTGGAGACCGTGCTGGCATGGGCTCCCGAGCACCTGTCGGCGTACGGGCTCAGCCTCGATCCTGGAAGTCTATGGGGCGCGTCCGGCGTGGACGGCCTGCCGGCTGAAGATGCGGTCGTCGCCCAGTACTGGACGCTGGTGTCGATGGCACGCGACCACGGTTTCGAGCATTACGAGGTCTCGAACTACGCGCGCCCGGGATACCGGTCCCGGCACAACCTCACGTACTGGCGTCGCGGCGAGTACCTCGCGTTCGGTCCGGGTGCTGCCGGGTTCGTCGCCGACGTGCGGTGGGCGAACGTCAAGCCGGTGCCGCGATACTGCAGCGAGACCGAGGCCGGCCGGCTGCCGGTCGACACCTGCGAGCGGCTCACGGATCGCCAGGCGCTCGCCGAGCGTCTGATCCTTGGCCTGCGGGTCGCCGATGGCGTGCCCGCGTCGTGGCTCGAGGAACGCGCCACGGGCGACGGCCAACTGCGGACGCGCATCGACTGGTGGCAGGCACGTGGGTTGCTCGTGTTCGACAACGACCGCGTGCGCCTGACCGAAGAGGGCTACCTCCTCTCCGACGCCCTCTTCATCGACCTCCTGTGACGGGGTGATAGGCTTAGCGCGATTGCGTTAGCACTCGGCCACCGAGAGTGCTTGACTTCCGATCGACTTACAAATATAAATATTTCAGATGGATGCGCGTCACCGTGACGTTCTGATTGCCATCATCCGGGAGTACATCGACACGGCCGAGCCGGTCGGCTCCCGGGCTCTGTCCAAGCGGCACTTCCCGACGCTGTCGCCGGCCACGCTGCGCAACGTGATGTCCGACCTGGAGGAGATGGGCTACCTGGTCCAGCCTCACACGAGCGCCGGGCGCGTCCCCACGGACAAGGCCTACCGGTTCTACGTCGACTCGTTCCCGCCGCCACAGCCCTCGCCGGTGCGACGGGAGATGCTGCCGACCCGGAGATCGGGCATCGATCAGCTCATGGAACGGACGTCGAGTCATCTGTCGACGGCCACGCGGCTCGCCGGGCTGCTGCTGGCACCGCCGCTCGAGCAGACCGTCGTCGCACGCGTGGAACTGATGCCCCTCGGCGAGGGGCGCGCGCTCGCCGTCGCCGTCACCGATGCCGGGTGGCTCACGGTCCGCGAGCTGGCGCTCGATCCGCCGATGCCGGACGACGAGCTGCGTGAGATTGCCCGCGAGCTGACACGGCGGTTCCGAGGACGCACGGTGAAGGAGATCGTCGAGATGGAGTCGGCCCCCGACGACCCGCTCGACAGGCTCCACACGCGGGCGGGGGCCATCACCGAGCAGGTCGTGAGCATGCTGCGCGGCCGCACGATGTACATCACCGGCGCGATGAACATGCTCGAGCACCCCGAGTTCCTCGACATCGAGGCGACGCGCCACCTGCTTCGCGCGTTCGAGCAGAAGGAGCAACTCGCGACGCTGCTCGCCTCCCTCGCCGCGCAGGAAGGCGTTCGCGTGACGATCGGCGAGGAGAACCCGTGCTCCGACCTGCGCGAGTGCACGCTCGTGACCGCCACGTACTACTACCGCGATCAGATCCTCGGCATCCTCGGCGTCGTCGGCCCGCGGCGGCTGCCGTATCCCGACGTCATCTCGGTCGTCAACGAGACGGCGCGCCACGTGACCGACGCGCTCTCCCACGTCCGGCACGACCTGTATCTGCCGTCGTGAGCGCGGTGACGGACGCGCCCGACGGCCGGCGAGCGCGACTCGCGTTGCTATAATCCTCATCGTATGGACGATCCCCGAACCGACGAAACCCACCTGACGGACGCGACGGCCGCCGCGACGACGCGCACCGACGAGGCGCCGGCCGACGTGGCCGCGCTCCAGGCCGAGATCGAGTCGCTCAAGCGCGAGGCCGAGGACAGGCAGGACAAGATGCTCCGGGCGCTCGCGGAGGTGGACAACGCGCGCCGCCGCGCGCAGCGCGACCGCGAGGACTACGTCCGATACGCCGCCGAGTCGCTCGTGCGCGACCTGATCCCGGTGCTCGACAACCTCGATCGTGCGCTCGACGCCGCGCGCGCCGCCGGCAACGCCCCGAGCGTCGTGGACGGCGTCGAGCTGATCAAGCGCGAGTTCCTCCGTGTCCTCGAGCGCGCCGGCGTCACCCGCTACTCCGCGATCGGACAGCCGTTCGACCCGACCCGCCACGAAGCCTTCACCCGGGTCGTGAGCGCGGACGCTGCGCCGGACACCGTGGTCGCGGAAACGGCACCGGGCTACGTGCTCAACGGGCGCGTGCTCCGGCCCGCGATGGTCGCGGTCGCCGCTGCCCCCGACGAGGACGCTGCGTAGGTGTGGGCCGAGGCCGGCCGGAGCGCGTAGTGCCGCGCGACTTCTACGAGGTCCTCGGCGTGCCGCGCACGGCGACGGACGTCGGGATCAAGAAGGCCTATCGCCAGCTCGCGATGCAGTACCACCCCGATCGCAACGCCGGCGACAAGACCGCCGAGGACCGCTTCAAGGAGGTCAACGAGGCGTACGCGGTACTGAGCGACGCCGACAAGCGTGCGCAGTACGATCGGTTCGGCACCGTGGGGCCGACCGGCGCCGGTCCCGGGGACGTGGGGTTCGGGTCGCTGTTCGAGGACATCTTCGACAACTTCTTCGGTGGCGGCGGCCCGCGCCGCTCGCGCGGGATGCGAGGCGAGGATCTCCAGTACGAGCTGAAGCTCACGCTCGAGGAGGCGGCGAGCGGCCTCGAGACGAAGCTGCAGATCCCTCGGCTCGAGCTGTGCGAGAGCTGCCGCGGGACGGGCCTGGAGCCCGGCACCCGTCCGAGCCAGTGCGACATGTGTGGCGGACGCGGCGAGGTGCGGCTCGCGCACGGCTTCCTGACCGTCGCGCGCACGTGCCCCAAGTGTCAGGGTCAGGGCCAGCTCAACCGGACGCCGTGCAAGACGTGCCGCGGCGAGGGACGGCAGCGCGTCGAGCGGCTGCTGCAGGTCAAGATCCCGGCCGGCATCGACGACGGCATGCAGCTGCGGCTCTCGGGGGAGGGCTCGAGCGGCGTCCACGGCGCTCCGCCGGGCGATCTCTACGTGCTGGTGCGCCTGCTCGAGCACGAGGCGTTCACGCGCAAGGGCGACGACCTCTACGCCGAGCTGCCGGTCACGTTCCCGCAGCTCTGTCTCGGGACCGAGGTCGATGTGCCCGTCCTCGGCGGCACGGCAACGCTCACGATCCCGGCGGGGAGCCAGCCCCATCAGATCCTGCGTCTTCGCGGCAAGGGCATGCCGCGGCTCCGGGAACGCGGCCGCGGCGACGTCTGTTACCGGTTGATCCTCGAGGTGCCGCAGAAGCTCAACGCCAAGCAGCGCGACGCCCTGCGCGCGTTCGACGCGGCTTCGAGCGGCTCGCGCGGCCCGCTGATGGAGGGCTTCCTCGAACGGATGAAGAAGCTGCTCGGTTGATGTGCAGGGCCTCGGGCCCGTCTCGCTATCGACATGGGGGGACTATCGATGCCCCCCACGCCCCCCGCGCTCGCAGCGCCCCGGGCGGTGCGCGGACGCACCGGTGCGGTGCGCGGACGCACCGGTCACAGCCGTGGCGCTCCTCGACCACCCGATTCGCCCACGGGCTCTGAGGTCGTGACCGGCTCGGCGGCTCGACCCTCCCGCTACTGGGAGCTGACGGTGCCGGTCTCGAGCGACATCGCCGAGGGTCTCACGAACTTCCTGTGGGAGCTCGGCGCGCTCGGTGTCGTCGAGGAGGAGCGCCCGGCCGACCCGGCACGGGTGCGCGCGTTCTTCCCCGAGACGCTCGAACCCGGCTGGCTCCATGAGCGGATCGACGCGTACCTGAGGAGCCTCGAAGCGCTCGGCTTCGCCGCGCCGGCGACACCGCACGCGACACCGCTGGTCGACGAGGGCTGGGCCGAGGCGTGGCGCGAGCATTTCCGTCCGATCGCGGTCGGCCGGCGGCTCGTCGTGGCTCCGCCGTGGGAGGCGGCGGCCGTGTCGCATGCCCGCGAGATCGAGGACGGTCGCGTGTCGGGCGCCGACGGTCGCGTCGCGATCATCATCGATCCCGGCCGCGCGTTCGGTACCGGCCATCACGCGACGACCGCCGGATGCCTCGAGGCGCTGGAGTCGCTCGTCGACGCGCGGCCACCTGGCCGCGTGCTCGACCTCGGCACGGGCAGCGGCGTCCTCGGCATCGCGGCCGCGCGACTCGGCGCGACATCCGTCCTCGCGATCGACAGCGACCCCGACGCCGTCGCGGCCACCGAGACGAACGCCGAGCTGAACGGCGTGTCCGACCGCGTGCGCGCCGTCGTCGCGGACGGCGCGACCGTCGACACCGACCCGGTGCCGCTCGTGCTCGCCAACCTGCTCGCCGCAGCGCATGTGAGCCTCGCCGCGCGATACGCGGACCTCGTGGCGCCCGGTGGGCATCTGGTGCTCGGCGGCATCCTGGAGCGCGAGGCTGCCGCGGTCGCGGACGCCGTGGACGCCCACCGGTTCACGCGCGTGTCGGCGTCGACGATCGACGGGTGGACGACGCTCGTCCTGCGACGCGACGCCTCGGCGCCGGCCGGGCTCAGAGCCTCTGAACGAATCGGGTGGTCGAGGAGCGCCACGGCTTTGACCGGTGCGTCCGCGCACCGCACCGGTGCGTCCGCGCACCGCCCGGGGCGCTCCGAGTGCGGGGGGCTTGGGGGGCATCGATAGTCCCCCATGGACTCGGACGATGAGGCGATTCGGGGTCGCGGTCGAGGACGTCGAGGGCGAGCGCGTGACGTTCGCCGCCGACGAGTCGTGTCACCTCGCCCGCGTGCTCCGTCTGCGTGCCGGCGACACGGTGATCGCCTGCGACGGCACGGGACGTGAGCTGACGGTCCGGCTCGAGACCGTCGGTGAGCGGTGCACCGGAACCGTGATCGCGGTGGCGCGTGGCAGCGCCGAGTCGCCGCTCGCCATCACGCTGCTGCAGGGCGTGCCGAAGGGCGACAAGATGGAGGGCATCGTCCGCGCCGTCACGGAGCTCGGCGTCGCGCGCGTGTGGCCGGTCGTGGCCGAGCGCACGATCGTGCGGCTCGACGCGGGACGGTGGAAGGAGCGGGCTCGGCGCTGGCAGCGCGTCGCCCGGGAAGCGACGAAGCAGTCGCGCCGGGCCGTCGTCCCGGTCGTCGAACCGCCGCGGCCGCTGTCCGAGTGGCTCGACGCGCTGGGCCCGGACCAGCCGTCGGCGCTCCGCATCTGCCTGTGGGAGGGTGACGCGCCGGTCCTCGCGAGCGTCCTCGAGCCCGGCGGTACGCCGGCGGAGGTCTACGTGCTCGTTGGTCCCGAAGGCGGCCTCGCGCGCGAGGAGGTCGACACCGCCCGCAGCCACGGGTTCCGTGTCGCGAGTCTCGGCGGACGTGTGCTGAGGACCGAGACCGCCGGGCCCGCGGCGATCTCCATCCTCCAGTGGGAGCTAGGGGACCTCGGATCGTGACCGAGCCCGCGGGCTACGACTATTTCGAGACCGAGGCCGACATCGGTGTCCACGCCTGGGGTCGGAGCGCAGCCGAGGCGTTCGCGCAGGCGGCGCTCGGCGTGCTGGCCCTGACCGTGGAACCCTCCGATGTGGCGCCCCGAGAACATCGTGAGGTCCGCGCGCAGGGCGCCACCAGCGAGGCGCTTCTCGTGAACTGGATCAACGAGTGTCTGTACGTGCACGAGATCGAGGGCTTCGTCGCCAGGCGCGTCGAGGTCGACGTGTGCGAGCCGTCGGTCGTGCACGGCGTCCTGCACGGCGAGGAGATCGATCGGACCCGACACAATCTCGGCACGGTCGTGAAGGCGGCGACGCTCCACCGCGTCCAAGTCGAGCATGACGGTCGCTGGGACGTCCGGGTAGTCGTCGACGTGTGATGTCTCGTTTCGGAGACACTCGCGCCGTGGAACCGTGTCATCGGGTAGACGGTGCTGACGTTGAAGCAGGGCGCGTCGACGTGTTGGTAGAGTAAAATCAACCGCTTAGTGGCATAGACGCGCGTGGCACCCCCATTGCCTTCACCCCGCCCGGCCATGCAACAGCGAACGATCAAGAAGCCGGTGGTCCTCGAAGGCATCGGTCTCCACTCCGGAAAGCCGGTCCGCATGGTAGTTGCCCCCGCACCTGTCGATGCCGGTATCGTGTTCCGGGCGAACGGGGAGGTCATCCCGGCGGCGCCTGAGAGCGTCGTCGACTCGCGCTTCGCGACGACGCTCGGACGCAACGGCACCCGGATTCGCACCGTCGAGCACCTCATGGCCGCAGCGGTCGGTCTCGGATACGACAACCTCGACGTGCAGGTCGAGGGTCCGGAGCTGCCGGCCGCGGATGGCAGCGCGAAGCCGTTCGTCGCGCTGCTGCAGACCGCGGGACGGCAGGAGCAGGGCGCGCGGCGGCGGCCGATCGCGCTGCCGCATCCGATCCGGGTGGGCGAGGGTCACCGCTGGATTTCCATCGTGCCCTCGAGCCGCTTCCGCATCAGCTACACGCTCGACAACGACCACCCGGCGATCGGCACGCAGGTCCTCAGCTGGGACCCGAGCGAGCGCACGTTCGTCGAGGAGCTCGCACCGGCGCGGACGTACGGCTTCCTGAAGGACATCGGGACGATGCGCAAGAACGGGCTGGCGCGCGGTGGGTCGCTCGAGAACGCGGTCGTCGTCGGCAAGCGCGGCCCGATCAACGGACTCCGCTACCGCGACGAGTACGTCCGTCACAAGGTGCTCGATCTCGTCGGCGACCTGGCCCTGCTCGGCCGGCCGCTGCTCGGGCACGTCATCGCGCGCAACGCGGGGCACGATCTGAACTTCGCGCTTGCCGTCGCCGTTCAGCGTGCGCTCGGTCTCGAGCGCCGCGCGGTCCCGTCCGCCGCGCGTGTCGCGCGCGCCGCGACGGCTCGGGCAGACGGCTTCCTTCCGGTCCCCGGCCTGGCCGTCTCCTGAACGTGGGGGGCCCCGACATGGCCCCCCACACCCCCCAGCGCTCGCACCCGGCCCGGGACACCCGGGCCGGGGCTCGACATTGCCCTCGGCCGGGCCCCGACATGGCCCCCCACACCCCCCAGCGCTCGCAACCGGCCCGGGCTACCCGGACCGGGGCTCGACTTCTCGCTCGGGCAGCGGGGCCCCGACATGGCCCCCCACACCCCGCCCCACACCCCCCAGCGCTCGCAACCGCCCCGGGATACCCGGGCCGGTGCTCGATTCCCTATTGTCTCCCGCGGCCGTCGCTATAATGTCTGGTCGCGTCATGCGTGTGGGAATTGTCCTCGCCGTCCTCCTGGTGGCCGTGCTCGCGGCGCCACCCCCCGGGCACGCGGAGCTCAGGATCAGCGACCTCGACGTCTTCCTGAACGACCAGGACGTGACCGTCCACGTCGTCGCGCTCGGCGCCGTCCCGGCTGGATTCCTCGAGCACGTCCAGAGCGGCGTCCAGACCCACCTGCGCTTCACCGTCGAGCTGTGGCGCTACAACCGGATGTGGCGGGACACGCGGCTGATCACGAGGCGGGTCGAGCGCCAGCTCGAATACAACGTGGTGACGAAGGAATACAAGATCGTGTCCGTGCATGGCGAGGCGAGGTCCGCGTACACGACACGGGATCTCCGTGACGCGCAGCGCGTGCTCTCCGAGCTGCGTGGGCTGAAGCTGACGCCCGCATCGGCGCTCGACCCCGCGGACATCTTCTACGTCCGAGTGCTCGCCGAGACCGCGCTGCGCGGGGAGCACACCTGGGTGTCGCGCGTCGCGGGCACCGCCGAGCAGGCGACGCGGCAGTCGGACCACCGCACGATCATGCGGGTGCAGTGATGGTGTTCGGTGGGGGCGACGAGCGCCGCCGCAAGCGCAACCTGATCGTCATCATCGTGTTCCTCGCGCTGCTCCTCGGCGCGAGCGCGTTCAAGCTGACGTTCCGTCCCGCCGAGCTGCCGATCGCGTCGAACCTCGTCCTCATCGCGCTCGCCAACCTCAACGTCCTGGTGCTGTCGCTCCTCCTGGTCCTGCTCTTCAGGAACCTCATCAAGCTGTGGTTCGAGCGGCGGCAGAAGGTCATCGGGTCACGGTTCAAGGCGAAGCTGGTGCTCGCCTTCCTCATCCTCTCGGTGGCGCCGGCCCTGCTGATCTTCGCGATCGCCTCGAACTTCATCACCCGGTCGATCGAGGGCTGGTTCAAGCCGCAGGTCGAGCGGCCACTCGACCAGGCCGTCGCGGTCGCGCAGACGTACTACCAGAACCTGGAGACGCTCTCGCTCCGCCACGGCCGCCAGCTGGCGCGCGTGATCGCGCGCGACGGCCTGCTCGCCGAGGACCGCCGTGAGGGGCTCGCCGCCTGGGTCGTGGAGCAACAGGAGCAGCTGGGGCTCAGCGCGGTGACCGTCTTCGGACTCGAGGGACAGGAGCTGGTGCACGCCACCGACCCGGTGCTGCGGGAGGCCGCGACCCGGGAGGTGAGCGAGAACCACCTCCGGAGCGGACTCGCCGGACAGGAAGCGACTACGGTTCGCGAGCTCGGCGTGGGCGACCTCGTCGAGGCCCTCATCCCGATCGTCGGCGCCGACCGGCAGGTGCTCGGGGTCGTCGTCGTCGCGACCCAGGTGCCGGAGCGGATCGAGGCGAAGGTCCGCCTGATCTCCGACGCGTTCAAGGAATACAAGCAGCTGAAGCTGCTGAAGAACCCGATCAAGTTCATCTACATCCTGCTCTTCCTCCTCATGACCCTGATGGTCGTCTTCTCGTTCACCTGGTTCGGCCTCTACCTGGCGCGCGGCATCACGGATCCGGTCGGTCAGCTCGCCGAGGGGACCAAGGAGGTGGCGGCAGGAAACCTCGCGTACAAGGTGGAGGCGCGCGGCGACGACGAGATCGGCGCGCTCGTGGAGTCGTTCAACCGCATGACCGACGATCTCTCCGAGTCGAAGCGCCGGCTCGAGGAGGCGTACCTCGACCTCCAGGACAAGAACACCGAGCTCGAGGAGCGCCGGCGGTACATCGAGACGGTGCTCGAGGCCATCACGACCGGCGTCGTGTCGTTCGATCCGCTCGGCCGGCTCACGACGATCAACCGGGCCGCGGCGCGGATGTTCGGGCTCGACGAAGCGTCGAGCGTCGGCCGGCTCGTCGAGGAGATCTTCGGCGGTCCGGACGCCCGCCACGTCGTCGCGCTCGTGCACCGCACCCGACGACCGCGCGGCGGCAGCGCCGAGCAGGAGCTCCACCTGCGCCGAAACGGCGCTGCGGTGTCGCTGCTCGCCTCCGCCACGGCCCTTCGGACCTCGGAGGGCGAGTATGCCGGCGCCGTGGTGGTCTTCGACGACCTCACGGAGCTGCTGAAGGCGCAGCGCCTGGCGGCCTGGCGCGAGGTGGCGCAGCGGATCGCGCACGAGATCAAGAACCCGCTGACCCCGATCCAGCTCTCCGCGCAACGGCTGCGCCGCCGGCTCTCGCGTGCCGCGCCGGAGGACGCGCAGGTGGTCGACGAGTGCACCGGCACGATCATCCAGGAGGTGGACGCGCTCAAGCGACTCGTGGACGAGTTCTCCCGCTTCGCGCGGATGCCGGCACCGGCGACACGGCCGACCGACGTGCGTCCGATCATCGAAGCCGTCGCGGGTCTCTATCGGGAGTCGCACCCGACGTTGACACTCACGACACGGCATCCCGTGGACCTGCCCACGCTGGAGGTCGATCCCGACCACGTCAAGCGCGCCGTCCTGAACCTGGTCGACAACGCCGTGGAGGCCGTCAACGGTGCCGGCGAGGTCACGGTCGAGACGGCATGGCTGCCGGACGCCGACCGCGTCCGGATCACGGTCAGCGACGCCGGCCCGGGCATCCGCCCCGAGCACCGCGACAAGCTCTTCCAGCCCTACTTCTCCACGAAGGTGGCGGGCATGGGGCTCGGGCTGCCGATCGTCCACGAGATCGTCGAGGAACACGGCGGCGTGATCCGCGTGGAGGACAACGCCCCCCGCGGCATGCGCTTCGTGATCGAGCTGCCGGTGACGCGCGCCGCCGCAGCGGTCAGCGTGTGAGCCGGCATCCGACGACGCGGTCAGGCTCCGCGCCCAACGTCGACACGCGGACGCCGATCGCCACCGGCGACGCCCGCTGCGTCCGGTGGGGCCTGGGGGAGGAGCGGCGTCCGCTCCCCCCATGGCGAATAACCTCCCGGCGGTGATACGTGGCTGGTGAACATGTCCTGATCGTCGACGACGAGCCCGCGATCCAGGCGGCACTGCGCGGCGTGCTGGAGGACGAGGGCTACCGCGTGACGACGCTCGGGAGCGGCGCCGACGCGATCCACGCGGTCGGCGAGGAGTCGCCCGACCTCGTGTTCCTCGACATCTGGATGCCCGGCCTGGACGGGCTCGAGACGCTCGCCGAGCTGAAGCGCGTGCGACCGGAGGTCCCGGTGGTGATGATCTCGGGCCACGGGACGATCGAGACGGCGGTGAAGGCGACGAAGCTCGGCGCGTACGACTTCATCGAGAAGCCGCTGTCGCTCGACAAGACGCTGCTCACCATCACCCGCGCGCTCGAGCACGGCCGGCTCGCGCGCGAGAACGCCCAGCTGCGCGCGGCGCTCTCCGACCGCTCGGATCTCATCGGTGAGAGCGCAGCCCTGCGCCGGCTCCGCCAGCAGATCACCATGGCGGCGCCGACGAACGGCCGGGTGCTGATCCACGGCGAAAACGGCAGCGGCAAGGAGCTCGTCGCGCGCGCCATTCACGCGGGGTCGGCGCGGGCCGACAAGCCGTTCGTCGAGGTGAACTGCGCGGCGATCCCCGAGGAGCTCATCGAGTCCGAGCTGTTCGGCCACGAGAAGGGCGCGTTCACCGGAGCCGTGCAGCGCCGCCGTGGCCGGTTCGAGCTGGCGAACGGGGGCACGCTCTTCCTCGACGAGATCGGGGACATGAGCCTCAAGACGCAGGCCAAGGTGCTGCGCGCGCTCGAGGAGCAGGCGTTCGAGCGCGTCGGCGGCCGGGAGACCGTGCGCGTCGACGTCCGGCTCATCGCGGCGTCCAACCGCGACCTCGAGGCGCTCATCCGTGACGGCCGGTTTCGCGAGGACCTCTATTACCGCCTGGCGGTGATCCCCATCGAGGTGCCGCCGTTGCGCGATCGGAAGGAGGACATCCCGCTCCTCGTGGACCACTTCCTCGCCGTCTTCTCGGCGGAGAACGGCCGCCGCGCCAAGAGCCTCTCCGGCGAGGCGCTCGCCTACTTCGTCGCCTACGACTGGCCCGGCAACGTGCGCGAGCTGCGGAACATGGTCGAACGCCTCGTGATCATGTCGCTGCACGACGTCATCGGACCCGACGACCTCCCCGCGCCGGTGCGACCCAAGGAGGAGATCGTGCCCGCCGAGGCGCGTGAGCGCTCGCTCAAGGAGGCGCGCGAGCACTTCGAGCGCGCCTACATCCTCGCGGAGCTGAAGGCGCACGATTGGAACGTGACGCGCACCGCCGAGCGCCTCGGCATCGAGCGGAGCCACCTCTACCGCAAGATCAAGGCGTACGGCATCACGTCGCCCCGGTGAGGATCCACTTCATGGGGGGACTATCGATGCCCCCCAAGCCCCCCGCGCTCGCACGCGCCCCGGGGCGCCCCGGCGACACCGGCGCGCTCCTCGACCACCCGATCCGTCGACGGACTCCGAGAGTACGAGCAACAACCGACCGCTGCGGCGGCCGATGGTTGCTCCAACCGGGACGGCGTCAGGCTCGCGGCGGCGCGTCCGGTCCGGCGATGCGCCGCTCGATGGTGCCCGGGTCGGCGACCAGCCGGTCGAGGTCCGGCTTGACACGCGTGTCGTAGCACGCGGGGCAGATGTCGTGAGAGAACGACGCGTCCGAGCGCTCCTCGACGTAGCGCTCGATCGTCGTCCAGTCGCCTCCGGTGCAAGCCGCGCTCGCGCCCGTGTCCTCGTGGTCCGCCGCGCCGGCTCCGCCGGTCTCCGTGACGTGGACCTTCTTGCAGTACATGCAGATCCTGATCAGGCCCTCGAGGAGCCTCACATCGTCCTGCAGCGAGAGAATGCGCCCGGCGACGCGGAGACGCGCGTGGAGCTCGTCCGGCGACACGGGCTTGGTCACGAAGTCGTCCGCACCCGCCGCCATGCCCTCCAGATACGACTGCGATCCCCCGAACGCCGTGAGCATGATCACGTAGGTGTACCGGACGCGCGGCGCCGCGCGGATCGTGCGCACGAGCTCCAGCCCGTCCACGTGCGGCATCTTCCAGTCGGTGATCACCACACGGGGTCCGTCGCGCTCGAGCACCGCCAGCGCCTCGCGCCCGTCACGCGCCACGATCGGCTCGTGCCCCAGCATCTCGACCATCTCGGCCACGAGCTGGCGGACATCCGGATCGTCGTCGACGACGAGCACTCTCACCATGATCGACTATAGCCGCCCGACGTCCGTCCGGCCAAGCGCGCCGCACGGTTGACCCCCGGGGCTCGCGACCGATAAGGTTGCCGCATGTCTTCGCCCAGGCCTGCGCTCCCTTCGCCGCTCCGCGTGGTGAACCTCGGCCTCGAGGGCTTCGCGCAGGACCTGGCGGCGGCCGGCGTGCCCGTCGTCCAGGTCGACTGGCGACCGCCTGCCGGCGGCGACCCCGCGCTCGCCGGGCTCCTGGCCCGCCTCGACGCGCGCCGCGAGCAGATCGACCGCGCGAACGACGCGGCGATCGGGCGGGTCGTCGATGGTGAGCCCTGGCTCGTCGACTGCGTGCCCGCGGGCGACGCGCTCGGCCTGCCGGCCCGCGTCGTGCTGCATGCCGGTCCACCGCTCGACTGGGCGCGCGCGTGCGAACCGATGCGGGCAGCCATCCTCTGCGCGATCCGGTACGAGGGCTGGGCCGCGGACGACGACGCTGCCCGGGGGCTCGTCGAGCGCGGAGAGGTGCACCTGGAGCCCTGCCATCATCGGGGCGCGGTCGGGCCGATGACGGGCCTGATCACGCGCTCCATGCCGGTGTTCGTCGTCGAGAACCGGCGGCACGGCAACCGCGCATTCGCCACGATCAACGAGGGGCTCGGCAAGGTGCTGCGGTTCGGCGCGAACGACGAGACGGTCGTCGCCCGGCTCCACTGGCTCGCAGCGGACGCCGGTCCGCTTCTCGGCGCGGCACTCCGGCAGGCCGGGGGTATCGATCTTCGCGCCCTGATGGCACAGGCGCTGCGCATGGGCGACGAGATGCACCAGCGGAACGTCGCGGCATCGTCGCTGCTCGCGCGCGCGTTGATGGCGCCGCTCGCCCGTGCCGAGGGCGCGACGCCCATGCTCGAGCGCCTGGCGTCCTTCCTCGCCGGGAACGATCAGTTCTTTCTGAACGTCGCGATGGCGGCGGGCAAGGCCGTCGCCGATCCGGCCGCGGGCATTGCCAAGTCGACACTCGTCACGGTCATGGCGCGGAACGGAACCGACTTCGGCATCCGCGTGTCGGGACTCGACGACCGGTGGTTCACGGCGCCCGTGCTGATGCCGCTCGGTCTCTACTTCCCGGGCTTCGTCGCGGATGACGCCAACCCTGACCTGGGTGACAGCACCATCGTGGAAACCATCGGGCTCGGCGGTGGCGCGATGGCCGCATCGCCGGCGGTCGCGCGCTTCGTCGGCGCCGGCGGCGTCGCCGAGGCGATGCGGGTGACCGAGGAGATGCGCGAGATCGTGCTCGCCGAGCATCCGCATTTCCGCATCCCGGCGCTCGACGAGCGCGGGACGCCGGTCGGGATCGACGTGCGGCGGGTGGTCGAGACGGGAATCACGCCGCTGATCAACACCGGCATCGCCGGACGCAAGGCGGGCACGGGCCAGATCGGCGCCGGCGTCGTGCGCGCGCCGCTCGCCTGCTTCGTCCTGGCGCTCGAAGCCCTCGCGGAGACTCTGGCCCCGTGAGCACGGTGCGTCGACGCGCCGGCCGATCGAGGAGCGCCCCGGGTCCCAAACGGCTCGACGGGAAGGTCGCGATCGTCACCGGCGGTAACACCGGCATCGGACGGGCGGTCGCGGCGGCGTACGCCGCGGAGGGCGCGGACGTCGCGGTCGCGTGGATCGCGCGGCCGGAGGACGTCGAGACGCTCCGCGCGGAGGTCGAGAAGCGGGGCCGCCGCTTCCTCGCCGTCCGGACCGACGTGACCGTCGAGGCCGACGTGCGGGCCATGGTGGCGGCCGCCCGCGACCGGTTCGGCCGCATCGACGTGCTCGTGAACAACGCCGGCATCCAGAAGGCGCAGCCGATCACCGGGATGACGGTCGAGGACTGGGACCGGATGATCGCGGTCCACCTGCGGGGCGCGTTCCTCTGCTGCCGTGAGGTCGCGCCCGTGATGACGGCGCAGCGGAGCGGGCGGATCATCATCGTGACGTCGCAGCTCGCCTACATCGGGCGCCCTCGCTACACTGCCTATTCCGCGGCGAAGGGGGGGCTCCTCACCTTCACCCGGGCGCTGGCGCAGGAGCTGGCGCCGCACGGCATCCTCGTGAACTCGATCGCCCCGGGCCTCATCGACACCGGCTTCGATCCCCTCCCCGAAGCGGCGAAGCGGGCGCACGCGGCGTCGCTGCCGCTCCAGCGTCTCGGGATGCCGGAAGACCTCGTCGGCGCGTTCGTGTTCCTCGCGTCGGACGAGAGCCGCTACTTCTGCGGCCAGACCCTGCATCCGAACGGCGGGGAGATCATGCCGTAGTACTCGGAGGGGGCAGGAGAGCGAGACGAGATGAGAGTGATGGTCGTCAATCCCAACAGCTCGGAGACGGTCACGGGCGCGATCATGGAGTCGGCGCGCCGCGCGGCCTCACCGGGCACCGAGCTCGTCGCGATCACGACGAAGGGAGGCACGCGCAACATCGACTCGGCCTTCGCCGACTACCTGTCCGGCGCCCAGATGATCCGCACGTGCCTCGACGCCGTGCGCTCCCACCCGCCGGACGCGGTGGTGCTCGCCGGGTTCGGTCGTGTCGGGATCGACGCGCTCAAGGAAGCGCTCGAGGTTCCCGTCGTGTCGATCTCCGAGGCGTCCATGGCGATGGCCTGCCTGCTCGGGCACCGCTTCACGACGCTCACGATGCTGCAGCAGTTCATTCCGTACCAGCAGGACCTCGTGCGGCTCTACGGCTTCGAGGCGAAGTGCGCCTCGGTGCGCGCGATCAACGTCAACGTCGAGGAGTGCGTCACGAACCGCGAGAAGACGCTCGCCGAGCTCTCGACGGAGGTCCGCCGCATCGTGGCCGAGGACCGTGCCGACGTCGTGATCCTCGCCTGCGCCGGACTGTGCGGCTACGACCGTGAGCTCTCGGCGCTCGCCGGCATCCCGGTCCTCGACCCCGTCGCCGTCGCGGTGAAGGTCGCCGAGAGTCTCGTGGGCCTCGGTCTCGCGCAGTCGAAGGCGTGCAAGTTCGCGGTGCCGCCGCAGCCGCTCGACCAGTACTTTTGAACCGACGGACCCGAGGGCAACCCGATGTCACTCAAAGCCGTGCTCGAAGCCATCGAGCTCCTGGACTCCGCGACCGTGACCGGCGACGACGTCGCGGGGCTCCTGCGCAAGGCAGGCCTCCAGCACGTCGAGGTGACGCCGTTCACCGGCGAGCGAGGCGCGACGGAGTTCCTGCGCGTCCGCGTCCCGGGCGTCCAGGGACGGTCCCGCGGGGGTGATGCACCGACGCTCGGCATCGTCGGCCGCCTCGGCGGCATCGGGGCGCGGCCGGAAAAGATCGGGCTCGTCTCGGACGGCGACGGCGCCGTCACGGCCGTCGCGACGGCGCTGAAGCTCGGCTGGATGATCGACAGGGGTGATCCGCTGCCCGGTGACGTGATCGTGGCGACGCACATCTGCCCGCGCGCGCCGACGATCGTGCAGCCCGTCGTCACGATGATGAGCTCGCCGGTCGACATGGCCACGTTGAACCGAGAGGAAGTGCTGCCGGAGATGGACGCGGTGCTCACGGTCGACACGACGCGCGGCAACCGCGTCATCAACCACCGCGGGATCGCGATCTCGCCCACGGTGAAGGCCGGCTGGATCCTCCGCGTCTCGGAGGATCTCCTCACGATCATGCAGAACGTCACCGGGCGGCTGCCGGTCGTGTTCCCGCTCACGATGCAGGACATCACACCGTACGGCAACGGGCTCTACCACCTGAACTCGATCCTGCAGCCTGCGACCGCCACGGAAGCGCCGGTCGTCGGTGTCGCGCTGACCGCGGAGCTGCCCGTGCCGGGCTCGGCCACCGGCGCGTCGCACGCCACGGACATCGATCTCGCGGTGCGGTTCTGCCTCGAGGTCGCGAAGGCGTTCGGAGCTGGTCAGTGCCGCTTCTACGACGCGGGAGAGTGGGACGTCATCCAGCGCCGCTACGGCCCCATGACGCACCTGATGACGCCCGGGCGAGCCTGACGCCGGCCATGGCGCGGGCGCCAGCCCGTTCGGCCGGCTCCCGCGCCACGCCGCGTCCGATCAGCGGACCGCGTCAGCGACGACGCGGGACGGCTCGGTTCGCTGCAGGACCGGTCGAGAGACAGGCAGCGGCTTGCTCGCCATGACCACGCTTGTCGTCTCGCCGATCGCCCGCGCGTGCTCCGGCGCCGCCGCGACGGCCGCACGCGCGATCGCGAGCTCCTGGCCTGGTGCCGCCGCCATCGCGGCCGCCGCGATCTGCGGAGCGTTCCTCCGGTCGGCGATGATCGCGTCCCGCGTGTACCGCGGCGCCTGCGCGGGATCCAGCATGACGCTCGCGGACACGACGACGACGCTCTCCGGGGCCGCGGGAGCGGCCGTGTACGATGATGTCGTGGCGCACGCCGACATCAGGAGCGCGGCCGTGATGAGCAGCGCCGCCGTGACGGCGGCCAGACCGAGATCGCGGACTCGCATGAGCAGTGCCCTCCGGACAACCACCGATCGGCGACGTGCCGTGCACCGAGGCATCCACGCGATGTCGACAATGCAGGCACCAGCAAATGGGGTGCCTGGGGGCGACGGCGTTGGACGACGCGCACTTCGCGGGCGTGATGCACGCCACGCCCGTCAGGCCCGTGTCGCCGCGGCACCCGGCTGACGGGTCGCCACGGGACTTTCACACGCCGCGGCGTGCGGGGTTATCAGGGACGATGGGAGAGATCCCGTTCGAGACGATCGTCGCGACGCACCACCCGGAAATCCACCGGTACCTGCGCCGGATCGCCCCGCGCGTGACCGATGCCGACGACCTCTCCCAGGAGACGTTCCTGCGAGCGTATCGCGCGTACCGCACCCTGTCGCCGGACGCGAACGTCCGGGCGTGGCTCTTCGCCATCGCGACGAACCTCTGTCGCAACCACCATCGCGCCGCGCGCCGGTGGTCGAGGGCGCAGGCCGCCGTGCGGGTGACCGCCAGGACGTCCGACACCGACGACCCGGTCGAGGCGACACTGTTCAACGAAGCGCGCGCTCGCGTGGAGCATGCCCTGGCGCGGCTGCCCCTGAAGCAGCGGTTCGCGTTCACGCTCAGGAAGCTGCATGGCCTCCCGTACCCGGCGATCGCGGAGAGCCTCCACTGCTCGCCGGACGCGGCGCGCGCGAACGTGTTCCAGGCGCTCCGGAAGATCCGGCTCGCGCTGGACGGCACCGATCTCGGCGTTCCGGAGGAATCGCGATGAGCCCGAAGCACCCGCACTGCGTGGCGATCGAAGCCGATCTCGTCGCCGCCGCCACCGGCGACGCGGATCCGGCGGCCGCCGCACGGGTCAACGACCACGTGGCTCGCTGCCGCCCGTGCCGCGACGAGTTCGGTCGCTACCGGGCGATCGACGGTCTCGTCGCCGGACTGCGGGCGGAGCCCGACGATCTCGAGCGCGAGGCGCTCGCGCGCGAGGCGCTCGCCGCGCGCCTGGCCGACCTGCGCCGGCGACTGCTCGTCTACCGGATCTTCCCGTCCCCGCTCGGCAACCTGCTCATCGCGCGGTCCGAGCTCGGCGTGGCGCTCGTCGAGTACCTCGGGCAGGCGACGAGCGTCGGCGCGTCGCGACTGTCGCGCCTCCCGGGCCTGGACGCCACCGAGGACGGCGCCGAGGTGGAAGCGCTGTATCACGACGTGCTCGATTACCTCGCCGGCCGGCGCGCGGGGCTCGACTGGTCGCTGGACCTGACCCTCGCGCGGGGCGACTTCGATCGTCGCGTGCTCGCGGCGACCTCGGAGATCCCGTACGGCGCCGTCACGTCGTATGCCGCGCTCGCGCGCACGCTCGGCAAGGCGTCCGCCGCCCGCGCCGTCGCGCAGGCGCTCCGGTGGAATCCGCTGCCGATCGTGATCCCGTGCCACCGCGTGGTGGGCACCTCGGGCGCGCTCACCGGCTACGCGGGCAGCCGCGTCGGGCTCAAGCAGCAGCTGCTGTCGATCGAGGGCATCCGCATGACGACGACGCCCGAGCGTGACCTTCGCATCGCGCGCGGGGCGATGTACCTCAGCGTGCAGGGCGACCGCGAGTACTGCCTGCCGACATGCGGGTCGCTGTCCGAGCGGTCGCTCGCGGAGCTGCTGGTGTTCGGGACACGCGAGCGCGCCGAGGCCGCCGGGTTCCGTCCGTGCACCGCGTGCCGGCCGGACGTGAATCCGCTGCCCGCCTGATCCTTCGCTCCCGCGGGCGGCCCGCCAGAGCCCGCGAACCGAGATGAGCAGAATGCCCGCAGGCAGAGGCCGAGGGGACAGAGGGGCCGAGGGGTAAAGGGCAGGAAGAGAAGCCGTTCTTCCTTCCCTCGATCCCTCGGCCCCTCGATGCGTTCGTATTGCTGCCATCGCCGCGAACCCTTTTCATGGGGGACTATCGAAGCCCCCCGCGCTCGGAGCCGTCCCGGGAAAACCCGGGACGGTCTCGATCACGCGACTCCAGCCACCGCCCCGCGTTTCACACCGCGCGGGGCGCGGTGTCTCAGCAGGCAAGGAGGACCGACGATGCTGGAGACATTGCTCGGGGTCGCGCTCGCCGCCACACCGTTCGCGGCCCTCGCCGCGCTGCTTTCGATCACCACGCGCTGGCAGCGCGTGCGCGAGGCGGCCGTCGCCCGACAGATCGCGGTCACCGACGCGCTGCACCGTGAGCTCGGAGCGCTCGTGTCGCCGGTGGTCACGAAGCCGGTGCTGCGGCCGTGGCAGGTGTCGATCCCCGTCCCGTTCCGGCGGCCGGAGCTTCTCGGACGCGTCGTCGCGATCGCCCACCAGACGCTCGCGCGAATGGGCGCGGCGGAGCACGTCGAGATCGTCCTGACTCCCCAACGCGAGCCCGCGAACGAATCGGGTGCGACTCGGGTGGCGCGCTCCTGAACGGAGGATGACGATGGGAATGAACGTGTACCTGCTCGAGGTGGTCGCCCGCGCGCGCCTGGCGGAGCTGCGCGCGCTCTCGGCGGAGCACGCGCGCGCGGCG
The DNA here is from genome assembly GCA_016184125.1 of Candidatus Rokuibacteriota bacterium. Classification (GTDB taxonomy): domain Bacteria; phylum Methylomirabilota; class Methylomirabilia; order Rokubacteriales; family CSP1-6; genus AR8. The sequence goes on along the minus strand of JACPDG010000040.1, from coordinate 51,120 downwards.
GCGGCGCGCCCGCCGCGTCCATTGCTGCGCGAGGTCGTCGGCCGCGCGCTGATCCGCGCGGGCACCTGGATCGCGGCTCCCGGGAGCCCCTCTCCCACCCCGCACGAGGCTGGCGCCGGCCGCCCGTGATCACGTAGACTCGCGAGCGCTGATGGCGACGGCGTCGTTCGAGTTCCAGGTGATGGCGAAACCCGGCGGCGCGGTGTGCAACCTCGACTGCGCGTACTGCTACTACCTGTCCAGGCGCTCGCTCTATCCGCAGGACGTGGCGTGCCGGATGAGCGAGGACGTCCTGGAGGCGCTCATCGTCCAGACGCTCGACGCGCATCCCGGCGAGGTCGTGAACTTCGCCTGGCACGGCGGAGAGCCGACGGCGCTCGGCCTGGACTACTTCCGGACGATCGTCGCGCTCCAGAGGAAGCACGCCCGCCCGGGTCGCCGGATCTCGAACAGCCTCCAGACGAACGGCACGCTCATCGACGAGGGGTGGGCGCGGTTCCTCGCCGCCGAGCGCTTCTTCGTCGGCCTCTCGCTCGACGGGCCCGAGGACGTCCACGACAGCTACCGCGTGACGCGGGGCCATCGTCCGACGCACGCGCAGGCCGTGCGCGCATTCGAGCTGCTCCGCGCCTGGAACGTGCCGTGCGACGTGCTCTCGGTCGTCCATGACCGCACCGTCGCCCGGCCACGCGCCGTGTACCGGTTCTTCAAGGGCCTGGGCGTCCCGTACCTGCAATTCCTCCCGCTGGTCGAGCGCACTCCGGCGCGGCGCGCGGACGCGCCGGAAGGGCCGGTCACGTCGCGCACCCCGAGCCCGGAGGCGTTCGGCGAGTTCCTGTGCGCCGTCTTCGACGAGTGGCTCCGCGCGGACGTCGGCCGCATCGTGATCCAGACGTTCGACGAAGCGATCCGCACGGCGTGCGGGCTCCCGCACGCGCTCTGCATCTTCCGGGAGACGTGCGGTGACGTGCCGGTCGTGGAGTGGAACGGCGACTTCTTCTCGTGCGACCACTTCGTGGACCGGGAGCATCGCCTCGGCAACATCGCGGACACGCCACTCGCTGAGCTCCTCGAGCACAGCGCCCAGCGAGCGTTCGGCGCCGCGAAGCGTGACGCCCTTCCTGGGATCTGCCGCGAGTGCGACGTCCTCGACCTGTGCAACGGGGGCTGCCCGAAGGACCGCCTGCTGCCGAGGGAAGGCGAGCGCGGCCTGAACTACCTCTGCGCCGGATGGAAGCGGTTCTTCACGCACGCCCGGCCGCATCTCGACCGGTTCGCCGCGCTCTGGCGCGCCGGGCAGCCGCTCGATCGGATCTCGAAGGAGCTGCGTCCCGCGGTGGCGCCGGCGGCGAGCGCGGGCCGCAACGACGCGTGCCCGTGCGGGAGCGGCCGGAAGTACAAGCGCTGCTGCGGCGCTCGCTGAGCGCGGCGCCGGGCCCCGGTCGCGTGCCCGCGGGCGCGGTCACCGCGGACGTCCGCCTGTGAACGAATCGGGTCATCGAGGGCCGTCCCGGGTTTCGCGGGCGCGTCCGCGCGCCCGCCGGGACGGCTCCGAGCGCCGGGGGGGTATGGGGGGCCATCTCGGGGCCCCGGGAGCCCGAGTGGGCTCTCGAGCAGCGCCGCGCGTGTCCCGCGGCGCTTAGGAGTGTTTGGGGGGTATGGGGGGCCATCTCGGCCCCCGGGAGCCCGAGTGGGTTCTCGAGTAGCGCCGCGCGTGTCCCGCGGCGCTTGCGAGTGTTTGGGGGGTATGGGGGGCCATCTCGGCCCCCGGGAGCCCGAGTGGGCTCTCGAGCAGCGCCGCGGGTGTCCCGCGGCGCTTGCGAGTGTTTGGGGGGTATGGGGGGCCATCTCGGGGCCCCCCATGAAAAAGTCCTGCCGGGTCTCGCTCCCCCGGATTAGGATTTGGGGCGATCAATCGAGGAGGGCACCATGGCCGGTATCACGGGCAAGCTCCTGCACGTCGACCTGACGACACGCCAGACGCGCGTCGAGGAACTCCCCGAGACGACGATGCGCAAGTACCTCGGCGGGGGCGCGCTCGCGGCGCACCTGTTGCTGCGCGAGATGCGGCCGAGCGTCGATCCGCTCGGTCCCGACAACGTGCTCGTGTTCATGACCAGCGTCATCAACGGGCTCTCGCTCTCCGGGACGAACCGCTACACCGCGGCGGCGAAGTCACCGCTCACCGGCGGCTACGGCGAGTCGGAAGCCGGCGGCTGGTGGGGGCCGGAGCTCCGCGCGGCGGGCTGGGACGGCGTCGTCATCACCGGACAGGCGAGCGCGCCGGTCTACCTGTGGATCAAGGACGACACGGTCGAGTTCCGGGACGCGAGCGCCGTGTGGGGCAAGCTGTCGGGCGAGGTGCAGGAAGGCCTGGACCAGGAGCTCGGCGACAAGCGTATCCGCGTGCTGCAGACGGGCGTCGCGGGCGAGAGGCTCGTGCGGTTCGCCGCGATCGTGAACCGGCTCAAGCACTTCCACGGTCGCTGCGGCCTCGGCGCCGTCATGGGCGCCAAGCGGCTGAAGGCGATCGCGGTGCGGGGGTCGAAGCCGCCGATGGCCATGGACAAGGACGGCGCGAAGGGCGGCCTCGCGTGGTTCCGCCAGCACTACGACCGCTCGAAGGATCGGTTCCATCAGCTCGGCTCGTCGGGTGGCGTGCTGGCCCTCGAGGCGAGCGGCATCCTGCCCACGCGGAACTTCCGCGATGGCTCGTTCGAGGGCGCGCGCGACATCAGCGGCCAGAAGATGCGCGACACGATCCTCGTGAACCGTGGCACCTGCTACGCGTGCGCGGTCGCGTGCAAGCGCGAGGTCGAGGTGAAGGACCTCGGCGTCACACCGAAGTACGGCGGGCCCGAGTACGAGACGCTCGCCGCGGCGGGCTCGCTCTGCGGGATCGACGACCTCAACGCGCTCGCGCTGATCAACCAGCTCTTCGCACAGTACGTGCTCGACTCGATCTCGACGGGCGCCACCATCGCCTTCGCGATGGAGTGCTACGAGCACGGCATCATCACGAAGGAGATGGCCGGTGGCCTCGATCTCACGTGGGGCAACGCCGACGCCGCCATCCAGCTCCTGCATCAGATCGGCAAGCGCGAGGGTCTCGGCCGTCTGCTCGGCGAGGGCGTGAAGCGCGCGGCCAAGGAGCTCGGCAAGGGCGCCGAGCGCTTCGCGCTGCACGTGAAGGGGCAAGAGCTGCCGATGCACGACCCTCGCGGCAAGAAGGGGCTGTCGCTCGCCTACGCCCTCTCCCCAACCGGCGCCGACCACATGGAGGCGCCGCACGATCCGCTCTACGCGGGATTCCATCCCCAGGGTCACCCCCTCGGCGCGCTCGGGCTCATCGAGCCGCTCGATCCGCTGACGCTCGACGCGAAGAAGGTGCGGGCGTTCTACGAGACCCAGAAGGTGTGGAGCTTCTACAACGCCGTCGGGATGTGCGACTTCGTCGGCACGCCGCTCAACGCGATGAACCTCGAGCCGCTCATCGACTACGTCAACGCCGTGACCGGCTGGAACCTGTCGATCTACGAGGCGATGAAGATCGGCGAGCGCAACAACACGCTCGCGCGCCTCTTCAACGCGCGCGAGGGGTTCGGGCCGGACGACGACGTGCTGCCCGAGCGGCTGCACCAGGGCATCGGCAACGGCGTGCTGAAGGGGCAGTTCATCGACCGGGGCGAGTTCCAGGCCGCGCGCCACACGTACTACCAGATGGCGGGCTGGGACCCGGGGACCGGCACGCCGGCCGACTGGAAGCTCGCCGAGCTCGGGGTCGACGATCTCGCCGTGAAGAGTTGACTGGCACGAACCACCGTGCGCAAGCCGGGCGGATGGCTGTCCGCCCCGGCGTTGTCGTCTCATACGTCGGCCGGTCTCCTCGCATCGCACCGCTGGCCAGGCGCCGGGGTCGTCCCCTGACCTTGAACCGCCAGATTCGATTCATACTCGAGGAAACGCGACCGAGCGGACCGCGCTCAACGGCCGGCCCACTCGACGGTCGGCCGGACGAGCACTGATCCCCGTCGCTTCCACCCCGGCCTGACAACCACGAGCTTGACCAGAACCAGCTCGGTGGCGGGCTCCTCGCCTTCCAGAACGAAGTCGGCCAGCCTCGATTTCGGCACTTCCAGTCGCTGGCCGCATTCGAGATGTGGAACGACGTCCAATGTTGCCACGAGCCAGTCGATGAGGGCCGCCGGCAACGTCCTCAGCCCTTCGATAGCGTTCGGCAGCGCGCCAAGCGCGACGTTCGCGAGAGCGTCACGGAGCGCGAGGATGTCGCGCAGAAAGTACCGATCGGCCATCTCGTGAGCTAGCGCAGCCCGGTGCGCCTCGACGGCTTCGTCGTGAGCCCGGTGCGCTACAGCGAGCAAATCGTCGCCTCTCGCCGAAAGCGTCCGATACGCGCGCTCGACATCGCTCAGCGCCTTCGCAACGCTGCGCGAGCGTCGGTCCAGACGCACGTCGTGGTGCGCGGACTTCTCCGAATGCCGAGGCCCTCCGTCCCTCGCGGTCGATCGCGGCGGTCCCGCGGCCTTCTTTCTCGTCGCCGAGCGACGCCGCGCGCGATCCACGCGCTTCCTCACCGGTCCCTGCCCCATAGCACACCGAGCATGTCGCGGCTGTCGCCCCTGTAATCGTCATCTCTTCGAAGCGCAGCGATCACCTGCTCCGCTGCCTCGGCCTGCTCGTATTCGCCGAGGGCACAGTGCAGCCAACGACGTCGCTGCCACGCGTCACGCCAGCGCGGATATCGGGACGTCTCCTCGATCCCGAAGTACGCGCTGCTCATCGCTCCCCTCAGCCTGTGCCAGGCACGCTGGCCGCCAGCTACTTGACCTGGATGTCGTCGTTCACCTTCCTCAGCACCTCGTTGACCGCCGCCACCGTAGCCTCTGGCGGCGCTTCCTTGCCGGTCAGCTCCACTCGCAGATGGAGCGTCAGCTCGTACCCGGCCTTCGCCTTCAGCAGATCGCCCATCACCTCGGCGAGGTCTTGGATCTGGCCCGGCGTCAGGTCCGCCGCTCCTGTGCGCGCGCCCGGCTTGCCCGGCCCCGGCGGGGGCGGTGAAGACGGCGGCAGGGTGGAAGCCAGACGCAGCCTGATGCGAGCAGCCCCGGTGGCGTCGCACGGCCACGGCCCCGCGTCGGGCTCCAGCTCGATCACTCGCACCCGAAGCGCGCCGTCGATCGCCTCGCGAACGGTAAGCCATGGCAGGTTCTTCCCTGCCTTCTGCGAGAGGGTTGTCCAGATCGCGAGTGCGTTCGTGCGGTTGCCACTCCACGCAGGCGTCAGCTGGTCCGGCAACAGCGCTAGTGGCGGGACGGCTGGCGGCGGGGCCTGAACCGTTGCAGCCTCCGTCAGGAGGCCGGGTGGGACGTCCTCACCAAGCAGACTCGCGGGCCCGGACGTCAGCCACAGCTTGCCCTCGCGAACAGCGGCGCCGAGCGCCGCATCGATCACTGCGGGCGCCGTCCGCGGGACGGCGAGGTTCTCGACATATCCGCCGCGATCGATCCCGATCACCCCCGTGCCGGAGAGGAACTCGTGCACCTCTCGAATGCTGAGATCACTCTTCGTCCAGAGGTCTGGAATTGCATTGGGGTAGAGCAGCGACGGCGCGATGCCCGTCAGCTCGGCCTTCTCGGGCAGCACGACCTCGAACCCGGAATCGTTCAGCGCCTCAGGTTCCGGTCGCTCTCGCCAGAAGGTTCGCACCGAGCGGTCGGGGCGGCGGAGGCGACCGACGAATACTCCCTCGACGCACCCGGTGACGATCGTGTCGAGGATCGCCTTGCGGTCGAGCATCTTGGGGAGCCTGGCGAAGCGTGCGAAGGCGCCGACGAGGTCCTTCACGCGTCGCGCGTCCTCTCCCTCGCGCCAGAGATCGTACGGACCGCCCGGGAGAATCGCGTCGGCGCTGATGGCGGTCTCCTGGATGCGGCTGCGTCGATCGGCCTTGATGGTCTGGAACAGCGGCCCGTCACCCACCTGCACCTTGAACGCGTGGACCTCGTCCGTTTCCGAGATCGTCGCAACGATGCAGTATGCCTGAGTCACCGCTCCGGGGATCTTCTTGAGCGCAGCTTCGGTGTAGCTCGCCAGCATCGCCGACCGGATCGGATCGACCTCCTGGTCCTTGAGCGCGTCCTTCACGCCCTCCCAGCCGAGGTAGTCGCGAACCGCCTGGCGCGCCGCGAAGAGGCCGTCGCGTGACGGCACGGCCAGGACGACTGCGTTGCGCTCCTTGCGAGGATTACTGGGGCCGGTGTTCTCCTCGAGGAATCGCCGCGCTTCAGCGCTCGGCCGACCGGATTCCGACGCCGCCGGGGGGCCCAGCACCGCGTAGTGGAAATCCCCCTCGTCCTCGATGTCGCTCGGCTTCTCGGGGAGGTTGTGCACGCGGGCTCCGGCCGCTGACGCGCCTGCCGTGAGACTGCGGAGCTTGCGGATGTCCTCGAGCAGGCGCGCCTCGACCAGCTCGTCGGGCACCCGCGCGCACGCGTCCGCGTGCATCTGCCGGAGGTTCGGCCTGGCGCCCAGGCGCCAGGAGACGGGAAGGGGCTTCGCGCTGCCGGGGGCCCCCTTCACCTCGGCGTCGGCCGACTCGTCGAGGAACCACGAGCGGTCGAACCAGAACCTGAGCCCCTTCTCGAGGCTGATCCGGTCGGGCCGCGTCGCGCCGGCCAGGATGAGCAGCTCATCGAGCCTCGCCTTGGCGCCGATCGGCTGCGAGTGGATGAACGTCGAGAACACGGCCTGCTCGATCTCCCGGAAGCGAAGCCCGGGAAGCTCCTCCTGGACGGCCCGAGCCTTCTTCAGCTCGCCCTCCAGGATCGCGGTCCAGTTGTGGCCCGTGCCCTCGGTCTGCTCCTTGCTCGCGACGCTCGTCAACTCGCGCGCGGCCTCGCTGATCGCGTCTCGGTCGCGCTCGCTCAGGAAGACATTCGGACCGACGAGGGGGCTCGTGTCCCACTTCTCCGCGTCGCGGAGCGCGAGCGCGAAGGTGCGCAGCGCACCACGCGTCCGCTGGAAGCTGTCCATGCCCGTCCACTTGCCGTAGAAGACCTCGGTCAGGTCCGGGTGGAACGGATAGCTCTGGAGGAAGCGCTCCTCCGCGGCCTTGCGGTTGCGGCGCGTGTTCTCGTCGAGGTCCACGATGCCCTGGAGGGCCGCGAAGACGTGTGGCCGGAAGGCGTCCCGCGACGCGATGGACTCGGGCGTGAAGAACCGGCGGCGGAGGACCTCGGCGACGTCCTCCTTGAGCACCGGCTGCACGCCCTCCTCCTTCTCGCGCGCGAAGATGTCGTAGATCTCCTTGACGATCTGCTTGCCCAGCTCGTCGCTCTTCGAGGGATCCGTCGCGAGCAGCGAGGCGACAACCGCCGCACGGTCGACCTTCACGGTCGCCTGGCAGAGGTACTGGAAGAAGTTCTTGAGCCGGCCCAGCCACTCCCGCTGATGGGACACCTTCTCGTGGGCGTACATCAGGACCTCGTCGACGAGGACGAGAGTGGCCAGGCCGACCCGCTGCGGCTCGCGCAGCAGCGGCTCCAGCAGGCTCTCCGCCGGCGCCGTCTCCCGCTCCTCGGCACGGTCCTCGGCGTGCAGCATGCGCAGGCCCGCCTCGCCGGCGAGCTGCCAGGCGAGCACGCTCCACGGCTGGCGCAGCCGGCGCGTCGCGCCCGCCGGATCGCGCACCTCCATGCCCTTCTCCACGTCGAGCTTGTCGAACGAGAGCACGGCGACGCGCGCCCGCGGCGGCTCGATCCCGATGTGCTCGCGGAACTCGCGCACCGAGGGCAGGTCGGGCAGCGCGGCCGGGTCGTTGACCAGGTGGTAGAGCGTGATCAGCGTGTGGGTCTTCCCGCCGCCGTACGTCAGCTCGAGCTGGCGGATGGCCTTCTGGGTGCGTCCCGCGAGCCGCAGCACGATGTCGCGCGCGAGGTCGCGAAGGTTCGCCGTGGGGTACGTCAGCGCGAAGAACTCGGCGGGTTCCTCGTACACGCGCCGCGTGCCCCTGCGCATGGCCACTTCGTAAAGATCGGCGGCGAAGACCGCCATCGACAGCTCCCCGGTGCGCACGTCATCGCGGAGATGCACCACCTTGTGCCACGGCGTCCACGGAATCTTGCTCATCGCAGCCTCACCTCGCGCCATCGCTGGTCGATCCAGCCTCGTCGGCCGCTGCGAAGTCGAACGCGCGCGGCTGCGACGTCCACACGCCGACCGCGCGCAGATGGTTCATGACGCTTTCGAGCACCGATCGCTCGTCGCTGCCTTCGGGCGCCAGCTCCACGAGCGCCTGCAGGAGCTGGTGGAAGACCTGGCTCCTCCTCAGCCCCCGGTCCTCCAGGTACTGGTCGACCTTGCCCTGATCGCCGGCCTTCCAGAGGTGCATGAGCCGGTGCGCCTGATCGATCAGCGGGACGAAGCCCTTCCCGGCATCGAAGCCCATGCCCGGCCGGGTCCGCTGCTTCCACGGCTTCAGCCGGAACGTGCTCCCCGATCCCTCCTCCGGCTCCTCGCGTTCCTCGGTCTCCTCGTCGTCATCGTCGGTGTGGCTCTCGGTGCCGCCCGTCCGTACCAGGACGTCATACCGGTCGGCGAGGTCGGCCTCCGAGAGGTTGCACGAGACCGCGTAGAGGATGCAGGCACCCGCCGGCGCGTCGGCGAGACCGAAATCGTAGCGATGGAGCAGGTAGTACGTGGTCACGTCGTCGAGGCCGCCCTCGATCTCCGTCGCAGCGCCGCCCGCGGGCGCAGCCTCGCTGAGGACGCGACCGACGACGAAGTCGACGACGATGCGGCGGACCTCCTTGAGAAACGCCGTGACGGTCATCAGCTCGCCGTGCATGTCCGCCTTCTTCACGATCGGGTGCTTGCTGTACGCCTCCAGCGCAGGTCCCGTCGCCGCCCACACGAAGTCCGGTCCGCGGATGCCGGCATCCCAGAACTCGCGGAGCTGCCTCGCGATGTTCGTCCGCATGTCCGCCAGCACCGTGTTGTCCCAGCCCGGGCGGGCCGTCGCCAGCCGCTTGCGGCACACGAGCCAGACGGACGAGGCGAGCGCGGCGGAGGCGAGTGACCGCATCCGCGCCGCGCGCTCAGTCTGGATCGGCCAGCTCCCGTCCACGACGAAGCCGGCCTTGATGATCGCCGCGACGAGCGTCTCCCAGGCGTCCGGCTGCTTGTTCGCGAAGACGATCACGAGGCGGCCGTCGGGGGCGAGCACCTGGCCGCACGCGTGGAACGCCCGGGCCATGCCGTCCTCGTAGACCTGCTTGGACTTCGCGGCGTCACCGCCGTGGCGGCTCGAGTCGTCGATCAGCTCTCCGTCGCCGCTCTCGCCATCCCACTTCGGCGCCAGCTCGCGCGCTCCGAAGACGGCCGCATACCCGCCGTGGTCGCCGAGCACCCGGCGCACCCAGACGTAGAAGAAGTCCATGAGGTCCGAGTACGGGATCGCGTCGTAGTACGGAGGATCGGTGACGATGACGTCGAAGGGTGCGTGCTCGGCGAGCCCGATCGCCGACCGGCATAGCACGCGGGGCGCCGGCGCCGCGGACGTGGCGGCGAGCGTGTGCCCGACCACCAGCGAGACCCACTCGACCGCCCCCGGATAGCCGCCGCTCGTCTCGGCGAGCGGCTGGACCTCGGCGAAATCCCACACGATGGGTAGCGCGAAGCGCGCGAACGTTCCTTCGATCTTCTCTCCACGGCTGTTCCAGTGGGCGACGCTGCTCGACTGGTTCGCCAGGCGATCCAGCATCAGCGCGAGGTACCCGAGGATCGCCTCGCGCCACTCCGGCCCGTAACCCAGCCGCTCCAGCTCCGCGGTGACCGATCGAGTGACGCGCGCGAACGTGCCGAGCGCCACGAGCTGGCGCGCGGTGAAGAGCTCGGACCACTTGTCGTACCCGTAGAGCGGGAGTCGAATACCCAGCGCTTCCTTGCCAGGCATTGGCTCGTTCGGAAGGCCAAGCGGAACCGCGCTGAAGACATGCTTCAGCGCCTCATCCCCGGCGCGAGCGAGCTGATCCTCGAGTTCCGTCGGAAGCCGGTACGCCTTACCGTTCGGACCATCCACCACGACCGCGGTCATCTGCACGCCGAGCCGGCCGGCAAGCCCTTCCGCGCGGATGTCCTCCATCTCCATCGCGACGGTCCCGGGCTTGCCGCAGCTGGGACACCACGCGCCCGCTCGGCTCATCGTGCCGAGTCCGAGCTTCCGATCGTGCTCGCGCCGTGCGGCGTTGTTCCCGCCAACGAGAGGCGGATCGACCAAGACGTCGAACACCACGCCCGTACGGTCGGCGTTGGGCTCCATCACCAGCACCGCGCGCTTGGAGTCCTTGCGAACCAGCCAGCGCGTCTTGAGCAACGGGATGGTTGCGCGGCAGTTCTTGCACTTGACCGTCCGTGCCCAGAGATACGCCACGATGGGTTTCGCGACCCAGCGCGGGCAGCGCGGATCGTCGAGCCACGGCCGACCGGCGATCCTCGAGCTCGGTCGCCCGTCGAACTCCTGGTTCAGACTGTCGACGTCCGCGGTCCCATCGGAACGGCATGGCACCAGGCGACGAGGGCGGCGCTCCCACGGCGTCCCGTCGTCGAGCAGCGGCTCGAAGTCGGCGTAGACCGGGTAGAGACGCGCGAGCTCGCGTCGAGCCTCGGCGAGCACCCACCGCCCCCACGCGCGGACGTGCCATGCGAGATCGGCTTCGAGAAAGGCCGGCTGCACGACAGGGTCGCCGAAGCCGTCCAGGGGTGGGGCCTCGTTCTCGCCAGCCAGACGAAGCTCTGAAAGGAACGTCCGCACCTGCGGCCGGGTGAAACCCTGCGACTTGAAGGACGCCGCCATGAACTCGGCATCCCGGAGCACGAAGTCGGGCAGGCGGTACTTCCGGCCTGACAGCTTCTGCGGGTACTCGAGCGTGGATCTGAGGATCAGCCACGCGACCGGATTGATGTCGACGGCCGTGACGTCGCACCCGAGGCGCATCGCCTCGAGCGGGATCGCGCCGCCGCCCGCGAACGGATCGAGCATTCTCGGGGCGCGCCCGCCGAACGCCTTCCGGATCTCCTCGCGGAGGCGGTCGACCTCGTCGCGGTGCTTCGTTTCGCGCCCCCAGTGGAGGATGCCGCCGACCGTTTCCTCGACGAGCCTCTGCTCGCTACGGCCGTTCGGCAGCTTCTTGGTGCGGGGCGACCTCACCACCCTGCCGCCGATGCGCTCGCACAGCGCACGCCGGGTCTCGGGCGTGCCGGGGTCCGGCAGCAGCGCGGCCAGCAGCGCGGCGCGCGAGGCGGCGAGAGGGCGGCGCGCCGGCCAGATGTGGAGCGTGGAGATGTGCCCGTGGCGGACGTTCTTCTCGTGGACCGAGTCGATCGACGCCTGTTTCAGGGGGAAGGCGACCTCGATGAGCCTCGACCCGCCGGTCATTCCGCGGTCTCCTCGCCGCCCTGCTCGAACGGGCGGCCGTAGATCGTGAGGCGCAGCTCGTCGTCGAACAGCTCGTACAGGGGCTCGCGGCCCGACACCCGCCGGCCGGCCTCGAGGATGAGCGGCACGCCCTCGCCGCGCGCCTCGACGAAGTGCACCCGGCCGGGCACGCCGACGCGGGCGATCGGCGTCTTGCTCAGGAACCGCACGATCAGCTCGTTCCGCGTCGCCTGCCGGACGGCCATCGTGTCGACCGTCACCGAGTTCGGCAACGCTCCCGGGCTGTACAGCTCCAGCCGGTCGTCGAAGACGAACAGCCGGACTTTCGAGCCGTAGATCGAGTAGTCGCGATGCACGACGGCGTTGACGATCGCCTCGAACACCGCGCGCATGTCGAACTGCGGGAGGTCGGCACGCGCCGGCTTCTTCGTCGCCCCGACGCGCATGTTGGCCTCGACGAACGCCGTCGCCGCGGCGATCTGGTCCTCCAGGGGTCCAGTGCAGGAGCGCGCATCGATCTGGTAGTTCGCGTCGGCCCGAACACCGCGGTAGCGCACCGCCTCGATGCGGGCGTTCGGCAGGTGCTGCTGGGGATCGCGGCCGAAGAGCAGCAGGCCGCCGACGGTGCAGCGGAGCGCACCGTCCACCTCACGCACGAGGAGCAGCTTCCGGAGCGCGGTCTCGTCAGAATCGGAGGGCGGGAAGTGGCGTCTCGCCCGCTCGACGTCGAGATCCGCCGCCGACGTGCCGGGCACGGCCTGCTCGTCGAATCGCACCACCAGCCCCTGGCTGCGCACCTGGAAGAGCCGCGCCAGCAGCTCGGGCGTGAGCTCACGCGTGGAGCTGCCCAGCCGGTGGAAGTACCCGCCCGGACTGCGGTGCACGAACGGACTGCGCGGCACGTCGACCTTGAGCACCGGCCGCATGTCGCCGGTCGTGCTCGGCAGTTCCAGCCGCACGATGGTCACCAGGAGCGGTGGCTTGACCGCGTCGTTGGCGACCTCTCGCACGAGCCGCTCGACGGCGTCCAGCCGCTCGATCGCAAGCCCCTCGATCTCGCGCGTGCGGTCGTCCACGCCGAGGACGCACACGCCGCCGGCCGTGTTCGCCATCGCGGTGAGGTCGTCCGCGAGGTCATTGCGCGCCGGCCCCACGACGGCGTCGCCGCGGAAGCGCACGCTCTTCAGCTCCAGCACCGAGTCCTCGCCGAGCCGGATCTTCCTCAGCAGCTCCTCGAGGCTGTCAAGCACGGGCGACCCCGCCGCGAATGCGACGGTACCGGCGATCGAGCGCGTCGCGCCCACCTTCCATCACGCTGCAGATGGTCTCCCGGACGCTGTCCTCCTGGAGCCCTCCCATTCCGTCGATCTCTGTCCGACCGTTCCGCACCACGAACGGGATGACGAGCTCGGCGTCGCCGTTCACGACGATGTTCGGATTGTGCGTGACGACGAGCATCTGGCGCTTGGCCTTGGCCTGCCGAAGCTGGGTGACGATCAGCTCGGCGATGAGCTGATTGTCGAGATCGTCCTCGGGCTGGTCGAGGATCAGTGGCTCCGTCCCGTGCGACAGGACGAACGCCAGCACCGCCGCCGACTTCTGGCCCGGCGAGCCCTGGCTGATCGGACGGAAATCCTCACCGATGCGGGTCCTGTAGGCGAGCGTCACCGCATCCTCGGGGAACAGGGCGGCGATACGATCAAGCGCCTCGGGCGGCCGGCGGCGCAGATGGGCGACGAACTTCCCGTCGAGGTCGCCGCCGTCAGAGCCCTTCGCGATCGCGATGAGGCGCGCCTTCAGCGCCGTCAGCTCGTCGGCGAACGCCTTGGCGTCCAGGGCCGGCGAGTGGTTGGCGTAGAGGTCGCGGAGAATGCCGCGCTTGTCGTCATCGCTCCAGATCTGGTCCTGGAAGGTCTGGTCCGTCCGCGAGATGTGCTCCCTGAGCCGCCTCTCCGCATCGAGCTTGTCGCCATACGGCACGATGTCGACTCGGACGCGGTCGTTCCCGGCCAAGATGTCCACGAGGAACTGCTTCCGCCGACTCGTCAGCTCTTCCCGCAAAGCACCGAGCCGCTTCAGGTGCTCGGTCGCCTGCTGCTCGAGGCCCCGCGCCGTCGCCTTGCGAGCCTCGATCGCGCGGAGCCGGGACTCGATGGTCTGCTGCTCCTGCACGAGCCGGCCGTACTCGGAGGGATCGCCGGCGCCGGCAGCGCTGAGCTGCCGCTTGAGCTCCTCGTACCGCGCACGGGTCTCGGCGACGTGCGTCGGCCATGCGCCCGCACCGACCGCAGCCCGAAAGCGCTCGAACGCCTCATGCGCGTGCGCGGCCAGCGCCTCCGCCTCGGCCCGGAGCCGTTCGAGGCTCGCGGTCGCCTCGGCCACCGCTGCGAGTACCGTCTGCTCGGCCGGCTGGGCGTTCGCCGGCTCGGGGAAAACGCCAGCGGGCAACTCGTCGGCCACCAGTCCACCGGCAAGGCGCTCCACCTGCGCGACGCTCGCCTCGAGGCCAGTGGCCCACTCGTCTACCGCACGCTGCTGGCGCTCGACGACCTGGTAGCTGCGGAGGATCTCCCGGTGGTCGGAGGTCTCGAACACCGCGAGCTTGCGCCTGACGTCGTCGAGCGCGCCGCGTAGCCTGACCTCTTCCTGAGTCTCGACCTCGGCCGCCCGTGCCTGGGCACGCAGCGACAGGAACGCCTTCTCCTCGCGATCCATGTCGGCGCGCAGCGAGACCGCGTCGACCGCCGGGCTCTCGTCGATGAACGTGAGGAGCGCATTCGGGTCCTCGGCCAGCGTGTAGATCTGCTTCTGGCTGAAGATGCGGACGGGAAACCGGCTCCGCACATCGCCAGGAGCAGTCACCCATCCACCCGCCCCGTCGTCTTGCGCGATCGGCAAAACGGCACCATCCGGCGACCACTGGATGCGATAGCGCCGTCCATCGCGCCGAAAGATGACGCGGAGGACTGTTTCCGGCCGCAGCAAGCCGTCATCCAGTCGCTCTCGCCGCACGCTCACGTACTTCTGGAACGCGTCCCGCAAGAGCGGCGGCACCTCGTCCTCGCGCCGCATCGCGATACGCACGAACTCGACCACCGTCGACTTACCGGTTCCGTGGCCACCGATGATGGCGTTCAGCCACGGATTGAGCCGCAGGATCAACGGTCCCCCGTTCCCGATGTACTGTGCCCTCTCGATCTCGATGGCCTCGATGAGGTCAGGGGAGTGGGCGTTCGGATCGGCAGTCGTGGTGCCGGCCCGCCGGACGGACATCTCGGCATCCGTCAAAGCGAGCCGGAGGCCCTCCAGATCTGCCCGGGACATCTTGATCCACGTGGATCGCTGCCCGAGATCGGCGAGTGCATGGGCATCGGAGCCCTCGAGGAGTGCCAGCGGGCCGGTGGCACGCTTGTATCCTTGCTTGCTGTTGTCCAGGTAGGACAGCAGTGCGGCATCGCCTTGACAAACTTCCGCACCATCGAGGTCGAGCGACGTCACGATCTGCCTCAGCGTCTCGCTGCCCGTCGTGGTCCCGCCCGCCGCTCGCTTTACCAGTACCGTCAGAAAGCCGTCCTCCCCGTCGGCGTGCGCGGCGAGGCACAAGCCCCCATGCCTCTTGATCACGGTTGCGGCTTCGACGAATGACAGCGGTGAGATTGCCTGGCCCGTCGCGAACGTCTGCGAAGCGATCTTGCACTCACCGAGCAGTGCGGCGACCGCGTCAGGTCGCGTGCCAGGGGGCAGGATCGCGAGCATGTGGATGCCGCCATTGACGGTGATTTCGACTCCGGCGAAAACGGTCAGCCCCATGCCGTTTGCGGCGTCCTGTGCCGTGCCAACCCAGCTGTGAGCGTTGTGATCCGTCACTGCGACGACCTGCAAGCCGGCGGCGAGCGCCGCCTTCACCCATTCCACCGGAGTCGCGTCCGGGTCTCTGAAGTCATAGGAGCCCGGTGTATGGGCATGGAGGTCGCACTTCCACCATCGGGAGCCAGGGAACGACCAGTCCTCGCGATTAGCCACGATGAACTCCCTCGGTCACCGCCGCGTTCAGGATCTGCCGCTCGTCGATGATCACGCCTCCCCTCGCCCGGGCGAGCAGGCTGCCGAACGGATCGCGGATGCGGACAAGGCGCGGCGACGGGCTCGCACAGTCGTAGACCACATGGAGCCAGTAGTCGTGCCTGAGGTTGCACGCCTTCGCCCACTCGTTGTCCGTGACCTCCACGTCCCCGACGGCAGCTCGGCCTTTGACCTCGATCGCCCGCCGGGAGCCGTCCGGATAGACGGCAAGGAGATCGAATCCCGGGTGATCGCCGAGGCCATGCGCGCGAGCGGCCGCGGGTGTGCACACATCCTTGACTGTCGCCCCTTCTGCCTCCTCGTGCGCTCTGGCCACCCGCATCGCGATCGCTTCGACCTCCGCATCGTGCCGCTTGCGGTCTTCCGGGTCAGCCGACGGAACGACGAGCGCGTGCGCGATCATCCGGATCTCCCCGGGCGCAATCCGCTCCGGATCGATGGCCAAGTCGGCGAGCGACGCGCGACGCCGCGTGCCCAAGGTGCGCTGCTGCTCCTTGACACGCTCCAGCTGTCTCTTGGCCGCAGCACTACCCGCGGCGGCCTTCTCAGCGAGCCTCACGCGCGCGGCCGCTAGCTCGGCGTCCTGAGCGTCGTATCCGCGAGCGACGAACGCCTCTCGCTCCGGCAAATCCTCGACGAGCTTCCTGCGGCGCTCGGCGGCGATTGCCGTCGCGACGGTGGCCCCCAGGTGCTCCGTAACCCTGACGATCCACTCAAGTGCGCTTGCGGCGAACCGCGCCACCGATGCCGGGAAAGCCTTCGCGCCACGCAGGAGCAGCAGATGCTCGACGGGGCACTCCACGATGTTCGCCTCGCCGCGATCATCGCCCTCGTCGTGACGCACACCGATCAGGCGACACTCGACGATCTCATCGAGCCTGAGCTGAGATCGTGCACCATCAGCGCGGCGGACGACCGCGACCTCGGCGAGATGGAACATGTACGGCCGCTTCGCCAGGGGGTCGATGAAGACCGCGCCTCGTGCCGCATCCGCCGCGAAGCGCTCGAGCACGGTGGTGCGCAAGCGCTCAAAGATCGGCTCGCCGGGATGGAGGAAGACCGCCTCGTCCTTGTCGGTCGGGCGATGAACCGTGAGTCGGTTGCGCACCCATGACGGATAACTCTCGAGCGCCGGCAGGAGCGGATCGAGGGCGCCAGGACGGCGCGTCCGTAGGGCGAATAACCGGTCGGCGTCGCCTTCGACGGCAAGATCCAGCGCGTCGGCGGCCCCCTCGACGAATCGGCGCACGTAGCCGGGCAGAAGACGACGGAACGCCTCCGTTTCAACCTGCGAGCGGAGCCGCGAAAGCGCTGGCAGGACGTCGCCGCCCTGTCCGTAGATCGCACGCTCCCGGGCTTCGAGCGCGCGCACCTGCTCGACCGTCAATGTCCCTTCGATCGCCCGTGCGGCGTCCTTCGCCCCGACCTCGGTCACGGCCGTCGCCATGTACTCCGTGAGCGGGATGTTCTGGAACAGCCGCCCGACGACATCGAACACCTTGTCCGAGTTGAGCTCGCGCCGAATGCTCTCGAGCTTGTCGAGCAAGGTCTTGAGGACACGTCCCTCGCGCGTGCCGCCGGCCACGAGGTTCAGGATGACGACGGGATCATGCTTCTGTCCGTAGCGGTGAATACGGCCCAGCCGCTGTTCGAGGCGCGCGGGATTCCAGGGGATGTCGTAGTTGACCATCAGCCAGCAGAACTGGAGGTTGATGCCTTCCCCTGCCGCATCGGTCGCCACGAGGTACCGGGCTCCTCCTTCGGGCGTGGGACGTCGGAAGAACTCGACCTGTTTCTCCCGCTCGCGGTAATCCATGCCGCCGTGGATGCTGGCGATCTGGTCCGTGAAGCCCATCGCCTCCAGCCGGCGCGTCAGCCAGTCGAGTGTGTCTCGGTGCTCGGTGAAGACGATGACCTTCTCGTCGTGGAAGCGGGGATCGAGCAGAAGCTCGCGCAGCTTCTCGAACTTCGACTCGTGCGCGCGCGCAAGCACCGCCCGCGCCAAGGCGAGCAGGCGCTGCACCTGCTCGCGCTCGGCCTCCAGCTCGGCGAGCGAGCGCGTCACGACAACCCTGAGCAGCTCGTCCTCTGCAAGCTCGTGGCGCTCACGGCCGCCTGTCGCCTCGTCGTCGTCCGCGGTCGTCGTGTCGAACGGATCGAGGATCTCCTCGTCGAGACGCCGCTGCGCAGTCAGCATGTGTTCCTCGGTGAGCGTGCCCGCCTTCAGCTTCTCGGTCAGCTCGTCGAGCCGCCCCGTGCGGCGCTCGAAGGACCGCATCAACGCGTACGTCGAGCTGGCCAGCCGCCGCTGGAACACGCTCATGGCGAGCCGGGCCGCGGATCGGTTCAGGATCCGCGCCCGGTTGTACAACGTCTCCATGTAGGCGGTGGTCTCGTCGTAGAGCGTCTGCTCGCTGACCATCCCTCGGCCGAGATCGTAGCTGTGAGTGCTCGATTCACGGCGCGGGTAGATCGGCGCGCCGTCGAAGCGGACGAGCTCCTCCTTGGTTCGACGGATGAAGTGCCTCATCCGCGCCTCGCGCGGGTAGGCGTGGAACGCCTCGATCGTCGACAGGACCTCCGGCTCCAGCAGCCGCCAGAGGAAGTAGTAGGGCCGGTCCTTCCCCATGTGCGGTGTCGCCGTCAGCAGGACGAGGTGTTGCGCGCTCCAGGGCAGTGTCCAGCGCGGCTCAGTCCCAGGGACGCCCGCGAGCGCCTCAGCCAGCTGATACCGGTCGATCTTGCGGATGGTGAGGTCCGCGTCCTGATCCGCAGCGAGCTTGTGCGCTTCGTCGAAGACGACGAGGTCATAAGGGTTGACATCCGGCTCCTGGAGTCGCGCGAAGACGCGGTCGCCAGCGAGCGTGTCGATGCTGCAGATCACCAGATCCCCGTTGGCGCCCGCGAACGGATTGCCAACCCTCGTGTCGCCCCCTCGTACGATCCGGAAGTGAAGACTGAAGAGGGTCCTCAGTTCCCTCTCCCAGTTCCCGAGGAGGCCCGCAGGCGGCACGATGAGCACGCGCCGAATCAAGCGCCGGCTCAGCATCTCCCGCACGTACAACCCGGCCATGATCGTCTTGCCGGCGCCCGCATCATCGGCGAGCAGGAAACGGAGCCGGGGCTGCCCGATCATTCGCTCGTACACGGCGATCCGCTGATGGGGCAGCGTGTCGATCAGCGAGATCTCCGTCGCGAACGCAGGATTGAACAGATGACCGAAAGACAAGCGTTCGGCCTCGGCAACCAACCTGACCCGCTCGGCTTCGGCCAGGAAGTCGAGACCGGATACCGTCGGCGGAACCGCATCTTCACCGCCCCGCTCGCCGAATCGTTCCTCGGCGCGCCGCAGAAGATCCCACGCCATCTTCGACGGCCGCGTCTGACCGTTCTCCCAGCGATTGATCGACGCAAAGGAGACGCCCAGGGAGGCCGCGAACTGCACTTGCGTCAGTCCGAGGCGAACTCGGAGTCGGCGCAGTATGGACGCGAACTCCGCGTGTTGTATATCAGCCGACGTGTCCTGATCTCCTAGCACGCCGTAGAACATATTACATCATAATTCTGACGTCAAGACGTATTGCACCTGCTATAGCGACCGAGCCGAGCTCGGGTCAGTGAGGGTACGGGGTGCCAGCTGGCTCGATGCGCCGAGCGCGCCAGTGCGCGTAGCCCGGCGGAGCGCAGGAGTCGCGCAGTCCTGGGACGAGTCCGCGTGGTCCGCATCGGCGGAAATAACGCGTAGGCGAGCGAGGGCGTACGGGGGCAGATCTTGGCCCGCGTCACGCTGAAGGAAAGCCGCGGACCACCCCGCTCATCCCGAGCTTGACGTGCGCCCGTCTCGGAGGAACGCTGTAGGCTGAGTGATCCGTCCGGACCGCTGAAAGGGGGCAGGAGCCCTGTGGGGTCCCGGACAACTCTACGACGCCCGCGTCGGCCGCGTGCAAGCGGCCGGGCGATTCCTGTTTGAGGAGGCGCGCCATGAGTGTGGTGGCGATGTCCGACACGGCAGGAAGCCTGGGCGTCGAGATCGGGCGCGCGGTCGCGGCCGGGCTCGATTACGCGTTCGCCGACCGCGAGATCATCACGGAGGCGGCCGAGCGGTTCGGCCAGGACGCGCGGGCGCTGACGCACATCGTGGAGGAGCGCCCGACGCTGCGTGAGCACTTCGAGGTGGGCACGCGCCGGTACGCGGCGTTCGTGGAGGCGACCATCCTCGAGATGGCCGCCCGGGACGACGTCGTCCTCGTCGGACGCGCGTGCCCGTTCGTGCTGGGCGAGGCACCTCACACGCTGCGCGTGCGCATCGACGCGCCGGAGCGGCTGCGCGCCGAACGGATCGCGCGCTCGCCGGGGATCACACCACAGGCCGCACTCGACCGCGTGCGCGAGAGCGACCGGGGACGGAGCGCGCGGACGAAGCTGCTCTTCCATGCCGACTGGGGCGACCCGCTGCGCTACGACCTCCTGCTCAGCACGGAGCGGCTCGACGTGGACGACGGCGCGCGCGCGGTGATCCAGGCCCTCGCGGCCGAGCGGTTCCGCTCCACGGAGGCGTCGCGGCGGACGATGACCGACCGCGCCCTCGCCAGCCAGGTCCACGCCCGGCTCTTCGCGAACGCCGTCACGCGGGATCGGCCCCTCGAGGTGACCTGCGCCGGCGGCGTCGTGACGCTCGCCGGTGCCGTGGACGCGGCGCAGCTCTGGGTCACCGCCGAGGAAGTCGCGGCCGCCATCCCCGGCGTGGCGGCCGTCCGCAACGAGATCACCGTGATCGGTGTGGCGCTCGACACCCGCTCCGAGGGAGACGAGCTGAGTCACGCCGCGTTCCTCCACGGCGAGGGGCGCAGCTGGGGCGGCTACGGCGGCGAGTGGTACGAGCGCGAATGGGACGCCGTGCGGCGATACCGGGACGCGCGGCGCGGACAGGCTCAGGAATCGCCGGAGCCGGCACGGAGGACATCATGAGTGTCATCGCCATCTCCGAGACCGCGGGCAGCCTCGGCACCGAGATCGCGCGCAGCGTCGCGGCGAGGCTCGGCTACGAGCTGGCGGACCGGGAAATCATCACGAAGGCCGCCGATCGCTTCGGCGAGGCGGCCACCGAGATCGTGCACGCGACGGAGGAGAAGCCGACGCTCTGGGACCGGTTCCGCGACACGCAGCGCCGGTACATGACGTACGTCGAGGCGATCGTGCTCGAGCTGGCCGCGGCCGATCGCGTCGTGCTCGTCGGTCGCGGTTCGGCGATCGTCCTCGCCCGCTTCCCGAACGTCCTCCGCGTCCGCGTCACCGCGCCGGAGGGCACCCGCGCCCGCCGCGTGGAGGGCGGGCAGGGACTCACGGCGGACGCGGCCCTGGACTACGTGCAGCGGAGCGACCGCGAGCTCGGCGCCCGGCTCCGGTTCTTCTATCACGTCGACTGGGACGACTCGCTGCGCTACGACCTCGTCGTCAACACCGATCGGCTCGACGTCGCCGCCGCGGTCCACACCATCGAGCAGCTCCTCGGCGACGAGCGGTTCCAGACCTCGCCGGAGGTCGGCCGCGCGATCCTCGACGCGAGCCTGACCGCGCAGGCGAAGGCGGTGCTGCTCCGGAATCCGGTCACGCGGCCTCGCCAGATCGTCGTCTCGTGCCGCGACGCGAACCTCTCGCTCACGGGCAGCGTCGAGGTGCCCTCCGAGCGCGAGGCCGCCGAGGCCGAGGTCGCCCGCATTCCGGGGGTCAAACACGTCGGCAACGAGATCGTCGTGCTCGGCGCCGTGCGGCGGGGCGCAGGCGCGGCCTAGCATGTCCCGCCGGCCGGCGGCACGCCGCGGTCCCGAACAAGGAGCGACATGAAGCTGACGCTGGTCCGCGATTACCTGACGCTGGTGCGCCGTGAGGCGAGAACGCGGTTCGAGGCGGGCATGACGCCAGAGGACGCCGCGCGCGACATCAAGCTGGGTCCGTTCCGCGCATGGAGCGACGCCGAGCGGATCCTGCCGAACGTCATGCGGTGCTACCAGGAGTTCCAGAACGAGGTGGACCAGCCGATGGACCTGCCGCGGATGCTCGCGGGCATGGAGGCGTTGCGCGGGGAGCCGTCGGCGCACGTGTGTCTGTGACGTGGGGGGCGTCCCAGGAGCGGCCCGGGTCCCCCGGGCCGCTGCCGAACGCCCCGGGGGTGTGGGGGGCCATGTCGGCCTCCCGGCCGAGCGCGAGGTCGAGCAGCGGCCCGGGTCCCCCGGGCCGCTTGCGAGCGCGGGGGGGTGTGGGGGGCCATTCGAGGCCCCCTACAGTTGGTCGGACGCGAACCCGCGGCGCAGCGTGTTCTCGGTGACGACGCGGCCCTCGACGAACTGCAGGAGGTAGTCGGGACCGCCCGCCTGGTAGCCGAGGCCGGAGAGCTGCCGGCCACCGAACGGCTGGCGGCCGACCATCGCGCCGGTGATCGCGCGGTTGATGTAGAGGTTCCCGACGCGGAAGCGCTCCCGGGCCAGGCGCAGGCGCGCCGGGCTCCGCGAGAAGACGCCGCCCGTGAGCGCGAAGTCGATGTCGGTCGCGACCTCGAGCGCGTCCTCGAACGTGCCCGCGCGCATGACGGACAGGACGGGCCCGAAGATCTCCTCCCGGGCGAGCGGGCACGCCGCCGGCACGTCCGCGAAGATGGCGGGACCGACGTAGTAGCCGCCGAGCGCCTCCAGCGCGGGCGGCACCTCGCGCATCAGCACGGGCCGCCCGAGTCGCTTGCCGAGCTCGATGTACGTCTCGATCCGCTCCTGCGAGGCTGCGTCGATCACGGGGCCGACGATGGTTCCCGGCTCATCCGCGCGGCCCATCGGGACCGCACGAGCCGCCTCCGCCAGCCGCTGCACGAGGCGATCGTGCGCGCCGCCGACCGCGATCACGCGGGAGCACGCGGAGCACTTCTGCCCGGCGTACCCGAACGTGGACGCGACGATCCCCTGCACCGCCTCGTCGAGGTCCGCGTCGTCGTCGACGATCACGGCGTTCTTCCCGCCCATCTCCGCGACGACGCGCTTGAGGTGCCTCGCACCCTTCGGGAGCTGCGCCGCGGCGGCGTAGATCCTGCTGCCGACGTCGAGCGAGCCCGTGAACGCGATGAGGCGCACGGTCGGATGCGTCACGAGACGGTCGCCGGCGATCTCGCCAAGCCCCGGGACGTAGTTGACGACGCCGGGCGGCAGGCCAGCCGCCTCGAACAGCTCCATGAGCTTCGCGGCGATCACCGGCGTCTGCTCCGCCGGCTTCATGAGCACGGTGTTCCCGGTGGCCAGCGCCGCGGCCGTCATGCCGGTCAGGATCGCGAGCGGAAAGTTCCACGGCGCGATCACCCCGACGACGCCGCGGGGCTCGCGGAGGTAGTGATTCACCTCGCCGGGCAGGCGGCCGAGCCGGCGGGGCTCGAGCAGCTCGACGGCCTGGCGACGGTAGTACTCGACGAAGTCGATCGCCTCCGCGACGTCGGCATCGGCCTCGCGCCACGGCTTCCCTGCCTCGTACACGATCCAGGCGGCCAGCTCCGCGCGGGACTCGCGCATGAGATCCGCGACGCGTCCCAGGACATCGGCGCGCGCGGAGGCACTGGTGTCACGCCACGCCGGCCACGCACGGTCGGCCGCCTGGACGGCACGATCCACGTCCTCGGCGGACGCCGAGCCCGTGAGACCGACGACCTCGCCGGGGCATGAGGGGTTCAGCGACCTCAGCTCGCCGGCCGTCTCCACGCCCCTGCCACCGATCACGAGCGGATACCGCCGCCCGAACTGCCGGCGTACGGCCGCGAGCGCGGTGGCGAACCGCTCGCGCGCGCCGGCCAGCGAGAAGTCGGTGTGCGGCTCGCTCGCGAACCCGGCGGGGAGTCCCTCCCATTCGGAACGTCGCGACGCCGGCGTGGCTCGCGCTGAACGCGCCGCGCTCGGCGCGTCCGGCGAGCCGCGCTGGTCGGTGGGGACCGGCTCGGGCCGCGCGAGCAGGGTGGCCGGGTCGGCCAGCAGCACCTCGGGCGGCTCGTGCTCGAGGAAGCCGCGCCTGAGGAACGACTCGTTCGACGTGTTCTCGAGCAGACGCCGCACGAGATAGGCCATGCCGGGGATCAGCTCGCCGAACGGCATGTAGATCCGCACACGTTCGCCGCGCTCCGCCAGCGCGCGCACGAGCGGGGTCGCCATGCCGTACAGCGCCTGGAACTCGAGCTGCGCCTGCGGCAATCCCAGGGCTTCGCGCAACGCGAGCGCGTGGGCGACGGAACGGATGTTGTGGCTGGCGACGGCGAGGTGGATCGCGTCCGGCGCGTCCATGAGCAGCGCGGTGACGCGCTCGAATGCCGCGTCCGTCTCGGGCTTCGCTTCCCAGACCGGCACGGGCCAGCGCTCGAGGCGCGCGCGGGCCGTCTCGTAGTCCCAGTACGCGCCCTTCACCAGCCGCACCGTCACGGGCGTGCCGCGCCGCCGCGCCCACGCCACGAGCCGTCGCGCGTCCTGCTCGGTGTCCCTCAGGTAGGCCTGGAGCACGACGCCGAGATCGGGATTCCCGCGGAACTCGGGCTCCTCGCAGAGCTCGGTGAAGATCTCGATCGTGAGGTCCTTGAGCCGCCGCTCTTCCATGTCGACCTGGATGTGCGCCCCCGACGCCGTGGCCGCCCGCACGATCGGACGGAGCCGCTCGCGCACCACCGCGGCCGACGCCGCCGGGTCGACGGGATCCAGGTACGGGTGAAGCGCCGACAGCTTGACGGAGATGTTCACCCGCGGAAGCGGCCCCCACGGCGCCTGGTCGAGCGCGGGACGCGGCGTCCAGCGGAGCGCGCCGGCTCCGAGACGCTCGATGAGCTCGAGGTAGCGGCGCTGGTAGCCGAGCGCCTCGTCGTCGCTGACGCACGCCTCGCCGAGCACGTCGACGGTGAACGTCTGCCCGGCCGCGCGAGCCAAGCGCGCCGCGCGCACTGCCTCGTCGGCCGTCGTCCCGGCGATGAAGCGACGCGCGAGATGGCGGACGGTCTGGCGAAGCACGACCGCGACGATCTTCTCGCCCACCCAGCCGCCGCGGGCGAGCCCGAGACCCAGCCGGACGAGCCACGCGAACGGGACGTCGCGGCCCTGGAAGTACTCGCGCAGGTGGCGGGCGACGTCCGCATCGTTGCCGAGCGCTGGCAGCACGTCGACGAAGCGGAAGAGCTGGAGCTTCGCATCCTCCATCCCGAGCGCCCAGTCGAACAGCGCCCCGGTCCAGCGATCGCTCTCGAAGAACGCGCGGCGCTCGCCCTGGACGCGATCGTAGAGCTCACGGCCGATGGCCTGCGTGCGGGACTCGAGGTCGGCGACGTCGGCGGCGAGTCGCGGCTGCGCCATGGAGGCCCTCCGCTTCCAGGGTATACCGGTCTCGAGGGAGGCCGCGAAATGGGCGCCGACTGGTCCACGAGCCTGTCGGAGAAACGGCGAATCGAGGAGCGCCACGGGTCCCGCGGGTGCGTCCGCGCACCGCGGGTGCGTCCGCGCACCCCCCCCGGGGCGCTCCGAGCGTGGGGGGGTGTGGGGGGGCATTTCGGGGCCTGGCCGAGCGGGCAGTCGAGCCGCGGCCCGGGTTCCCCGGGCCGTGTGCGAGCGCCGGGGGGATTGGGGGGCCATGTCGGGGCCCCCCATTCCCTAGACCGGCAGCACCTCCCCGGCGTTGAACCAGCGTGGTGGCTCGCCGCGCTGGAACAGCTTCACCCGCCCGTTGCCCTGGACGACGGCGACGCCGTCCTCGGCGCGGACCGCGGTGCCTTCCTCGATGCCCACGACCGCGTTGTCGTTCACGACGTGGTACTCGGCGATGCGGTCGTCGCGCGTCTCGCTGTGGGCCGCCATCGCGGGGTCGGTCTCGAGGTAATGCGGGTTGACGTTGAACGGCACGAGCCCGAGCGCCCGGAACTCGCTCAGCGCCACGACGTTCCAGTCGTTCGTCGTGAGGATGTTCGGCCCGGCGACGTTCGACCCGGCGCTCGAGCCGACGTACGGCATGCCGGCGCGCACGCGCTCCCGGATGGGATCGAGCAGCTTCGCCTCGGAGAGTCGCCGGAGCAGCGCGTACGTGTTGCCGCCCCCGACGAACAGCGCATCGGCGCGCTCGAGCGTCCCGCGTGGCTCGGCTCTCCAGTCGCAGTGGGTCACCGTCAGCCCGAGGCCCTCCGGCGGCGGCGGCTCGAGCGCTTGGCGCGCGCGCCCCCAGTAGAGCCGCTCGTCGCCGAGGTTCGCCGCCGTGACGAACGCGAGCGTCGTCACGCGACGCGCGGCGTCCGCGCCGGCCGTGTGTCCCCCTTCGCTCGCGAGGAACTCGCCGATGAGCGGCCGGCACCAGGCGAGGAACGGACGACCGGAGTTCGAGACCAGCAGGACGCGGCTCATGCTCCGACCATCTCCGCGACGACACGGGCCACGAGCAGGTTCGCGACGACGACCGGAACGCCGAGCGCCTGGCGCAGGTGCTCGCGTGCGTCTCTCCTGAAGCCCATGCAATCGAGGAGCACGAGACCCACGCCACCGGCGCGGAACGCGCTGACCGCGCCGGCGACGGAGACCGCACCGTGGGCATCGGCGCAGGTCCGTGGCGCGGCCGCGGGCTCGGACGCGCCGTACGGTGACGCGGCCACGACGACGGCATCGAAGCCGCACCCGCGCCACCGCGCCTGCGTCTGCGACACGTGCCGCTCGGACGGTGTGAGCACCCCGAGGCGGCCCGCGAAGCGCACGCCGCGGAGCACGCCGAGGAGCACCTTGTCGGGCTCGACGAGCGGCCGTGTCGCCAGGAGCCCCTCGAACGTCCCGGTGCACAGCAGCACGATCATGTCGACACCGTCCCCCTCGAGCTCGGCGATCTTCGCCTGCACGCGCGGCGTGACGGCGCGCTTGCCGAGGAACACGGCGGTGCCGTCGGCCAGGCGCGTCACCAGCACGCCGTCGCCTTCCCCGGGAGCGAGCGCCGCGATCTGCGGCGACGTGAGCCCGTCCAGCGCGCCGCGCTCGACGATGTCCACGCCCGGCCCCATCAGGTCCGCCATCTCGGGCACCACGTCGACCCGTGGCGCCTGACCGATCGTGACCATGCCGACCCTGGCCTTCATCGCGACACTCCCTTGTGCAGCATCCACACGTTCGGGTCGTCGTAGCGGCCGTCGTCCTTCTCGCGATCGATCTGGACGGGCTGGAGCGCTCCGGGGACGACGTACGGTCCGGTGTCCGGAAACGCCATGCCCGTCCACTCCTCCCATTCCTGCACCGTGCCGGTGATGCGGAGCGTGCACGGCGCAATGCGCACGATCCCGGCCCCCAGCCGCTCGTGCACGCGCAGCCACGGGTCGAGCGACAGCCCGTCGTCGCGGCGCCACCGGACGTACCGCTCCATGTCGACGAGCGGATAGCTCGCCTTCAGTGTCGGACGCACCGGAGCGACCAGCGTCCCGATGCGGTGGACGGAGGCGAGCGCGGTCATCGCTCGGATCACCTCGGCGCTCACGCCTTTGCCCCGCTCGAACGGGTCGACGAGCGCCGCGACCGCCGAGAGCGCGGTCGGCGTCCGGCCCGCCTTCCGGTCACGGCGGGCACGCCCGACGATATCCGCCAGGCTCTCCGGCAGGTCCGCCGCCGTCCCGTCCCACACGAACGGCACGCTTTGCCCGGCGGCCACCACACGACCGCCTGGCTCGCGCAGGACGAACTGGAAGTCGGCGAAGGTCGTGAAGAGGTCCGGCCAGTGCTCGCCCAGGCCGAGGTCGTCGTGTTGCCGGAGAAATCGCGGCCAGCAGACCTCCGCGAGCCGGTCGATGTGCGGCTCCACTTCCGGGCGCTGCGCGAGCGTGTGCAGCGTGAAGGCCATCCGACATTCATTGGGGGGACTATCGAAGCCCCCCAAGCCCCCCGCGCTCGGAGCCGTCCCGGGGGGTGCGCGGACGCACCCGTGGAACCCGGGACGGCCCGCGATGCCCCGATCCTTCACGGTCCCAACGCTCCGCCGGCACCGAGGCGATGTCGCCGACGACCCTGACACGCGTGCGCAACGAGTTCCCGGGAAGGTACGCGATCGGCAGGTCCTCGACCTCGACGACCTTCAAGCGGCTCGGGTCAGCGCCGGCAGCGACCGCCTTGTCCTCCGCGAGCCGCTTCGCCTCCGCGATGGCCTCGTCGCGCGTCATTCCCTGGAAGATCTGATCGGCCTCGCCGCTGACCTGGGCGATCGCGGCGCCGACGGCATTCGCCACCGCCTGATGCGGCACGTGCACGACCTCCGAGATCCCGGCCAGGCTCGACGGCACGAGAAAGCAGCCGCCGCCGACCGCGATCAGCGGCATCTCGGAGGCGTCGGTCTTCATCCGGTCCACACCCTCGTCGATCATCGCGGACATCCGGGCGATACACGACTTCACGAGTTCCGCGGGCAGCGACGTGACGCGTGCGCGGTCGCCGAGATCCACGAGGCCGGCCGCGACCGCGACGTCCGTCGCGGTCAGCTCGCTGCCGCCGAACACCATCCCGCGCTCGGTGAGCTGGTAGCCCACGCTCACCGGACCGATCGCGAGCGGCTCCGGGCGCACCAGCGAGCCACCGCCGAGGCCGAGCGACAGCAGGTCCGGCATGCGGAACAGCGTCCGGACGCCACCGACCGCCACGACGTTGTTCGCCTCCCGCGGGAAGCCGTGACGCAGGCAGCCGATGTCCGTCGTGGTGCCGCCGACGTCGATGACCAGGGCGTCGTGCAGGCCCGACAGGAACGCGGCGCCGCGCATGCTGTTCGTCGGACCGGACGCGAAGCTGTAGACGGGGAAGCGTTCGGCGACGTCGGCCACCATCACCGTTCCGTCGTTCTGCGTGAGGTAGAGCGGTACCGCGAGCCCGCTCCCGCGCAGCGCCTCGGTGAACGCGCGCGCCGTCTTCCGCGCGAGGTCGAGCAGGCACGCGTTGAGCAAGGCGACGTTCTCGCGCTCGAGCAGGCCGATCCGTCCGAGGTCGTGCGAGCGCGTGATCGCGACGTCGGGGCACTCCTCGCGGAGGATCGCGGCCGCGGCGTCCTCGCAGGACGGGTTGAGCGGCGAGAAGACCGACGCGATCCCGACGGCGCGCAGGCCGGCGACGCGGATGCGGCGGGCGACGTCGCGCATGCCGCGCGCGTCGAACGGGACGATGGGACGGCCGTCGTACTCGTGCCCGCCCTCGAGCATGAAGACCTCGCCGCGGACGATGGACGCGAGGTCGTCCGGCCAGTCGGCGAACGGCGGCAGGGAGGCGCTGGCCGGCAACCCGATGCGAACGGCGGCGACGCGGGTGAGGCCACGCCGCTGCACGACCGCATTGGTGAAGTGGGTGGTGCCGATCATGACCGCATCGATCCGGCGGTGATCGACGTGCGACTGCTCCAGCACGTCGCGGAGTGCGCGGGTGATACCCGTGGTCACGTCCTCGGTGGTCGGCGTCTTGACCGTCTGCACCACGCGAGTGCCATCCAGCAGCACAGCATCGGTATTGGTGCCGCCGACGTCGATTCCGATCCGCTTCACGGCGATCGGTCCGCGTTCGAGCGCGGGCTTTGCCCGCGCAATCGCGGGGGGAGGTTCGGAAGGGGGGCGGAGCCCGCATCCGAGGAAAAGCCCCCCTCCGGGGAAAACACGCTCCGGAACTCGAGGTCGTACCCGAACGCGCGCGGCCCCACGTGCTCCAGCCCCTTCGGCGTCATCAGCACCGGCGGCGCGGGCAACGCGATCACCCGCACGCGCTGGCCGTAGCGCAGGGTCTCCGTGCCGACCGCCTCGCCGGACACGCTGTCCATCACGCAGATGAGATCGGGCGTCATCACCCGCGGGACCTCGTCGAGCCAGCCGACCGCGAACTCGTTCTGGAACGCGAGCTCGAACCGCTGGCCCTTGAGCTCATCGAGCCCCTCGAGGACCGCGCGGCCCCGCAGGAAGCCCTCGGTCGTGCGCCGGCTCACGTCCTGCACCTTGCCGCCGAAGAGCAGCAGCCCGCCCTCCGCCGCGAGCACCGCCTCGACGGGGTCGCGATGGGCGCGTCTGGCGTCCTGCACCGCCTGGCCGATGCGGATGGCCTTCGACGTCGTGCCCAGGATCGCGCAGTCCTTCACGTCCTTGCCGGTGCGCGGCGCCTTGCACGTGGCCGCGATCGACCCGACCTCCACGCAGACCTTGCGCGACAGGCGCTCCATCCACTTCCAGCTCGCGGCGCGCTGCACGATGACCGAGTTGTCCCGGATGTCGGCCAGCGTCAACGGCGCCATCGGGAGGTCGTGGATCGCGAAGCTCGTCATCTGCGCTTCCGGAAACGCGCGGCCCATCGCGTCGGCATCGACGACAGGTCGGTTCAGCAGCGCGGCCGCCATGAGCGGCTGGATGGCATTCGAGCCCCCGATCTCGACCGCCATGACGGCCCGGAACGTCGTGCCGAGGTACTCCTCCATCATCGTGACGGCGCGGGCGATGGTGCGCGGATCGGTCAGGCGCTCCTGGCCGACGAGCGGCGCGCCCATCTGGGAGACGACCGCGACGAGGTCGTCGTCGGCCAGCGCCGCGGCGTCCAGCAGCCCCACGCGGACGCCCTCGCCGTACAGCCGGCGCATGTTCAGCAACCCGTAATACGGGCTCCCGCCGCCGCCGGTGCCGAGGATCCACGCGCCGATGGCGAGCGACTCGATGTCCTGGATGGAGAGGGCGCGGAGCGAGGCCATGAACCGTTGGAGCCTACCGTGCGGCCGCGGGTCGCGCAACCAGCGCGCCGGGCCGGAGGGCACGTCCGCTCGACGCCGGCCGTTCCCTGCGCCGCCGGCCGGTGTTATGGTTCGTCGGAGATTGCTCGCGACCGCCGCTCACCGGCGTCATGGAGGCCCATCGATGACCATCCGCACGATCGCGACCGCCGTCGCCATCACGCTGATTGCCGCGCTCGCCGGCACCCCGGCCGGCGCGTTCGAGCGCGTCGGCGACAAGAAGATCCTCGTGTTCGCGGGACGCCAGGAAGTGCCGACGATCGACCCGTCGATCAAGTACGACTGGTCGATCCGGATGATGCAGCAGTCGCTCTACGACGCGCTCGTGAAGTACGTCGGCAACCCCCCGGAGATCGTCCCGTGGCTCGCCGAGCGCTGGGAGTCGAGCCTCGACGCGAAGACCTGGACGTTCCACCTCGCGAAGCACGCGAAGTTCCACACGGGGGACCCGGTGACGGCGGAAGCCGTGCGCTGGTCGTTCGCGCGGACGCTCAAGCTGAACCAGGGTCCGGCGTGGATGCTGTCCGACTTCCTCAAGGAGGACGGCATCCAGGTCGTCGACGGCCACACGATCCGCTTCACGCTGACGCGGCCGTACGCGCCGTTCCTGTCGTTCCTGGCGTGGTGGTACGTCATGAACCCGAAGCAGGTCTTGGCGAACGAGCAGGGCGGCGACATGGGCCAGAAGTGGCTCACGACCAACGCGGCGGGCAGCGGACCGTTCCGCATCAAGCGCTGGCAGCTCGGCACGCTCTACGAGATCGAGGCGGTCGACGGCTACTGGAAGGGCTGGCCGTCGAAGGACCGTGTCGGCGGCGTGATCTACAAGATCGTGCGGGAGGCCGCGGCGCAACGCGCCGGACTGCTCCGCGGCGAGTTCGACATCGTCGAGGGCCTCACGTCCGACGACTGGGACCAGGTCGCGAAGATGCCCGGCGTCGTCGTGCAGAACCACCCGGGCATGACGACGTTCGGGCTCAAGATGAACACCCAGAGGGGCGCGACGAAGGATCCGAACTTCCGCAAGGCGCTGTCCTGGGCGTTCGACTACGACTCGCTGATCAAGATCTACAACGGCCACGCGAAGCTCCAGACGAGCCCCTTCCCCCACGCGACGCGCGGGCACATCGACGTGCCGGGCTTCTACCGGCAGGACCTCGCGAAGGCGAAGGAGCTCCTGGCGAAGTCCGCGAATCCGCAGGGCGGCGTGGAGCTCGAGTACGTCTACGTCCAGGGCCTCGAGGAAGAGCGGAAGATGGGCCTCGTGCTCATCGACAACCTGGCGAAGCTGAACATCAAGGTGAAGATGGTGCCGCTCACCTGGCCCAACATGGTCGCGCGCGCCGCGAAGGTCGAGACGTCGCCGGACCTCATCGCGGTGTTCACGACGCCAGTCTCGACCGATCCGGACGCGGTCGCGTACCAGTACCACCGTGGCTCGTGGGGCAAGTACTACGGCTCGCACTTCTACCAGAACGACGAGGTGTGGAAGCTGATCGAGCGGGCCCGATCGATCGCGAAGTGGGAGGAGCGCGCGCCGCTCTACGCCGAGATCCAGAAGCGGGTCGCGGCGGACGCGCCCGAGATCTTCGGCATGCTCGCCAACCGCCGCTGGGGCGTGCGCGATCACGTGCAGGGCTTCGTGTTCAGCCCGGTGCGGTTCACGGGCGAGGTGGATCTCTACCCGCTCGCGATCGTCGCGAAGTAGGGGCTCCGCCGCTGCGTCCTCGTATCAGCGCGGCGGAGCTCGCCGCCGTGCTCGCCGACGCGCGCCGCGTCGAGATGGAGCTCCTCGACAGCGTGCCGGACGGGCGCATGCTCGGCGCCGAGGGCCACTTCCTCGAGCCGCCCATCTGGGAGATGGGGCACGTCGGGTGGTTCCAGGAGTACTGGCTGCTGCGGCGGCTCGACGGCGCGCCGCCGCTGCTCCCCGGCGCCGACGGCATCTACGACGCGTTCAACGTCTCGTACAAGCTCCGGTGGCAGCACGCGTTTCCGTCACGCGGCGAAACGCAGGCGTACATCAGCGAGGTCTTGCGGCGGAGCCTCGCGCGGCTCGAGCGCGGCGAGCCGACCGCGGACGACGTCTACTTCTCCACGCTGGCCGCGCTGCACGAGGACATGCACGCGGAGAACCTCACGCTCGTCCTGCACACGCTCGGCTACGACCAGCCGAAGCTCTCCATGACCGATCCCGCCTCGGCCGCGCCACCGGTCGACCTTGCCTACCGGCCTCACGACGTCACGGTCCCCGGCGGAACGTTCGTGCTCGGCTCGGAGCGCGACGAGCCGTTCGTGTTCGACAACGAGAAGTGGGCGCACCCGGTCGAGGTGGCGTCGTTCTCGATCTCCGCGACGCCGGTGACGAACGCCGAGTTCCTCGCGTTCGTCGAGGACGGCGGCTATCGGCGCCGGGGGCTGTGGAGCCGTCGCGGCTGGGACTGGCGGCGCCGCGCGAGGGTGGAGCACCCGCTGTTCTGGTGCCGCCACGACGGCAGCTGGTACCAGCACCGGTTCCACCTGGTGATGCCGCTCGAGTCCTGGCATCCCGTCGTGTGCGTGAACTGGTGGGAGGCGGAAGCGTACTGCCGCTGGGCGCACCGGCGACTGCCGACGGAAGCCGAGTGGGAGATGGCCGCGACCGCGGAGCCAGCCGCGGACCGCGGTGGCATCACCGGCCGGAAGCGCCGGTTCCCGTGGGGCGACGACCTGCCGGCGCCCGACCGCGCGAACCTCGACTACCGCGCGGGCTGGACCATCGACGTGCGCGCGCTGCCCGCCGGGGACAGCGCGTTCGGGTGCCGGCAGATGCTCGGCAACGCGTGGGAGTGGCTGGCCGACACCTTCCACCCGTATCCCGGGTTCGTTGCCGATCCGTACAAGGAGTACTCGGAGCCCTACTTCGGGCACAAGAAGGTGCTGCGCGGCGGCTGCTGGACGACGCGGTCGCGACTGGTCAGGCCGACGTACCGGAACTTCTTCAAGCCGCAGCGCCGGAACATCTTCGCGGGCTTCCGCACCGTGGCGCTGTAGAGTCGCCGGGGAGGGACCATGAGGCACACGCACGACCTGTCCCTGGACTCGAAGTACGTCGCCCAATCCGGTCGCATCTTCCTGTCGGGGATCCAGGCGCTGGTGCGGCTGCCCATCGACCAGCACCGTGCCGATCGACGGCGCGGCCTCGACACGGCGACCGTGATCTCGGGATACCCCGGCTCGCCGCTCGGCGGGTTCGACCTGAACGTGCAGCGAAACGCGGCGTTGCTCGCCGAGCACAACGTGCACTTCATTCCCGGGGTCAACGAGGAGCTCGGCGCCACGGTCGTGTGGGGCGGGCAGCTCTCGCGCGCGTTCCCGAAGCCGAGGTACGACGGCGTGCTCGGAATGTGGTACGGCAAGGCGCCGGGTGTCGACCGGACCGGCGACCTCTTCCGTCACGCGAACTTCGCCGGCGTCGGCCCGTACGGCGGCGTGCTTGCGATCGCCGGCGACGACCCGGTCGCGAAGTCGTCGACGTTCCCGACGGCGTCCGAGCTCGCCTTCTACGACCTGATGTTCCCGGTGCTGTTCCCCGGCAACGTGCAGGAGGTCCTCGACCTCGGCCGGCTCGGCTTCGAGCTGTCGCGCTACTCCGGGTGCTGGGTGGCGTTCAAGATCGTGACGAACGTGTCGGACGAGGTCGGGACGGCGGAGGTCGCGCCGGAGAGGATCTCGATCGTCGATCCCGGCTTCGAGTACGACGGCAAGCCGTGGCGAGCGACGCACGGCATGGTGAAGTTCCCGCCGTGGGGCCTCCAGATGGAGCGCGAGCTCTTCTACGGCCGGATCGAGGCGGCGAAGGCGTTCGCGGCGGCGAACCACGTCAACGAGATCTCGGTCGACACGCCCGGCGCGTGGCTCGGCGTCACCGCCGCCGGCAAGACCTACTACGACCTGCGCGAGGCGCTCCGGGCGCTCGGGCTCGACGACGCGGCGCTCCGCCGCCACGGGATCCGGCTCCTGCACCTGCGTATGCTGTTCCCGCTCCCGCCCGGCCTCGTCCGCGAGTTCGCGCGCGGGCTCGAGGAGCTGCTCGTCATCGAGGAGAAGCGAAGCTTCGTCGAGATGCAGATGCGCGACGTCCTCATCGACGAGGCCGTTCATCCGCGCGTGATCGGCAAGCGCGACGAGCGCGGCGACGTCCTCGTGCCGGCGGACGGCGAGCTGGACGCCGACCGGATCGCGCTCATCCTGGCGCGCCGGCTCGAGCGGCGGATCTCGCCGCCGTCGATCACCGCGCACGCGGCGCTGCTCGAGGCGCTCCGCGAGCGCCCGGCGCCGGTCACGCTCGCGCGGCAGTCCTACTTCTGCTCGGGCTGCCCGCACAACCGCTCCACCGTGGTGCCCGAGGGCTCGCTCGCGGGCGGCGGCATCGGCTGCCATTCCATGGCCATGACGATGGACCGGCGGACCGTGAGCCTCACGCAGATGGGCGGCGAGGGCGTGCACTGGGTCGGCGCCGCGCCGTTCACGGAGGTCACCCACTTCTTCCAGAACCTCGGCGACGGCACGTTCTGCCACTCGGGGTCGCTCGCCATCCGCCAGGCCGCCACAGCGCGCGTCAACATCACGTTCAAGATCCTCTACAACGGCACGGTCGCCATGACCGGCGGTCAGAACGCCGCGGGCGCCCTCACGGTGCCGGACCTCACGCGCCTGCTGCAGGCCGAGGGCGTCGCGCGCGTCCTCGTCGTCGCCGACGAGCCGGACAAGTACGCGAAGCGCGCGCGCTGGGCGCCGGGTGTCGACGTCTGGCACCGCGATCGCCTGGACGAGGCGCAGCGCGTGCTGCGCGACACGCCCGGCGTCACGGTGCTCGTGTACGACCAGCACTGCGCCGCGGAGAAGCGGCGGCTGCGCAAGCGCGGTCGCCTCGCCGATCCCGACCGTCGCGTGCTGATCAACGAGGCCGTGTGCGAGGGGTGCGGCGACTGCGGTGTGAAGTCGAACTGCATGTCCGTGCAGCCCGTCGACACGGAGCTCGGACGCAAGACCCAGATCCACCAGTCGTCGTGCAACAAGGATTACTCGTGCCTCGCGGGCGACTGTCCGTCCTTCGTGACGTTCACGCCGCGGGGGCGCCGCGCCTTCCCGGGCCGACGCTCGGTCCCCGACGGCGTGGAGCTGCCGGAGCCCACGCTCCGCGTGCCGCGCGACGCTCACCTCGTCATGACGGGGATCGGCGGCACCGGCGTCGTCACCGCCAACCAGATCCTGGGCACCGCGGCGCTCCTCGACGGGCGCCACGTGCGCGGCCTGGACCAGACCGGCCTCAGCCAGAAGGGCGGCCCCGTCGTCTCGCACCTCAAGATCTCCGACGCCCCACCCGACTTCGGGAGCAAGGTCGGCATCGGCGGCGCCGACTGCTATCTCGGCTTCGACATCCTCGTCGCGACGGCTCCCACGAACCTGGACCGCGCGCGACCCGAACGCACCGTGGCCGTCGTCTCGACGACCGAGATCCCGACGGGCGCGATGGTGTCGTCGCCCGACGTTCGATTTCCCGATCCGGGCGGCCTCGTCGCGACGATCAACCGCGTGACCCGCAAGGATGACAACGTCTTCCTCGATGCCGTGGCTCTCGCCGAGGCGCTCTTCGACAACCACATGATGGCCAACCCGATCGTGCTCGGCGCCGCGTACCAGGCCGGCGCGATCCCCGTGTCCGCCGCGTCGATCGAGGCCGCCATCGCGCTCAACGGTGTCTCCGTCGACGCCAACACGGAAGCGTTCCGCGCCGGCCGCCGTGCCGTCGCGGACCCGGCTTGGACCGCGACGCTCGCCCGCCCGCGCCTCGGCGCCGTGTCACTCGGATCGGGGGTCGCGATCAGCGAGGGCGCGCGCCGCCTGGTCGACGCATCCGGCGCCACCGGACAGCTCAGGCGCCTGCTCGAGTCGCGCGTGCCGGAGATCGAGGCCTATCAGGACCTCGGGTATGCGCGCGAGTACACGGAGGTCGTGGCGCGCGTGGCGGCCGCGGAGCATGCAGCCGTGCCCGGTCAGACGCGCCTCGCCGAGGCGGTCGCCCGCTCCCTGTTCAAGCTCATGGCGTACAAGGACGAGTACGAGGTCGCGCGGCTTCACCTGGCGGCCAATCCCGCCCGAACGCTGGAGCGCGAGTACCCCGATGGTGTCGAGCTCCGCTACCACCTGCGCCCGCCGCTGCTCCGCGCGCTCGGCGTCCGGCGGAAGGTCGCGGCCGGCCGCTGGATCGAGCCGCTGTTCGGCCTGCTCGTCCGCTGGCGCCGTCTGCGCGGCACGCCGCTCGACCCGTTCGGCCACGCGGCCGTCCGCCGCGTCGAGCGCGCGCTGATCGCCGAGTACCGCGGGCTCGTCGAGCGTGCGGTGGCGACGCTCTCACCTGAGACCCACGAGCGCGCCGTCAAGCTGGCCGGCCTGCCGGATCTCGTCCGGGGCTACGAGGACGTGAAGCTCCGTGGCGTCCAGCGGTTCAGGGAGGAGGCGCGAAAGCTCGGGTTCTGAGCTGACTGCGGCCGAGGTCGAGCGCGACGAATTCCTTTGACGATTCGTTCAGGACTGCGTCATCCTCGAACCCGCCCGCGCCCGGGAGGATATCTGTCGTCCGGGAGCTTCGTGACCGTCGCCGACCCTTCGGCGACCTGTGCGTTCGTCTGGCCCGATATCGGTGTGCGCCGCCTGCGTGGAAGGTCTGTCTCCGCGGCTTCCGAAGCCCGGTGGCCGCTCCCGGGAAGAGGGCATGGCTCTGGGTGAGGAAGGGGGCGAATGATTCCGGCGGATGAGCAACGAGCGCGGCGGCTCTCGATCCTCGGTGCCGTCACCAGGAGTATCGCCTCGTCGCGCACGCCGGAAGCAGCGCTCGCGTCCATCGCTCGAGCGGGGACGGACTTGCTCGGCGCCGCCGTGACTCGAGTCTGGCTCGACGATCCGGACGCAAGGGTCCTTCGAGCGGGCGCCACCCACACCGCGCGAGACATCGCAGCCGCCGACGAGCGCGTCACGCTCGGATACGGCGAAGGTATTGGCGGTCGTGTCTTCATGTCCGGCGAGCCCGCGTATGTCCGGGACGTGCAGAAGGAGGCCGACTGGATCGCGTCGCAGCTCGTTCGCACGGCTGGCCTGCATGGGTGCGCCGCGCTCCCGCTCGCCTCCGACGGCCACGTCATGGGCGTGCTGATCCTCCTCTTCGACGAGCCGGTGGAATTCCCCGGCGAAGAGCGCGAGGTCCTCGGCCTGCTGGCCGATCATGCCGCCATCGCCTTGCGGAATGCCGCGGTATTCGCCGAGGACCGCAGAGCTCGGGCCGAGGCCGAGGCGGCTGAGCGCCAGTACCGGATGCTTTTCGATGGTGTCCCGATCGGGTTATTTCGCGCGACACCGTTCGGGGTGCTGACGGACGTCAACACGGCGCTCATCGAAATGCTGGGCTACGACGACCGAGACGCACTGCTCGCCGCATCCCCGTCCAGCTTCTGCATGAACGCCATGGATCGCGATCAGTTCGTGGGGCGTTTGGCACAGGAGAAGATCGTGCGAGGATTCGAGGCGCCGCTGCGCCGGTGCGACGGCTCGATCATCTGGGCACGGGTCAGCGCCCGCGTGCTCTGCGACGACGAAGGACAGGCGCTCTGGTACGACGGCGCGGTCGAGGACATCACGGAGCTGCGGCGCATCGAGACTCGGTTCTACCAGGCGCAGCGGATCGAGACGGTGGGGCGGCTCGCCGGCGGCATCGCCCACGACTTCACCAATCTCCTGACCATCATCCGGGGACGGAGTCAGCTCGTGCTCTACCGCCTCCCCGCGGCGGATCCGAATTGCCGGGACATCGCCCTGATCGACACGAGCGCCCAGCGGGCCGCGGCACTCGCCCGCAAACTCCTGGCGTTCTCCCGGCAGCAGCTCCTCGACCCGCGTTTCCTGAACCTCAACACCGTCCTGCAGGCGCTGCTCCGGCTCCTGCTGCGCCTGATCGGAGAGGACATCAAGATCACGACCGAGCTCGCGGAGGAGATCTGGACCGTCAAGGTCGACCCCGCGCAGTTCGAGCAGGTGATCGTGAACCTGGCCGTGAATGCCCGAGACGCCATGCCCGACGGCGGCACCATCAGGATCGGGACCGCCAACGTGATCCTCGACGAGGAATTCGTCCGGAACCACCCCGGTTCCGCCGCCGGTGAATACGTGCGGGTGGCGTTCGAGGACAGCGGCCACGGCATGCCGGATGAGGTCCTGAACCACCTCTTCGAGCCGTTCTTCACCACCAAGGAGCCGGGTAAGGGCACCGGGCTCGGGCTGTCGACGACATACGGGATCGTCAAGCAGCACGGGGGCTACATCGGCGTGACGAGTCAGCTCGGAGCAGGAAGCGCATTCGTGATCTACTTTCCGCGTGTCGAGGCTGTCCCTGACGCGCTTGCCGGCCGCGAACCTGGGGAGACACGTTCGCCGCACGGGCGGGAGACCATCCTGGTCGTGGAGGACGAGGATGACGTGCGGGCGATCGAGCGCGAGATGCTCGAAGCCTATGGGTACACGGTCCTCGAGGCGGGTCATCCCGAGGTCGCGCTCCGGATCGCGCGGGACCGGCGACAGCCCATCGACCTCGTCGTGAGCGACATCGTGATGCCGGGGATGAACGGGCTCGTCCTCGGTCGCAAGCTCCAGGAGCTCCGGCCAGCCATCACGCTGATGTTCGTGTCGGGATACAGCGACAGTCGGCTGATGCGGGAGGCGAGCGACCGGGGGGATGTTCGGCTGCTCGAAAAACCCTTCACCCCCGAGACGCTCGCCCGCGCGGTCCGCGAGACGCTCGAGCAGGCTGTGCATGCGCGAACCGAAACCGGCGAACAATGATCCGTGACCCCGGGTGAAGCGACACCGCCGCCCTGCGCGGGGCGCGGGCGACAACGAGTGAACAGGAAGGCGCCGCGGCATGCGCCTTGCTGCGGCGGCTGAGCGCGGAGTGTCTGTCTCAGTTCGAGCAACAATCGACCGCCGGAGCGGTCGATTGTTGCTCGAACTCTCAGCGTGCGCGTTGCTGTCACGTTCGGTGGAGAGGGAGGCGGCGCTGATCTCGAGTTCGAGGAGAAGGGAACGTGTGCCAGGATCCGGGGAGTCCACTCCGTGGAGTGCGCTCCCTAGTGTCCGGGGAGTGCCAGGGCGGCGACGATGAGCCCTCGCAGCGCGCGCGCGAGAACGGCGCGAAACGAGCGGCTCGTGATCTGCATCCCCATCATCCACAGCCAAGCCGACATGGGCGCTATGGCTCACTCCGTGAGGCGCGTGAGCGCCAAGAAGCTCGGCCGTGACGCGTGGGAGCGCAACGTGAACGTCATCGACGAGATGTGGCAGGGCCTTCGGGACACCGTGGAGGGGTGGGAGCTGCCGTGGGACAAGGTCCGGCTGTACCAGGACGGGTTGCCGCAATGCGAGCGCGAGGTGGAGATCGTCACGACCCTGGCCCAGGCCGGCAGCCGGAATCACCAGCTCCTCCTGTCGTTGATGAGTCGAGGGGCGGTGCTCATGGGAACCGAGTCCCCTGACCTGCTCGTGGAGGAATACCAGCTCGCCCTAGAGGGGCTCGCGGCCGAAGATTCTGACGCTGCGGCTCCCGGCACGCCGGAGAGGGAAGCGCGGAGCCGGGCGCTGCTCGCTCGACGCGATCGATACATCGCCGCACGCATCAACGAGTCGCTCCGACCGGGCGAGATCGGCCTCCTCTTCATCGGGATGCTGCATGCCCCGGAGCGCTGCCTCGCGAGAGACATTCGCGTGAGTCATCCGATTCGCCGGCCGGAACGTCCGCGGAGGGAACCGAGGTGACCTCGCCGGCGGGCAGGATCCTGATCGTCGACGACGAGGAGGGAATTCTCGAGGTCTTCTCCCGCTTGGTGCAGACAGAGGGATTCGAGCCTCTCGTGGCGCCCGACGGGGAGACCGCGCTGGCGATCATCCGGCGGCAGTCTCCCGACGTGGTGCTGCTGGACATCAGGATGCCCGGCCTCGACGGTATGGAGGTCCTCCGGCGAGCGAAAGCACTGGACACGACGCTGCCCATCGTGATCGTCACCGCGCACGGCTTCGTCAGGGAAGCGGTCGAGGCTCTGCGCGCCGGGGCCCATGACTACCTGGAGAAACCGGTCGAGCATGTCGATCTGATCCGTTCACTCCATCGGGCCATGACCGAGCGGCGGCTTCGGCAGACCATCCAGGTCTTGACCGATCGCGTTCGGGAGAGCGACTCGCTCCGGGACGTGATGGGACCGAGCGACGTGATCGCGCGGATCAGCGGCGACGTGGCTCGGGTCGCTCGGTCCAACTTCGCTGTCCTGCTCGCCGGCGAGACGGGAACGGGCAAAGAGCTCGTGGCTCGCGCGATCCACCAGGCCAGCCCCCGAGCGTCCGGCCCGTTCGTCGCGGTAGCCTCTTCGAGAGCGAGCTCTTCGGCCACGAAAAGGGAGCGTTCACGGGCGCGGAGCGACAGAAGCCGGGGAAGTTCGAGGTCGCTTCCGGCGGGACCGTGTTCCTGGACGAGATCACGAACATGCCGCCGGGAAGCCAGGCCAAGCTCCTGCGCGCGCTCCAGGAGCGGCGTGTGACGCGGGTAGGCGGCACGAAGCCGTCGGCGGTCGATATCCGCCTCGTGTCGGCGACGAACCGCGATGTCGAGACCGCGGTGGCGACGGGCACCTTCCGCCAGGACCTGTTCTTTCGGGTCAACGAGTTCACCATCACGATCCCGGCGCTCCGCGAGCGCAAGCAGGACCTCATCTTCCTCGCCAAGCGCTTCCTCGATCTTACCAACCACGAGCTCGGCAAGGCGATCAAGGGCTTCTCCGAGGCCGCGGTCGAACGGCTCCTCGGCCACGACTGGCCGGGCAACGTCCGCGAGCTGCGGAGTACGATCCGCCGGGCCGTCCTGATCGCCGACGAGACGATCGAAGCAGCGCACCTGGCGCTGTCGCGGACGTCGGTGCCGCTCGAGAGTCCCGTGCTGGCCCGCGCGCCGGCGAACGCGCTCCCGCTGAGAGAGCTGGTGCGCCGGGCCGCGGAGGCGATCGAGCGCGCAGCCCTGACGGAAGCGCTCCAGAGGTCCGGGGGGAACAAAGCGAAGGCAGCGCGCTGTCTGCAGATCGACTACAAGACGATTCAGACGAAGCTCAAGGAGTATGGCATCGCGAGTCAGGGAGGCGACCGCCATGGTCAAGCGCAAGGACACGGGCCGGCGCTCCGACACGGACGTTGATGTTGGCCTCGGAGGAATCCTCCGCGGGCTCGGGGGGCTGGTGGAACAACTGACCGAGCTGGCTGAGGCGGGCGGCAAGCTCGCGCGGAGTGGCGAGCTTCGAGGCG
Organism: Candidatus Rokuibacteriota bacterium; assembly: GCA_016184125.1. Lineage (GTDB taxonomy): Bacteria > Methylomirabilota > Methylomirabilia > Rokubacteriales > CSP1-6 > AR8. Next base: position 9,455 of record JACPDG010000040.1, on the reverse strand, counting down.
GTGAGCCCGGGCGCGAGATCCGAGGGATCTACGGCTTCACGGTCAAGGTGGGGCTCGGTGGCGAGGGCGCGAAGGTCGAGCCGTTCGGCAACATCCGCCGCGATGACGAGTCCGGCCGGTCAGTCGTCCAGGAGGTGCGAGAGCCGCCGGTCGACGTCTTCGAGGAGTCGGACCACACGCTCGTGGTGGCCGAGATGCCCGGGATCGCCGCCGAGGACGTACGCGTCGAGGTCGAGGACGACGTCCTGACGATCAGCGCCGAGCGCGGCGACAAGAAGTACCGGAAAGAGGTTCTCCTCCCGGGAAGCTTCCCGCGGGAGAAGATGCAGGTGTCGTGCACCAACGGCGTCGTGGAGATCCGGTGTGTCAGGTGACCGGGCGCCGGCGCTGAAGCTCCGCGTGACCGAGGCGCTCGGCAAGGACATGGGGCGCGCGCTCGCACGCATGGACCCGGAGGATCTCCAGCGGCTCGGCGTGGCCATCGGCGAGATCGTGGAGGTGATCGGCAAGCGCACGACCGTGGCGAAGGCGATGCCGGCCTACAAGGAACAGCGAGGCCAGTCCCGCATCCAGATCGACGGGCTCGTCCGTGAGAACGCCGGGGCGGCGCTCGACGAGGTCGTCCAGGTCCGGAAGGTCGCGAGCAGGCCCGCCGACCGGGTGGTGCTGACGCCCACGACGGTCACGCCGACCGAGCGGGACCTCCGTTACATCGGGAGCCTTCTCGATGGTCTCCCGGTCCTGGAAGGGAGCCGCGTGCGCGCCACGCTGTTCGGCAGCCGCTGGGCCGACTTCCGGGTCGAGAGCACGACGCCCAAGGGGCCCGTGGTCATCAATCCCTCGACCCAGCTCGTGATCGGCAAGACCACGGGCGAAGAGGCCCGGCGATCGCTCTCCTACGAAGACATCGGGGGCCTCAAGCGCGAGCTCGGGCGGGTGCGCGAGATGATCGAGCTGCCGCTGCGCCACCCCGAGGTGTTCGAGCGGCTCGGCATCGACGCGCCGAAGGGCGTGCTCCTCCATGGACCGCCCGGCTGCGGGAAGACGCTGATCGCGCGCGCCATCGCCCACGAGAGCGACGCCCACTTCTTCTCGGTGAACGGTCCCGAGATCATCCACAAGTTCTACGGGGAGTCCGAGGCGCACCTCAGGAAGATCTTCGAGGAGGCGACGCGACAGGCGCCGAGCATCATCTTCCTCGACGAGATCGATGCGATCGCTCCGCGGCGCGAGCACGTGGTGGGAGACGTCGAGAAACGGGTCGTCGCCCAGCTCCTCGCGCTCATGGACGGCCTCACGAAGCGGCAGAACGTCGTCGTCATCGCCGCGACCAACATTCCCAACGCCATCGACCCGGCGCTGCGCCGGCCGGGCCGTTTCGACCGCGAGATCACCATCCCGATCCCGGACCGCAACGGGCGGCAGGAGATCCTGGAGATCTACAGCCGCGGGATGCCGCTGGCTCCCGACGTGGACCTGGCGCATCTCGCCGAGATCACCCACGGATTCGTGGGGGCGGACCTCGAGGCCCTGTGCCGCGAGGCCGCGATGATGTGTCTCCGCCAGATCCTGGCCGCCGTCGATTTCTCTCTCGATCACCTCCCGTGGGAGCAGCTCGCCAAGCTCGAGGTCCGTATGGACCACTTCCTTTCGGCGCTCCGGGAGGTCGAACCCTCGGCGATCCGGGAGGTGTTTGTGGAGGTCTCCGATGTCGGGTGGCGGGACGTCGGGGGGCTTGCCGCGGTCAGGGCGCGGCTCGAAGAAGCGGTCGAGTGGCCGCTCAAGTACCCGCGCCTGTTCGCCCGAGCCGCCGTCAAGCCTCCCAAGGGGATCCTCCTCACCGGCCCGCCGGGCTGCGGGAAGACCCTCGCGGCCAAGGCGATCGCGAACGAGAGCCGGGTGAACTTCATCTCGGTGAAGGGGCCTTCGCTGCTGTCCAAGTACGTGGGGGAGTCGGAACGCGCCGTTCGCGAGACCTTCAAGAAGGCCCGCCAGGCGGCGCCATGCATCGCCTTCTTCGACGAGGTCGATGCGCTGATTCCCGTCCGAGGGGCGGGAGGCTCGGATGCGCACGTCGCGGAGCGCGTGCTCGCCCAGTTCCTCGCCGAGCTGGACGGCGTGGAGGAACTGAAGGGCGTTCTGGTGCTCGGGGCCACCAACCGCCCCGACATGCTCGATCCCGCCGTTCTCCGCCCCGGCCGGTTCGACACCGTCATCGACATCCCTCCGCCCGACCGACAGGCGCGGTCGGAGATCTTCGCGGTCCACCTCCGGGGCAAGCCGTTGGACGCCAGGGTCGACATCGAAGTTCTGGCCGCCCGGAGCGTGGGCATGACGGGCGCTGACATCGCCGGGGCCTGCCAGCGGGCTGCTCTGGCCGCGGTCCGCCGGGTGATCGCGGCGGCTGGCGACGCCGCACCGGACGAGGCGTCGCTCCGCATGACGGCCGACGATCTCCTGGACGCGGTCGAGGAGGGGCTCACGCAGGGCACCGAGCGCGCCGGGTCGTACACCGGAGACACATCCCGGTGATCCGAGGCATTCCCCCGCGCGCTCCGCCAGTGGCGATACCAGACGCTGCCGTCCTTCAAGCGCGTACGGGGCCCCCTGGTCGACGTCTTCAACGAGGCGGAGGAGGTGTTGATCGTCGTCGACCTCGGAGGATTCACGCGCGGTGAGATCTCGCTGAGCATGAGCCCCACGCACTACTCGCTCGAGGCCAGACGGGGCGACCAGTGGTTCAGAGAGGCGATCGACCTGCCGCCGAACGTGGATCTCGAGCGCGCCCGTGAGCGCCTCGTCAACGGCGTGCTCGAGATCCTCCTTCCGCGGCAGCGCCGCGTATCTGCGCCGGCGTGCGGCACGCGACGCAGCAGGAGGGAACCGCCGTGACTGTACCGAGATACGCGCGACCTGCGATCCTGGTCATCGACGACGAGCCGGAGATGTGCGCGCTCTTCGAAGAGATCCTGTCGGTCGAGAAGGCCCAGATTCTCTCGGCTCGCACCGGCGTCGAGGCCCTCGCCATCGCGCGCCGGACGCGCCTGGACCTGGTGATTCTCGACCTCAGGCTGCCGGACGTGAGCGGCACCGAGGTCCTCCGGCGGCTCCGGAGGCTCGACGATAGCCTGCCGGTCGTCATGGTCACGGCGTACGGGTCGGCCGATACCGTCCGCACCTCCATGCGGCTCGGCGCCTTCGACTACGTGACCAAGCCGTTCGACATCCCGGAGATCCAGCGGGTCATCCGGGAGGCGCTGGCAAGCGCCGCGACGGCTGCCGGATCGCCGATCGCCTCCCATGGCGGCGTGTGACGGGCTCGACGGGCCAGACGGCCAGGCGTCCAGGCAGGCGCTGTACCTGTACTGTGTCGCCCGTGCCGCCGGACTGCCGGCTCTCGAGGCCAAAGGGATCGACGAGGAGTCCCGCGTGGAGTTGGTTCCGTTCGCAAACCTGGCGGCCGTGGTCGGCCTGGTGAGGGTCGACGACTTCTGCGGCCCGTCCTCGGAGGCCCGCATGGGGGATCTCGCCTGGGTCGGGGCCAGGGTCTGCCGCCATCAAGCCGTGGTCGAAGCGGCGATGGGCCACGGCCCCGTCGTGCCGGCGCCCTTCGCCGTGCTCTTCTCCTCGACGGAGCGTCTGACGGCATGGCTCGAGACGCATCACGACGCCATCTCGCGGGCGCTGGATCGGTTCGCCCGTCACGAAGAGTGGGCCGTCAGGGTGACGCTCGACCGGAGGATGGCGGAGGCGCAGTTGTCCGACGTGACCGGGGCGGCCTCCGATCAGTCGCGCTCCACTCCGGCCGGGGTCCGCTATCTGCAGGAACGGAGCGCTCGCCTCGGCGCCGGCTCGAAGCTCGATGCGTGGCTGCGCCACGCATGCACGGTCGTCGTCGGTGACCTGCTCCACCATGCGGCGGAGTTCCGCGAGCGCGACGTCGTACGCGGGCCGTCGGAGGCGGACGGACGTCCCGTGGCGAACTGGGCCTTCCTGGTCCCGCGAAGCGAGCGCGACGCCTTTGCGGCCCGGGTCGAGTCGATCCACGCCGGCCACGTCGCGCGGGGATTGAGCCTCGGTCTCTCCGGACCCTGGCCGCCGTACAGCTTCTGCCCGCGCTTCGAGTCCGAACCCTCCTGATGTCGCACCTCGTCTACGGGATCGTCTTCGCATCCTGTAGAAGCCACGGCAGCGACGAGGCGCTGGTCCTCCCTGCCGGCGTCGGAGGGGCGCCGGTGCGCCTGATCGAGGAAGGCAGCTTGGCCGCTGCAGTCTCCACGATGGCGCCGGGTGACACGGCGCCGAACGTGGCCCGCGCGCTGTCCTTCTCGAGGGTCGTGGAGGCACTCCACTCGGCGCAGACGGTCCTGCCGATGCGCTACGGCTGCGTGTGCCGGGACGAAGCGGAGGTCGTCAATCGACTCCGCGGGCGCGCCGGGGAATACGCTGCGATCCTTCGCAGGCTCGATGGGTGCGCAGAGATGGGAGTTCGGATCCTTCTTCCCCTCGAGCGCACTCCTTCGGGTCCCCCGCTCTTCGTGGAGGTCGGAGGCCCATCGGGGCGGGACTACCTGATGCGCCGGGCGGCCACGTACGCGCACGCGGAAGCGGCACGATGCGCGCTGGCGGTGTCGACGGAGCACGTGCGCCAGGCGCTCGGTGGGCTCGCGGTACGCACCGCAATCGATCACGACCGCGAGAACGCCGGCCTCTCGACGGTCCATTTCCTGGTCCGGCGGGCGTCTGTGGAGCTGTTCCGTGCGGAGTTCCGGCGGATCGAGCGGATGGAACCCGCTCGGCTCCTGCTCAGCGGCCCCTGGCCGCCTTCGAGCTTCGCGGTCCCGGAGCAGGACGGAAGCCGACATGACTGAACCTCCCGGGTCGCGCTTTCTCGTGAGCGGTGCGGCCGGAGACAGCGGGCGATATCACAAGCTCTACGCGATGCTGCTGGATGCCATTCCTTCCTCGGTGCTCCTCATCGATCCACAACTGCGCGTCGTCTCCGCCAACCGCAACTTCCTCGAGAAGGCGCGCCGATCGGAGGGTGAGACCGTCGGCCAGCGCATCGACGACGTCTTCCCGTCCGTGATCCTCGACCAGATGGATCTCGCGCGAAAGCTCCGGACCGCGTTCGACCTGAGGGAGCCCACGAGGGGCGAGCGGATGATCTACCGCGCCCCGGGGCTGGCCACACGCGTGTACTACTACAGCCTCATCCCGTTCACCTGGCGAGGTGCGGTCGAGCACGTGATGCTCCTGCTCGAGGACGTGACGGAGCAGGTACGGCTGGGTGAAGAGGCCCGCCGCGCCGAGCGACACCTGGCCAGCGTGGTGGAGAGCGCGAGCGATGTCGTCGTCTCCACCGACATCGACGGGCGCGTCCTGACGTGGAACGCGGCCGCCGAGAAGGTGTCCGGGTACACGCGCGACGAGGTGCGGGGCCGCTTCTTCGCCGATCTGTGCTCGGCGGGCCAGCGAGGGACCGTGGTCAGGGAGTTCACGGGCGCCAGGCGTGGCGGAGGATTTGCGGTGGCGGAATGGGATCTCGTCACCAAGGCTGCCAGCCTCGTGCCCGTCGCCTGGGTTGGCTCCCCCATGAAGGACGACGCGGGCCGCGTGGTGGGGATCGTGGTGGTCGGCAGAGACCTGACGGAACGGCGTAAGTTCGAGGCGCAGCTCCTGCAATCCCAGAAGCTCGCGGCGCTCGGGGTCCTTGCCGGAGGGATCGCCCACGAGATCCGGAATCCTCTGACGATCAGCTCGTCTGCGGCGCAGTTCCTCCTGGAGGGCACCGAGGACGCCGACGTCCGGCGGGAGTGCGCGGAGAAGGTCCTGGCGGGGATCCGCCGAGCGTCGATCATCATCGAGAACCTCCTGCGATTCGCTCGTCCCGGAGCGCGCGCCGACATGCAGCCCGTCGATCTCGTCTGCGGCGTCCGTGACGCCGTGGCCCTGGTCGCCAACCAGGCGAAGCTCCAGCAAGTCAAGATGATCGTGGAGCTGCCCGACCTGCCCGTGCGCGTGAGCGGGGTCCCGAGCCTGCTGCAGCAGGTGTTCATGAATCTGCACCTGAACGCCCTGGACGCGATGCCGGCTGGGGGCCTCCTGCGCGTCAGCGTGGAGCAGACGGACTCGGAGGGGATGGTCCGGATCGGCGATACCGGCGCCGGTATTCCTGCCTGCGACATCGGGAAGATCTTCGACCCCTTCTACACGACGAGGCCGGTGGGCCAGGGAACGGGGCTCGGCCTCTCCATCTGCTATTCGATCGTCCGGCAGCACTTCGGAGCCATCGACGTCGAGAGCGTCGAGGGCAAAGGAAGCATGTTCTCCGTGAGGCTCCCGCTGCTGGATGCGGTGCGGCGGCCGTGACAGGGAGCGGCGCGGCTGTGCTCATCGTCGACGACGAACCCGACGTCTGCTGGGCCCTCAAGCGCATCCTCGACGCGAGCGGCATCCTCTCGCTCGTGACCGCCAGCGCCCACGACGCGCTCGGGCTCGTGGGTCGCGAGCGCTTCCTGCTGGCCTTCGTCGACGCGAAGCTTCCCGACGGGGAAGGGCTCGAGCTGGCCCGGCGCATTCAGGAGGTTGCGCCCGGGCTCAAGACCGTCCTGATCTCGGGCTATTACTATCCCGACGACTCCGACGTGGCCGAGGCGCTCGCCGCCGGCGTCATCGACGGCTTCGTCAGCAAGCCGTTCGTGCACGACGAGATCCGAAACCTGGCTCGGCACGCGGTAGACGTAGACCGGCAGTAGCTTCCTCATCGCCGCGCGATCAGGATCGGTCTCCCTACCTTCGAGGGCGCGCCTCCTGAGCGCAGCCGCCCGCCATCGCAGCCGACAATGGCCCCGCGAATCAGACGGCGCGACGCAATGCCGCGCCAGCACGGCGGCATTCACACACCGGAATTCTTCGAGCGGTCCGGCATCCGGTTTGCGTTATGCGACGGCGGCACAGGTGCGGTGGCTCTCGGTCGAGGCCCGGGTCGTGATCGCGTCGGTCGAGACGTACCTGAAGTACGCCGAGGCGATCGGGCTCACCGCCAGCGCCGCGGCGCCGGCGTAGGGCGCGGGCGCAGTGCTTCCGTCGGGAGGGCCGCTTCGGCGGTCCTCCCGGCCGCACGTCTGACCGATTTCAGAAGGAGGTGAGGGACGACATGGGGCGATTGACCGATGACATGACGCGGCTCGTCGGGGAGATTCATGCGGGCCGCGGCGAACGGGGTCGGCTCGTTCAAGACCTGAGACAGGCCACAACCGACATGAAGCGGACGGTGGCTGCGATGCAGGCCAGATTCCACGCGGCACACGCGGACACGGCTGCGCGACAGCGGCGAGGGTTTCGCGAGTTCGTCGGCGGCCTCCGGAGCACGGTGACGAGTCTGCGGAATGGGTTCGCGAACGACCTTGCGGGCGCCCACAACGCCTGGCTGGGCTCGGGGGTTGCGGCGACCGCTGGACGCGGGCGGGGGAGCGTGAAGTGGTTCGGTGGCGAAAGCGCGTGACGGGCTGACAAGTCACGGCTCGAACGTCTGCCGTCGCAGGTTTCGCCTGGCGGGATCGCCACGCGGTTCCGCCAGGCGAATATTCACGAGATGCGCTCGGAGGGAACGGGGCGGACATGGGACGCTTGACGGATGACATGACGCGGCTCGTCGCCGAGATTCGAGGGGCCCGACGGGTGCGCGAACGGTGCGTGCAGGATGTTGTGTGCGCGGTGCGCGCGATGAAGCGCCGAGTGGCGCACCTCAGGAGTACCTGGGCGGCCGATCTCGCCGGTGCCCGGGCTGCATGGTCCGGCCTGGCACTCTCCTCGAGCGTCGCCGGCGTTCCAGCGACCGGTCGCCTCGGGAGACGGGACGTGGACGCGGGGCACGAGGCTCTGCGCCGGGAGGAGACCGAGGAGCGTGGGCGCTTCGAGACGGAGCCCGGCCCGTCGCCGCGCGCCGTGTCGCGAAAGACCCGTCGGAGCAGCGGACGGACGTCGAGGGCTTCGCGTGCGACGAGATGAGCGCATGCATGCGGCGACACGTTCAGCCAGTCGCAAGACGTCCCGGGCCGAGTGGCTGTTGTGGCTGGAGCGCGAGGACGACCGGATCTCCCGCGTGCTGCACGCGCTGACGAGGAAGCGGCAGGCGTACCAGGAGGAAGCGCGGTCGCGACGAATGGCGCTGACCGCGGAGGACCGGGCCTTGTACGACGCTCTCCGATCGATGAGACCGCCTGTCGAACGCCGTGCTGGTGCCATGGCCAGGGGTGCGAGCCAAAGGAGCGAGGCATGACCGACAACGGGGCGGTGTCGTTCTCGGAAGCCACGGTGAGAATCCAGCCTGACGACGACAACATCTGGCCCGAGGCGAGCGAAGGGTTTGTTCTGACTCCAGCGGTCGAGGCGTTCGTCGACCGTGCCCTGATGTATCTCCGGGCCGGATACCCGGTCCACTTCTCGGGACCGGCGGGAACCGGCAAGACCACCCTGGCTCTGCACGTCGCCTCGAAGCTCAGCCGACCCGTCATGCTCATTCACGGCGACGACGAGTTCGGCAGCTCGGACCTCGTAGGGAACGACCACGGCTACCGCAGGTCGAGGCTGGTGGACAACTTCATCCACTCGGTGCTGAAGACCGAAGAGGAGATGAAGACCCTCTGGGTCGACAACCGGCTCACCACGGCATGCAAGCACGGTTACACGTTGATCTACGACGAGTTCACGCGCTCGCGGCCCGAGGCGAACAACCCGCTGCTCAGTATCCTCGGCGAGCGGATCCTCAACCTCCCCAAGCTGCGCCGAAGCGGCGAAGGCTACCTCGAGGTGCACCCGGAGTTCCGTGGGATCTTCACCTCCAATCCCGAGGAGTACGTCGGGGTGCACAAGACCCAGGACGCCCTGCTCGACCGTCTGATCACGATCCAGCTCGGCCACTATGACCGTGAGACGGAGGTGCAGGTCACGATGGCGAAGTCGGGCCTCCCGAGGCCGGATGCAGAAACCATCGTGGACATCGTGAGGGAACTGAGAGGCATCGGTGTGGACAACCACCGGCCCACGATCCGGGCGGCGATTGCCATCGCCCGCATCCTCGCCCACGGCAAGGGGCGGGCTCGAGGGGACGATCCCGTCTTCCGAGGGATTTGCGGGGATGTCCTCGACACGGACACGGCCAAGGTCACCCGCGCGGGCGAGTCGCTCATGCCGCGCAAGGTGGACGAGGTGATCCGAAGGGTCAGTGGGCGACGCCTCCGGCGCCCCGGCGGTCGCGGAGCCGGGAGCGGGCCGGCGCGAGAGGACTGAGAGCGATGACCATCCCTCGAAGGACCATGCGCGACATCCGCACGCTCTCCGGGAAAGTCGATCGGATCGCCAACCCGTACATGGCGTACATGCAGATCACCTGCCTCGAGATGGAGAAGGCCCGCAAGGGGCACGAGCGGGCGAGCGCGCTCCAGCGCGTG
>JACPDG010000034.1 GCA_016184125.1 Candidatus Rokuibacteriota bacterium | reverse complement strand
AGAAGAAGGCGTCCCGCACGGTGACGGTCTCGCCGGCCAGTCCGGCAACAACTTCTTCAGAGGCCCGTAACCAGCCGACGGGCCGCTCGAGATCTTCCCTGGGAATCACCACGAGCGAAAACTCCCCGAGCACTCGGACGATCTCGGCCCGGAGGGCTCTGAGCACCTCGAATGAAGCCTCGTCGAGGAGTTCGCGATAGTGATCGTCGGGATCTACCTGCCGCCCATCCAGGCTAAAGATGCTGGGCTGGACATCAGGTTCCGACCGGCTTCCGTCCTCGAAGAGCGCGATCTCGTCCAGCTTCACGGCGGCGAACGGAGCGATCAGCGAGACGGCGACCACGTAGCCGATCCTGCCCTCGCCTTGAACGGGCTGCTCGATTCCGTCCTCGTCGGGTTCGGTGGTCTCGGTCGAGAACTCGAATCGCTCATCCGTCGGGGCGACGAAGAGGAGACCATACGAACGCGATTCCGCGTCCCAGTCCGGCGGATCCTCATCGGGATCCGACGTGTCGTCCCACCTCGGTCCCCCTGGAGGCTCACGTTCGTACACGACCGCCGCTCCCGGGATGCGAGACAGAGCCGCGCTCAGTCGCGCAGATGTGTCCGAGAACGGAACCTCGTCGGAATCGAAGGGCATTCCGATCACGCCGTCGGGCCACGCGAAGCGAATCGCCTCGGCGATGTGGTGCGGCAGGTCTGTCCGTGGTCGGCGGCGCTTCTTCTTCACGGCCGGTCCTCCGCCGCTCCGAGCGTCCTGGCCGACGGCGCGCACCACCTCGCCTCATGGCACGTCGCCGACCGCGACCGACGTCACTCGCCCATCGGCCGCCCCATGATAGCGCGCCTCATCCAGCTACCCGGCGCGAATGCCCGCGCGCCCGGCGAGTCGGCCAGCAGGTCGACTCGACACGCGCCGCGGCAACTGCACGAGGACGTCGACCATCGCCTTGGCGAGCTTCCCGGTCGACAGGCCGATGTCGAAGCCGGCGCGGCGGACCTCTGCGAAGTACCCGATCATCCCGCTCGCTCCTCCGTCGACGGAGCCGATGCGGTCACGTCTCGAGCCCGGCGATCAGGTGCGACCTCCGCCGTTCGAGCGCGGTGACCTGGGTCTTCAGCCGTCTCAGCTCGCGGGTGATGCGCGCGAGCTCCGTCTTCGCCTGCTGGGTCTTCAAGTAGCCCCTCCCGTGCTTCCGCTTGACCAGCGCCTCGACCTCGCGCCGCAGGAGCCGCAGGAAAGGGTTCCCGTAGATCGAGGTGTGGCGATACCGGAGCTTGCCGGCCCGGATCGCCTTGACGATCTCGTCTTGGGTGAGCCCGAACTCCTTCCGCGCTGTCTTGTCGCTGAGCGTCGCGCCCTTGCGCTGCCACTCGGAATTCAGGTCGTCCACCCTTCCTCCTGTTCTGCGGAGCGTCGCGCGGGAACGGCCCCCCGCCGGGAAGGCCGGCGAGATAGATGGCATCCGGCCGGTGATTCACATAGCCCTCGAACACGAAGTCGTTCCAGTACCTGCGTGTCGGGCCGTACTTCATGTGATGCTCGTAGGCCGCGAGCCGAGCGTGCGCGGGTGCGTCGGGGAGGGTGCGGCGGAAATACGCCTGCCACGCGGGCAGCCCCGGCCGGTGAACGAGGTACGGCGTCGTGAACACGACGTGCTCCGAGCTGCCGGCGAGTGGCGGTGGAAGGACCCGGGCGTACCAGAGCTCGCCGGTCTGTCCGCGGTAGCCTCCCGGGACGATGGCGCGGCGCACGGCGCCGGTGACGAGCTCCCTGAGGCGGGCGAGGGGCCCCTCGGCGCCCTCGTGGACGTAGAGGCCCATCCTCGACTCCTGCATCAATCGGATGACGCGCAGCAACTCGGGGTGCATGCCGAAGACGGCGCCCAGCGTCAGGACGGTGGTGGCGATGGTCTCGTAGGTCGGCTCGACGCACGCGTCGAAGAAGGCCCAGCACGTGAAGCAGGACGAGGTGAGCGGGCTCATCGGCGGCGCGCTCGGCATGTAGAGGTCCTCGGCCTCGGCCACGAGGTTGGCGAACGGCGCCATCTCGTCCAGGGTGGTGAGCAGTTCCGACATCACCGACACCTGGTTCTGGACGTAGACGTACGCGGCGTGCGCGGGATGGAAGCGAGCAAGCTGCTCCGTCGTCACGACCGTCTTCTGCAGCTCCTCCGCGGCGGCCCGGGCGGCGATGGCGCTCCGGATGTCCACGATCTTGCCGCGCGCCTCCTGCTTCATCCTCGTGACCAGCCTCTCGGCGAGCCGGTTGCCGCTCTGCGCCCTGGCGGTCGATGCCGGCGATGTCGGAGTGCCGGCCGGCTCGGCGACGAGCGTGTCCCCCTGAACCCAGTGAACCCGGACGTTGCCGTCGGAGCGCGTCTCGGCGGCCACGATGCGCCGGCGGTCATGGGGGTAGCGCGCCTGCTTGTACTCGGCGAGCCCGGCGATGAGGCGGTCGGTGTCGGTGGACACGAACTCTGGCCATGACTGCCTGCCGTCCCGGGCGAATCCCCCGAGCATCTCCCGGTGCCGGTCCCGGAGACCGTGGTCGCCCAGGGCAGCATTCCAGGCGGCACTCGCCAGCAGAATCGCCGCCTCGACCGCCGGGAGTGACGCCGCAGCATCCGGCTCCTTGAAGAGGCGGAGTGCCATCTCCTTGATGATCTCCGAGAGCTTTCGAGCCGGCTCCGTCGGGTTCGCTCGAGTGCGGCGACCCGAGAACTTCAACCTCTCGCCGGGCTTCCGCTTGTTGCTCACGTCTGCCACCTCATGGCTCGCCGTTCTCCGCCGAGGCCTCTTCGCCGCCGCCTCCCTCAGCTCGTGAGCATCCTGCCCCGCAGCTCACGTCATCTCGTCGAGCATCCCGACCTCGAGGGCGTGTGCCGCAGGACCCAGGTCAGGATCAGGAGCCGGCTCGAGCTGCAGACCGCGCTCATCGCGGTGAACCGCGGACTGGCAGGTCTCCGCCGGCGTCGAGCCGCCGCGTCGGATCGCGTCAACGACGGGTTGCGCTCAACTCGCCTTCCTGGCCGCCTTGGACCTCTCCTGCTTCGTGGCCTTCCGTTCCACCCAGTACGCCTTCATGCGGCGGCTGATGGCTCGGCGAGCCGCGTCACTCATCGGCCCGCGCTGCCGTGGGGCCTTCGGGGGCGCGCTGACGCCGTCGAGAGCCATCTTGAGGGCGCTCACCTGACGATCGACCCGATCCCGCTCGGTCTCGAGCCGGCGAAGTGCGGTCCTGAGAAGCGCCGTGACGTTGGTCGGCATAACAGCTCCTGGCTGAGAGAGATAGGGACAACTCCGCGAGAGGGTAGCCGAGGGAGCGGCGAGTCGGCAAGGTTCCCGCAACCTCTCGGCGGCGATCGCCGTGGTCGGGATCGCGCTGCTGCCGTTCGGCTGAATGAACATGGCCTGCGCTCTTCGTCGCTCGCCCATCGCCTCGATCGCTGGCCCGGCTGCCACCAGCACGTTATGCTTGACGTAACGCGTAATCGCTCGCGATGATTCGGGTCCGGATGGTCGTCAGCTATCGGGACAAGCGGACCAGGCACTTTGCCGCCGGCGGACGAGTCAAGGTGTTCTCCGGCATCGAACGCGCTGCACGCCTGAAGCTGGACCGTCTCGAGGCGGCGGTGTCGCTGAAGGACCTCGCCACGTTGCCGGGCAACCGTTTGGAGGCGCTGCTCGGAGACCGCAAGGACCAGTACAGCATCCGAATCAACGACCGGTGGCGGATCTATTTCGAGTGGCCGCAAGGTGCGCGCGGTCCCGTCAACGTCGAGATCGTGGACTACCACTAGCGGGACCTTCGCATAGCGGAGGGGTAAGCGTGCTCGTTGGTGCGACTCCTGCGGCCGGAAATGCGTTTTTCTTGCATTCGACCGTATCGCATCGCCGCCCAGTCGTTGTGGGATCGGGTCCGGCGGCGGCCCTTCGCCCGCCAGGTCGTGCTGGGCCCCGCCGAGGCCGCGCCCGTGGCGGATCTCAGCCAGACGCGCACGGTGGGAACCCGCCGCATCGGGGACATCGGGGCGCTGGCGTGGGTGGCCGAGGAACTCGACCTGGTGCGCACCATCGACCGGGTGTGCGGCACGTCGGGGCCGCAGGCGGGGCCAACCGTGGGCGAGATGGTGGCGGCCGTCGCGACCCAGCGGGCGTGCGCGCCGGCGGCCAAGCGGCACCTGCGCGCGTTCCTGGCGTCGTGCCTCCCCCAGGTCTCGTGCCTCCCCGCCTCGGCGTTCACGGGCCAGGCGTTCCACCGGTTGGCGGCGCACGTCACCGAGGAGCAGTTGGCGCAGGCCCAGATCGCGATCGCGCGGGCCGCGGTGGAGCGCTTCACGTTGGCTACCGATGTGCTGGCGTTCGACACCACGAACTTCGATACGTACATCGCGACGACCACGCCGGGAAAATTGGCGCGGCGGGGGCATGCCAAGAGCAAGCGCGGCGACCTGCGGGTCGTGGGGTTGGCCGTGTTGGCGAGCGAGACGGGCCACGTGCCCCTGTTGCATCGCGCCTATCCGGGCAACGGGTCGGACCAGGCCGTGCTTGGCGAGTGCCTGGCCGAGCTCGGCCAACTGCACGCCGCCTTGGACCAGGCCCAGGGGCGCCGGCGCCCGGCGACCCGCACGCTGGTGCGGGATGGGGGCTCGTGGAGCGAGCAACTGGAACTGGATCTGGACGTGGCGGGGTACCACACGCTCATCTCCCTGCCCTTGGGGCATAGCGCGGCGGACGTGGCGCTCGCGCAGGCGGCCCGCCGGGGGGCCATGAAACGCCTCGGCGGCGCGCTGCACGAGGTGCGCGCCGCCCGCGTGCGGACGCGGGTCGGCGAGCTGGATCGGACCCTGGTCGTCGTCGAGAGCCAAGAGTTGCTGCGCGGACAGAAGCGCGGGATCGCCCGGGCCCTGCGCAAGGCGAAGGGGGAGCTGCGCAAGCTGGAGCGCCGCGCGGCCAGCGGCAAGATCGATCGCGAGACCCTGGAGCGTCGCGTCCAGACGGCGCTGCAACGGGAGCACCTTTCTGCCTTCGTGGTCACCACGGTCGCTGACCGCGAGGGCCGCGCGACCCTGCGCTGGCACGTCGACGCCCGGCGACGGCGCCACCTGGAGCGCACGCGCTTGGGGCGGCGCGTGCTGTGCACCGACCGGCACATTTGGAGCACGGGGCGCATCGTCCATGCGTTCCGCGGACAGTGGAACGTCGAGGAGCTGTTCCGACGGGCCAAGAAGGGCGGGATCGTGCCGTGGGGGCCCTCGCACCAGTGGGCCGACAGTTCACTGCGCCTGCACACCTTCGCCACGGTCATCGGCCTGACGCTGGTCAGCCTGGCGCGCCTGGCCTTGGGCACCCGCCTGTCAGTGAGCGCGATGATGCGCGAGCTGGCGGCCGTGCGCGCCACGTTGGTTCGGACGACTACCAGCAAGGCCGGCCGCCGGCCCACGGTCATGCTCGCGCCGGAGCTGTCGCCGCTGCAGCGCAAGGCCGTGAAGCTGTTCGAGCTCGACTGGTGGATGCCCGCACTTTCTTCATCTAGTCGCTCCACGCCCTCATCCTCAGCAAAGGAGCCGGCTGCGTGATGATCCACCTACCAATCGTGCGAAGGTCCCGCTAGTGTGCAATCGGAGGGGGAGGCATTGGAGGGGGCCGTCGAGGCCCCTCCAAAAGGTTTACCAGCGGACCGGCTTCGACGGACGGTGCGCGTAGCCGCTCGTCTCTCGGCCACCGCCACCAGGCCGCGGACCACCCGGCCGACCGCCGCCAGGACGACCGCCACCGCCTGGACGGGCCGCCTGTGGGTTCGACACCTCGACGGTGATCCGGCGACCGTCGAGGTCCCGGCCGTTGAGCTGGGAAATGGCGTTCTGTGCCTCCTCGGCCGTTGTCATCTCGACGAAGCCGAACCCGCGCGACTGCCCTGAAAACCGATCCGTGATCACGGTCGCGGACGTGACGGTACCGCACTGTGCGAAGAACTCGCGGAGTCCCTCGCTGGTCGTCGAGTACGAAAGACCGCCGACGTAGAGCTTCGATGCCATGGGTCTTCCTCCACCTCTTCTTCCGCTCTCGTCAACGCCCCGTGAACGCGGAAGACTCATTCGTTCGGAGGCGAGGTCCGGCCGAGCTTGGCAGACTTGGTCAGAGTGTACACGGGGCTCGCGGTCCTGCAACCGAGCGAGCCCGGCTCGGCGACGATCGTCAGGGCGTGAACACCGGGATCTCGGACGCGGCGTCCGGGACCTCGGGCGCGCCAGGCAGCTCCGACGGCGTCACGTCGGTGTACGGGCTGGCCGCCGGTGCGCTCGGCGTTCGCTCGCTCGCGATGCACGCGAGCTCCGCGACGGCGCCCACGAGCGCAAGACCGATCACAGCCGCGAAGAGCAGGCGGGGCCTCACCGTGCCTCGACCTTCTCCACGTCCGCGACGGTCACGGGACGCGCAAGCACGCGAAAGCCGGCGAGCTCGAGCGCAACACGGGACTCGAGCGGGACGTCGGACGCGACGGCGACGGTGACTGGCACACCAGGCGCGACCCGTTCGAACACCGCCGCGTGCTCCCACGGCGTGAGCCTCAGGAGCCCGGCGTCCACGACGATGAGCGTGACGCTCTCGTCGACGAGAGCGCGGACGCCTTCACACACGTTCTCCGCCATGCGGACACCGATGCCCCGCTCCAGACACCCGAGGCCAAGAGCGTGCATTACCGCTCGATCCTGATCGATCACGAGTACTCGGTTCATGAACTCCCCTTCGATCGTCTTCGCGTCGTGTGCGCGTGAGTCGCATAACGCAACGGGGATGCCAACCCCGGACCGAGCGCGAAGCAGAGCAATTCCGGCAGGTTCGACGTCGTGGTCCGCGCACGCGCTCGGGCGCAACGCCCGAGGCGACGGCGCCATGCCCGAGCCGGCCATGAATCGGCCATCGCGGTCACGAACTCGCCGTTCAGCCGGGGTCGCCCGCGAACGGCTGCGACGCAAGTCCGCATCGTCGCGCACACCGAGCATCTGGCATCGAACCTGCGACACGAGCGAGGCATGACACTGATCTATGAACGGTGCGAGCAGGAAGGACGACCGGCGGTAGTGTGGGAACACGAGCGCGGTGATGTCGAACCGGGCCGTGTGCCGTCGAAGACGAGCGCCTACGGGCTCTGCATCGAGCACGCGTTCGTCGCGCTCGGCGAGATCGCGGTCGCGCTGAGACAGAAGACCTTCGCGTAGACGCGGTCCGAGCGCATCACTCCACCGCCAGGAACGGGGTGTAGCCCTTCCGCGCGAGGTCGCGAAGCGCAACCGCTGCCGCACCGCGGTCAGCGAACGGCCCGACACGCACGCGGACCAGACGCACGATCGTCTCGCCCGACGTCACCTCCGCCCCCTCCATCGAGACCGAGAGCTGCTGCCTGAGCAACTTCTCCGCGATCTCGCTGGCCGTCTCGGCGCTCCTGAACGCGCCGACCTGCACCCAGTACGTCGGCGGACCGGCCCGCTTCACATCGACCCTGGCCGGCTGGGCCGAGGACGCCTGACGTCCGCCTCGTGCGGAAACGGCCGGCGCGGAGACGGCGCTGCCGGCCGGTGGCAAGGGGGACGCGGCCGGCGATGGCGGAGGCGGCGGTGTTGCGGGCACCGATGAACCCTCGCCGCCGCGCGGTCCCGTGCGCACCTCCGAGTCGCCGCGGGCCGATCCAGTGGCGGCGGCCTGGACGACAGGCGCGGCCGTCGCCGCCGCCGCGACGGTGGCGGTATCCGTACGCTCGTCGCCCTCCTCGAGGGGCTCGAACCGCACCGCAGCACGACCGTCGGCGGTCACGATCATCGGCGGCGCCCCGGGTGGCCGCTCAGAGCCCGTGAACGAATCGGGTGTCGAGCCGCGCCCCGGGTCCCCCGGGGCGCGTGCGAGCGTGGGGGGCTTGGGGGGCATCGGTAGTCCCCCCATGTCGGTGGTCTGCGCACGGCCGTTGCCGTTGGCGCGCGCGAACGGCAGCGCCGTGGTGACCTCGAGGGACTTGGCCTTCATCCGCGCGACGAGATCGCGGTAGGACGACGCGCGAATCACCCGCAGGAACTGGGCCCGATAGTTGCCGACGAGGCTGACGCTGTCCCACACGACGTCCCGGATGGCCCACCCGTCGCCGCGCCGCACCATCTGGTACTCGACCGGCAATTCCGTGCCGTCGCGAGCGACGACCGTCGTGAACACCGTCGCCGTGTCGCCGGCGATCGATTCCGTCCGGTAGCGGATCTCGACGCCACCCTCCAGGCTCGCCTTCGACGCCACGGTGAGCACGAAGGTCCGCTGGAGAAAATCCGAGAAGAGCTGGACGAACTCGTCGTGTTCCGCGGGCGTGCGCGACTCCCACTCGCGACCGAGCGCCTGCTGGGCCGCCTCACGGAAGGCGAAGACGCGGTCCACGATCTCGAGGACGGCGCTGAGCCGGTCGAGCGGCTGCGTCGCCGTCGCCGGGTCGTTGATCACGCGGTTCGCCTCGTCGAAGATCGCGCGGAGCTCACCAGTCGGAGCGAGACCGGCGGCCTGAAGCGGCACGGCGAGGAGCGCGGCCACGAGGAGGGCCACGACCGGGGTGCGCCGGCACGTCGGCGTCATCGCCGATGATCGTGGCACGCGACGCGTCGCGGATGCGAATGAAATCGTCGCCTGCACCGGCGCTCCACATCTGGGAAAACCCTTCGCGCCGGCGAGCCTGGGTCGTCCACGCGAACGGGCTCGAACGCTCCGGCATCGTTCCTGCTCTGTCTCCTGGCCAAGAGGCCCCGGTGCTCGCTCGAAACGATCGCACGTCCCGCCTGACGCCGACGGCGTCACTCGATGTCTCACACCACGGAAGGCAGGAGGACCCATGCACGGTCTGTACGGCCGCGAGAAGGCCTGGGGCGAGACGGACTGGAAGCGGCGTGCCGGGTACTATCTCCTCGGCGAGTTGCACTGCCCGGGGCGCCTGCGCGCCTGGCACCTGATCAAGGAGCTGCGCCGCCTGCGGCTCTGGAGTCACGAGCCGCGTGTGCTGTACGACGCCGGCGGGGGCGAGGGCGCGTTCGCCTACTACGCGGCGCGCCGGTTCCCCGGGTGGCGCGTCGTCATTGGCGACAACGAGCCGCGGACGATCGGGCGCGCCGAGCGGATCAAGCGCGGTCTCCGGCTCACGAACCTGGAGGTCCGCACGGTCGATCTGCGCGACCCGGGAGATCACGAGGTGTACGACATCACCGTCTGCAGCGACGTGCTGGAGCACATCGACGAAGACTCCCTGGTGGTCAAGCACCTCGCGCACGCGCTCAAGCCCGGAGGCGTCCTGATCGTCACATCGCCCAGCGTGCCGCAGCCCCGGCACCTGCCGCTCGTGCGCTGGCGAGAGCGGCGGATCGGGTTCCATCCGTCCGACTACGGCCATGTGCGCGACGGGTACTCGGAACGCCAGATCGAAGTGCTGTTCGACGATGCCGGCCTGGAGGTCGAGAGCGTACGCCAGACCTTCGGGCCCTTCGGCACGTTGATGTTCGACCTGTTCTTCGCCACCGGCGACAACAGGCCGAACCCCGTGGTCTACGCGGGGCTGTTCCCGTTCTACCTGGCGCTGGGCGCCCTCGATCTGTCGCTCGGGACGCGCCGTGGTGCCGCGGTGCTGGGCGTCGCGCGGAAGCCCGCTACGTCCACTCTTCCGGCTTGATCCGGTACGCGAGGACCTTGCGGTAGAGCGTCTTCGGGTCGATCGCGAGCAGCGCCGCCGCCTTGCCGCGGTGACCGCCGACCTGACGGAGCGTCGCCACGATGTGCTGCCGCTCCATCGATTCGAGCGTGCCGCTCGGCACGGCCGGCGCTGCGCCGCGATCGCCGACGACCTCGGGAGGGAGATCCTCCGGCACGATGTCGTCGCCCTTGGCGAGGATGACGGCGCGCTCGACCGCGTGCAGCAGCTCGCGCACGTTGCCGGGCCAGTCGTACGCCTCGAGCGCGGCGAGCGCCGCGAGTGACAGCCGCTTCGCGCCGTAGACCGCCTTCTGCTCGAGGAAGTGCTGCGCCAGCACCGCGATGTCCTCGCGGCGGTCGCGCAGTGGCGGGAGCTTCACCGTGATCGTGTTGATCCGGTAGTAGAGGTCCTGCCGGAACTCGCCGGCCCTCATGGCCTCGCCGAGATCGCGGTTGGTCGCGGCGACCAGGCGCACGTCGACGCGCCGCGCCCGCGTGCCGCCGACGCGGAAGAACATCCCGGTCTCGAGGGCCCTCAGGATCTTGACCTGGCTGTCGGGCTCCATCTCCCCGATCTCGTCGAGGAACAGCGTGCCGCCGTCGGCGAGCTCCACGAGCCCCGGCTTGGTCGTGATCGCGCCGGTGAACGCGCCCTTCTCGTGGCCGAACAGCTCCGACTCGAACACCTCCCTGGGGAGCGCTCCGCAGTGGATCGGCACGAATGGCCGGCTCGCGCGGGTCGACCGCTCGTGGATCGCGCGGGCGACCAGCTCCTTGCCGGTACCGCTCTCACCGAGCACCAGCACCGCCGTATCGGTCGGCGCGACCCGGTCGATGATGCGGAGCACCTCGTGCATCGCGGCGCTCCGGGTCAGGATACCGGCGAACGGCTGGGCGCCCTCGGCGTGCGCGCGGAGCGCGGCGTTGTCGCGCAGGAGCAGCGCCTTCTCCGCCGCCTTCCGGATCAGGATGTCGAGCTCCTCGATCTTCGTCGGCTTCGTCAGGTAGTCGTACGCGCCGAGCTTCATCGCCTCGACCGCGTTCGTGACGTCCTGGAACCCCGTCATCACGATGACCTGCGGCGGTTCCGGGACGGTGGTGAGCTCCCGCAGGACGTCGAGGCCCTCGCGTTTCGGCATGCGCATGTCGAGCACGACGACGTCGAACGGCGACTCCCGGAGGGACGCGAGCGCTTCCTCGCCATCGGCCGCGCCCTCGACGTCGTGGCCCTTCCGGCCGAGCTCTCGGATCATCAGCTCGCGCAGGTTCTTCTCGTCGTCGGCGACGAGCACGCGGATGGCCCGTCTCATCGGGGTAGGACCACGCGGAAGACGGTGCCCTTGCCCGGCCGCGACGTCACCTCGATGCGCCCGCCGTGGTCGGCGACGATCCCCTGCGCGATGGCGAGGCCGAGCCCGGTCCCCTGCCCGGGCGGCTTCGTCGTGAAGAACGGGTCGAAGATCCGCGCCAGCACCTCGTCCGGGATGCCCGGCCCCTCGTCGTCGAACTCCACCTCCACCTCCTCACGCGCCACGCGCGTCCGAATGGCAAGCGTCCCGTGACCGTCCATCGCCTCGAGCCCGTTCGCGGCGATCCCGAGAAAAACCTGGCGCATCTGGCCCTCGTTCGCGGTCACCACGGGCAGCTCGGGGTCGAGCTCGGTGACGAACCGGCTCTCCGCGAACCGCGACTGGTGTGACAACAGCTCGACGACCTTGAGCGCGAGGGCGTTCAGGTTCGCCGGCGTGCGGCGGCTGCCGGGCTCGCGCACGAACTGCAGGAGACTGCCCGTGATCTCCTTGCACCGGTACGCCTCTTCCTCGATGAGCCCGAGGTAGCGCCGGAAGTCTGCCAGCTCCTCCCGGCCCGCGAGCGCCGGCTCGCGCAGCCTCGACGCGAGCGACTCCGCGCAGCCGGCGATGGTCGCCAGCGGGTTGTTCAGCTCGTGGGCGACCCCGGAGGCGAGCTTGCCCGCCGTGGTCAACCGCTCCGTGAGCAGGAGTTGCTGCTCGAGCCGCTTCGCGAGCGTGACGTCTTCCACCAGGACAATGAGGTGCCCCGCGCGCCCGGCCGCCTCGAGCGGCGCCGCCGTGAGACGCACCACGCGCGTCTCGCCGGCGACCGCCATCTCACGCTCGAGCCGGTGGACCCCTCGCCGGCTGCGCGCGCCGTCGAGCCACGCGACGAGGTCGGCCACGCCGTCGCCGACGAATCGCGCGAACGGCTCGCCGATGCGCGCGTCCGACGGCAGCACGCGCTCGCCCTCCCGGTTGACCCGGATGACGGCGAGGCCGGCGTCGACGACGAAGACGCCGAGCGGCAGCGTCTCGAGCACGACCTCGACGAACCGCTTCTGCGCGTCGAGCTCGCGCGTGCGTTCCGCCACCATCCCCTCGAGCTGCGTGTACAGGCGCGCATGCTCGAGGGCGATGGCCGCCTGGTCCGCGAGCGCCAGGAGCAGCTCCTGCTCGGCGCCGGAGAACTCGTGCCGGTCGGCGCGGAGCACGATCAGCGCGCCGATCGCGCGGTCGCCGAGCAGGAGCGGCACGGCGAGCATCGACCGGAACCCGGTGCCGCGCTGGACGTCGCGGAAGCGCACGCGGGGATCCGTCCAGAGGTCCGCACTGTGCACCGGCCGGCGCTCCCGCACGGCGATCCCGGTGATGCCCTCGCCCTCCCGGACGCGGATCTTGCCGACCAGCTCCGGTGAGAGATCGAGGCTCGCGACCGAGACCAGCTCCCGGGTCTCGGGATCGAGCGTCATGATCCCGCACGACGCCACGCCGAGCACGCTCTTCGCCTGCGCCATGATGACGCGCATCGTCTCCTCGACGTCGAGGCTGGCCGTCACGGCCCGGCCGGCCTCGAGGAGCGCGCGCGTCTCGCGCGCGCGGCGCTCGCTCTCCTCGTAGAGCCGCGCGTTGGCGAGCGCGATGCCCGCTTGCTGCGCGAAGGCTTCGAGGACGCGCTGGTGATGCTCCGTGAACGCCGCCGGCCGCGTGGAGAACGCCGAGATGACCCCGATGATGCCGCGCTCCGAGGCAAGCGGCACGCACAGCATCGACCGGATCCCCTCGCGCTCGTCGATGTCCCGGCGCGCCGAGCGAACGTCGGCGGCGACGTCGTCGACGCGGATCGGCGCCGCCGCCGCGACACAGCGACCGATGATCCCCTCGCCGACCGGGATCTCGAGCGTCGACCACTCCTCCGTCCGGAAGCCGTGCGCGGCCGCATGGGTGATCGCCGTACCGTCGGGATTGAGCAACCCGATACCGCAGCCCGTGGATCCGATCAGCGACGTCACCGACCGGCTGATGCCGTCGAGCACGGAGGCGAGGTCGAGGCGCCCGGTGATGAGCTGGCTCGTCGAGTAGAGCGCCTCGAGCTCCTCGGCGCGCCGATGGCGCTCCTCGAACAGCCGGCGCTGCTCGATCGCCGACGCGAGCGGACGGGCGAGCTCGGCGACGACCTCGGCGTCCTCGTCGTCGAAGGCCGCAGGGCGCTCGCCGGCGAGGATCACCGCGCCGATGATCCCACCCCGCGAGATCAGCGGCACCATGAGCACCGACCGGTACCCGCGCGCGAGGAACGCCTCGCGGCTGGCCGGCGGCACGCCGGCCGTGTCGACGTCGGCGATCGTGATCGGGGCCGCGGTGCGGACGAGCTCGGCCAGCAGCGTCCCCGCCACGGCCAGGCGGCAGTCACGCTGCGGCACCCCGGCGGTGGCCCGCGCGAGGGCGTCGATCAGCTCCGCCTCGCCGCGCTCGGCGTCGATGAGCGCCACGGCCATGGCGTCGAAGCGCACGAGGCGCGCCAGACCCTCGGCGAAGCCCCGGAAGACGTCGTCCAGCGAGTCGCCGGAGACGAGCAGGTTCGTGAGACCGTTCAGGACGGTCATCCTGAGCGAGACGCGACCGATCTTCACGGCGGTGTCAGCACTCGCCCGGGCAGGCTCCCCGTGTGCCCGCCGTCCTTGATCACGAAGCGACCGGCCACGAGCACGTGGTCGATTCCTGCCGGGTAGCGGTGGGGGTCGTCGTACGTGGCCTCGTCGGCGACCCGCCTGGGATCCAGGACGACGAGGTCCGCCACCGCACCGGCGCGGATGACGCCGCGATCACGGAGACCGAGGCGACGCGCCGGCAGCGCCGTCATCTTGTGGATCGCCTGGGCCAGCGACAGCACGCGCTGCTCGCGCACGTACTCGCGGAGGACGCGCGGGAACGTGCCGTAGTTCCGCGGGTGCGGCTTGCCCGCGCCCATCTCCCCGTACGGCGCCAGCGAGGAGCCGTCGGAGCCGATCATGATCCGGGGATGTGCGAGCGCGCGCCGGAGATCGGCCTCGTCCATCTGGAACAGGATCATCGAGGCGCGACCCTGCTCCTCGACGAGCAGGTCCATCGCGGCGTCGAGCGGGTCGCTCCCGCGCGCCGCCGCGATCTGACTGAGGCGCTTGCCCTGCACGTCGCGCCGGGTCGGCGCCCACGAGATCATGACGTTGTCCCAGCCGACGCGCACGGCCATCGACTCGCCGGCCGCCGGCTCGAGGACGTCCCGGCGAATGCGGGCGCGCGTGGCGGCATCGCCGAGACGCGCGAGCATCGCGTCGAGGCCGCCCTCGAGCGCCCAGTCCGGCAGCAGGGTGCGGAGCGACGTGCTCGAGGCCGTGTACGGATAGGCGTCGCCCATGACGTCGAGGCCTTCGTCGTTCGCCGCGTCGATCAGCCCGAGCACCTGCGCGACCTTGCCCCAGTTCGGGCGTCCCGCGGCCTTGACGTGGCTGATCTGCACCGGCAGCTCGGCCTCGCGCCCGATGTGAATCGCTTCGGTGACCGCGTCGATCACGGTGGCGCCCTCGCCCCGGATGTGGCTCGCGTAGAACCCCCGGTGACGCGCGGCCGCGCGCGCGAGCGTCAGCAGCTCCTCGGTCGTCGCGAACGATCCCGGCGCGTAGATGAGGCCCGTGGACAGACCCCAGGCCCCGTCCTCGATCGCGTCGACGAGCAGGCGCTGCATGCGCTTCATCTCGTCCGCGCTCGGCGCGCGCCGGGCGAACCCCATCGCCGCGATGCGGAGCGCGCCGTGCCCGACGAGGTGCACGACGTTGAGCGCGAGCCCGCCGCGGTCGAGGGCCTGCAGGTAGTCGCCGAATCGCGCCCAGCCGAAATCGAGGCCCTTCGGGACGTGGAGCGCGAAGCCGCGAAGCTCGTCGACGTGCTCCGGCGTGACCGGCGCCGGCGAGAAGCCGCAGTTGCCGACGACCTCGGTCGTCACCCCCTGACGGATCTTCGACTCGGCGCGCCGGTTGGCCCAGAGCTGCCAGTCGGAGTGCGAGTGGATGTCGATGAAGCCGGGGGTCACCGTCTTCCCCGACGCGTGGAGGGTGTTGCCGGCGTGCTCGCGCGAGAGGTCGCCGAGCGCGACGATCCGCTCGTCGCGGATGCCGATGTCCACCCGTCCTCCCGCCGTGCCGGTGCCGTCGATCACGGTCGCTCCCTCGATCTTGAGGTCCAGCGGGGCACCGCCGCCGTCGAGCCGTCGCCATTCGGGTGCGCGGGCGAAGCCCGCGTGTCGACGCGTGGGATCTAGCACGCCGGCACGTCGGCGAACCCGAGCACGCGCTCGCACCAGGCCGCCACGGACAGCAGCCGCGCCTCCGTGTCCGCCGCGCTCGCGAGCTGGATCGCGTGCGGAAGCCCGCTCGCGGCGACGCCGCTCGGCAGCGAGATGGACGGCGTGCCCGCGAAGGTCCACGGAGCGCACAGGGACGCGTCCCCCGTCCACCCGAGGCCGTACGGTGCCAGCCCGGGCGCCGTCGGTGACAGCCACGCGTCCCAGCTCGCGAGCAGCGGCATGACATCCTCGCGGAACGCGAGGCGGGCACGGTTCGCGCGCACGAACGCGGTGGCCGGCTGGGCCAGACCGGCTTCGATGACCTCGCGGATGTACCGGCCGTACTCGCTCGCGTGCCGGCGGAACGTCGGCTCGTGGTAGGTCGCCGCCTCCACCTCGAGCACGCGCTGCCCCGCCTCGTGGAGCGCCGCGAACGTCGCCGGCAGCTTCACCTCGCCGATCGTCGCGCCGGCCCGCGCGAACGCCTCGGCGTCAGCGCTGACCTGTCGCGCGACGTCCGGCTCCGCGCGGGCCAGGAGCTCGGGGGCGAGCGCGATCCGCGGCGCGCGGACGGGCTCGACGGGGAACGTCCGGCCGGCGAGGACGCCGAGCCCGAGCGCCGCATCGACGACCGTGCGGGCGAGCACCCCGACGTGGTCGAGCGACCACGCGAACGGGATCACGCCGTCGACGGGGACGGCGCCGTGCGTGGCCTTCACGCCGACGACGCCGCAGTAGGCGGCCGGCCGGAGCACCGAGCCGACCGTCTGCGTTCCGAGGGCGAGCGGGACCATGCGAGCCGCCACGGCGGCACCCGAGCCGGACGACGACCCGCCCGGCGTGTGATCGCGCCGCCACGGGTTCCGCGTGGGCGCCGGGTCGCGGAAGGCGAACTCGGTCGTGTGCGTCTTGCCGAGCACGATCGCGCCCGCGGCGCGGAGCCGGGCGACGCACGTCGCGTCCACCGTGGGCTGCGAATGCCCGAACGGCCGCGTGCCCGCGCGCGTGGGCATCCCGGCCACGTCGATGATGTCCTTGACACCGACGGGGACCCCGTGGAGCGCTCCGCGGATGCGGCCCCGCTCGGCCTCGGCCGCGAGCCGCCGCGCCGCGGCCACCGCCCCGGCCCCGTCGACGTGCACCCACGCCTCGAGATGCGGGTCGACGTCGGCGATGCGGGCAAGCAGCGCGTCGACGAGCGCCACGGGCGACAGCGTCCGCGCGCGGATGCGTGCCGCCGCCTCGGCGGCGCTGAGCGTGGGGAGCGAGCGGTCACCGGAGCCCATCGAGCACCTCCGCGACGACCTCGAAGCGTCCGAACGACGGCATCAGGTAGGCCCCCGCGTAGCGGGGGCGCAGCTCGTGCACGAGCCGCTGCGCCATCTCGATCCCGGCGCGCAGCGCCTGGTCCCCCGCCTCGCGCATCCGCGTGCGGATCGCGTCGGGGATGGTGATACCGGGCACCTCGTTGTGCAGGAACTCGGCGTGCCGAGCGCTGTGCAGCGGCAGCACGCCGACGATGACGGGCACGGGCGAGGGACCGGCCCGGTCGAAGAACCGCTCGAGCACCTCGAGGTCGTACACGGGCTGCGTCTGGACCCAGCACGCCCCGGCCTCGACCTTCCGGTGGAAGCGCTCGACCTCACGCCCGAGGTCCCCGGCGACCGGGTTCAGCACCGCCCCGATGTGGAAGAACGTGTTGCCCCCGATCGAATTGCCGGTCGCGTCCATGCCCTCGTTCATCCGGCGGATGACCTGGATCAGCCCGATCGCGTCGACGTCGAACACGGCCGTGGCGTTCGCGTAGTCGCCGGTCCGGGGAGGATCGCCCGTCATCGCCAGGATGTTGCGGATCCCGAGCGCCCACGCCGCGAGCATCTCGGCCTGGATCCCCATCAGGTTCCGGTCGCGGCAGGTGAAGTGCATGTTCACATCGAGACCCGTCGCCTCGCGCACGAGCAGCGCCGTGGGGAGGACGGCCATGCGCACGCGGCCGAGCGAGCCGTCGTT
Organism: Candidatus Rokuibacteriota bacterium; assembly: GCA_016184125.1. GTDB lineage: Bacteria > Methylomirabilota > Methylomirabilia > Rokubacteriales > CSP1-6 > AR8. Next base: position 3,498 of record JACPDG010000034.1, on the reverse strand, counting down.
GATGTCGACGACCTCGACGCCCCGTTCCTTCAGCAGCCTCGCGCCCTGCACGAGCTTGTCGGCGGTGTGGCCGCGCGGCGGATCGAGCTCGACGCTGACGACGAAGTCGCGTGCCTCGAGCTTCCGCTGCAGCGTCGTCGGTGGAGGCGCCGCGGCGGCGGGCCCGGCCTCGAGACGCTCCCCGACGTGCAGCGCCACCGCGCCGCGCGACGGCCGCCGTGACGAGGGCGCCTTCCGGTCGATGACCTCGCGCATCGCCGCGATGTGCTGCGGCGTCGTGCCGCAGCACCCGCCCAGGATCCTCGCCCCCGCCTCGATCATGCGGCCGGCCCACTCGGCCATGTACGCGGGCGACGACAGGTAGATGAGCCGCTCGCCGACGCGCGTCGGCAGTCCCGCGTTCGGCTGCATCGCGAGCGCCAGTCCCCCCGCGTCCGGCAGCATCTGCTCGAGCACCTCGTAGAGCACGCTCGAGCCGACCGAGCAGTTTGCGCCGACCGCCTCGACGGGCAGCTTGCGGAGCGCCCGCACGACCTCCGCCGGCGTCCGGCCGGTGTACGTGAGCGCCTCGTCGGTGAACGCCATCTGGGCCACGATCGGCAGGTCCGTGATGCCGCGCACCACCTCGATGGCCAGCCGGAGCTCGGTCAGTCCCGGAAACGTCTCGAAGACGACGGCATCGACACCGCCCTCGAGAAGCGCCTCCGTCTGCTCGCGAAATGCCGCACGCGCCTCGGCGTGCGTCAGCGTGCCGAGCGGCGCCAGATACTTGCCGAGCGGACCGATCGAGCCGAGCACGAGCACGTCGCGGCCCATGGACTCGCGCATGTCGCGCGCGAGCCGGGCACCGCGCTGGTTGATCTCCCGGACCTGGCCCTCGAGCGAGTACGCACCGAGCTTGAAGCGGTTCGCGCCGAAGGTGTTGGTCTCGATGCAGTCGGCCCCGGCGGCGATGTAGTCGGCGTGCACCGACTGGACGAGCTTCGGGTTCGACAGGTTCAGCACGTCGAAGCAGGCGTCGACTGCCACACCCCGGCTGTAGAGGATCGTACCCATGGCGCCGTCGCAGAGGAGCGGCCCCTCGGCGAGCCGGCGGCTAAACGCGTGCGGCATCACGGTCGCGGAGCGCGGTCAGCACGCGGGCCACGACCTGGTCGGGGCCGAGACCGGTCGTGTCGACGACGACGTCCGCCTGGCGGTAATAGGGCTCCCGCGCCCGGTAGAGCTCCTCGATCGCCTCGGCCGAGCGGCCGGCAAGCATCGGCCGCTGTCCGGTCCGGCGCGCCCGCGCGGACAGCATCGCGAGGTCGCCCGCCAACCACACGGTCGTGCCGAGGTCGCGCAGCGCCTCCATCCGCCCCGCGCGGCACGGCAGGCCTCCGCCGGTCGCGATGACCTCCCCCGACTTGAGCCGGAGCAGCTCGATCGCCTCGGCCTCGAGCGCCCGGAAGCGCGCCTCGCCGCCGGTGCGGAAGATCTCCGGGATGGAGCGGCCCTCGCGCACCACGATCATGTCGTCCGTCTCGACGAAGCAGCGGCCGAGACGGCGGGCGAGCAGCCGGCCGCACACCGACTTGCCGGCGCCCATGAATCCGACGAGCACGATGTTGTCGCGCGGCATCCTGACGGGCATCGTACCAGGTCCCTGGAGTGGGGGGCCCCGACATGGCCCCCGACCATTGCACGAAGGGGGCTGACGCCCCCCTCGGACTCCCCCGGCCCCGACGCTCGCAACCGGCCCGGGAAACCCGGGCCGGTGCTCGACCGTGCACTCGGCCAAGGGGTGCGGCGGGGAGCAGGGTGGCCGGCGTCACGACGCGGGCCGATCCGGCATCGAGCCCGGCGTTTACGCGACCGCGTCCGCGAGCTGGATGACGCCGGCTGCGGCGAGCCGCTCGATCTCGGCGGGCGGCACGCCGATCTCCTCGAGCACCTCGCGGGTGTGCTGCCCGAGCAGCGGCGCGGGACGGCGAATCGCCGCCGGGGTGGTCGACCGGAATGGGAATCCGAGCATCCCGACCCTGCCAAGGCCCGGCTGGTCGATCTCGGCGACGAGCCCGAGGTGCTTCACCTGCAGGTCCTCGAAGACCTGGTCGAACTCGTAGATCGGGCCCGCCGCGATCTGCGCCTTCTCGAACCGTCGTACCCACTCGGCGGTCGGCGCCGTGGCGAACGCCGCTTCGATCCGGGCCTTCATCTCGGCATGGTCCTGGAGCCGGTCGGTGTTGGTCGCGAAGCGCGGGCTCGTCCGCAGTTCCTCGTCGCCGAGGACCCGGCAGAACCGGTCCCACTGCTCGGGGTTCATGAGCACGACCGTGATGTAGCCGTCCTTCGTCTGGAACGCTTCGGCGGGCGTCAGGTTCGGGTTGCGATTGCCGTGGCGCTCCGGCCGCACGCGCGTCTCGAGATAGTGCGCGGCGGGATCCGGGAGCAGCCCCAGGGACGACGCCAGGAGGTTCACGTCGAGGTACTGACCCCGGCCCGTCCGGAACCGATGCACCAGGGCGGCGTTCACCGCGCCGAAGCACAGGTACGATGCCGCGAGGTCGGACGTGGAGCCGGCGACGCGGGTCGGTGGATGCCCGGGCATGCCCGTGAGGGCCATGAGGCCGCTCATGCCCTGCGCGATCGTGTTGTAACCCGGCCGCTTGGCGTAGGGCCCCGTCTGCCCGAAGCCGGTCACCGACGCGTAGACGATCGTCGGGGTGACCGCCCGCACGGCTTCGTCCCCGAGCCCGAGCCGTTCAGCGACGCCGGGCAGGAAGTTCTCGATGACGACGTCCGCATGGCGCGCCAGCTCGAACGCGAGGTTCGCGCCGTCGGGCTTCTGGAGGTCGATGGCGACCCCGCGCTTGTTGCGGTTCGCGGCGGCGAACACGGAGCTCATCCCGCGCTTGCCGCCCCAGTCGCGCAGGTCGTCGCCGCGCCCCGGACGCTCGAGCTTGACGACGTCGGCGCCGAGGTCGCCCATGAGCATCGCGCAGTACGGACCGGCCAGCACGCGGGACAGGTCGAGGACGCGGATGCCGTCGAGCAGCATCAGGGACGCTCCAGGAACCCTTCGGTCATCGCGTTCACTTCGGGGATGCCCGTGCGCGCGATCGTGTTGATCCGCGCCTTCATCTCGGCGAGCGGGCGGAACGGCTTGGCGAGGAGCATGTCCGCGAGCTCCCGCACCGTCTTGGCGAGCTCGGGGCCGGGAACCACGCGATGGAGAAGGCCGAGGCCGAGCGCTTCCGCCGCGGAGTACCGGCGGCACGTCATGATGATCTCCTTGGCGCGCGCGGGGCCGACGAGACGGACGAACCGAGCCGTCGACGCGACGCCGAGCGGCGAGCCGAGATCGACCTCGGGGATCCAGAACTCCGCGTCGGCGGCGGCGATGCGGAAGTCGCACGCGAGCGCCAGGCCCCACCCGCCCCCGATCGCGTGCCCGTTGACCGCCGCAATGGTCGCTTGCTCCAGGTTCTCGAGCGTCGTGTTGCATCGCTCGAACAG
>JACPDG010000033.1 GCA_016184125.1 Candidatus Rokuibacteriota bacterium | reverse complement strand
CAGGTGCTGGCTGCGCACAGGGGGACCCTGGCGCTCTCCCTGAGGGGGCCGCATCGCGACGCTCGGAATGGTACAGGGGGACCCGGGCCGCGCCTCGGGCTCGCGCTCGGCCCGGGGGGGCCTCGAAGGGCCCCAAGCCGACTCCCAGCACGCCGCGGGCCAAACCGCGATTGCACCTTGTCGGATGACGTCGTCCGGTGGTATCCCTGCTCGCACGTCAGCACCCGGGGTGTCCGGGACAGGGGAGAGCACGCCGGAGGGCACCGCGGTGCCGTGCCGCCGGCGAACGGCGTCTGCGCCGATCGGCGCGGCCGCAAGGAGGCGCAGCGATGCGCGCGAGTCGGCTGCTGCTCGTCATGGTCGTCGGGATCGTCGCCGCGGCGGGGCCCGGGAACGCCGCCGCGCAGGACAGCTTCCCGTCGCGTCCCGTCCAGATCGTCGTCGCGCTGCCCCCCGGTGGCGCGGCGGACCTGCACGCGCGTCCGCTCGCGCGTGTCATGGAGCGCCTGCTGAAGCAGCCGCTCGTCGTGGTCAACAAGCCGGGGGCGGGCAGCGCGGTGGGCACGGCGTTCGTCGCGAACAGCAAGCCGGACGGCTACATGCCGATGATCGCGATGCCGAGCTTCTTCATCAACCCGCAGGTCGACACGCTCTTCGGCCGTCCGCCGAAGTTCACGATCGAGCAGTTCGCGCCGATCGCGCGGCTCAGCGCGGACCCGATGGTGCTCGTCGCCCACCCCGCGCGGCCGTGGAAGTCGGTCGCCGAGCTGATCGCGGACGCCAGGCGCCGGCCGGGCGAGATCACCTACGGCTCGTCCGGTAACTACACCGGGACGCACCTGCCGATGGAGATGTTCGCCGCGGTCAGCGGGATCAGGCTCAGGCACGTGCCGTACAACGGCGCCGGTCCCGCGGTCGCGAGCTTGCTGGGCGGGCACCTCGACGCCATGTTCTCCGGCGCCGGCCCCGTGCTTGCGCACGTCAAGTCCGGAACGCTGCGCCCGCTCGCCACCTCCGGCAGCCGGCGCCTGCCGGTGCTGCCCGACGTGCCGACGGTCAAGGAGGCCGGGCACGACTTCGAGTACGTGCTGTCGGTCGGCATGGTGGTGCGCAAGGAGACACCGCCGGCGGCCGTCCGCGTGCTCCGCAACGCCGTGAAGCAGGCCGTTGCGAGTCCCGAGTTCGAGTCCGCCATGGCGAGCCTCGGCACGGCGGTCGCGTACCTGGACGCCGACGAGTGGGGCCCGCGGTGGCAGCAGGAGGTGAAGCTCATCAACGAGACGCTGAAGCGGATCGGGAAGCTGGAGTAGCGGCCGTGGACCTCGAGCTCACCGGGAAGGTCGCGGGGATCACGGGGGGCAGTGAAGGCATCGGGCTGGCCACGGCGCAGCGACTCGCGCAGGAGGGCGCCCGCGTCGCCATCTGCGCGCGCAGGAAGGACGTCCTCGAGGCCGCGGCGGACACGGTGCGCTCGACCACGGGCGCCAACGTGCTGGCAGTGGCGGCGGATGTCGCCCGGCGCGGCGAGCCGGAGCGGTTCGTGGAGGAGACGCTCGCACGGTTCGGCCGCATCGACGTGCTGGTGAACAACGCCGGCCGCGAGGCGATCGGGCCGTTCGAGGCGGCCGACGACGACGCGTGGCAGGCGGACCTCGATCTCAAGCTCTTCGGCGCCATCCGCACCATCCGCGCGGCGCTGCCGGCGATGCGCAAGAGCGGCGGCGGACGGATCATCAACGTCACGCACGTCAGCGCCAAGCAGCCGCGGGCGCGTTCCGTGCCGACGTCCGTGAGCCGTGCGGCCGGCATCGCGCTGACGAAGGCGCTGTCGAAGGAGCTGGCCGAGGCCGGGATCCTCGTGAACACCGTGTGCGTGGGGCTCATCTGGTCGGGGCAGTGGGAGCGCCGGCGGCTGGCGCTCTCGCCGCCGCCGTCTCCCGCGGAGTACGAGCGTCGCCTGCTCGACGAGCGCGCGCCGGTGAACGGCCCGATCCCGCTCGGCCGGATGGGTCGCTCCGAGGAGGTCGCCGACCTGATCGCGTTCCTCGCGTCCGCGCGGGCCAGCTACATCACCGGCACGGCGATCAACATCGACGGCGGCATCTCGGGCGTGGTCTAGGACGGCATGCACCTTCCAGGACATCGAGGCGCGCCCCGGGTTCCTCGGGTGCGTCCGCGCACCCCCCGGGTGCGTCCGCGCACCCCCCGGGGCGCGTCCGAGCGCGGGGGGGTATGGGGGGCCATGTCGGGGCCCCCCATGTCCACGGACCGCATCAGCGGGCTGGTGTTCGCCCTGTTCGGTCTCGCGGTGCTGCTCGCGAGCCGCGCGTTGCCGTTCGGGACGCTGCACAGGCCCGGACCGGCCTTCGTCCCCGTCGTGCTCGCGACCGTGCTCGTCACGCTCGCCGTGCTCGTCCTGATCTTCGGCGGCCGCTCGCGCTCGCTCCGTGCCGCCGACTGGAGCGAGGCCGGTCACGCGGCGTCGATCCTGGCCGCCGGCGCCTTCGCGGCGGCCGCGCTCGAGTCGCTCGGGTACCGGATCACGATGACGGTCGCGCTCGCCTTTCTCCTCGGCGTGAAACGACGGACGCGGCCCGTGGTCGTCGTGTCGGTGGCCGTCGGATTCGCGGTCGTGTCGTACTGGACGTTCCGCCGCCTCGGCGTGCTCCTGCCCGACGGTCCGCTCGGGTTCTGAGTGGAACCGCTCGCCAATCTCGTCTTCGGCCTTTCCGTCGCGCTCCGCCCGGAGAACCTCGTCTACGCGATCGCCGGCTGCGTGATCGGGACGATCGTCGGAGTGCTGCCCGGCATCGGGCCGATCGCGGCCGTCAGCCTGCTCCTGCCGGGCACGTTCGGGCTCGACGCGACCCGGGGGGTGATCCTGCTCGGCGGGGTCTATTACGGCGCGATGTACGGAGGGTCGACCACGTCGATCCTCGTCCGCATCCCCGGCGAGGCGGCGTCGGTCGTCACGTGTCTGGACGGCTACGCGATGGCCCAGAAGGGCCGCGCCGGGCCCGCGCTGATGATCGCCGCGGTCGGCTCGTTCGTCGCGGGCACCATCGCGGTGGCCGCCCTGATGGTGCTCGCGCCGGCGCTCGCGCGCTTCGCGCTCCGGTTCGGCCCGCCGGAGTACGCCGCGCTGCTGATGCTCGGCATCCTCGTGATCGGGTACATGAGCAGCGGGTCGATGCTCAAGTCGCTGCTCATGGCCGCGCTCGGTCTCACGCTCGGCACCATCGGCATCGACATGAGCGGCCACCTGCGCTTCACGTACGGCATCGCCGAGCTCGCCGACGGCATCGGCGTGGTCCCCGTCGCGATCGGCCTGTTCGGCCTGTCCGAGATCCTCGCGACGTCCGGCCAGAGCGCGTCGCCGCCGGTCGTCGCGCCTCGCCTGCGTGACCTGCCGCCGTCGAAGGAGGAGTGGCGCGCCTCCGCGGGCCCGATCATGCGGGGCACGGTCGTCGGGTTCCTGGTCGGTGCGATCCCCGGGCCCGCCCACATCATCTCGAGCTTCGCGTCCTACGCGCTCGAGCGGCGTCTCTCCAGGCACCCGGACCGCTTCGGCCACGGGGCGATCGAGGGCGTCGCGGGACCCGAGTCGGCGAACAACGCCGCCGCGGAGGCCGCGTTCGCGCCGATGCTGGCGCTCGGCATCCCGTCGAACGCCATCATGGCGATCATGATGGCCGCGATGATGATCCACGGCGTGACACCGGGCCCCTTGCTGATCCGCGAGCACCCGGCCGTCTTCTGGGGCTTCATCGCCAGCATGTACGTCGGCAACCTCGTGTTGCTGATCCTGAACCTGCCGCTCGTCGCCGTCTTCGCGACGCTTCTGCGCATCCCCTACCGCATCCTGGCGCCGCTGATCGTCGGCTTCTGCATCCTCGGCGTCTACGCCGTCAACGGCAGCGCGTTCGAGATCGGCGTGATGCTCGTCATGGGGCTGCTGGGGCTCCTGCTGCGGAAGCTCGACTACGAGCCGGCGCCGGTGGTGATCGGCCTCGTGCTTGCGCCGATCTTCGAGATGTCGCTGAGGCAGTCGCTCATCCTGTCGGGCGGAAGCTACGCGATCTTCCTCCAGCGCCCGATCGCAGCCTCGCTGGTGGGGCTGGCGGCGCTCGTGATCGTCCTGGCGCTGGTGTCGCTGGCGCGGCGGTTCAGGAGGCCGCGGCCCGCGTCATGAATCGCTGATGGACGACGCGGGTACCCCGGACGGCGCGAGACCCGTGCGGCGAGCTACGCAGCCGCTTCCGTCGTATCCTGTGCGGGGTCACCACTCGAACATCCGCGATGGTGGCTCGGGGGCGCCGTGGCGGACGTGCCGGACCGACGGCCCCGGACGCGCGGCACGTGGTTCACGAAACATCCCAGGCGTGTGAAGGTGGTTTCCGTATGGCAACCAGGATCGAGCTCACCGAGACCGTTCTGCGCGACGCTCACCAGTCCCTGCTCGCGACGCGCATGCGCACCGGGGACATGCTGCCCGCCGCCGGCACGCTCGACGCGGTCGGCTACTGGTCGCTCGAGACCTGGGGCGGCGCAACGTTCGACGCGAGCCTCCGCTACCTGAAGGAGTGCCCGTGGGAGCGCCTGCGCACGCTCCGCGCGGCCATGCCGAAGACGCGGTTCCAGATGCTCCTGCGCGGGCAGAACGTGGTCGGCTACAAGAACTATCCCGACGACGTCGTGCAGGCGTTCGTCGCGCGCGCCGCGGCCGGCGGCATCGACGTGTTCCGCATCTTCGACGCGATGAACGACGTCCGCAACATGAAGACGGCCATCGAGGCGGCACTGGCGGCGGGGAAGACCGTCGAGGGGGCGATCTGCTACACGATCAGCCCCGTGCACTCGGTGGAGTACTTCGTTCGAATCGCCGAGAAGCTCGCGGACATGGGCGTCCAGATCATCTGCCTGAAGGACATGGCCGGGATGCTGGCGCCGTACACCGCGTACGAGATCGTCGCCAAGCTGAAGGCGCGCATCCCGCTGCCGCTCCACCTGCACTCGCACTGCACGGCGGGCCTCGCGCCGATGACGTACATGATGGCCATCGAGGCCGGCGCGGACATTCTCGACACCGCGCTCTCGCCGCTTTCCCACGGCACCTCACAGCCGGCGACCGAGGCGTTCGTCGCGGCGCTGAAGGGCACGCATCACGACACGGGGCTCGACCTGACGTTGCTGGGCGAGCTCGCGCGGTACTTCTACGGCGTGCGCCGGAAGTACGCGGAGTTCGAGAGCCCGGCGAGCAACCAGATCAAGACCGACGTCCTCGTCTCGCAGATCCCCGGCGGCATGGTCTCCAATCTCGTCGCGCAGCTCCGGCAGTCGAAGGCCGAGGACAAGCTGGAGGCCGTCCTCGCGGAGATGCCGAAGGTGCGGGAGGACCTCGGGTACCCGCCGCTGGTCACGCCGACGAGCCAGATCGTCGGCTCGCAGGCCGCGTTGAACGTGATGACGCGCAAGCGCTATGCGGTGGTCGCGACGGAGACCACGAACTACGTGATGGGTCTCTACGGCGAGCCCCCCGGTCCGATCGGCGACGAGGTGAAGAAGAAGATCCTGGGCAAGAAGGAGCCGATCACGTGCCGGCCCGCGGATCTGCTCGAGCCGGGCCTGGACGCGGCGCGCAGGGAGATCGGCAGCCTGGCGAGGAGCGAGGAAGACGTGCTGTCCTACGCGCTGTTCCCGGACATCGCGAGAGAGTACTTCGCCTGGAGGGAATCGGCGGAAGGCCGGCAGTAACGGCTCACAGACCGAGCCCGACCAGACGCTCGGTCGGCGGTCGGAACCGCGTGATCGGCCACCCGAGCGCCTCGTCGATCTGCGCCAGCATCGCCGGCTTGTCCTCGGGGATCCGGCCGGACACGTCGAGGAAGTTCGAGACGTGATCCGAGACGAGCGTCGTCCGACCCTCGAGCTGCTCGACCAGCAGACGCGTCTCGTCGAGCGCCTGGTGGGCCGTCAACAGGGTGAGGTGTCCGTCGCGCCACCGGTCGTGCCACGGCGTGCCGGGCGCCGGGACGAAGGTCCGCAAGCGGACGAACGCCGGCGGCGCCTGGCTGAGCACCGAGGCGCTGCCGAGCGCGTGCTCGCGCGAGCGCTCGACGCCCGCCACGCCCACCATCAGGTAGACGGACAGCTCGATCCCCGCGCTCATGACGTGCCGGTACGCCTGCACGGCGCCCTCCGGCGTGACGCCCTTGTCGATCGCCTCGAGCGTCTCGGCGTCGCCCGACTCGAGCCCGGAGTGGATGCGCGTGATGCCGGCCGCGGCCACGCGCCGCCACTGCTCCACGCTCTTCTTCACGAGGAACTTCGCCGAGCCGTACATCGTGATGCGCTGGAGGCGGGGGCACCGCGCCCTCGCCGCCTCGCCGATCGCCACGAGCTTCTCGACCGGCAGCACGGCCGTGTTGCCGTCGGCGAGGAAGATCGTGCGGATCCGGTGGGCGCCGTACACCTCGACCGCCATGTCGAGGTCCTCGATCACCTCGTCGAGCGGGCGCACACGGAACGTGCGGCCCTTGTACATCCCGCAGAACGCGCAACGGTTGTGCGGACAGGCGAGCGTCGCCTGGATGACGAGCGAGCCCGCCTCGCTCGGCGGTCGATACACGACGCCTTCGTAGCGCACGGTCGGCCTCCCTGGGATCGTCGCGGGTACCGGCACCCGGTCGGGCGGGGCCTGGCCCTCGTCCCGTATCACAGACGGTAGGACAGAGTGCCGCAGATGGGAATGGGCCAGCCGGCGGATTCCGTCGGCGCCGGCCGAGCAGCGGTGCAGGCGATTCCTCACCCGGCCCGATGAATGAATAGCCGGCCGGGAAGCCCCGTCACAACGGCAGATTCAGGCTGCTGATCTCCCGTCGTGGCACACGGGTTTTCGTTCGGGCCGGCGCAGGGCCGGTGCACCAAGCAGATCCAGGAGACGCGTGATGAAGAAGCTCGGGGCCTTGCTCGTGACTGTCGCAACGCTCGCCCTGGCCACACCTGCTCCGGCGGCCGCCGGCGGCTCCGGGGACGCGGCGCTCGCGCTCGGCGCCTTCGCCGTGTTCAACCAGCTCGTCCGAGGCGAGACGGTGCTGCACGACCTGTTTGTCGGCCAGCCGCGCGCGGTCGTCCACGAGCGCGTGATCGTGCCGCCGCCGCCGCCTGTCGTCTACTCACCACCGCCGGCCGTCATCTACGCGCCACCGCCACCGCCTGTCGTACACACACACCGGACCGTCATCCACACGCCGCCGCAGGTCGTGTACGCGCCGGCCCCCGTCTACTACAGGGTGCCGCCGGGCCACCTCAAGCACCCCAGGCACCCCAGGCACGCCAGGCATCACTGGAAGAAGTGGGATCGGGACTGAGTTCTTGGGGGCCTCGAAGGGCCCCCAAGCCCCCCGAACGCTCGCACGCGCCCCGGGGGGACCCGGAGCGCGGCTCGACCACCGGATTTGTTCACGGGCTCCGAGGACGGCGGCACGGCCCCAGCGCGTGAAGAACCCGGGCCCGTTTCGTTTTCCGCCCTCGGGCTGCGGCCGCGGCAGCGGCATGCCACGCACCGACGTGATTCAGCGCGCGGTGCCGCCGAGCGGGAAGTCGCGCTCGAACGGGTACAGCGGCCGGCGGCGCTTGCGGTAGTCGAACAGCCGCAGGTCCGAGCTCGTCACCCCGTCGCCGTCACACATCACGATGTGACGCGCGATCGGCTCGAACCCGGCACGGAAGTGCTGGCGCGACTTGATCAGCACGTAGCGCTTGCGGCGCGGGTCGATGCCGCAGTGGGTGAAGACGCCGAGGTCGAAGGGCTCCGCGCGCATCTCCGAGACGACGATCTGCATGGTACCGGTGTCCAGCACCGCCGTGCGTCCCATCCGCACGCGCGTGCCGGTGGCCATCGGCCCGGTCACGACGAACTCGCCGTCGGTGACCCGCGTGACCTTGCCGCTCACCGCGAGCGGCTTGCCCTCGAGGTTGAGCTGCGGCATGTCGATCTTCCCGCCGAGGTCGAGCGTGACGCCGGCGGCGGTGCCGGCCGCGATGATGCGCGCCACCGCGGCGGGATCGCAGATCGGGCCCGCGACGACGTCCTCCAGGCCCTGCCGCATCGCTTCCTCGACCACGCTCATCACGTCCTGCGTGCCGCCCGAGGCCGTGTTGTCGCCGTGGTCGACGAGCAGGATCGGGCCCTCGCCGAGGGTCCGGGCGTGCGCGATCTGCGTCGCCAGCGGCGCGCCCCTGTACAGGAAGGCCTCGCGGCGCTCCCACGCCATGTCGAGCAGCCGGTCGAGCAGCGCCTTCGCCTTGCCCTGATCCGTGCGCCGGTCCGCCACGATCACCGAGGAGCACGCCAGGTGCGGGATGTCGGCCTGCGGGAAACCGCCGAACAGGGAGGCGTTCAGGACGGTGCCGCTCGCCTCGGCGGCGATCGCCATGTCCATGATGTCCTTCATCGGCTGGCGTGACGGCGTGTGCTCGAGCGTGCTCGTCAGCATCGGGCGGAAGTCCCACACCATGACCGGCTCGACCTCGCGGTTCAGCACGCGGACGAGCGTGCGGGCGGCGCGCTGTCCCGTCTCCCCCATGTCGATGTGCGGATAGGTGCGGTAGCCGGTGACGACGGTGGCGCTGTCCACCATGGCCGGGGTGATGTGCGCGTGGAAGTCGAGGCCGACCGCGATCGGGACGCGGGGCGCGACGGCACGGATGCGCCGCAGCAGCTCGCCCTCGCCGTCGTCGACGTGCTCGGCGACCATCGCGCCGTGGAGCGCCAGGAACGCCGCGTCGCACCCTGTCCGGATGCCTCCGACAATTGCGTCGCACATCTCCTCGTAGGCGGCCTTCTGGACGTGACCCGACGGATGCGCGGCGGCGGCGATCGGGACCTCGATCTCCGCCCCGATCTGCCGCGCGACGTCGAGGAACCCGCCGAACTGCGTGTTGGTGCCCTCGAGCTCGGCGATCGCCGCGGCGCCCGCGAGCGGCCGGAACGAGTCGATGGTCGTCGGCACAGGGGAAAACGTGTTCGTCTCGTGCATCATCATCGCGAGCACGACCTTGGGACGGGCCATCATGGGTCCTTTCCGGTCAGAAGCCGAGTGCGAACAGCAGCGCGGCGCGAACCTCGGCCATCTTCGTGCGGCTAACCGTCGTGATGAGCGCGCCGATTCCTGCCCGCGTGACCGTCTGCAGATGATCGAGGTTCACGACACAGTCGCGTGGCATGCCGTCGGCGCCGGGCGAAGCGGTACCAGCGCACCTCACCGCGCCTCATCAGTCGCCCCAGACGCGCTCCGACTCCGGGATGCTGAACTCGCCTTCGCGAACGGGCTTGCGGGCGTAGCCGTCGCGGTGCTTGCGCTCGAGCTCGGTGACCCGCAGCCGGGCCAGCGCCGCGCGCAGCGCGTCGCGGGCGAAGGCCGAGCGGGTCGTTCCCAATCGCCGCGCCGCCCGATCGACCTGGGCGACCAGCTCCTCGTCGAGCGTCATTTGCACCGTCGTCACGAGCGCCTCCTGTTCATAGCTATGCGAATCGCTACGATTCTACATGGCGGACCCGCCGGGGGGCGGCACGAGGCGTCAGGGTTGCTGATCGCCGATCAGTCGCCAGCGCCCGGCCTCGCGCCACGCGACCTCCGGCTCGCGCGTCCACGCCAGCACGGTCATCGGTGTGCCGAGCCAGCGCAGCCGGCCGGTGACCTCGCCGGTGGAGGTGACCCACGCGCGACCGTCGATCATGCGGACGCCGTCGATGCGCACGCGTGCGTGCAGCGCGTCGTAGGTCGCGAACAGCGCGAGGAGCTGCTGTCGCAGCGCGGGCTTCGTCAACGGTCCCGTGCGGTACCGATCGGAGACGCTCGCGAGCACGCCCTCGGCGTCCATCCGCTCGAAGCGATCGACCGCGTGTGCGAGTGCCTGCTGCAGTTCGGCGACGACTTCGGGCGGCGCCGGTGTGCCGGGCGCGGCGGCGGCCGGCTGCGCGCCTCCGGACGGTGCCGGCGGCGCAGGCGCCGGACCGGCAGCCGCCGAGACGGACACGAGACCGACGAGCACGGTCGATACGACGAACCGGGCCGCCATGCTGGTGACATCTAACCACGGGCGCCCGCCGTTCGGGGGGCATCGAATTGACAAGTGATGCAACCTGTCGATAATGAGCCCACTTCCAGCGGCCGGCTCCGCTCCTTCTCGTTCGGTTCAGTGACGGTTCGAGCAGAGGAGGATTGACCATGACTCGACGCATCGCCATGGCGCTGTCGCTCGTCGGCCTGATCGCGCTGGTCTCCGCTCCCGCGGCTTTGGCGCAGGCGCCGAAGCGCGGCGGCGTCCTCCGGATCGCCGACCGAGAGGCGCCCAACCTCGATCCGCACCTGTCGGTCAGCTTCCTCACGCACTCGTGGGCCAACATGGTCTACAGCCAGCTCGTGCGCTACCCGCACGGCCCGGAGCAGAAGCACCCGGCGGACTTCTCGATCGTGCCCGACCTCGCAGAGAAGTGGGAGCACCAGAGCCCGACCGTGCTGGTGTTCACGCTCCGTAAAGGCGTCAAGTTCCACAACAAGCCTCCCGTCAACGGCCGCGAGGTCACCGCCGAGGACGCGAAGTACTCGATCGAGCGGTTCATGGCCAGGTCGGCGTTCCGTGCGCGCTTCGAGGTCGTCCAGTCGATCGACGTCCTCGACCGCTACACGCTGCGGGTCACGCTGAAGGAGCCGTTCGCGCCGTTCCTGAACCACCTCGCGGCCTCGGCCTACCTCGCGATCCTGCCCCGGGAGGTCGAGGAGAAGTTCAAGGACTTCAACCGGCCGGAGGCCATGATCGGCAGCGGCCCCTTCATGGTGAAGAGCTATCAGAAGGGCGTCCAGATCGCCTTCGAGCGGAACCCCGACTACTACGTGAAGGGGCTTCCGTACCTCGACGGCGTCGTGATCGAGATCACGCCGGACTCCGCCGCCCGGCTCTCGCTCCTTCGCGCCGGCAAGGTGGACATGGGACACATGTGGGGCTACATGGTGCCGGAGGAGGCCAGGAGCGTCAAGAAGACGAACCCCGAGATGGTGATGACGCCCGTCATGACCGTCGCCAGCGGGATCCTCTATTTCCGGACGGATCAGCCGCCGTTCAACGACGTGCGCGTGCGGCGGGCCGTCTCCCTCGCGATCGACCGGAAGTCATGGAACGACTCGCTCCACTACGGGGAGGGGTGCGTCGACGCGGGGCCGGTGCCCTGTGCCCTGAAGGAGTGGAAGCTCGAGGCCTCGAAGCTGGAGCCGGCGAAGGCGAAATACCTCGTCGGATACGACCCGGCGGAAGCCCGGAAGCTGCTTGCGGAGGCGGGGTTCCCGAAGGGCCTCACCGTGCCGATGTATCACTGGCCCGGGTATGCGCCGCCCTGGCGCACCTACTACGACCTGGCCGCCGACAACCTCGCCAAGATCGGCGTCACCGTCGAGTTCAAGCCCGAGGAGTACGGCAAGTACATCTCCACGACCTATCTCGGCAAGTTCGAGAAGATGGCGATGGGCCCGCAGGCGCCCGGCAACGAGATCGACGACTGGCTGTACAGCGGGTTCTTCCCGGAGCAGCCGCACAACCGCAGCCACGTCGGCGACGCCGAGCTGAACAAGCTCCTCGCGGCGCAGCGGCGTGAGCTCGATCCCGCGAAGCGCCTGGCGATCGTCCACGACATCCAGCGCCACCTCGCGGACAAGGCGTACTACGTGTACCTGCCGACCTCGCCGCAGTACATCACGCACGCGCCGCAGGTGAGGGGCTTCAAGCACCACGACGGCTTCTCGCTCGGTCACCGGCTGATGTTCACCTGGCTCGCGCGCTAGCCACGAGGGGAGCCGTGGTTGTCCCGGGCCGCCCGGCGGGTCCTCGGGGTCCGGCGTGAAGCAGTACGTGCTCCGGCGGGTCGCGCTCGCCGTCCCGACGCTCGTGCTCGTGAGCGTCATCGTCTTCTCGATGATGCGGCTCATGCCCGGCGACGTGGTGATCCGCATGGTCGAGGGCCATGCCTACGCGCCCACGATCGACGCCCTGCGCAAGGAGCTCGGGCTCGACCGCCCGGCGTACCTGCAGTACGTCGAATGGGTCGGCGGCATCGTCCTCCGGGGTGACTTCGGGGAGTCGTACTGGACGCGCCAGCCGATCCTCGACGAGTTCGTTGGCCGCTTCCCCGTGACGCTCGAGCTGGCCACGCTGACGATCCTCGTGTCGGTCGTGATCGGGATCGCCGTGGGCATCGTCTCGGCGGTACGCCAGGACACCGTCGCCGACTACGTGGGGCGCGTGCTCGCGATCCTGGCGCTGTCGGTGCCGTACTTCGGTCTCGCCGTGCTCGTCGTGGTGCTGCCGTCGATCTACTTCAGGTGGACCCCGGTGTGGACGTATGTGCCGTTCACCACGGACCCGCTCGCGAACCTCAAGATCATGATCGTCCCCGCGCTCGTCTTCGGCGTGACGCGGGCCGGACCGATCATGCGGATCATGCGCTCCGCGCTGCTCGAGGTCCTGCGCCAGGACTACATCCGCACCGCGTGGTCGAAAGGGCTCACGGAGCGGGCGATCGTGCTGCGCCACGCGCTGAAGAACGCCATGGTCCCGGTCGTGAGCCTGATCGGGTTGCAGATGCCTCTGTACATCGGCGGCTCGGTGATCATCGAGGCGATCTTCCGGCTGCCCGGCGTCGGGCTGTTCTTCTTCGAGGCGCTGACGCGGCTCGACTACCCCGTGGTGCAGTCGGTCAACCTGATCGTCGCCACGATGGTGGTCGCGCTCAACCTGCTGATCGACCTCTCGTATGCGTTCCTCGACCCGCGCATCCGCTACCGCTAAGCGCTACGTTGCGGAGGAGGCCCCTCCGTCGGTCGCGCCGGCACCGGCGCGCCTGGTCGTCGTCGAGGTGCGCGCGCTGCCGCGCACGCGGCCCTGGTACACGGACGTCTGGGTCACGATGCTGCGGCGGAAGCCGCTCGGCACCGTCGGCGGTCTCATCGTGCTGGGGATGCTCCTGGCCGCCCTCCTCGCCGACTCGCTCACCTCGTACGGCTTCTCCGAGACGAACCTGCGCGAGCGGTTCATCGCCGCCAGCGGCGATCACTGGCTCGGCACGGACCAGCTCGGCCGGGACGTGCTCACTCGCATCCTCTACGGGGCCCGGATCTCGCTCTACGTGGGGTTCGGCGCCGTGAGCCTCGGAAGCCTGCTGGCCACGGCGCTCGGCATCTTCTCGGCGTACTGGGGGGGCCGCGTGGACCTCCTGCTCCAGCGCGCCGTCGACGCGTGGATGGCGTTCCCGGGCCTCCTGATCCTCATGTCGATCCTCTCCCTGCTCGGGCCGAGCGTGCTGAACATCACGCTCGTGCTCGGCCTCGCGTTCGGCATCCAGAACTCGCGGATCGTCCGCGGTGTCGCGCTCTCGATCAAGGAGCACACCTACATCGAGAGCGCGCGCGCGCTCGGGTCCGGACACGCGCGCATCACGGTCACCCACGTCCTGCCGAACGTGCTCCCGACGATCATCGTCGTGGCGACGACCGGCCTGTCGACCGTGATCCTCACCGAGGCGAGCCTGTCGTTCCTCGGCCTCGGTGTCCCGCCGCCCTACCCGACGTGGGGCGGGATGCTGTCGCTCGCGGGGCTCGACCACATGTACCGGGCGCCGTGGCTGGCCGTGTGGCCGGCGACGGCGCTCTCGCTGGCGGTCTTCGGGTTCAACATGCTGGGCGACGCGCTCCGTGACCTGCTGGACCCCCGTCTGCGCGGCGGGTGAGCCGCGTCAGTTCGAGCTACAATCGACCGCCGTGGCGGCCGATTGTTGCTCGAACTCTCACCGCTTCCACCACAGCTCGCCCGCCCGGACCGTGAGCTCCGGCGCGAGACGCTGCGCGCCCGTCATGTGGCCGCCGTGCGAGTCCTCGAAGTCGAAGCTGCCGCGCTCGAGCCGGAACACCGCGACGTCCGCGACCGCACCGGGCGCGAGGGTGCCGAGCTTGCCGGCACGGCCCAGCGCCTTCGCCGGCGTCGCCGTCGCCGCGCGGATCACGTCGGGCAGCGGCATCCCGAGGTTCAGGAACTTCGCCATCGTCGTGGGCAGGTCCTTCACGCAGCCGGCGGATCCGCCCATCGTCAGGTCCGAGGAGATGGTGTCCGGATAGAAACCCTGCTCGATCGCGGCGCGCGCGATCGGGAACTTCACGTGCATGCGGCCGTGCGCCACGTCGAAGAGGATGCCGCGCTCGCGCGCCTGCCGGACCTCGCGGCGCACCTGGCCCTTCTCGTCGAGGAGGCCATGGCCGCGACCGTGCAGGAAGTGGCTCACGACGTCGCCGGCTCGCAGGAGCGCGAGCAGGTCGGCCATCGGCACCGGGGGGTTGGTGCAGTGGATCATGATGCGACCGCCGACCGCCTCCGCCGCGCGCACCGCGCGCCGGAGCGGCTCGACGCCGGCATCGCCGACCACCTCGAGCTGGTTCCGCACCTTGATGCCGACGATGAGGTCCGAGTGGTCACGCGCAGTCCCGATCGCCGCATCGACGTCGGCGTAGGGGAGATGGTTCAGCTCCCCGATCTTCAAGTACATGAGGCCGATCGCCGAGATGTTGAGGAAGGCGAGCATCCGCACGCGCGAGCGCGACAGCACCCACTCGCGCATGCCCTCGAACGTCCCGGCGCCCGCGGAGCCGCCATCCACCCAGGTCGTCACGCCCGTCGACCGCGCCATGTCGTCGGTGCGGGGACCGAAGTCGGACCCGCCGACGAAGCAGTGCGCGTGGAGGTCGATCAGGCCGGGGACGACGAGCGCGCCGGTGACGTCGAGCACCGTGTCGCCATCGGGCGCGAGGCCGGCCGCGACCGCCGCGATGAGGCCGTCGCGCACGCGCACGTCGAGCTTGCCGGCGAGCCCGGCGCCCGGGTCCATGACGTCTCCGCCCTTGAGCAGCAGTCCCATCTTCGTCTCCCTGTCTGGATAGGATTCCGCTGGGATCTCGGTTCGAGCAACAACCGACCCGACGCGGCGGGCGATGGTTGCTCGAACTCTCAGGCCGCACGATCGCTCGCGATTCGCGCCGTTGAGCGCAGACGGGACCGCGAGCCTGGCGCGATTATTCGGGATGGATCGGCATGCGTCAACCGCGCGTGCAGAAC
This sequence comes from Candidatus Rokuibacteriota bacterium, assembly GCA_016184125.1. Classification (GTDB taxonomy): domain Bacteria; phylum Methylomirabilota; class Methylomirabilia; order Rokubacteriales; family CSP1-6; genus AR8. The sequence continues at coordinate 333 of JACPDG010000033.1, read as the reverse complement.
GGCTGGCTCGACAACCCGGTCACCGACGACGAGCTGCGCGCGATCTACGACCTCATGCGGCTCGGCCAGATGAGCGCCAACACCTGCCCGGCCCGCATCGTGCGGAGCCCGGCTGACCGGCTGCCCGACGCGTGAGGCGCCAGACGGTGCTGACGGGATACGCAACCGGATACACGGGCGGCGCCCTATTGTATAACACGCCAGCGCCGGACGCCGGGCTCGAGCCGTAAAGATCCTGCGGTTCAGACAGTACGGGCCGACCCAGAGGCCCGGCGGCGGTCGCCGCCGGCGGAGCGGGACCGGGAGCGGGGCGCTGCCAGCCGCTGATGCGAC
>JACPDG010000032.1 GCA_016184125.1 Candidatus Rokuibacteriota bacterium | reverse complement strand
GCTGATCATGCCGGTGGCGATGGAGAAGGAGCTCCGCTTCGCGATCCGCGAGGGCGGGCGGACGGTGGGCGCCGGCGTCGTCACCGACATCGCGGAGTAACCGGCGATGCGCGAGATCATCACGCTCGCGTGCGGCGCCTGTCAGCGCCGCAACTACTCCACGACGAAGAACCGCCGGACGCATCCGGACCGCCTCGAGCTCAAGAAGTTCTGCCGGTGGTGTCGCAAGCACACACCGCACAAAGAGACGAAGTGAACGTGATGACGGGTCTCCGTTCGAGCGCGGGCTTTGCCCGCGCAATCGGGCCCGGGAGGGGGGCGCAGCCCCCCTCACGAGGTAGGGGTGTAGCTCTAACGGCTAGAGCACCGGACTCCAAATCCGGGGGATGGGGGTTCGAATCCCTCCACCCCTGCCAATTCCCCGGCACCGCACGACCGCGGGCGTGGATCGGCGGAGTTCGAGCGGCGGCTTTGCCGCCGCAATCGATGGGGGACTCGGAGGCGGCCCTCGCGGCCCCCTCCGACGGAAAAGCGAGCAGGACGTGACGCAAGTCATCGCGCGGATTCGCGAGTTCATCCGGGAGGTGTTCCTGGAGTTCAAGCGCGTGACGTGGCCCAGCCGCCAGGAGCTCATGAACTCCACGACGGTGGTGATCGTCGTGACCGTCGTCCTCGCCTTCTTCCTCGGCGCGGTGGACATCGGGCTCACCAAGGTCGTGGAGAGGATTCTGAGATGAGCGCAGACAGCGCGGCGACGAAGCCGAAGCAGTGGTTCGTCGTCCACACGTACTCGGGGTTCGAGGAAAAGGTCGCGCAGGCGATCGAGTCCCGCGCGAAGATCTTCGGCCTCGGGGAGCGGATCACGCGCGTCCTCGTCCCGACCGAGAAGGTCGTGGAGGTCCGGAACAAGCAGAAGCGGGAGACGGAGCAGAAGTTCTTCCCGGGGTACGTGCTCGTCGAGATGGAGCTGGACGACGAGACGTGGCACCTGGTGCGGTCGACCCCGAAGGTGACCGGCTTCGTCGGCTCGGGCACCAAGCCGGTCGCGCTCAGCGAGGATCAGGTCGAGGACATCCGGCGCCAGATGGAAGCCGGCGCCGAGAAGCCGAAGCCGAAGAGCGTGTTCCAGCGCGGCGACAAGGTCCGTGTCATCGATGGTCCGTTCGTGAACTTCCAGGGTGTCGTCGAGGACATCAGCCCCGAGCGGGGGCGCATGAAGGTGGTCGTGACCGTGTTCAGCCGGCCCACGCCGGTGGAGCTCGAGTACTACCAGGTGGAGCGACTCTAGTGGCGATCAACGGCGACACGCTGTTCGAGCGCGGCGACAAGGTGCGGATCATCGATGGGCCGTATCGTGGCTTCGAGGCCCTGGTCGACGAGACGCTGCCGCAGCAGGGGCTGATGAACGTCTACGTGCGACTGCACGGCCGGCTGACCCGCCTCGAGCTCGCCTACGCTCAGGTCAGACACCTGTAACGGGAGACGAGGGACGTGGCGAAGAAAGTTCAGGCGATGGTCAAGCTGCAGATCCCGGCCGGCAAGGCCAATCCCTCGCCCCCGGTGGGGCCGGCGCTCGGTCAGCACGGCGTCAACATCATGGAGTTCTGCAAGGGGTTCAACGCCCAGACGGGGAACCAGGAGGGGCTGATCCTGCCGGTGGTCGTCACCATCTACGCGGATCGGTCGTTCACGTTCGTCGTCAAGACCCCGCCCGCGGCGGTGCTGCTCAAGCGCGCGGCCGGGATCGCGAAGGCGTCGGCGAATCCGCTGAAGGACAAGATCGGTCGCGTGACCCGCGACCAGGTGCGCGAGATCGCGCAGACGAAGCTCGTCGACCTCAACACGGAGTCCATCGACTCCGCCATGCGCATCGTCGAGGGTACGGCGCGCAGCATGGGCATCGAGGTCGTGGGTTAGGGAGGCGGCCATGGCGACAGTCGTCGAGAAGCGGGTCAGCAAGCGGTACGACGCCGCGGTGGCCAAGGTCGAAGCGGGCCGGCAGTACACGCTGGAGGAGGCGATCACGGTCCTCAAGGAGCTGCCGGCGGCGAAGTTCGACGAATCCGTCGACCTCTCGTTCCGGCTCGGGGTCGATCCCAAGCACGCGGACCAGATGGTGCGCGGCGCCGTCGTCCTGCCGAACGGCATCGGCAAGACGGTGCGGGTGGCCGTGTTCGCCAAGGGCGAGAAAGAGCGCGAGGCGCGCGAGGCGGGCGCGGACGTGATCGGTGCCGAGGATCTCGTCGAGCGCATCCAGGGCGGCACGATCGACTTCGACACCGCCATCGCGACGCCCGACCTGATGGGCCAGGTCGGTCGCCTCGGCAAGGTGCTCGGACCTCGCGGTCTGATGCCGAACCCGAAGCTGGGCACGGTGACGTTCGACGTCTCGCGCGCGGTGCGCGACGCGAAGGCCGGCAAGGTGGAGTTCCGCGTCGACAAGGCGGGCAACATTCACGCGCCCGTGGGGAAGCGGTCGTTCCCGGCGAAGAGTCTCGAGGAGAACGCGATGGCGCTCATCGAGGCGATCATGCGGGCCAAGCCGTCGGCGGCGAAGGGAACCTATCTCCGCTCGCTGACGCTGTCCGCGACGATGAGCCCCGGCATCCCGGTCGACGCGCAACGGATCGCGAACCTCTTCAAGAAATAGCCGCGCAGCCGCGCAGGATCACCGCCCGGATCTCGGGGGCTGCGGCCGGCGTGCCGCCGTGTCCCGTGCGGGCGCAACGACAGGAGCCAGACGTGCCGACGCAGGAGAAGATCACGACGGTCGAGGATCTCAGGCAGCGCCTCGACGGGGCGAAGGCGGTGGTGCTCACCGAGTACCGCGGCCTCACCGTCAAGCAGTTGGGTGAGCTCCGGAAGCAGCTGCGGGCCGTGCACGCCGAGTACAAGGTCGTGAAGAACCGGCTCGCGCGCATTGCCGGCACCGCCGTGGGCCTCGAGGGGCTCCGTGGCGAGCTTACGGGCCCGACGGCGCTCGCGATCTCGCGCGAGGATCCGGTCTCGCTGGCGAGGACGCTCGCGACGTTCGCACGGACGAACCAGGCGCTCGCGATCAAGGCCGGGTACGTCGAGGGGCAGGTGCTGCCGCCGACCGAGATCCGCGCCCTGAGCGAGCTGCCGTCGAAGGAGGCGCTCCGGGCGCAGATCGTCGGCCTCATCGAGGGACCGCTCGCACAGCTCGTCGGGCTCCTCGCGGCTCCGAACCGCGAGATCGCCTATGTGCTCGCCGAGCGTGGCAAGGGTGCCGCGGAGAGCGCCGAGGGTGCCGCGGCCGGCACCGAGGGTGCGGCGGGCGAGGGTGCCGCGGCCGCGCAGGCGTCAGCCGGATAACCAGCGACGGGGTGGCTGCCATCCGGCGCCCCTGACGAAGCCCGTGACCGCCGGCGGGCGCGGGCCCGTCAACACGTCGGTGACGATACACAGAGGGGTGGCGAAGCGCCACCCGAGGAGGACACGATGACCGTTGAAGAGATCGCCGAAGAGCTGGACAAGCTGACGCTCCGCGAGGCGGCGCAGCTCTCGAAGCTGCTGCAGGAGAGGTGGGGCGTGTCCGCGGCCGCGCCGATGGCCGTCGCGGCGATGCCCGGTGCCGGCGCAGGCGCGGCGGCCGGCGCGCCGGCGGCCGAGGAGCAGACCGAGTTCGACGTCATCCTTTCCGCGGCCGGCGACAAGAAGATCCAGGTGATCAAGGTGGTGCGCGAGCTCACGGGGCTCGGCCTGAAGGAGGCCAAGGACCTCGTGGACGGCGCGCCGAAGCCGGTGAAGGAGAAGGTCTCGAAGGCCGAGGCCGAGGACGTCAAGAAGAAGCTCGAGGAGCAGGGCGCGGCCGTCCAGGTGAAGTAAGCGGGCAGGGGGCCTCGCGCCCCCTTTCGACGCCTCCCGCAGGAAGGGTGCGGCGGCCCGGCCGCCGCGCGAACGGCCGAGAAGGACACGTGGAGGACCGGACAGCGGTTCTCGGGAGAAGCTATGGCAGGGGTCATCCAGTGTGGGCGCCGGAGCCGCAAGGACTTCGGGAAGATCCCATCGATCGTCGAGATTCCGAACCTCATCTTGGTCCAGAAGCGCTCGTACGAGACGTTCCTCCAGAAGGACGTCCCGCCCGATCGGCGCGAGGAGACCGGCCTCCAGGCCGTGTTCAAGTCCGTGTTCCCGATCGCGGACTACAACGACAACGCGCTCCTGGAGTTCGACTCGTACCACTTCGGGGAACCGAAGTACACGGTCGAGGAGTGCCATGACCGCGGCATGACGTTCGCGATCCCGCTGAAGGTTACCCTGCGTCTCGTGATCTTCGACCACGACAAGGAGGCGAAGACCCGCACCATCCGCGAGCAGCGGGGGCAGGAGGTGTATCTCGGCGAGCTGCCCCTCATGACCGAGAAGGGCACGTTCATCATCAACGGCACCGAGCGCGTCGTCGTGAGTCAGCTGCAGCGCTCCGCCGGCGTCTTCTTCGACGACGACAAGGGCAAGACGCTCGCGTCCGGGAAGCCGCTCTTCTCGGCGCGCGTGATCCCGTACCGCGGCTCCTGGATCGAGTTCGACTTCGACGCCAACGAGATCCTGCACGTCCGCGTGGACCGGCGCCGCAAGATGCTCGCGACGGCCTTCCTCCGCGCCTTCTGGTTCCTGGAAAAGGGCGTCATCCTGTCGGACGAGGAGATCCTCGGATCCTTCTATCCGATGGAGGACGTCCTCGGCTTCGAGGACGGCAGTGTCTGGGTGAAGCCGCACGCCGAGGCCCACGTCGGCGCCCGGCTGGCCGAGGACGTGAAGCCGCCGCGCCATCGCGAGCCGATCGCGACGGCCGGCAAGGTCCTCAACGCGAAGCTCGTCGAGCGGATCATCGAGGCCAGCGTCGAGCGCATCGCGCTCCGGGCGGAAACGCTCGTCGGGCGGCGCACCGGGTCGCGCATCGTCGACGCCGAGACGGGCGAGGTGCTCGTCGGCACCAACGCGGAGATCACCTCCACGATCCTCTCGCAGCTCATGAGCCGGCGCCTGGCGCCGTTCACGCTGCTCGTCATGGCGCCGGGGAGGGTCGACGCCTCGGTGTGGGACACGCTCGCGCGGGATCACTTCAAGAACCCGGACGAGGGGCTCGTCGAGATCTACCGGCGGCTGCGTCCCGGTGACCCGCCGACGGTGGAATCGGCCCGCGCGCTGTTCCGTGGCATGTTCCAGGACCCGCGGCGCTACGACCTCGCGCGGGTCGGTCGCTTCATGGTGAACGAGAAGCTGCGGATCGACGCGTCCGCGAACGCCAAGACGCTCCGCAGCGAGGACGTGGTGGCGGTGATCCGCCACCTGCTGCAGGTCAAGCTCGGCTCGAAGCCGACGGACGACATCGACCACCTCGGCAACCGGCGCGTCCGCTCCGTCGGGGAGCTGCTGGAGAACCAGTTCCGGGTCGGCCTGACGCGCATGGAGCGCGCGGTGAAGGAGCGCATGTCGATCTCCGACATCGCGAACCTGATGCCGCACGATCTCATCAACGCCAAGCCGGTCTCGGCGGTGGTGAAGGAGTTCTTCGGGTCCTCCCAGCTCAGCCAGTTCATGGACCAGACGAACCCGCTCGCCGAGCTCACCCACAAGCGCCGCCTCTCGGCGCTCGGACCGCGCGGCCTCTCCCGCGAGCGGGCGGGCTTCGAGGTGCGGGACGTCCATCCGACCCACTACGGGCGGATCTGCCCCATCGAGACGCCGGAAGGCCCGAACATCGGGTTGATCTCCTCGCTGTCGACGTACGCGCGCACGAACGAGTTCGGGTTCATCGAGACGCCGTACCGCAAGGTCACCGGCGGCCGGGTGACGGACGACATCGAGTTCCTCACGGCGCTCAAGGAGGAGCAGTTCGTCATCGCGCAGGCGAACGCCGAGCTCGACAAGCACGGCCGGTTCGTGCGCGAGCGGGTGTCGGCCCGCAAGGCGGGTGAGTTCCGCATGGTGCCGCCCGAAGAGCTGAACTACATGGACGTGTCGCCGAAGCAGCTCGTGTCCGTCGCGGCGTCGCTCATTCCGTTCCTCGAGAACGACGACGCGAACCGGGCCCTCATGGGCTCGAACATGCAGCGGCAGGCGGTGCCGCTGCTCCAGCCGGAAGCGCCGCTCGTCGGCACCGGCATGGAGCACGTCGTCGCGCGCGATTCCGGCGCGGTCATCACCGCGAAGCGCGCCGGCGTCGTCGAATACGTGTCCGCGGACCGCATCGTGGTCCGCGCTGAGGGCCGGTCGAAGAAGGCGGATCCCGTCCAGGACCTGCCGCTCGACATCTACAACCTCACCAAGTACCGCCGCTCGAACCAGAACACCTGCATCAACCAGAAGCCGATCGTCCGCAAGGGGCAGCGCGTGCAGCAGGGTGACGTGGTCGCGGACGGGCCGGGCACGGACCAGGGCGAGCTCGCGCTCGGACGCAACGTGCTCGTCGCGTTCATGCCGTGGGGCGGGTACAACTTCGAGGACGCGATCCTGGTCAGCGAGCGACTGGTCAAGGACGACCGCTTCACGTCGATCCACATCGAGGAGTTCGAGATCCAGGCGCGCGACACCAAGCTCGGGAAGGAAGAGGTCACGCGCGACATCCCGAACGTGAGCGAGGAGGCGCTCAAGGATCTCGACGACTCCGGCATCGTCCGGATCGGGGCGAAGGTCAAGCCCGGGGACATCCTCGTCGGCAAGATCACGCCGAAGGGCGAGACGCAGCTCACCCCCGAGGAGAAGCTGCTGCGCGCGATCTTCGGCGAGAAGGCCGGCGACGTCCGCGACACCTCGCTCACCGTCCCGCCCGGCATCGAGGGCACCGTCGTCGACGTGAAGGTGTTCTCCCGCCGCGGCGTCGACAAGGACGAGCGTGCCAAGTCGATCGAGGAGGAGGAGATCGCGCGGCTCGAGAAGGATTATCAAGACGAGATCGCGATGGTCGAAATGGAGAGGGATCAAAAGCTCAAGAACCTGTTAGTCGGGAAAACCACGGTTCTCGACCTGTTCGACCCACTGGACAAGACGAAGCGGCTCGCCAAGAAGGGCGAGAAGATCCCGCGCGAGGACCTCGACAACTTCTCCTGGAACGACCTGAAGAAGGTGAAGGTCAAGGAGGACGAGGGGCTCGCGCAGATGATCCGCAAGATCGAGGAGCTCGCCGAGGAGCAGATCTCGATCTACGACTCGATGCTCGAGGACCGGATCGGGCGCCTGCGCCGGGGCGACGACCTGCCGCCGGGCGTCATCAAGATGGTCAAGGTGTACGTGGCCGTGAAGCGCAAGCTCTCCGTCGGCGACAAGATGGCGGGACGCCACGGCAACAAGGGGGTCGTGTCCAAGGTCCTGCCCGAGGAGGACATGCCGTACCTACCGGACGGCACGCCCGTCGAGATCGTGCTGAACCCGCTCGGCGTCCCGTCGCGGATGAACGTGGGCCAGATCCTGGAGACGCACCTGGGCTGGGCGGCCCGCGCGCTCGGCCTCTGGGTCGCGAGCCCCGTGTTCGACGGCGCGACCGAGGAGGAGATCAAGGAGCACCTCCGCCAGGCCGGGCTCCCGCAGTCCGGCAAGACGGAGCTCTGCGACGGACGCACCGGGAAGCAGTTCCACCAGGAAGTCACCGTCGGCCAGATCTACATGCTCAAGCTGGCGCACCTGGTGGACGACAAGATGCACGCCCGTTCGATCGGCCCCTACTCGCTCGTCACCCAGCAGCCGCTGGGTGGCAAGGCGCAGTTCGGCGGCCAGCGGTTCGGCGAGATGGAGGTGTGGGCGCTGGAGGCCTACGGCGCCGCGTACACGCTCCAGGAGATGCTCACCGTGAAGTCCGACGACGTGGAGGGACGCAACCGGATCTACGAAGCGATCGTCAAGGGCGAGAACTTCCTCGAGCCGGGGACGCCGGAGTCCTTCAACGTGCTGGTGAAGGAGCTCCAGTCGCTCGCGCTCGACGTCGAGCTGATCACGAAAGACGGGAAGAAGGCTTCCTGACGTGAAGAGGAGAGTCACTGCATGCTGACGGATCGGCCTTTCGGCAGCCTGATCAGGGAGGAGAAGCCCAGCAAGGACTTGTGGGGCATCCTCGATCGGCACGCCAAGCCCATCACGTTCGACGCGATCCGGATCAAGCTCGCCTCGCCGCAGAAGATCCGCGAGTGGTCCCACGGCGAGGTGAAGAAGCCCGAGACGATCAACTACCGGACGTTCAAGCCGGAGCGGGACGGCCTGTTCTGCGCCAGGATCTTCGGTCCGACGAAGGACTACGAGTGCGCGTGCGGCAAGTACAAGCGCATGAAGTTCGCCGGCGTGGTGTGCGACAAGTGCGGCGTCGAGGTGACGCGGGCGCGCGTCCGCCGCGAGCGCATGGGGCACATCGAGCTCGCCTCGCCGGTCTCCCACGTCTGGTTCTTCAAGGGGCTCCCGAGCCGCATCGGCCAGCTCCTCGACATGTCGCTGCGTGAGCTGGAGAAGATCCTCTACTTCGAGGAGTACGTGGTCCTCGAGTCGAAGATCCCGACGGTCAAGAAGAAGGACCTGATGTCCGTCGACAAGGCGCGCAAGGCGCAGGAGGAGCACGGCCCCGACGCGCTCAAGGTCGGCATGGGCGCCGAGGCGATCCGCGAGTTGCTGCGCGACATCGATCTCGAATCGCTCGCCCGTGATCTGCGCGCGCAGATGCTCGGCGAGACGTCCGTCCAGAAGCGCAAGAAGACCGTGAAGCGGCTCAAGGTCGTCGAGGCGTTCCTCAAATCCGGCAACCAGCCGGAGTGGATGATCCTCGAGGTCGTCCCGGTGATCCCGCCGGAGCTCCGCCCGCTCGTGCCGCTCGATGGCGGGCGCTTCGCGACGTCCGACCTGAACGATCTCTATCGACGCGTGATCAACCGGAACAACCGGCTGAAGCGGCTCATCGACCTGAAGGCGCCCGAGATCATCATCCGCAACGAGAAGCGGATGCTCCAGGAGGCGGTGGACGCGCTGTTCGACAACGGCCGGCGCGGCCGGGTCATCACCGGCCCCAACAACCGGCCGCTCAAGTCGCTGTCCGACACGCTCAAGGGCAAGCAGGGCCGGTTCCGGCAGAACCTGCTCGGCAAGCGCGTGGACTACTCCGGCCGCTCGGTGATCGTGGTCGGCCCGTACCTCAAGCTCCACCAGTGCGGGCTCCCGAAGAAGATGGCTCTCGAGCTGTTCAAACCGTTCATCCTCCGCAAGCTCGAGGAGCGCGGCATCGCGAGCTCGATCAAGGCGGCGAAGAAGTTCGTCGAGAAGGAGCGGTCCGAGGTCTGGGACATCCTCGAGGACGTCATCAAGGAGCACCCGGTGCTCCTCAACCGCGCCCCGACGCTCCACCGGCTCGGCATCCAGGCCTTCGAGCCGATCCTCGTCGAGGGCAAGGCGATCGAGATCCACCCGCTCGTGTGCACGGCCTTCAACGCCGACTTCGACGGCGACCAGATGGCCGTGCACGTGCCGCTGTCGATGGAGGCGCAGCTCGAGGCGCAGGTGCTGATGCTGTCGGCCAACAACATCCTGTCGCCCGCGAACGGTGCGCCGCTCGCGGTGCCGAGCCAGGACATGGTCCTCGGGATCTACTACCTGACGAAGGAGCGCCTCGGCACGCCGGAGCAGCCCGTCAAGGGCGAGATGCGCCTGTTCGCCGATATGGAGGAGGTGCGCATCGCCTACGACAACGAGGACGTCGATCTCCAGGCGCGCATCCGGGTGCGCTGGAAGGGCGAGATCCTCGACACCACCGTCGGTCGCGCGCTCTTCAACGAGACGGTGCCCGAGCCGCTGCGGTTCGTGAACCAGGAGCTGAAGAAGAAGGAGATCACCGCGCTCGTCGGCCGCTGCTACAACACGCTCGGCAACGAGGCGACGGTCGCCCTCCTCGACGACCTCAAGGACCTCGGCTTCCGGTACGCGACGCTGTCGGGCCTGTCGATCGGCATCGACGACATGCACATCCCGTCCTCGAAGGAGCGGTACATCACGAATGCGCGCGACCAGGTGAACGAGGTCGAGCAGCAGTACCAGGACGGCGTCATCACCAACGGCGAGCGTTACAACAAGGTCGTCGACATCTGGGCGCACGTCACCGAGCAGATCGCCGAGGAGATGTTCAAGGAGCTCGAGGCGGGCGCGGCGGGCGGCGAGTTCAACCCCATTTACATGATGGCCGACTCCGGCGCCCGCGGCTCCAAGCAGCAGATCCGGCAGCTCGCCGGCATGCGCGGCCTGATGGCGAAGCCGTCGGGTGAGATCATCGAGACGCCCATCACGTCGAACTTCCGCGAGGGCCTCACCGTCCTCGAGTACTTCACCTCGACGCACGGCGCCCGCAAGGGGCTCGCCGACACGGCGCTCAAGACGGCCGACTCGGGCTACCTGACGCGGCGGCTCGTCGACGTGTCGCAGGACGTCATCGTGAGCGAGTACGACTGCGGGACGGTGAAGTACATCGAGGCGACGCCGCTCGTCGAGGGCGGCGACATCATCCAGTCGCTCCGGGACCGCATCACCGGCCGCGTCACGGCCGAGGACGTCCGTGACCCGCTGACGCAGGAGATCATCGCGCAGGCGAACACCGAGATCGCCGAGGAGATCGCCCAGAAGGTCGAGGACGCGGGCATCGAGCGGATCCGCATCCGGTCGACGCTGGCCTGCGACACCAAGCGGGGCGTGTGCGTCATGTGCTACGGCCGCAACCTGGGCAGCGGCCGGCTGGCCGAGCTCGGCGAGGCGGTCGGCATCATCGCGGCGCAGTCGATCGGCGAGCCCGGGACGCAGCTGACGATGCGGACGTTCCACATCGGCGGCACGGCGAGCCGCGTCGTCGAGGCGTCCAAGCACGAGGCGAAGAACGCCGGCTTGGTGAAGTACCACAACCTGCGCTACGTGCAGAACCGGGACGGCGACCTCGTGGCGACGAACCGCAACGGCGAGATCGCGATCGCCGACGAGCGCGGCCGGGAGCGCGAGCGCTATCCGGTCGTGTACGGCGCGAAGCTGAAGGTCAAACCGGAGCAGAAGGTGAAGCCCCGCACGGTCCTCGTCGAGTGGGACCCCTTCACCAACCCCATCCTCACCGAGTTCACGGGCCGGGTGGAGTACCAGGACCTGATCGACACGGCCGAGGCCGAGGAGGCCACGAAGCGCGGCGAGATCAGGAATGCGACCCTCCGCGAGGAGTTCGACGAGGTCACCGGGATGGCGCGGAAGGTCGTCATCGAGGATCCTGACGGCCGGCTGCAGCCCGCGATCCTGATCCAGGGCATCGAGGGCCAGACGGCGGGCGCGGCGCGCGAGATCCGCTACGCGATCCCGGTCGGCGCGCACCTGACGGTGCCGAACGGGACGGACGTCTTCGCCGCCGACATCATCGCGAAGATCCCGCGCGAGACGACGAAGACCAAGGACATCACGGGCGGTCTCCCGCGCGTGGCCGAGCTGTTCGAGGCGCGCAAGCCGAAGGAACAGGCGGTCATCACGGAGATCGACGGGCGCGTGGAGATGGGCGGGTTCGTCAAGGGCATGCGGAAGATCATCATCCGGGCCGACAACGGCGAGACCCGCGAGTACCTGATCCCGCGCGGCAAGCACATCAGCGTGCACGAGGGCGACCGGGTCCGCGCCGGCGAGCCGCTCATGGACGGCTCGCCGAATCCGCATGACTACCTGGCCGTCCTCGGGGATCGCGAGCTCCAGCGTTACCTCGTGAACGAGGTGCAGGAGGTCTACCGCCTGCAGGGCGTGACGATCAACGACAAGCACATCGAGATCATCGTGCGCCAGATGCTCCGGCGCGTGCGGATCGAGGAGGTCGGGGACACCGAGTTCGTCGTCGGCGAGCTGGTCGACAAGTTCGTGTTCCAGGAGGAGAACGAGCGGGTGCTGGCGCAGGGCAAGCGCCCTGCGACCGCGAAGCCCGTGCTCCTCGGGATCACGAAGGCGTCGCTCTCGACCGACAGCTTCATCTCGGCGGCCTCGTTCCAGGAGACGACCCGCGTGCTGACGGAGGCGGCGATCTCGGGCAAGGTTGACGACCTGCGCGGGCTGAAGGAGAACGTCATCGTCGGCCGGCTCATCCCGGCCGGGACGGGGCTCGGAAACTACACCCGGGTCGAGGTGCTGACGCCGGGTGGCGAGGCCCTGAAGCCGCTCGACTCGGTGCTGACGCTCGAGCCGCCCCAGCCGGAGAACGGCGAGGGCTCGGTGGCGGCGGCGGGCTGACGGGAGCGTGGACTTTGACAGGATCACCGGTGTCGGGTATAAAGTTAGAGTTTTGTCACTGGACACGATGATGGGGTGCCATGCCGACCATTAACCAGCTGATCCGTCTGGGCCGTCAGGCCGTTCGGAAGAAGTCGAAGACCCCGGCGATGCAGGCGTGCCCGCAGAAGCGGGGCGTTTGCATCCGGGTGTATACGACGACGCCGAAGAAGCCGAACTCCGCGCTGCGGAAGGTCGCCCGCGTCCGCCTCACGAACGGTCTCGAGGTGACGTCGTACATCCCGGGGGTCGGTCACAACCTCCAGGAGCACTCGATCGTGATGATCCGCGGCGGCCGCGTGAAGGACCTCCCCGGCATCCGCTACCACATCATCCGGGGGACGCTGGATGCGGCCGGCGTGGCGAACCGCAAGCAGAGCCGCTCGAAGTACGGCGCGAAGGCGCCCAAGGCGGGAGGGTAGGGGCATGTCGGAGTATCGAGGAGCGCCCCGGCTTTGGCCGGTGCGTCCGCGCACCGCCCGGGCTGCTCCGAGCGTCGGGGGGCATGGGGGGCCATCCGGGGCCCCCCATGTGGACGGGTAAGCCGTGCGGCGCGCAGGAGCTCAGAAGCGCGAGGTGCTGCCGGACCCGAAGTACGGCAGCCGGATGGTCGCGAAGTTCGTGAACATCATGATGATCCGCGGCAAGAAGTCGACCGCGGAGCGCATCATGTACGAGGCGATCGCCGCGCTCGAAGACCGGACCAAGCAGGAAGGCCTGAAGATGTTCAAGGCGGCGATCGACAACGTGAAGCCGGCGGTCGAGGTCAAGTCGCGCCGCGTCGGCGGCTCGACCTACCAAGTGCCCGTCGAAGTGCGGCCGGAGCGACGGACCTCGCTGTCGATGCGCTGGATCATCGGCGCCGCGCGGCGGCGTGCCGAGAAGAGCATGGCCGACAAGCTCGCGGGCGAGCTGCTCGATGCGGCGAACAACCGCGGGACCGCGGTGAAGAAGCGCGAGGACACGCACAAGATGGCGGAGGCCAACAAGGCGTTCGCTCACTACCGCTGGTAGCGACGCGCGCCCTGGAGAGGGGGGCCGGCAACCTGGCTCCCCTCTTCGTCTGTATGGCCAGTCACGCGGCGTAAAGGACAGGCAGAGGAACGACGTGGAGCGGCAGTACTCCCTCGAAAGGACGCGAAACATCGGCATCATGGCGCACATCGATGCCGGCAAGACGACGACGACCGAGCGGATCCTCTACTACACCGGTCGGACGTACAAGGTCGGCGAGGTGCACGAAGGCACCGCGGTCATGGACTGGATGGTGCAGGAGCAGGAGCGCGGCATCACCATCACGTCCGCGGCCACGACGTGCTTCTGGCGAGACTGCCGGATCAACATCATCGACACGCCCGGCCACGTCGACTTCACCGTCGAGGTGGAGCGGTCGCTCCGGGTGCTCGACGGGGCGGTGGCGATCCTTGACGCGGTGTCCGGCGTCGAGCCGCAGACCGAGACGGTGTGGCGACAGGCGGACAAGTACCGCGTCCCGCGCCTCGTCTACGTGAACAAGATGGACCGGGTCGGCGCCGACTTCTATCGATGCCTCGACATGCTGCGCCAGCGGCTCGGCGCGCACCCGGTGCCCATCCAGATTCCGATCGGGCGCGAGGACCGCTACCGTGGGCTCGTCGACCTCATCGACGAGGTCGCGCTCGTCTGGGACGAGAACGACGAGACGCTCGGCAAGGAGTACAAGAAGGTCCCGATCCCGGCGGACATGGCCGACCAGGTTCGTGAGTACCGCGAGAAGATGATCGAGGCGCTCGCCGAGGTCGACGAGCACCTCATGGAGAAGTACGTCGCGAGCGAGCCGATCGTGACCGAGGAGCTGAAGGCCGCCGTCCGCAAGGGCGCGGCGGCCATGACCCTCTTCCCCGTCATCAACGGCGCGTCGTTCAAGAACAAGGGTGTGCAGCCGCTCCTCGACGCCGTGATCGACTACCTGCCCTCCCCGCTCGACATCCCGCCGGTGCAGGGCATCAACCCCGAGACGCGGGACGTCGAGGAGCGGAAGGCGGCGGACGGTGAGCCGTTCTCGGCGCTGGCGTTCAAGATCATGAACGACCAGCACGTCGGGCAGCTCGTCTTCCTCCGCGTCTACTCGGGCACGCTCGAGTCGGGCTCCACCGTCTACAACTCCACGCAGGCCAAGCGCGAGCGCGTCGGCCGTCTCCTCCGCATGCACGCGAACAAGAAGGAAGAGATCGAGGCGATCGCCGCCGGTGACATCGCGGCCGCGATCGGCCTCAAGCTCACGACGACGGGCGACACGCTGTGCGATCCGGACAAGCGGATCATCCTCGAGGCGATGACGTTCCCCGAGCCCGTGATCGCGGTCGCGATCGAGCCGAAGACGAAGGCCGACGAGGAGAAGCTCGGGATCGCGCTCTCCCGCCTCGCGCTCGAGGACCCGACGTTCCGGGTGACGACCGAGGAGGAGACGTCCCAGACCCTGATCCACGGGATGGGCGAGCTGCACCTCGAGATCATCGTCGACCGGCTGCTCCGGGAGTTCCGCGTCGAGGCGAACGTGGGCAAGCCTCAGGTCGCGTACCGCGAGACGGTCCGCAAGCCGGCGACGGCCCAGGGACGGTTCGTGCGCCAGACCGGTGGGCGCGGCCAGTACGGCGACGTCACGCTCGAGGTCGAGCCGGCCCCCGGCGAGGGCTTCTCGTTCGAGAACAAGATCGTCGGCGGCGCGATCCCGCGCGAGTACATCCCCGCGGTCGAGAAGGGCATCAGGGAAGCGCTCTCGACGGGCGTGCTCGCGAGCTACCCGGTCGTCGACGTCAAGGTCCGGCTGGTCGACGGCTCGTACCACGAGGTCGACTCCTCCGAGATGGCCTTCAAGATCGCGGGCTCGATGGGCTTCAAGGAGGCGTGCCGGCGCGCGCGGCCGGTGCTCCTGGAGCCGGTCATGGACGTCGAGGTCGTGACGCCCGAGGAGTACATGGGCTCCGTCGTGGGCGACCTGAACAGCCGCCGCGGACGCATCGCTTCGATGGAGGCGCGCGGCACCTCGCAGGTCATCCGCGCCAGCGTGCCGCTCGGACTGATGTTTGGATACGCGACCGACCTCAGGTCGATGACCCAGGGTCGGGCCACCTACACGATGCAGTTCGCGCGCTACGAGGAAGTGCCGTCCGCCCTCGCCGAGGAGATCGTGGCGAAGGTCTCAGGCCGGCCCGCGGCGCGCGCGGGATTCCGGTAGCCGGAGGACAGCAGATGGCGAAGGCGAGGTACGAGCGGACGAAGCCGCACGTGAACATCGGGACGATTGGGCACATCGACCACGGGAAGACGACGCTGACGGCGGCGATCACGAAGGTCCTGCACAC
>JACPDG010000121.1 GCA_016184125.1 Candidatus Rokuibacteriota bacterium | reverse complement strand
GGCCGAAGTACTGCGTGCCGTCCGTCAGGTCGATCGTGGCAACCGCCAGCGCACCCGACGTTATCGATGCCGCGATGGTGTCGATGCGTAGCGTGACCGGGTCATCGATGCGCAGCGCGAAGGTGGTCAGCGTGGCGTTGTCCTGCGCGGCGAGGTCCACATCGCGGATGGCGACCGCGAAGCTCACGCTGCCGGAGAGCGACACGCCCGCGACCGTGAGGAAAGCCGTGTCGTCCGGGTCGTCCGGGTCGATGGTGAAGCGGTCCGGATCCGTGTCATCGACGCCGACGATGCCGTTGCCGCTCACGGACCCGCTCAGCAGCAGGCTGAGGCCCTGATTGAAGTCGATCGGCAGCGCCACCGGGGTGGGCAGCGCCGCGCCCGGATCGAGCAGGTCCTTCGTGCCGTCGCCGTTGAAGTCGAACGCCTTGGTCCAGTCAAGCCGCGGCGCCGTGGGCGTCGCCCCGTTATTCATCTCCAGGCGCGAGATCGTCAGATCGCCCGTGAGCGCGAAGCTCCCCGAGACCACCTCCGTGCTCACCGTCACGTTGCCCATCTTCAGCGCCGTGTAGCTCGGCGTCGTGCCACCGGCCGCCGTCACGCTCGCCAGCGCCAGCTGCCCCGACACCCGCAGCGTCGCCACGCCGTCGACCACGACCCGTACATCCGAGACGGATAGGGCCACGCCCCGTACCGTGGCGCCGACGAGGTCCACGACGCCGTCCCCATTCGCGTCTACATCGAGTGTCTGGCGGGTCAACGCGAACTGGGCGGTTCCACCGATGTAGATGGGATCGATGGCGAGCAGGACGTTGTTCATTCCGCCGGCCGTCCCGTTGCTAGCAGCTCCAGGCTCCCCGCAAAGTCGATCGGCAGCGCGACCGGCACCGGCAGCAGCGCCCCAGGATCCAGCACGTCTTTGGTGCCGTCGCCGTTGAAGTCAAACGCCCGCGCCCAATTGAGCCGCGGCGAGCTCGGCGTCGCCCCGTTGTTCAGCTCCAGGCGACTGATCGTGAGCGCCCCCGTCAGCGCGAAGCTCCCCGACACCGCCTCGGTCACCACCGTCACATCGCCCATCTTCAGCGCCGAGTAGCTCGCCACCGTCTGGCCCGCCGCCGTCACGCTGGCGAGCGCCAGCTTGCCCGAGACCCGCAACTGCGCCACGCCCTCCACCACCACCGCCACATCCGACACCGACAGCGCCACCGTCTGCACCGTCGCCCCCAGCAGATCGGCCGTGCCGTTGCCATCGCTGTCCACATCGAGCGTGCGCCGCTCCAGCGCAAACGCCGCCGTGCCGCCAATCGTCACCGGCCCAAACGCGAGCAGCACATTGCTCAGCCCCGCGGCATCGCCCGTGCCCGCGCCCGTGCCCGTCACGCTGCCCGCGAGCAGCAGCTCCAGGCTCCCCGCAAAGTCGATCGGCAGCGCGACCGGCACCGGCAGCAGCGCCCCAGGATCCAGCACGTCTTTGGTGCCGTCGCCGTTGAAGTCA
>JACPDG010000113.1 GCA_016184125.1 Candidatus Rokuibacteriota bacterium | reverse complement strand
CGGCGCTCGCGTGTTATACAGCGGGGGGCCGCCCGCGTATCTGGTTGCGTAACCCGTCGGCATCGCCTGGTGGCTCAGGCGTCGGGCAGCCGGTCAGCCGGGCTCCGGACCGCGGCTGGGCCCCGGTTCAGGACGTGGGTGTAGATCTGGGTCGTGCTCAGATCGCGATGTCCGAGCAGTTCCTGCACCGTCCGGATGTCGTAGCCGTTCTCGAGCAGGTGCGTCGCGAAGGAGTGGCGGAGGGTGTGTGGCGTGGCGCGCTTGGCGATCCCGGCACGCCGGACGGCCTGCCTCACCACGCGCTGAAGGACCGACTCGTGCAGGTGGTGGCGGCGTCGTTGGCGGGTCAGTCGGTCGACGTAGAACCGCGTGGCGGGAAACGTCCACTGCCACACCCATTCCTGGCCGGCATTCGGGTACTTCCTGGCCAGGGCCGTGGGCAGCTCGACCCAGCCGGCGCCGTGTCCGCACCACGATCTGGTTGGCCTGGAAGTCCACGTCCTGGACGCGCAGGCGGCAGCACTCCAGCACCCGCAGTCCCGACCCGTAGAGGAGGTAGGCCATCAGCCGCGGCACTCCCTCGAGCCGTTGCAGGACCGCGCCGGCCTCGTCGCGGGTGAGGACCACCGGCAGCCGCTGCGGGCGTTTGGCGCGCACAACACCCTCGAGCCACGGCACGTCCACCTCGAGCACCTCGCGGTAGAGGAAGAGCAACGCGCTCAGCGCCTGGTTCTGGGTGGAGGCAGCGACTCTCCCGTCGACCGCCAGCGAGGTCAGGAACCCGCCAGCGAGGTCAGGAACCGCGTGAGCTCCGGCGCTCCCATCTCGAGGGGATGGCGCTTGCCGTGAAAGAGGATGTACCGCCGGATCCAGGCCACGTAGGCCTTCTCCGTGCGGCGGCTGTAATGGCGGATGCGAACGGCGGCGCGAACACGATCGAGCAGGCGCGGTTTGGGCGCCTCCGCCGGCCCCGCTTCGCGGAGAGCCGAGGTGGAGTGATGGCGATTGCCGCAGGAGAGTGTTGCGTACGAGACGAAGGGCCTCACGGAACCTCCTGGGCTCGGCTCCTGTGAGGTAGCACTGTAGGTGATCAGGGTCGGTCACCGCAAGTCCCGATTCGGATACACTCCGGCGCGTGGTGGTGCATCAGGCGCGCCGCCGGGGCGAAGGTCGCTCCGAGTCTCCTGGCGCGGCGCCTCACACTTGCGAGCGGTCCAGCCAGGCGCGCCGCACCACCGGCGGCCGCCACCCGGCGAAGAGGTCCAGCAGCGCCGCCGGCGTGGCGGCGAACAGGAGCAGGCCCATGTGGTTCCGGTGGATGAACCCCTCTCGCACGCCGGCGGCGAGGAGCCTTGATGAGCGGATCGTAGTAGCTCGTGGCGTTCACCACCCCGACCGGCTTCAGGTGGATGCCGAGCTGCGCCCCCGTGCCCGGGCAGCGCGTTTCCTGCCTACCTGTCGTTCTCGTGCGTCGTCGACGCCCAGGGCGAAGCGCTCGGCAGGGTCGGCGTGCTCCGCGACCTGACCGAGCAGATGGCGATCCAGCGTCGAGCCACGGGAGGTCGACGGTGAGCACTTCCCGGTAGAGGAACAGAAGCGCGCTCAGGGCCTGGTTCTGGGTTGAGGATGCCACGTGGCAGAGGTGGAAGCGGACGCGTCATCCAGCGCCGTCGGATACGATACCCGTCCACTGAAGGAGAGGGTCGTCACGCCGCGGTCCCTCCCGTGGCCGCGTCGACCATAGCTCGGTCGTCGAGCCGAGCGCAAGCCGGATCGGCTGCGTCCTGTTGGATACGCCAGGCGCCCTCGCTTCACCGCGCGGGCTACGATAGCGGAGGGGCGTGACAGGGGACGTCACAGTCTGACGCCAGGGAATCACCCCCGATCGACGGTGCTGCGAGGTCCGCTCGACTGCTGGCCTGGAGCCCGACAGTATAGTGGTGGCGCGTGGCGTGGGCCTCATCTGGGGGGGAGTTCCGATGCAGGTTGCGAGCGTGACACCGTTCCTCGTCCATCCCGGGAGCGGCAAGAACTGGCTCTTCGTCCGCGTCGAGACCGACGCGGGGCTCGTCGGGTGGGGGGAGTGCTACACGCAGTCGGATCGCGACGAGTCGATCGCCGCGCACGTGAGGCAGCTCGGCCGGTACCTGGTCACGCGGGACGCCGGGCGGATCCGTCACTTCGTCCACGTCGCGTACCACGACTACGCGGCCAAGCGCGGTGCGATGGAGTTCTGGAGCGCGGTCAGCGGCATCGAGCAAGCGCTGTGGGACATCGCGGGGAAGCGCTTCGGCGCTCCGGTGCACGCGTTGCTCGGCGGCGCCTGTCGCGACCGCCTCCGCGTGTACGCCAACGGCTGGTCCGGCGGCAGCACGACGCCGGAGGCGTACGCCGAGCGCGCGCGCTCAAGTTCGACCCGTTTCCCGGGCCCTGGCGGACGCACATCGCTCGCGACGCGGAGGACCACGCGATCGCGACCGTCGGCGCCGTGCGCGAGGCGGTGGGGCCGGCGATCGACCTGCTGATCGAGGTGCATCGGCGGCTGGCGCCGATGCACGCGGTCCGCGTCGCCGAGCGTCTCGAGCCGTACCGGCCGTTCTGGTACGAGGAGCCGGTGTCGGCGCAGAGCATGGAGGCGCTCGCCGAGTGCCGGCGGCGGATCCGGCTGCCGGTCGTGACCGGCGAGGCGCTCTACTCGAAGGCCGAGTTCGTGCCGGTGTTCCAGCAGCGGGCCGCGGACATCATCAACCCGGACGTCTGCAACTGCGCCGAACTTCCTCATCACGGAGTACTTCGTGAACTTCGAGGCGCGCGGGCGCGAGATCGCCGTGGCGCCGTTCGAGGTCGATCATGGGTACATCCGGCTGCCGAGCACGCCGGGGCTCGGCATCGCGCTGCGCGAGGACGTGCTCCTCCGCTACCCGGGCCGCGAGTTTCCGCTGCGCGAGCTGCCCACGAGCGAGGACGAGGGGCCGTGAGGCTCGCCGGTGACGTCGGAGGCACCAAGACGCTCCTTGCGCTCTTCGAGCGCGGCACGGTCGTGCGCGAGGACGTGCTGCGCAGCGCGGCGTTCCCCACGTTCGAGGACGCGGTGATGCAGTTTCTCGGCGCCTACCGTGGCGTGCCGATGGATGCGGCGTGCTTCGGTGTCGCGGGCGCCGTCGTCGATGGCCGCTGCATGACGACGAACCTGCCGTGGGTCGTGGACGAGGCCTCCCTGGCCGCCGCGATCCCGGCGCGGCGCGTGCGCCTGCTGAACGATCTCGAGGCGACGGCCCACGGCGTGCAGGCGCTGTTGCCGGCAGACCTGGCGACGATTCAGGCGGGCGTGCCGCGGAACGGCAATGCGGCGGTGATCGCTGCCGGTACCGGACTCGGCGAGGCGCTGATCGTCAGGGACGGGGAGCGGCACGTGGTCGTCGCCTCCGAGGGAGGTCACGCGGACTTCGCGCCGCGCGGCGAGCGTGAGATCGAGCTCCTGAGGTGCCTGCGCGCCGAGCTCGGCCACGTGAGCTGGGAACGCGTGCTCTCGGGGCCGGGACTCGTGAACATCTATCGCTTCGTGCGTGACCTGGGGGGCGCCGTCGAGCCACCCTGGCTCACCGAGCGTCTCGCGACCGAGGATCCGGCCTCGGTGGTGTCGGACGTCGCGCTGGCGAATGGCGATCGCTGCTGCGTCGAGGCGCTCGACCTGTTCGTGTCGATCTACGGTGCGGAGGCGGGGAACCTCGCGCTGAACGGCCTGGCGCTCGGTGGCGTCTTCGTCGCGGGCGGCATCGCGCCGAAGATCCGGCCGGCGCTCCTCGACGGCCGCTTCGTCGCCACGTTCCGCGACAAGGGGCGGCTGGCGGACCTGATGGCCCGGATACCCGTGCACCTGGTGCTCGAACCGCGCACGGCCCTGATCGGTGCCGCGCGCGTGGCGATGACGCTCCGCTGAACCGCGGCGTACGAATCGGGTCATCGAGGAGCGCCCCGGCTGTGCCGGGCTGTGCCGGGGCGCCCCGAGTGCGGGGGGCATGGGGCCTCGATCGTCCCCCATGATGTCAGAGCCCGTGAACGACTCGCGTCGTCGAGGGCCGTCCCGGGTTTCCCGGGACGGCTCCGAGCGCGGGGGGCATGGGGGGCTTCGATAGTCCCCCCATGAAAGAAGTCCCCCATGTCACAACCTGCGGAACAGCACCGCCCCGATGAACGACTCGGACACCGAGTGCGTGTCGTTCGAGTCGATCGAGAGCGAGAGCCCGCCGGGATCGTCGGGCTCCTCACCGTAGATCTTCTTGAAGTCCTCGCGGACGTTGCGTTGCTCGGTGACCCACTGCCCGAGCCCGGCGGTGCCGGACCTGACCACCACGTAGGTCACGGTCCCCGTCTTCTCGCTCTTGCAGATCGTGCCGACCGGCGCCGTGGTGTCCCAGACGTAGCCGATGATGCGCGAGCGGACGGCCTCGGGGAACCGGGGCCAGACGACGAAGACCTGCACCGCCTGGTCGTCGGTGGCCTTCGCGCAGGAGTTGCCGCCCCTGGGCAGCGTGACGACCCTCCAGCTCCACTCGAGGACCGGTGTCTCCTTCAGGTTGACCTTGCCCTTGATCTCCTTCGAGATCGTCGAGCCCTCGTCTTCGCTGCGCAGGCGCAGGACGCGCCGGCTGCTGTTCTCCACGATCGTGAAGTCGTATTTCGGGCTGCCCCAGTTCTGCCCCTTCCAGTCCTTCGGAATGCCCTTCGCGCCGACCGCGTGCTTCGCCCAGTCCTCGATCACGGTGGTATCCGCGGCCCACGCCACGGTCACCAGGGCGCCGGCGAGCAGCGCCGCGGCAAGCGTCTGCACCTTCATTCGCGGGTCTCCTCGGGCGCCTATGATACCGTCGCACCGGAGGGCCACGGCGATGTTCGACAAGGACCGGGTCGAGGAGATTCGCGAGGCGCGGTCCCGATGGGAAGCCGGGACGGCGCGGGGCACGGGGGACGCGACCGCGTCGTTCCGATCGGGCGGGGGTCTCGAGGTCAAGCCTCTCTACACGCCCGCCGATCTCGCGGACCGCGGCGTGGACCACCTCCGCGACGTCGGCTTCCCGGGCGAGTATCCATACACGCGCGGCATCTACCCGTCCATGTACCGCGGACGGCTCTGGACGATGCGGCAGTACGCCGGCTTCGGGACGGCGCGCGAGACGAACGAGCGCTTCCGGCTGATGCTCGAGCGCGGCATGGGCGGGATCAACGTCGCGTTCGACCTCCCCACGCAGCACGGTTACGACTCGGACGACCCCCGCGCGGCCGGCGAGGTCGGCAAGGTCGGCGTGCCCGTGGACTCGCTGCGCGACCTCGAGGCGCTGTTCGACGGCATCCCGTTCGCCGACGTCAGCCCGGCGAACGCCATCAACGCGCCGGCGGCCGTGATCCTCGCCATGTACGTGGCGCTCGCCGAGCGGCAGGGGCTGCCGCTCGCGCGCCTGTCGGGGAGCACGCAGAACGACGTCCTCAAGGAGTTCGTCGCGCGCGGCACGTACATCTACCCGCCGGCCCCGTCGATCCGGCTCGTCACCGACATCATCGAGTACTCGGTCGCGCACCTGCCGCGCTGGAACTTCATCAACGTGTGCGGCTACCACGTCCGGGAGGCCGGGGGCACGCTCGTGCACGAGGTCGCGTTCGCGCTGGCCGACGCGATCACGTACGTGGAGGCCGCGCTCGCGCGCGGGCTGCCGGTCGACGCGTTCGCGCCGCGCTTCGCGTTCAACTTCACCGCCGGCACGCACGTCCTCGAGGAAGCCGCGAAGTACCGCGCGATGCGCCGGATGTGGGCCCGGATCATGCGCGAGCGGTTCGGCGCGCAGAAGCCCGCGAGCTCGGCGTTTCGCACCGGCGCCGGCACGGCGGCGCACCAGCTCACCGCGCAGCAGCCGGAGAACAACATCGTGCGCGTGACGCTGCACTCGCTGGCGGCGATCCTCGGGGGGGCCCAGTCCCTGCACACCGCGGCGTACGACGAGGCGCTCGCGCTGCCGACGGAGCGGTCGGTCATGCTCGCGCTCCGCACCCAGCAGGTGCTCGCGTACGAGTCGGGGGCCGCGGACGTGATCGATCCGCTCGCCGGCTCGTACTACGTGGAGTCGATGACGGACGAGATCGAGGCGCGCGCGACGGCGCTCATCGCCGACATCGAGCGGGCTGGCGGCATGGTGCACGCGATCGAGTCGGGCTGGGCGCAGCAGCAGATCGCCAACGCCGCGTGGGAGTACCAGCGCGAGGTCGAGACCGGCGAGCGCGTGATCGTCGGCGTGAACCGCTTCGCCGGGGACGAGACGCCGGTGCAGGACATCCACCGTCACATGGAGGACTGTGTCGCGGAGCAGGTCGCCGCGCTCGAGCGGCTGCGCGCGGCCCGCGACCGCGACCGGGTCGCCCGCGCGCTCGATGCGCTCCGCGCCGGCGCGGCGGGGAACGCCAACCTCATGCCCGTCCTCGTCGACACCGTGAAGGCGTACGCGACCGTGGGTGAGATCTGCGGCGTGCTGCGGGAGGTCTTCGGCGAGCATCACGCCGCCCAGGTGTACTGAGCGCCGATGAACGAATCGGGTGGTCGAGGAGGGCCACGGCTGTGCCGTGGCGCTACGAGCGGGGGGCATGGGGGGCCTCGATAGTCCCCCCCTGAACTGAGCGCCAATGAACGAATGCGGTGGTCGAGCCGCGCCCCGGGTTCCCCGGGGCGGGGCGAGCGGGGGGGCATGGGGGGCCTCGATAGTCCCCCCTGAACTGAGCGCCAATGAACGAATGCGGTGGTC
>JACPDG010000031.1 GCA_016184125.1 Candidatus Rokuibacteriota bacterium | reverse complement strand
AGCGGGACTGTCGGCTCTATCCCTAACCTGAGAGCCCGGGGAGAAGTGTTACCCATGTTCCCGGTCTACTCTGTTACCGATGTTCCCGGTTGCACAGAGCCCCGGTCGGCTGGACTGCGAAGTTGGACCGCCGATAGGATACTCAGCGACGACCAGGCAACTCCGCGACCGTGATCCCGATATCGCGGGCGATCCTTCGATCCTTCGGAGCGAGGTCGGTGAGATGTCACGCCACCACGCTCATCTCTGCCTGTGCCTGCTCCAGCCAGAAACGCATGTCCATCTCGCAGTACATCGTTGTCGCGGTGGTGAGGTGCTCGCGCGCCTGCTCGCGCGTGCCTGTGCGCCGGGAGAGCTTGCCGAGGCCGAGGTGGCAGTGGGCGACGAGGGGGCGCATCCCGAGATCCTCGGCGAGCGCGAGCGCGTCACGGTAGTGGCCGTCAGGGTGCTTCGGGGGATCACGGCGGGCGGTGACCTCGCCGAGGAGGCGGAGGGCCCACGCTTCGTAGCCGCGTTGACCGCGCTCGCGAGCAAGGGTCAGGGCTCGCCCGGCGAATTCCAGAGCGTCCTCGAACCGGTCGGCGAGGACGTACGCCTCGCCCAGATAGACCAGGAAGAGCGGCTGGTAAGCTCCGCGTCCCATGGTCTCGATGGCGCTCAGCGCGTGCTCCAGCAACGGGATGCCCTCAGCAATCCGCCCCGAGAGCGCGTAGGCGTAGCCGAGGCTCCCCGTGTGTTGCGCTGAAAAGAAGGTCAGGTTCCACTCGCGACTCCGCGCCAGCCCGCGTTCGAGCAGGCGGATGGCGTGGCTGAGCTCTCCCCTGGCGGTGTAGAGATAAGCGAGAATCCAGGACACGTTGGCGAGGCTGTAGGGATGATCGAGCGCCTCAGCGAGGCGGACGCCTTCCTGGCCGCGGGCGATCCCTTCCTCGAACTCTCCCCGGTCGGCGAAAACCCAAGTCAAATAGCCGCGGGCGATCACGGCAGGAAATCCGGCGAGGCCAAAGCGTTCCCGGCTCCGATCGCCTTCAAGCAGCTGCACGACTTTCCGCAGAAGCTCCTCGGCCTGGCGGTAGTCGCCCGTGCCGAGGCAGGCCACGCCGGAGTAAAGATTCGCCGTCACCTGCAGGGGAACATCTCCAAGCGGCTCGGCGATGGCCTGGGCGCCCTGGCCGAACGCGAGCGCTTCCGTCGGATGACCAGTGTCCCGGAGGTTGTGGCACAGATAGACGGATAGCTGGCCGAGTCGCCGCTGATCGTCGAGCGTCCTGGCCAGGCCTTCCGCTTCGCGGAGATAGCCGACTATCCGCTCGAATTCTCCGAGCGGGTGGAGTGAAGTTCTCAGGTCGAAGCGGAGATCGATGGCCTGCTCCAGCCTCTCGCGGGTCTCGGGCAGATGCTGCAGAGACGTCAGCGCCTGCTCGAAGCACGTCACGGCCTCCCGGTTGGCCGATCGCGCCAATGCCTTGACGCCGGCCTGACGGAGGTACGTGACCGCCTGCTCCCACATCTGACCCCGCACGGCGTGGTGCGCCAGCCGCTCGACGTGCTCGGTCAGCCGGTCCGGGTAGCAGCGTTCGATGGCGCCGACGATGCGGGCGTGCAGGGCCTTGCGCCGGTCCTGGAGGAGCGTGCCGTAGGTGACTTCATGGGTGAGCGCATGCTTGAAGGTGTACTCGGGCTCCGGAAAGAGCCGCGTCTCGTAGAGGAACTCGGCCGCCTGCAGATCCGTGAGCCCCCGCTGCACCGCCTCCTCCGACACCTCGGCCACGGCGTGGAGCAGCACGAAGGGCACGTCCTTGCCGACGACCGAGGCCGTCTGGAGCAGTTGCTTGTCTTCTGCCGGGAGCCGGTCGATCCGGGCCGCGAGGACGACCTGCACGGTCGCCGGGACCTCGATCGCCTGGATCGGCCGGGTCAGACGATAGGCGCCACGCTCCCCGATGAGCGCCTGCGTTTCCACCAGTGTCCGGATGCTCTCCTCGATGAAGAAGGGATTGCCGCGTCTGACCAGCAGGCGCTTGAGGGGCTCCAGCCCCGGGTCGTCGCCCAGGAGGGCGCTCAGGAGCTCGCCTGCGCTCTCGGGCGGGAGCGCATCGAGCCGGAGTTGGCTGTAGTAAGTCTTGCGCCCCCAGCCATGCTGGTACTCCGGCCGGTAGTTGACCAGCAGGAGGACCCGGGCCGTGGGTAGGCTCTCGACCAGGCCGTCGAGCAGGGTCTGCGTCTCGGCATCGATCCAGTGGAGATCCTCGAAGACCACGAGGACCGGTTGCCCCTGGCTCTCCCGGAGCAGGAGGTGCTTGACGGCGTCGAGCGTGCGCTGCCGGCGCTGGGCGGGATCGAGCTCCTGCCAGTGGGCGTCCTCGACGGGCACTTCGAAGAGAGCCAGCAAGGCGGGCAGGGTCGGCTCGAGGGTGCGATCCAGCGTCAGGAGCTTGCCGGTCACCTTCTCGCGAATCTCGCGGTGGGTCTCACGATCGTGGACCTTGAAATAAGCCTTGAGAAGGTCGATGACGGGCAAGTAGCTGGTCGCCTTTCCGTAGGACACGGAGCTCGCTTCCAGGATGAGCCAGTCCTGGGTGCGGTGGGATTGGGTGAACTCGTACACGAGGCGGGACTTCCCCACGCCGGGTTCTCCCACGAGGGCGATGAGCTGGCCGCGCCCATCGCGCGCGAGGGCCAGCGTCCGGCGGAGCTGCTCGAGCTCGGCGTCTCGGCCGACGAATCGTGTGAAACCGCGAGCGGCGGAAGCATGGAGCCGGGTCCGCTGGGCGCGTGCTCCGGTGAGCGCATAGACTTCCACGGGCTCAGGCAAGCCCTTGACCGCGACCGGCCCCCGGGCCGCAACCTGGACATAGCTTTCGGCGAGCTGCAGGGTGGCGGGGGCGAGCAGGATGGTGCCGGGCGTGGCCATCTGCTCCATGCGGGCGGCCAGATGCGTCGTCTGACCAACGGCCGTGTAATCCATGTGCAGATCGGACCCGATGGCGCGGACGACCACCTCGCCGGAGTTGAGCCCCACGCGGATCTGGATGGGCACCCCGTGCGAGCGGAAGACCCCCTCCGCGTACTGCGCGATCGACTCCTGCATCCGGAGCGCGGCGTAGCAGGCGCGCACCGCGTGGTCCTCGTGGGCGAGCGGCGCGCCGAACAGCGCCATGATCCCGTCGCCCATCACCTGGTTGACGGTGCCTTCGTACCGGTGGACGGCCTCCATCATCCGCTCGAGCACCGGATCGAGGAGCTTCCGCGCTTCTTCGGGATCGCGATCGGCGAGCAGTTCCATCGAGCCCTTGAGGTCGGCGAACATCACGGTGACCTGCTTGCGCTCGCCCTCGATGGCCGCTTTCGAGTTGAGGATGCGCTCGGCGAGGTGCTTCGGGGTGTAGTTCTCGGGTGACGCGAAGCGCGGGGTCGTCGGGGCGGGCGACGCCAATCCGGTCGGGTGAGCGCACTCAGGGCAGAACTTGGCTGTCGGAGAGAGCTGCCCGCCACAGTGTCCACATGTCCCCGCCAGGGGCGCGGCGCACTCCTCGCAGAACTTCGCGCCGGCCCTGTTCTCGTGTTGGCACCGCGTGCATTTCATCGTGGGCCTCGCCCGCCGTCCGGCTTGGGTGTCCGCCTTAGCTTAGCTTAGCTTAGCCTGAGCTTAGCCTGAGCTTAGCCTCTGGCTTTTCAGCCGATGTGTCTTCCATGTGAATGCCCTTCTGCTCGCTAACTATAAGTCGGCCACCAGCTAGCTGCGGAGGTGTTCTACGGAGAGAGCGCGGCCGAGGAGTCGTAGCGGTGAGTGCTGATCAGAACGTCAGCACGCGATCGGCCTGCGCCACGTCCTCCAGCAGGAACGCGGTGAGGCCGCGCACGCCGTCGATCTCGGGGAGGAGCGCGGCGGCGTCGACGCCGCAGATCGCGAGCGACGAGCTGCAGGCGTAGAGCCGCGCGTCGCCGATCTCCTTGATCTGTGCCAGCAGCGCCGGCAGGTCGGCGAGGCCCTGGCGCTCGAGCTCGACACGGACCTGCGCCTCGCGGCCTCGGTATCCCGCCGAG
Organism: Candidatus Rokuibacteriota bacterium; assembly: GCA_016184125.1. Taxonomy (GTDB): domain Bacteria; phylum Methylomirabilota; class Methylomirabilia; order Rokubacteriales; family CSP1-6; genus AR8. Next base: position 19,393 of record JACPDG010000031.1, on the reverse strand, counting down.
AAGGCGGCGTCCTTCGCGCCGTCGCGCGTGATCCGATAGATCGCCTCGTCCCGGAAGAACACGCGGACCGCAATGCCCGAACCGACCGCGGCCATGAGCAGCGTCGCGACCTGCACCAGGTTGTTCGTCTCGCCACGCGCGACGATGACCGCGAGCGTCTTCATCGCGGAGATCGTTCAACCGGTACTGTCGCGACCGACGGCGCCGCGCGGCGTGCGGCGAGGCGCGCCGGCGCGCCACCGGTTGCGAGACGCGTGGACGCCGGCCGCGCCGGCGCACCACGGACCGCGACATTCACGCACACGGACCGAGCCGGGCGCCGGCGCGGTCGATGCGCGCGGCGCCCGGCGCGCCCCATCGACGTCGCGCTCACGCCGCTCGCTTGCGGAGGTACGAGACGATCACGCCCTCCTGCCACTCGTGACGCAGGAACGCGTGGCCCGTGTTGGTGCACCACGCGGGGTAGTCGTGCTCGGCGGCGGGATCGGTGGAGAGCACGCGCACGAGCTGCCCCGGCGGCAGTGGCCCGAGGGCGCGCATCAACCGGAGGATGCCCTGCGCGCAGAGCATGCCTCGGTTGTCGACGGCGACCGCCTCGTCCGTCGCGCGCGCCTCGGTCCCGGCCATCGCTCCTACCAGTTCCAGACGGTGTCGAACTGATCGACGAGCTTGCCGTACTCCCGGCGGCTGACGGTCTTGATGCCCGGGCCGATCTCGTTCTCGCGAATGCCGCGCTCCTCGAGGTCCTCCCGGAACGCGTAAACCGGGATCTTGGCCTCCTGGACGGACTGGACGTCAGTCTCGATGAGGAACCCGGGCTGCACGGGCGCGCCGGCGACCTTGATCCCGGTGCCCTCCTGGCCACGCACCGCGTAGTTGACCGCGTCCTCGGACAGCAGGATGGTCATCTGCGAGCCAGCGACCGGCGCGAACGCGGAGGCGAACAGGCCGATGTCGGAGTCCTCGAGGTTGCCGTACTCCGTGTGCGAGAGGACCGACAGGATCTTCTTCGGCATGGTGCCCTCCTCAGTGTCCCGAGACGAGGACGGTACGGTCCGCCGCCTCCGTCCACTTGTAGATGTCGGCGAGCGAACCGTGCACGACCGGATCGAGGTGATAACCCTGTGGAACGCCCCGTTCCACGCAGCAGAGCCCTCAGACGTACCAGTTCAGGTGCGGCTCGTGCTTGCCCTTCTCGAGGAGACGTTCCACGAACTCGGCCGTCGTGGAGTGCGCCTTCCCGGCGTCCGTGTGGTGCTCGGTCTTGTCCTTCCAGACCGGGTCGTCGTGCTGCTTCTGCGCCTTCGCGGTCAGCAGGACCGCGTCTTCGTACGCCAGGACGTTGACGTTGTGGCCCTTGTCGAGCGCGGTGTCCACGAGCCGGAACACGCTGATCGGGCTCTCGTTGCCGTACGGACCGGCCGTGACGGTGACGTGGAGTGTCTTGCGGTCTGCCATGCGTGCCTCCCTGCGTCTCAGTGCCAGATGGCCTTGTCCGACCGTTCCATCATGAGGTCGACGAGGTCACCCATCTCGCGCACCTCGACGTCCTTCGCGACGCGATCGCCGACGACGCCGCGCTGGCGGAGCGAGACCTCGTCCGCCACGACGCGGACACCGCGCTTCGAGGCGTCCGCCACCAGCGCCTCGCCGGTCTTGAAGTTCCGCCGCGCGCTGAAGACGCCGTCCTGCAGGAGGTAGATCGTCACGTCGTGCTGCAGGTCGCGCAGCTGCTGGCCGAGCTCGAACGCCCACCGGCCGCCGTCGAGGGGGCTTTTCGTCTCGATGAGAACGTACTTGGCCATATTTCCTCCTTCCCGGTCGGGATTGAGTCGAAGTCGAAGTCTAGGGTACACACCGGAGTCAAGAGCTGCGACGGGGCGGGGAGTGCGCGATAGTGTGGCGCACATGGATCCGGGCGCCGACCTCATCCGGCGCATGGCCGCCGGCGACCGGCAGGCGTTCGCGCCGTTCTACGACCGTTTCGCGCCGCTCGTCTATCCACTGGTGCTCAGGATCGTCCGCGACCGGCAGGACGCAGCGGACGTGCTCCAGGACGTGTTCTGGGAAGTGTGGCAGGGCGCGCACACGTACGATCCCGCCCGGGGGAGCCCGGAGGCGTGGATCGTGATGCGGGCGCGCAGCCGGGCAATCGACCGGGTACGTGCCGTTCGTAGAAGGAGTGAGACGTTCGTCGCGCCCCTGGACGATTCCGTCGCGCAGGCGCCGGCGGGCGGTGGTGCGGATGCGGCGTCGCTCGCCGCCGACCGCGAGACGGCGCTGGCGCGGCTCCCGGAGCCGCAACGGGAGGTCATCGAGCTGGCCTACGCGGCGGGGCTGACGCAGACGGAGATCGCCGAGCGGCTCAAGCAGCCGCTCGGGACGGTGAAGAGCCGCATCCGTCTGGGGCTCGAGCGGCTGCGAGAGGCGTTCGGCGGCGCGCCATGAATCGCGACCACGACGCGTACGAGACCCTCGCCTCGGTGTACGCGCTCGGCGCCCTCGACGGCGACGACCTCGCGGAGTTCGAGGCGCACCTGGCGCGCGGGTGCGAGCGGTGCGCGGCGACGCTCTCCGCGTCCGAGGAGACGATCGCGCGGCTCGCCGCCGAAGGCCCGCGGCGCACGCCGCCGCCGGAGGTACGGCGGGCGCTGCTCCAGCGTCTCGAGGCGACCGCCCCGCGTCGCGAGCGCGCGGCGGGGCGCTCGCTGTGGCTGCCGTGGATGCTCGGCATGGCGGCAGCCGTGATCGCGGCGATCTGGGTGACCGGCGGATTCATCGCGGCGCGCTACGAGGCTCGTCTCGATCGGATGACACGCGAGGCCGCCGAGGCGCGCGAGCGCCTCCGCCAGGAGCAGGACGGGCTACGGGCCGAGCTCCAGCGGTACGCGGGCGTGATCGAGTTACTGCGCGATCCCGCCACGCGGGTGGTCACGCTCCGCGGAGCGGGAGCCGCGCCGGAAGCGGGCGCGCGCCTCGTGTGGAACGAGACGCGCGGGGGGCAGCTCTTCGTCACGAACCTGCCGCCGGCGCCGGAGGGCAAGGCCTACGAGCTCTGGACGATCACCGGGGGCAGGCCGCGGGCGGCCGGCGTATTCCAGACCGACGCGTCCGGGAAGGGGACACATGCCGTGGAGGCGGCACCGGGCGGAAAACCGGTCGAGGTCTTCGCGGTCACGGTCGAGCCTGCCGCCGGCGCTTCCTCGCCGACGGGGCCGATCGTGCTCGCATCCGCGAAGTAACGGCGCGTGGGGACGGCGGTCAGCCGCCGCGCAGTCGCGCGGCGCGCAGGACCGCGACGATCGTCATCGCGTCCTTGATCTGGTCGTCCAGCACCATCCGCAGCACCTCGTCGAACCCGAACGCGCGCACCTCGATGAACTCGGTGTGGTCGGCCGCACGGCGCGCCTCGCGGAGCCCCTCCGCGAGGTAGATCGCGGCGGTCTCGCGCATGACGCTCTTCGAGGTGTGGAAGGCGCAGACGCGCGTCAACCGTTCGGCCTCGTACCCGGCCTCTTCGGCCAGCTCTCGCTGCACGGCGTCGGTCTCGCACTCTCCGCCGTGGATCGCGCCGGTCGGGATCTCCCAGTAGAAGCCGCCGGCGACGTAGCGGTACTGGCCGACCATCAGGACGGTGTCGCGATCGAGGAAGGGAAGGACGCCGACCGCGCCGGCACACTCGACGACTCCGTAGATCGTCGTGCGGCCGTCCGGCAGCTCGACGACGTCCTCACGCACGCTGATCCACGGGTTCGCGTACACGCCGCGCGTCGAGGACCGGCGCCACGGAACGCGGGCCAGCCGGGCGCGATCGTCCGTCACGGCGTCTCGGACACCGCGAGCCGTACGAGGGCGGCGACGCGCTCGGCCATCGGTCGAATCCTCCCTGGGGGTCCCGTGAGCGAACGGACTCTAGCACGCGCGTCCACGACGCGGAAAGACGGTATACTCCGTTGACGTTGTTCATGACTCCTGCCGGAGTGACAGCGTCCGCATGAAGGTCATCCTCCGAAACCCGCGCCGCGAGGTCGAGGTCCACGGCAACCGCCGTGTGAAGGACGTCCTGCGCGAGCTCGAGGTGCTCCCCGAGACGGTGCTCGTGATCCGCGGCGACACGATGCTCACTGCCGACCAGATGGTCGGTGGCGACGACGTGATCGAGCTCCGTCCGGTCATGTCGGGGGGATCGCGATGAAGTGCCGCAAGTGCGGCGACCGCGCGGTGCTGGAGCTGAGACGGCACAATGCCGCCTTCTGCGCGGCGGACTTCGTCGACTTCTTCCGCAACCAGGTGCGCGAGGCGATCCGCCGGTACCGGATGTTCGAGCGGGACGAGCACGTGCTGGTGGCCGTGTCGGGCGGAAAGGACTCCCTCGCGCTGTGGGACGTGCTGCTGGAGGACGGCTACCGGACGAGCGGGCTCTACCTGGACCTCGGCATCTTCGACTACTCGGTGGAGTCGCACGCGAAGTGCGAGGCGTTCGCCGCCGCGCACGGCGCGGAGCTCATCGTGGTGCGCGTGACGGAGGAGATCGGCGCGCCGATCCCGGTCATCAAGGACGTGACCCGGCGGCCGCCATGCTCGGGCTGCGGGCTGTCCAAGCGCTACCTGATGAACCGTGTCGCCCTCGAGCGCGGCTTCTCCGTCGTGGCGACCGGCCACAACCTCGACGACGAGGCGGCCACGCTGTTCGGGTCGGTGATGCACTGGCAGACGGAGGCGCTGTCGCGCCAGTCCCCGGCGCTCGCGTCGACGCATCCCAAGCTCGTACGCCGCGTGAAGCCGCTCTATCGCCTGTCGGAGCGCGAGACGGCCGCGTACGCGTTCCTGCGCGCGATCGACTACATCGTCGACGAGTGCCCGTTCGCGAAGGGCGCCACCTCCATCGCGCACAAGGAGACCCTCAACCGCATGGAGGATGCGTCCCCCGGCGCGAAGCACAACTTCCTGCTCGGGTTCCTCGACCGCGCGCGCCCGGCGTTCGAGCGCGTCGACGCCGTGCCCCTCAACGAGTGCGCGCGCTGCGGACAGGTGACGACCGGGACCGTCTGCGCGTTCTGCAAGCTGGCCGAGCGCGTGAAGCGCGCCGGCTGATTTCAGCTCCACTGACCGACCCGAGCGGGAACGCACGCGCACGCCACGCGGCGCAGCCTTGTCCCTGGCGCATCCCGGCCGATACAATGAACGATCGTTCAGCTCCTGCTCGACCGTGACATTCACCAGAGAGGATGAGGACCGCGGAGCGCGCTACGGGCTGCAGACGATGTGCATCGGCTTCGGGCAGGGGATCGCGACGATCATCGAGCGCGTGTAGCGTGCGCGCCCGAGGGCGAGCGCCGGGGCTCGCGCAGGTTCAGTCGGACACGCCGTGTGAAGGGGGTCGAAGGGGGTGAGAGGACGATGGCGGGGTTCAGGTGCGCGAAGTGCGGAAAGGTCGCAATGGCCCAGCGGATCTGCTGCGGCCGGCCGATGAAGAAATCCTGACGCGCGTCAGAGCGACCAGCCGATCCACTCGGCCGTGGCGCGGCCCATGATCCACTCGCGATCGTCGGCCGACAGGAAGTCCAGCGCCTCGGTGAAGAGCCGGATCGCGTCCTCGTACGGCACGGGCAGTCGCGAGTAGTCCGTTCCCCACAGCATCCGCCGGGCGCCGAACGCGTCGTGCACGCGACGGATGTGCCGGTGCAGCCCCGGGAACGGGTAGGCCTCGGTCGAATAGGACGGCAGCGAGGTCACCTTCACGGCGACGTTCGGATGGCGCGCCAGCGCCAGCAGCTGGTCGAGGTCCGCGAACGCGGCGTCGTCCGTCGTGCCGCTCGGCCGTGCGAGGTGATCCAGGATCACCCGCAGGCGCGGGTGCCGCTCCGCGATCGCGCCGGCGGCGGCGAGCTGCCCGGGCACGAGGATCATGAGCGGGATCCGGGCCGCTTCTGCCGCAGACCAGAACCAGTCCAGCGTGCCGTCCGCGAGCCACGTCCGCCACGGCGGCCGGTGCAGCGTGAAGCGCATCCCCCGCATGCCGGGCTCGTTCAGCCATCGTGTGATGCGCACGCGCGCGTCCGGCGCCGCCGGATCGAACCGGCCCATGACCGCGAAGCGATCCGGGTACCGCCGCGCCGCGGCGAGCGAGTCGCTGTTGTCGTCGCCGATCCACGAAGGCGGCACGAGCACCGCGCGCGCGACGCCCGTCTCGTCCATCACGCGGAGCACCTCCTCGGCGCTCAGCGCCGGGCCGTGCGAGTACTGGCCGCGGCCCTGCGGCCACCGGCGGTCCGGGCGGTTGCGGCTCCACACGTGGATCTGCGCGTCGACCATCATCATGGGGGGACTACCGATGCCCCCCAAGCCCCCCGATCGCTCGCACACGCCCCGGGGGACCCGGGGCGCGGCTCGAGACCCGATGCTTTCACGGGCCCTGGGACCATGGCGTCAGCGGCCGTTCACGGCCGCCTGGATCGCGACGTCGAGCTCCGCCGGGCCGACGGGCTTGAACAGGCAGCGATGGATGCCCAGCGCCGTGAGCCGGCCCCGGTCTTCCTCGCGCAGCCCCCAGCCGGTGATGAAGAGGATGGCGACGTCCCGATCGCGCGCGCGGAGGCGGTGCGCCAGCTCCCACCCGTTCATGCCGGCCATCCCGACGTTGGTCAGGACCACGTCGAACCGCCCGGGCTCGAAGAGCTCCAGCGCGGCCGCGCCGGAGGCCGCGCTCGTCACCGCGTGGCCGACGCTCTGCGTGAGCTCGGTCAGGATGGCGAGCACCTGCGTGTCGTCGTCCACGACGAGCACGCGCGCGTGCCGGCGGGGCGCGACCGGCGTGCGGCGGTTCGTGCGGTGCGTGCCCTCCGTCACGACCGGGAACGTGAGCGTGAACGTCGCCCCGCGTCCCGGCTCGCTTTCCACGCGGATCTCGCCGCCGTGGCGCTTGGCGATCGAGTACGCCATCGCCAGGCCGAGGCCGGACCCGGCGTCGCCCTTCGTCGAGAAGAACGGCTCGAAGGCGCGCCGCCGGACCTCCTCCGACATTCCCACGCCCGTGTCGCTCACCGTCAGCGTGACCGAGCCCGCCGGCGCGCCGCGCGTCGTGATCGTGAGCGTGCCGCCGTCCGGCATGGCGTCGAGCGCGTTCAGGATGAGGTTCGTCGTCATCTCGGTGAGCTCGGCGGGCCGTCCGTTGATCACGGGCACGGGATCGAGAGCGAGACGCAGCTCGAGCGGCCGGTTGTCCCGCGCGGTCCGCTCTTCCCACCGCGGACGTGTGATCGCGACGGCATCGTGCACGATCTGCGGGAGATCGACGCGGATGAAGGGCTCGTCCGGTCGCAGGCGCGCGAACTGCTGGATCCGGCGCACGGTCTCGGAGCCGTCGATGGCGGCGGTCTCCACCACGTTCAGCGACCGCTCCACGAGGTCGGCGTTGTCCGGGTTCTGCTTCATGAGCTGCGCGTAGCCCAGGATCGCCTGCAGGAGGTTGTTGAAGTCGTGCGCGATGCCGCCGGCGAGCTGACCGAGGGCGGCGAGCTTCTCCGACTGGTGCAGCTGGCTCTCGAGCTCGCGCTGGAGCGTGATGTCGCGCACGATCGCGATCAGGCCTTCGAGGCTGCCGTGGCGGCCGTGGAGCGCGGACAGCGTGACCGCGAGCGCCGAGGCGGAGGTCGCCCCCGCGGCGCATCGGGTCTCGAACGCGTGCGTCGCGGTGCCGGCCGCGAGACGCCGCTTCGCCTCGGCGTAATCGGCGCCGAGGAGCACGTCGGTCACGGGGCGGCCGATGGCGTCGGCCGCGCTCATGGCGAAGATCCGCTCGGCCGCCGGGTTCCAGGCGCGGATGCGGTCCTCGGCGTCGACCGTGATGATCGCCTCGCCCGCGCACGCGACGAGCCGCTCCAGCGACCGCTCGGTCTCGGCGAGATCGCCGTACAGCCGCGCGTTCCGCACGGCGATGGCGAGGTACTCGGCGAGCATCTCGAGCAGCTCGCGCTCGCGCGGATCGATGGGGCGCCGCATGTTCCGGTTGTCGACGACCAGGTAACCGAGCGAGCCCTCGGCGTCGCGGATGGGACAGACGACGCCGGCGTCGCCGGCGCGGGGCGGCGTCGCGTGTGACACGATCCGGACGCTGTCGTATCCGAGGGCTGACTGCAACTGCTCGGTGACGCTGGCCATCAGCTCGGCCGGATCGAGCTTCGTCACGATCGTCCGCGAGATCTCTCGCAGCAGCGAGAGCTGCGTGACGCGGAGCGCCTGCTCGGCCGCTTCGCGGCGGGCGGCCTCCTCGAGCTCGCTGGTCTTGGCGGCGAGCGCGCGCATCTCGTCCACCAGCCTCGCCACCTGCCCCCGGCGTCCGAGATCGCTGTGGCGGCGCAACAGCGCGCGGCGAACGACGTCATCGAGGTTCTGCCGCGAGAACGGCTTGATCAGGTACTCGAACGCGCCGTGCGTCAGTGCGAGCTTCACGGTCTCCAGTGACGCGTACGCCGTGATCATCACCGCTTCGATGGTCGGATCGAGCTGCTTGACCCGGCGCAGGACCTCGAGCCCGTCCATCTCCGCCATCTTGATGTCGAGGATGACGAGGTCGGGACGGAAACGCGGGATCTCCTCCAGCGCGGCCGGGCCACTCGACGCCGTCTTCACCTGGTACGCGGGCTTGAGCAGCATCCTGAGCGACTCGCGCGGGCCGACCTCGTCGTCGACGACGAGGATGCGCGATGGCGTCGCGGTGACGGAGGCGCTCATGCGGTGGCCGGCAGCGTGACCAGGAAGGCGAGCTCGTGACGCCCCTGTCGCAGCCGGAGCTGTCCGCCGAGGGCCTCGACGATGCGCTGACTGACGGCCGGCCCCACGGCGATCAGGCTCTCCTGCACCATGTGGACCGGGTCGAAGAGGCGGACGAGCGTCTCCGGCGCTGCAACGGCGGTGCGCGAGGCGATCAGCAGGCGAACGCTGCCCATGCCGTCCGACTCCGTGACGCGGCCCACGGAGATGGACACGCGCGCGGGCTCGACGGTCGAGACGTGCGTGAGGTACCACACGAGATACGAGAGCGCGCGACGGAGCTGATCCGGATCCGTCTTGACCGGATACGCCGTCTCCTCGCGGGTGACCTCGAGCTGCACGGCACGTCCCGAACGCTCGTCGCCGGCCTCGATCGAGGCGACGAGATCGTCGATCACGGCGCGCGCGTCCACGGTCGAGCAGTGTAGCTCACCGTCGCTCACCAACCCTGCAAGTTTGTCGAAGACTTGCACGAGCCGCCGCACGTCACGGCGCACCACCAGCGAGAAGTCCTTGCGGAAGTCGGGATCGTCGAACCGCTCGTCGATGAGCTCGACGAACGTGTTGATGGAGACCAGGGGGTTCTTGATCTCGTCGGCGATACGCGCGACGACCCGGGTGAGCAGCTCGCGCTGCTCGGCCTGGCGCTTCTGCGCCTGGAGCTCCTTGGCGGCGGTGAGGTCCTCGAACACGAGCACCGCGCCCAGCGGCAGCGGGTCGTCAACGCGGATCGGGTACGTGGTCAGCTCGAGTGACCGGCCGCCGAGCGCGAGGTGGATCTCCGAGCGCGGCATGGACCGGCCCGTCGCGAGCGTCTCGTAGAGCATGTCGCCCAGCGGCGAGGGCAGGAGCCGCAAGTCCTGACCGACGACCTCGCCGGCGTCGATGCCCAGGATCGCCTGTGCCCGCCGGTTCATCGTGCCGATCCGCTGGTCGCGGCCGATCGTGATCACGCCGCTCGACATGTGATCGAGGATGCGCTCGCTGAACTGCTGTTCCTGCGCGAGCTGGTGATGCAGCGTGATGTTCCGGACGGTCGTGGCCAGGTGCGTCGCCAGGTCGAAGAGCGTCTCGAGCTGGTTGGGCGCATACCCCGTGCGCACGACCGGTTGACCGAGCGCGAGCACGCCGACCAGGTCGCCGTGCGCGAGGAGCGGCACCGCGACGACGGAGTGCGTCAGCGACAGCTCCCGCGCGATCTCGGGCGGGAGCTCGTGCAGCCGTGCAGGACGGCCTTCGTGGCGCAGCCAGCGGGCGAGCCCGCCGCCGGCGGGAAGGTGCATCGACGTGACGAGCGGCGCCGGCAGTCCCCGGTGGGCGACGATGTGGAAGCTGGTCTCGCCGGCGTCGGGGAGCAGCAGCGCCGTGCGCGCGGGTCGCACGAGCTCGACGATGGCGTCGACGAACGTCTCGAGCACCCGAGGCAGATCGAAACCCGCCGCGAACGCGCGCGCCAGCTCCCTCAGCGCGCGCGCCAGCGTGGCGCCGTCCCACGCGCTGTCCGTCGCGGACGGTGGCCCGGTGGGCACGCTCGCGCGTGCGCGGAGCGCGCTCACCTCGCGGACGAGCCGCTGCTTCTCGAGCGCGCGCTCGATCGCCACCTCGACGTCGCGCTGCGTGAAGTCCGCCGCCACGGTCACCTCGGCTGGAACGTCCTCGCCGGTGGTTCCCACGACGATCAGCAGGGCGTCCGGGACGGCGTCGCGCAGGGCGGCGGCGAGCTCGGGCACGCCGCGGGACGATTCCGGCGCGTCGCGCACGACGAGGTCGACGTCGACGTACCGGGCGAGGCGCAGCGCGTCGCCATCGCTGGCGGCGGTGAAGATGGAGTGCCCACCGAGCACCCGCTGCAGGCGCGTCCGCCGCGCTTCGTCCGCGGCCACAACGAGGACGGCCGTCATCAGGCCGCGGACGCCGGGACTGATGCGGCCAGCGGGAACTCCAGCGTGAAGCGAGCGCCACCGCCGGGAACATTGCCCGCCCGGATGCGGGCGCGATGCGCCGCCGCGATGCCGGCGCAGATCGCGAGGCCGAGACCCGAGCCGCGCTGCTTCGTCGTGAAGAAGGGGTCGAAGACGCGGTCCAGCACGTCGGGCGCGATCCCCGGCCCGCTGTCGCTCACCTCGACGGTGGCGTGCCCGTCCTGCCGCGCGAGCCGCACGACGACGACACCATCCGGCGGAGTCGCCTGGTGCGCGTTGATGAGCAGGTTCAGGAAGAGCGCCTCGAGATCGCCCGAGTCCCCATCGACCACGAGCTCCGTTTGCCCGAGGTCCGCGTGGACGCGGACGCTCTTCTCGTCGAACGACGGCTGCATGAACTCGATCGCTTGCGCGATCGGCTCCCGGACGTCCACCGGCTGGAGCGGTCGCTGCCCCGGACGCGACAGCGATCGGAGCCGCGTCACGAGTCGCTCCATGCGCTCGATCTCCCTCCCGACGACGCGGCTGAAGTCGTCGAGGAAGCGCGCGTCGTCACGTCGCCGCGGGATGAGCTGGACGAACGTCTTGAACGTGACGAGCGGATTCTTCACCTCGTGCGCGATGGCGGCGGCGATGGCCTCGAGAAACGCCAGGCGCTCTGCGCGACGGCGCTCGACTTCCAGCTCCTTCAGGGGCGTGAGATCGCTGAACACGGCCACCGCGCCTAGGATACTGCGGGACGGGTCCCGAAGGGGAGAAGTGGTGCACATGATCGGTCGGGTGGTGGTGCCGTCGGAGACGTCGACGTCCGGATGCGTCCGCGCGACGCCGTCACCCAGAGTGTCGACGAGCGTCGTGCCGAGCGGCGGAGGCAGCGTCGCCGCGTGCCGGCCGTGCGCGGCTTCGCCCGAGATCCCGGTGAGCTCCTCCGCGGTGGGGTTGAACATCGTGATCTCGCCCCTCGCATCGACGGCCACGACGCCGCTGTTGATCGTCGCGACGATGTTCTGCAGGTGCTCGTTCGCGAGCACGACCTGGAAGTAGAGCCGCGCGTTCTTGATCGCGATCCCCGCCTGGTTCGCGAGCGTCATGAGGAGGTCGAGGTCCTCGGGGAAGAACGGATCGCCGGAGCGTTTGGGCCCGAGCACGATCGCGCCGATCACCGCGTCCTCGAGTCCCGGCCGAGCTCGTCCGTGACGAGCGCGTCGCGCGTCCGGTCCAGCTCGGCCAGGACGGTGTCCGGCAGCGTCGGGGGCGCCGCAAAACGGCCACCCGGGTGCTGCGCCTCGGGGACGAGCTGGCCGAAGCGCCGTTCGTCGCGGACGTAGATCGCGACGCCTTCCGCCTCCGTCGAGGTCAGCACGGTGTCGCGGACGAAGGGCAGGAGGACGCGGAGGTCGAGCACGCGCGTGAGGGCGCGGCTCGCCTCGAGGACGGTGCGCCGGTAGTTGGCGCGGCGGCGGTACACATAGCGGTCGAGCAGCCGGCTGGCGACGTCGCGGGTGATAGGCACGAGGAGGGTAACGATGGCGATGGCGGCGAGGAGTCCAAGGACCTCGGTGGGACGAAGATTGGCCACGAGGCGGGGCCAAAGGGCGCTGATCAGGACAATGACTGGAACGAAGGAAAGCACCGCGGCGATGGTAAGCGTTAGGCTGCGGTGTATCACGAGCCTCAAATCCAGGAGACGATGGCGCATGATCGCATGCGCAACGAGGATGGTCAGCAACAATCCGAAGTACGGTCCGATCCAACTGTAATCCGATCGTCCGGTGCACAATGGCAAAAGAAGGTTGGTCATGACCGCGCCGATCAATGGGATAGTGATCGCGACGCCGACATAGCGGAGCTGCGTCCTCGTGTGACCGCGCTCGCTGAACCACTTGGACACAAGCAAGGCCAGGATCAGAAACCATCCGCCAATGTAATAGACGGCAAACGCAGTATAGAGTGGACCGGTGGTTCGAGAGAGGCCACCAGGAGTGAGAGCAGCGTTTACGACGATATAGCTGGTGCCGATCGAAAGAGCCGAAAACATGACACCAAGTGCGAGTATGGCGTTCATGACTGCGCGGGGTGGCCAAGGGCTTGGCGTCGTAAAGGCGTGCAGGAACCGGATGAACATTGGCGTAGTCAAGCTGGCGCTAGCAAAAGCTACGGACGCGGCGGTGGATACAAGAAGACCAGTATACACGACACCAATCCCTATGGTCCAAATCGCGACGGCAGCAGTGAATGCCGCGAACCAGCGATTAGCAGAGCGTTCGGGGTTCGATTTCCAGATGAAGAGACCAAGTGCAGCTAAGCAGCACGTGACTGCAAACAATGAGAGCGCAATCATTGCTCAACTCACACTTGCAGGGCCTGTGAGTTGCCGACCCGGAACGACCAGCGGCCCAAGCTGCCCGTCCGAAACTGTCGTTACCGGAAAGCTAACTAACGCTGTCGTGCCTCGGCGACCCAGCCTAGGTATTAGTGACAAACTGGCGCCATGGAACTCGACGATCTCACGACAGATCGTCAGGCCGAGACCTGTGCCCGATGGCTTTGTCGTAAAGAACGGTGCGAAGACCTGAGCGCGAAGAGGCGGATCTATTCCGGATCCTTCGTCGCTTATTGCGACCGTCAGACGATTTGGCTGTCTCGAGTCCCGGTCGCGCCGCGCCTCGATAGTCACAGTGCCGCCGCTAGGCATTGCTTCTACAGCGTTTCGAAGGAGGTTCACGAAGAGCTGAACCAATTGGCTGGCATCCGCCGCGACTTGTGGAAGGTCGTCCTCCGATCGCAACTGTACAACCACGCCGGTCTCTGCTGCTGCCGGTGCGTGGATGGCGACAATATCGGCAAGCAACGGCTGGAGGCGAACGGGCGCGAGCATTCCACCATCACTGGGGGCCATGGAACGAAGCCTATCAGCTAACCGGACAATTCGTGCGACCTCGTTGGGCAATAGTCTGACAGCAGTGTCGCGATACTCGGGGTCGTCGAATCGATCCGGTAACATTGCGATGAAGTTCGAAATCGAGGCCAACGGGCTACGAACCTCGTGCGCGATACCGGCGTAGAATCGCGCCATTGTGCTGAGCCGTTCGATACGGCGTTGGTCGCGCTCCAACGCCTTCACTCGTGACAGGTCGGTCGCGACGACGAGCGCACCAACGACTACCGACTTCTCGTCCCTTAGGGTCACTGCGGATAGTATCAGTGGCAGGGTACCCTTGAGCGTGTGATCGACGGAAATCTCGACTTCGCGGGGTGCCCACTCCTCGACCAGCGCGAGTGCGAGGGCCCACGCGACTTCGGACGGAAGACCGTCCAAAGTCAGCAGCCTAAGAGTTGAGAACGCGAACATTCTGCGAGCGGCAGCGTTCGAACTCGTAATTCGGCCTTGAGCGTCAACGGCGACCACCGCCGAGTCTATTGACTCGACGAGCCGTTCCGAATAGTCGATCATTTGCAGCTTCTGTCGATAGAGAAGAGCGTTGTCGAGCGCAATCGATGCAAGCTCAGCGAGCGATTCGATAAACGCGAGATCCGACTTGTAATAAGCGTCGCCGCTGCGGCGAGGACCCAGAAGCAGCATCCCGAGAAGTTGATCGCGACGCTGCAGGCACACGAGGATCTCGACACCGAGTTCGCCAAGCGTCGCGCGTAGTTGAGGATCCGAGAGGTCCATGCTACAACTGAGAACAGTCGGGCCTGTTGATGTGGGCACCCGCATGAGACTAGAAAAGCCGCGATGCGATGATAGCCTCTCGGCTAGTTCCTCGGGTGCGGCGACCAAGATTTCCATTTCACCCCGATCACTTGCTTTCGCAACCATGGTGAAGGATTCTGGAATGAAGGCCTCCGCGATAATTCCGTGCAGCCTCTGCGCGAGGGCGACGGGCTCCATAAGTTGACTCAAGCGATGCGTCGCGAGACGGAGGCCGGCCGCATGATCAGGGTGGCCCCGATATAGGTAGGGGTCGACGACGCGATGGATGAACCGTTGGCCTGCTGGCGAAAAGACGAGAACAGCGGCTGATAGAATCGCCACGGCGTTGTAGCTGATAGTCACCGTCTGGCTCGTCCAGTCTGGCGCAACAAGCTTGCCGACCGCCATGGCGACCCCGCTGGCGCCGCCGATGACGATTGAGTAGATAAGGCCGCGATGTGCGACCCAGCGGATGTCCATGAGGCGATGCCTGATGATTGCGTGAGCGGTAAGCGCCACCAGGCAAAGGCTGAAGTGCGGTCCGAGCCAGTTGTATGCTGAGCGACCCGTCACGAGGGGCAGGATAAGATTTGTTCCGATACCCCCAGCCGCAGAAACGGTGATGCCCACTGCCAAATACTGCAACTGGGCCCGCTCACGGCCGCGTGCGCGGCTCCACCGGGATAAAAAGACGCCGAGCGCCACGATAAATGCTACAAGGAAGTAAAGAGCGAATAGCGGATAGAGGGGGCCAGACTTCCTGGCTGGCCCAGTTGGTGTGAGCTGGATTTCGAGGACGAGGAAGTCCGTCGTAAGGGCTAGCACTGCGAAAGACGCGCCAGCCACCCAACAGAGGCGCAGCAAGGACTGTGGAATGGCTGGCGTCGGAATTGGATAGCAAGCGGTGAAGGCGAGGAAGGCGGCGGGGATCAGGCTGGCACCTGCGAAGGCGATCCGACTCCACAGGTCGAGCGCTGAGCGACCTTGTAGACCAGCGATACTGAGCACCCATATAGCGAGAAGCAACGTCTGGCCGGCAAAGCGCCGATGCATGACACTTTGGGGCTGCGCACGCCAAACGAAGAGTGCCAGAACGATTTGCACTGCAGAGAGCAAGAGAAGCGAGATCTGCGACACGGAGCTAGCTAGCTGGAGGAGGCGCTGAGGATCATGACGCTGTGCGATCCGCCCAGACTGTGGCTGTGCACAAGCGCGTGGCGTACACGCGCGCGCCGACTTCGGTTCGGTACGTAGTCGAGGTCGCACGACGGGTCAGGACGATCATGATTTATCGTGGGATGAAGTGCCTGATCTCTGAGTGTCAGGCATGTCGCGACGACCTGCATGGCGCTGCCTGCGGAAAGCGGTTGGCCGCACATTGACTTGATCGAAGACACAGGGACATTCCACGCATGCCTGCCTAGCGCGCGTTTGAGGGCGGCGGTCTCAGCGGCATCGTAGTCTGGTATCGAGTTGCCGTGAGCCGAGATGTAGTCAATATCTGCGGAACGTAGTTGTGCCTGCGCCAGCGCTGTCGTTATTGTGTAAGCGGCTGTTGCGCCCGATGGATCCACGCGCCGAATGTGGGTCCCTTCCGTCGCGCTGGCGAACGAAGCGATACGCGCATACGGTCGAGCGCCACGGGCGAGCGCGCACTCTTCGTCCTCAACGACGACAACGGCGCAGCCCTCAGCGAGAACTAAGCCGCTTCGTAAGAGCTCGAAGGGGCGACTTGCGAGTTCCGGGGCACCACTCCACTTGGACAGGACGCCAGCGGATCGGCAGATCATTAGCGCAAACGGCGAGAGCGGGGCCTCGGTGGCGCCAGCAATCACGGCCGTCGCATCGCCCCGTCTGACCTGGTCGGCAGCCCAGGCCATTGCGTCCAACCCGGCAGCGCACGCCGTCGCCATCGTAACCGCCTGTCCGCGCGTACCGGTCGCAATCGCGATGTGGCTTGTTGCCGCGTGAGCGGTGTATTCATTTGCCATCCAAGGCGACGGTTCACGACCTTGCTGGAATGCTTCGTGACACGGTTCGCCAACGTCGATCAGTCCGCTCATTGCGGAGCCGATAGCGACCTGGACACGATCGGGCGCAATCCCCGCCATGTCGAGACGCGCATCATCTGTGGCCATCTTCGCCGCCGCGACCGCGAACTGACTGAACCGGCCCGCCATCTTCCACGCGGGGCTCGGCATCCAGTCCCTCGGATCGAAATCACGCACTTCGCCGACGATGCGGCACTCGGGCGGGAGATTCGAAGCGTCGAACAGGGTGGGACGGCCGATCCCCGACTGGCCCGCGAGCGCGGCGCGCCAGAACGCGTCCACGCCCACGCCGATTGGCGACACGATCCCGAGCCCTGTGATCACGGCGTGGCGACGCATCATCGGCCCTCTTCGGTTGTGGCTTGCGCTGGCGACGCGCGGATAGACGACGTCGCCTAACCTAGCAAGGCACAACGCGAAAGACCAAATTTTGAGGCGCGGGCGGCTGCTAGAATAGGGCAACTCGACCGATGATGTCCAGTCCGCCGCTCGGCCGTCGACAATTCCTGACACTGCCGCTCGCATTGCTCCTCGCGCCGTGGGGGGCGGTTGCCGCCGAGACGGTGACGCGACGGGGGCTGTACGCGGTCGACGTCGGCATTCTCTACGGTCTGCTGACCTTCCGGCTCAATGGGACGATCGACGAGTCGCTCGACCGCGACGCGGGTCGCTACGAGGTCAGCGCCGTCGGCGAGGGCTCGGGCATCGCCAACCGCGTGGACTCGAACGGGCGCCTGGCGGGCGGGCGATGGGCGCCGCTCAGGACGACGTCGTGGTTTCAGGTCCGCGGGCGAGAGTCGCGGTCGGATGTGATCTACGACTACGCCCACCGGACGATCGAGTACCACTTCCGCGGCGAGACGTTCTTCCTGCGCCGCGTGCGCATCGTCGACGACCGGCTGCCGATCCCCGACGGTGTTCATGTCGACGACGTGCTCAGCGCCTTCTTCAATCTGGTCGGCGGCGACTGGACGCCGCGCGCGGACGGCGTCCACCAGACCTGGGTCGTGCGACGGCGCAAGCGCGACGCGGAGGGACCGGACGACGTGGATCCGCAGCCGCGCGCCGAGCTCGCGCCGCTCGAGTTGAAGCTCGAGACGGATGCGACCATCGGGAAGCGCGTGGCGTCGTTCGACATGACGCGATTCTCCTCGTGGGCCAGACAGGACCGACCAGCGCGGATAGTGTTCCGGGACGACGGGCGTCCCGAGACGATCACGTCGTCGATGATCCTCGGCAGCTCGGTGACGATTCGGCTCGAGGACGCGTAGTGCACGATCTCGTGACGCTGGGCGAGGTCCTGCTGCGGCTGGCCGTCCCGTCGCCCGCGCGCATCGAGACGGCCCGCCAGCTCGATGTGCAGATCGGCGGCGCGGAGGCGAACGTCGCCGCCGCGTGCGCGCGCCTGGGACTGCGGACCGCGTGGGTCTCCGCGCTTCCGGCGAACCCGTGGGGCGAGCGCGTGCGGCGCGAGCTCGCGGGGCACGGCGTCGACTGCTCGTATGTTCGGCTGCTCGACGACGCGCGGATGGGGCTCTACTTCCTGGAATACGGCGCGCCGCCTCGGCCGATCCGCGTGCTCTACGACCGTCGGGATTCTGCGTTCGCACGTCTCGGCGTGGACGAGGTGGACTGGGAGCCCGTGCGCCGCGCCCGGCTCGTGCACCTGACCGGCATTACGCCGGCGCTCGGCGAGCGACCGCGTGCGCTCGTGGAGCGCGCCCTGCGCGAAGCCGGCAGCGTGTCGTTCGACGTCAACTACCGGGCGACGCTGTGGACTGCGGAGGACGCGCGCCGCTTCGCCGACGCCGTCCTGCCCATCGTGCGGTACCTCTTCCTCGGCGAGGAGGAGGCGCGTCGCATCTTCAAGCTGGACGGAGGGCCCGAGGCCGTGCTGGAGGCCATGGCGCGGCTCGCGCCGCACGCGACCGTCACGATGCTGCGCGGCGAGGAGGGGTCGGTGACGCTCGACGGCGGCCGGTGGTTGCGGCCGGCGCGGCGGCACCCTGTGCAGGTGGTGGACCCGATCGGCGCCGGGGACGCCTACGTGGCCGGCTTCCTCTGGGCTTGCCTGCGCGAGCGACCGGTGGCGGAGGCGGTCGAGGCGGGCAACGCGGTCGCGGCGCTGAAGTGCTCGACGTGGGGCGACATCGCCCTGGTGAGCGTGCGGGACGTGGACGAGGTGCTCGCGGGCGGTCCGGCGGTTCGCCGGTAGGAGCCTGTCGGAGCAACGGCCAATCGAGGAGCGCCACGGGTTCCCCGGGGCGCTCCGAGCGTCGGGGGGTATGGGGGGCCATTTCGGGGCCCCCCATTCCCTGGTGGCGCACGGCGGCGTCAGGGTATAGTCGGCGCGGCATGGCGAGCGGCATCCTCGACGGCCTGAACGCGGCGCAGCGCGCGGCCGTCACGCACGACGCCGGACCGCTCCTCATCGTCGCGGGCGCCGGCACGGGCAAGACGACCGTCATCACGCGCCGGATCGCGCACCTCATCGCGCAGGGCAAGGCACGTCCCGACGAGATCCTCGCCCTCACGTTCACCGACAAGGCGGCGGCGGAGATGGAGGAGCGCGTCGACACGCTCGTGCCCTACGGGTACGCCGACGTGGAGATCTCCACGTTCCACGCGTTCGGTGACCGGTTGCTGCGCGAGCACGCGCTCGAGATGGGCCTCACGCCCGATTTCCGCGTGCTGAGCCGCGCGGAGCAGGTGATCTTCTTCCGCGACCGCCTCTTCGACTTCCCGCTCGAGCGCTACCGGCCGCTCGGCGATCCGACGCGACACCTCCAGGCGATCATCACGCTCATCAGCCGCTGCAAGGACGAGAACATCGCGCCCGAGGCGTACCTGGCGTGCGCCGAGCGCCTGGTCGAGGAGGCGGCCGCGACGCCGGACGACGAGGACCTGCGCGACCGCGCGGCGCAGCAGCTCGAGCTCGCCCGCACGTACGC
>JACPDG010000052.1 GCA_016184125.1 Candidatus Rokuibacteriota bacterium | reverse complement strand
CCCACCGCTCGCACCCGGCCCGGGACACCCGGGCCGGGGCTCGATGCTGCGCTCGGCCAATGGGGGCCCCGATATGGCCTCCTACACCCCCGGCGACTGGCTCCGGCTCGACGTCCCCGGCGGGATGCTGCGCTCGGCCAATGGGGGCCCCGATATGGCCCCCACACCCCCCCACCGCTCGCACCCGGCCCGGGACAGCGCGGGCGCTGTCGGCCCCGACGGCTCACTCGATGATGACGATCTCGCCCGTGACGATTTCCCGCCGCGCCCCGCGCGCGTCCTCGACGACGAGGCGCCCCTCGCGGTTGACGTCGATCGCTCGCCCGCGATACGTGTCCGCCGGGCCACGGATCTCGACGATGTGATGGGCCAGCGCGTCGCGCTCGCGCCAGGCCTCCAGAACCGCGTCGCTCCCGTGGGTCCGGTACTCGTTGTCCCACTTCTCGAGCAGGTTCAGGAACGCGGCCGTGAACGCATTACGGTCGATGCGTCGCCCGGCCGCCTCGCGGAGCGAGGTCGCGGCAGCGGCCGCCGGGCCGAGCGCACTCGCGAGCGTCGGGTGGTCGACGTTCAGGTTCACACCGATCCCGAGAATGACGTACTCGACGACGTCCCCCGCGCTCGCGTAGGCCGCGAGGGTGCCGGCGACCTTCCGCCGGTCGACGAGCACGTCGTTCGGCCACTTGATCCCGGCCGGCAGGCCCTCCGCCCAGATCGCGTCGGTCAGGGCCAGCGACGAGATGAACGAAAAGACGGGGACCGCCGACGGCGGGCTTGCGGGCCGGAAGAGCACGGACGCGTACAGGTTCAAGCCGGGCGGCGAGAACCATGGCTTCCCGAGCCGTCCCCGCCCCATCGTCTGCGTCTCCGCGAGCACGACCGTGCCGTCCGGTGCCCCCGTATCGGCCAGCCGCCGCAGCACCGTGTTGGTCGACCCGACCTCGCCGAACAGGTACGTCTGGAACCCGACTCGCTCGGTCGCGAGCGTCCGTCGGATCTGCTGGATCGCGAGCCGCTCCTCGGCCTGTGAGACGAGCGCCGGATGCGTGGACATGTGATTCACCTCGATCGCGTGCTCCTGGCTCTGCCCGACGTGGTCAGCAACGCGGATGCCACGCTCAAACCCCTGTCAACACGACGTTTGCGCTGTCCGCGCCTGGGGCGACGGCCACCTCGTGTCCCAGCTGCGCCACACAGCACGCACGGACCGCGTGGCGAGCGCACCAACGGTCGACACGTATAATGACCGCGATGCGGTCCCGCGTACTGATCGTCGACGATGAGCCGGACATGGTGGACAACTGCCTCAGGATCCTCGGGCGGGCAGGCTACGACTGTCGCGCCACGACCGATCCCCGGGAGGCGCTCGGGCTGCTCGAGTCGGACATGCCCGATTTGCTCCTCACCGATCTCAAGATGCCGGGCCTGGACGGCATGGAGCTGCTCCGGCGCGCGCGGGAGATCGACCCCGCGTTACCGGTCATCGTCATCACCGCGTTTGCGACGATCGAGTCCGCCGTCGCCGCCGTGAAGGAAGGCGCGTTCGACTACCTGCCGAAGACGTTCTCGCTCGACCAGCTGCGCGTGGCGGTCGACCGTGCGCTCCGGCAGCGCGAGCTGCAGCTCGAGAACCGACGGCTGCGCGAGCAGCTCCAGGAGGTCCTCGGCCTCGACAACCTCGTCGGCTCGAGCCCGGTGATGGTGCGCGTCTTCGAGCTCGTGAAGAAGGCCGCGCGCTCGGAGGCCAACATCCTCGTGCTCGGCGAATCGGGGACGGGCAAGGAGCTGATCGCACGAGCGATCCACGCGAACAGCCCGCGCGCCGCCCGCGCGTTCGTCCCGGTCGACTGTGCGTCGCTCCCGGAGAACCTGCTCGAGTCGGAGCTGTTCGGCCACGAGAAGGGCGCGTTCACCGGCGCGATCCGCTCGAAGCCCGGGCTCATGGAAGTCGCCCACCAGGGCACGGTCTTCCTCGACGAGATCGGCGAGCTGCCCGTCAGCCTCCAGGTCAAGCTGCTGCGCGCGCTCCAGGAGCGGCAGATCCGGCGCGTCGGCGGCACGGCCCAGATCCCCGTCGACGTGCGCGTCGTGTCCGCGACCAGCCGCAACCTGCGCGACCTGGTGCAGAAGGCCCAGTTCCGCGAGGAGCTGTACTACCGTGTCAACGTCATCGCGATCGAGCTGCCCCGGCTCCGGGACCGTGCGGGAGACGTCCGGTTGCTCGCGCACGTCTTCCTGAAGAAGTACGGCCAGGGTCGGATCGTGGGGTTCGACGACGACGTGCTGTCGATCTTCGACGCGTACACCTGGCCGGGGAACGTGCGCGAGCTGCAGAACATCGTGGAACGCGCGTGCGCCCTCGCGGACGCGAGCACGATCCGCAAGCGCGATCTGCCCGACTACATGCTCGCCGGCCGGCCGCCGGTCAGCGCCCAGGCGAGCGGGACCATCACCAGCGCGGTCGCGGACGTCACGTCGACCGCCGGCCTGCCGCTGCAGGAGGCCCGCGAGCGGTGGATGCAGGCGCTCGAGAGCGCCTACCTGCGTGATCTGCTCGAGCGGCACGGCGGGAACATCTCCGCTGCCGCGAAGGCCGCGGGCATCGATCGCAAGACGTTCCACCGGCTCGTCACGAAGTACCAGCTACGCTGATTTGCATCATGGGGGGACTATCGAAGCCCCCCAAACCCCCGCGCTCGGGGCGCCCCGGCAAAGCCGTGGCGCCCCTCGATCACACGGTTCGTTCACGGTCTCTGATAGCGCGCTCGACCTGCGTGCGGAGATCGTGACTCACCGGGGCCGGACCGCCCCAGCCGGCGACGGCTCGATGGCCGGTAACGTCTCGCGTTCATTCGGTTTCCGGGGTGGCAATCGTGTTGCTATCTGACCTCGTGCAGTCGCATCAGTCACGACCGACCGAGGACGAGGAGGCGGGGATGAACGTCGGAAAGATCCTGGTGCCGCTGGACGGTTCGGCGCTGGCCGAGGCGGCCCTGTCGAGAGCCGTCGATATCGTCAGGGACTGCCCGACCGCGTCCCTGCTGTTGCTGCGCGCTGCGGAGGCCCCGGTGCTCGCGGGCGGTGATCCCGTGGAGGCGCAGGTCGAGGTGGTGCGCGAGGCCGAGGAGTACCTCGAACAGGTCGCCGCGCGGGCGCGTGCCGAGGGCGCGCCCGAGGTCTCGACGTCGGTGTGGTACGGGCCGCCGGCGCCGGCGATCGTGGAGGCCGCGGAGATCGCGAAAGCCGACATGATCGTGATGTCGACGCACGGTCGCAGCGGGCTGGGCCGGCTCTTCCTCGGCTCGGTCGCGGAGTCGGTCCTGCGCGCCACCCACACGCCGATCCTCCTGCTGCGTCCGGCCGGTGCGCCGGTGGCGCCCGCTCATCGCGGCGCGGACCGCGAGAAGGAGGTCGCCGGTGTATAAGCGCGTCCTGATTCCCCTCGACGGCTCCCCGCTCGCCGAGGCGGTCATCCCGTTCATCCTCGACATCGCGGGGCCGCTCGACCTCGAGGTCGTGCTGGTTCGTGTGGTGCAGCCCGTGCCCCCGGATGTGCTCGAGGGCTCGCGACACGTGATCCTCGAAGACGTTCCGGCGCGCATGGCCGAAGCGTCCGACTATCTCGCGCGCGCCGCCGCCCGGCTCGAAACGCGCGGCATCCGGGTCCGCACGGTCGCCCGGCGCGGCGAGCCGGTCGTCGAAATCGTCGACGCCGCCCGCGAAGTCGGGTCGGACCTGATCGCGATGACGACGCACGGCAGAAGCGGATTCGGCCGCCTGCTCTTCGGGTCGGTCGCCGAAGCGGTGCTGCGACAGGCCGAGATCCCCGTGTTCCTCATGCGCCTCACCGAGAAGCAGGCGGGCGCGGCCATGGCCGCGAGCGTGGCCCGAGCATGAAGGCGCGACGGGTCCTCCATCCCTCCGACTTCTCGACCGTCTCGAACGCCGCGTTCGGGAAGGCGGTCGAGGTGGCGAAGGACGACGGCGCCGAGCTGCTGGTGGTCCACGTGCTGGCACCCATCGGTCCGCTCGTCGGTGACGGCTACGTGTCGCCGCGGACGTTCGAGGACCTCGAGCGTGCCGCGCACGAGCAGGCCCAGAAGCGTCTCGGCGCGCTGGTCGCGCGCGCGAAGAAGGCCGGTGTGCGGGCGTCCTCGATGCTGGCCGAAGGCGTGCCGTGGCAGGAAGTCGTCCGCATCGTGAAGAGCAAGCGCATCGACCTCGTCGTGATGGGCACCCACGGACGGAGCGGCCTCGCGAAGTTCTTCCTCGGCTCCGTGGCCGAGCGCGTCGTGGCCAGCTCGCCCTGCCCGGTGCTCACGGTCCGATCGCGGTGACGCCGCGCCGGTGAGCGCGCCCCGCGGAGCGGCATCGTGAGCTGGGCGATCTGGGTGACTGGGCTTCCAGGAAGCGGCAAGTCGGCCGTCGCGCGGGGCGTCGCCCGCGAGCTCGAGGCGCGCGGTGAGCGGCTCGTCGTCCTCGAGCTCGACGCGCTCAGAACGATCCTGACGCCGGCGCCCCGCTACACCACCGACGAGCGTCAGCTCGTCTACCGCACGCTCGTCTACGTGGCCGCGCTCCTCGTCGACGAGGGCGTGCCGGTGATCATCGACGCCACGGGCCACCGGCGCGAGTGGCGCCACCTCGCACGCGCGATGATTCGCGCGTTCGCCGAGGTGCAGCTCGTCTGCGACCTCGAGGTCTGTCGTGCCCGCGAGCGGTCGCGGCCTCCGGGACACGCGCCGCGTGGCATCTACGACGCGGCAGGACACCCCGGCGCGACCGTCCCCGGCGTGGACGTCCCGTACGAGCCCGCCCTCGCCCCCGAGCTGGTCGTGGACACAGCCGTCACGCCGCTCGACGTCGCGATCGCCAGCGTCGCCGGTGTGGTGGGCTCGCTGGAGCGGGCCGCGCCGGCACGCCGGGAATCCGGTGGTCGAGCCGCGCCCGGCCCTGGCTGGGCGCTGTGGATGACCGGGCTCCCAGGCAGCGGCAAGTCGACGCTCGCGGAAGCGCTGGTCAACGCGCTCGATCGGGAGGGACGCGCGGCGCGGCGACTCGAGGTCGAGGAGCTCCGGCAGATGGTGCTGAGCGGCGCCCGGCCGGCTCCGGCGCAGGAGGACCTGCTGCACCGGGCGCTCGTCGTCACCGCCCGCGCCCTGACCGAGGTGAACGTGCGGGTGGTGATCGACGCGGTCGCCACACGGCGCGCCTGGCGCGAGCTCGCACGCACCCACATCCCGCACTTCGCCGAGGTGCAGCTCATGGCCCCGCTCGGCCTCTGCTGCGATCGCGAGCGCGCCGTGCGATGGCGGCTCACGCCGTCCACAGCAGGCGGACGGCCGAAGGCGGGGAGGACGCCAAACGGTCCCAACGTCGTCCTCGACTACGAGTACTCGCTCACGCCGGACCTCACGCTCCGGACCGACACCATCGACGTCGCGAGCGCCACCCGAGAACTGCTGCGGCTCGCCGAGCGGCTCGAGCGGAACGCCGAGCGCTCCGCGGCCCGGCCAGAGAGTTCGAGCAACAATCGCCCGCCGGAGCGGCCGATTGTTGCTCGAACTGAGGAGACCACGATGCGCGTACGGGAGCTGATGACACGAGGACTGATCACCGTGAGCCCGGAAACGACGGTGACCGAGGCGCGGACGCTCATGGCGAACGAGCGCATCCGCCACCTGCTGGTCACCGACGGGGGCCGCCTCGCCGGCATCGTCACCGACCGGGACATCCGCCTGAACCTCGCCTCGCCGGCGACGACGCTGTCCGTGTGGGAGCTGAACTACCTGCTGGCGCGCCTCACGGTCGCCGAGGTGATGACGAAGTCCCTGATCGTCGTCGAGCCGGATCGTGACGCCCGCGAGGCCGCGCGTATCATGCTGGACCACAAGATCGGCGCGCTGCCCGTGCTGGACGGTGACCGGCTCGTCGGCATTCTCACCGAGACCGATCTGGTCCGCGCGTTCGCGGAGTCGGTGGAACCGGCGACCGCGGCTCGCTGATCCGGGCTCCGGGCCCGGAGGAGGTAGCGGCATGGACACCCTCTGGCCGCTCGCGATCGTGGTCGGCACAGGCGCGGTGCTGGGCGTGCTGTACACGCTGGGCGCCCGCCTGTTCACCGGCCATCATCACGTCACGTACGCGTTCTGGTGCCCCTTCCGCCAGCTGAACGTGCGTGTCGGCTTCAAGGAGTCCGCGTGGGATGGCTCGCTCGTCGATGTCGAGCGCTGCACGGCGTTCGCGCCCGTGACGGCCGTCGTGTGCGAGAAGGCGTGCGTGGCGCTCTCGAAGCTCCCGCCGGTGCGGTGACGGGCGCCAGCGGGCTGTCCGTCCTTGTCGCGACCGACGGGTCACGCCACGCGCGTGCGGCGGTCGCCACCACCCTCGCGTTCCCCTGGCCGGCCGACACGCGCGTGAACGGCGTCGTGGCGCTGCGGACGGCCTCGACGCGAGGCCGACCCCGCTACGTCGTCGAGGCGTTCGAGCGAGCGTTCGCACGCGTGGCTCGGGCCTCGCGGCAGGCGCTGGCGCGCCGGTGGCCCGACGCGGACGTCGCAATCGTCGATGCCCGTCCGCGCGACGCCATCCTCGCCGAGGCGCAGCGGCGGCGGGCGGCGGTCATCGTCCTCGGCTCCCGCGGCCACGGGGTGTTCCGCCGGATCGTGCTGGGCAGCGTTTCTCGCGGCGTCCTGCGGGGCGCGCGCTGCCCGGTCCTCGTGGTCCGCCGCCGGCCCCGCGAGATCCGCCGGTTCGTCATCGGCATCGATGGGTCACGGGGCGCGCGTCGCGCGACACGGTTCGTCGCCGGCTTGATTCCGCCGCGCGCCGGGCGCGTCGTGCTCGTCGGCGTCGTCGAGCCGCACACGATCCTGTCCATGGGCCTCATGCCCACCGCGGTGCGTGCCGCGCTCCGCGCCGAGGAGCGCGAGGTCGAAGCCGCTCGGATGGCCAAGGCGCGTGTGGAGCTCGAGGCCGCCGCCGGCGATCTCAGACGGACGGGCTGGACGGTCGAGACGACCGTGCGGTCCGGCGCGCCGCTCCACGAGCTGCTCGGGGCGGTCGACGCCGCGCGCGGCGACGTCCTGGTCGTCGGCGCGCGCGGCGCGGGACGCGTGGAGCGCCTGCTCCTCGGCAGCGTGGCCGAGGGCGCGCTCAACCAGGCGCGCGTGCCCGTGCTCGTCGTGAAGTAGCCTCGCGCCTCGACGCGACGGGGTACGATCGGCGTATGGATCGCCACCCACTCGCAGGTCAGCCCGCACCCTCGTCGATGCTCGTCAACGTGGCCCGTCTCGTCACCGCCTACTACACGCGACGTCCCGACGCGGAGCGGTACCAGGAGCGGGTGGCGTTCGGGACCTCCGGGCACCGCGGCTCGGCGCTGCGCGGGAGCTTCAACGAGGCGCACATCGCCGCCACGACGCAGGCCATCTGTCTCTACCGGCAATCGCAGGGGATCGACGGACCGCTGTACCTCGGCATGGACACGCACGCGCTGTCCGCGCCGGCGTTCGCCACCGCGCTCGAGGTGCTCGTGGGCAACGGCACCGACGTCATCATCGATGACGCGGACGGCTACACCCCGACGCCGGTGATCTCGCACGCGATCCTCACGCACAACCGCGGCCGGCGCACCGGACTGGCGGACGGCATCGTGGTGACGCCCTCCCACAACCCTCCCGAGGACGGCGGCTTCAAGTACAACCCGCCGCACGGAGGTCCGGCGGACACGGACGTCACCGGCTGGGTCGAGGAGCGGGCCAATGCCTTGCTTGCCGATGACCTTCGCGGTGTGCGACGGACCGCGTACGAGCGCGCGCGCGTCGCCCCGTCCGTGCGCCGGCACGACTACGTCGGCGCGTACGTCGGGGATCTGCCGTCGGTCGTCGACCTGGATGCCATCCGAGACGCGGGCATCGCGCTCGGCGTCGATCCGCTCGGCGGCGCGAGCGTCGCCTTCTGGCAGGCGATCGGCGAGCGCTTCGGTCTCCGCCTGACCGTCGTCAATCCCGAGATCGACTCGACGTTCCGATTCATGACGCTCGACTGGGACGGCAAGATCCGGATGGACTGCTCGTCGCCCCACGCGATGGCCAGACTCATCGGCCTCAAGGACCGCTTCGACGTGGCCGTGGGCAACGACGCCGACGCCGACCGGCACGGGATCGTCTGCCGGAGTGCCCACCTGCTGAACCCGAACCACTATCTGGCCGTCGCGATCGACTACCTGTTCACGCGCCGGACGGCGTGGCGCGCCGGGGCCGCGGTGGGCAAGACGGTCGTGTCGAGCGGCATGATCGACCGTGTCGCCGCCCGGCTCGGCCGTCGTGTGCTCGCCGTTCCGGTCGGCTTCAAGTGGTTCGTCGCCGGCTTGCTCGACGGCAGTCTCGGCTTCGGCGGCGAGGAGAGCGCGGGCGCCTCTTTCCTGCGGCGCGATGGCACGGTGTGGACGACCGACAAGGACGGGATCCTCCTCGGTCTGCTCGCCGCGGAGATGATGGCGCACACCGGCCGCGATCCCGGCGAGCTCTACCGGGCGCTGACGCGCGAGTTCGGCGAGCCCGCGTACGAGCGCACCGACGTGCCGGCGACCCCCGAGGAAAAGGCGGCGCTGAAGCGCCTCGACCCGTCGGACCTGCACGCGACGGACCTGGCCGGTGAGACGATCCAGACGGTGCTCACCAACGCACCGGGCAACGGCGCATCCATCGGCGGACTCCAGGTGATCGCGCCGAACGGCTGGTTCGCCGTGCGACCCTCGGGCACCGAGGACGTCTACAAGGTCTACGCGGAGAGCTTCCGCGGGCCGGAGCACCTGCGGCGCGTCCAGGAGGACGCGCGCCGGATCGTCGCCGAGGCGCTGAAGGCGCGGTGAGCGGCTGGGGACGGCACGGGGAGGGGCTCAGGCCCCTCCCCGTCGACCGCGGCGACCTGCCTACTTCTTCAGCGGCCAGTAGTGGTTCGCGGCGAACTCGTAAGGCGGGTACATGAACCGCCGCGCGGGCACGAGCAGCGACGCGTACGTCTTCTGCGACTCGAGGACCTTCTTGAAGAACGGGTTGGCGGCGGACTCCTTCTCGGCGACCTTGTCCCACGTCTTGAGGAACGTCGTGAGCACGTCGTCCGGCGTGCGCATCACCTGGACCTTGTGCTCCTCCTGGAGCGTCTTGAGCGCCGCGGCGTTCGCCTGGTTGAACTTCGCCTGGAAGCGGACGTAGGTCTCGGTCGCCGCGCCCTTCACGATCTCCTGGAAGTCTGGCGCCAGCGACTTCCAGACGTCGGCGTTGATCAGGAGCTCGCCGACCGTCGTGTTCTCGTGCATCCCGGGCATGTAGTAGTACTTCCAGATGTTGTGGAAGCCCATCTTCAGGTCCTCGCCCGGCGTCACCCATTCCGCGCAGTCGATGAGGCCGCGCTCGGCGGACGGGATGATCTCGCCGCCGGGCATGTTCACCACCCGCATGCCGGCCGCGGTGAACACCTCGCCCGCCATGCCCGTCTGGCGGCACTTCATGCCCTTCATCTCGTTCCAGTTCTTCACCGGCCGCTTGAACCAGCCGAAGGCCTGCGGGCCGGCGGGCAGGATCGGGAAGACGACGACGTTCATCTTGAGGACCTCGCGGTAGAACTCCTGGTAGAGCTCCAAGCCGCCGCCCTCGTACATCCACCCGATGTAGTCGACGAAGTCCATGCCGAAGGTGCCGCCGGGACCGCCGGTCATCAGCACCGCCGCCTTGTTCTTGCCGACCCAGTACCCCGCCCAGGCGTGGGCGCCCTCGAGCACGCGCTTGTGCGTGGCCTCCAGGACCTCGAACGCGGGGACGATCGCACCGGCCGGCAAGGTCTCGACCTTCAGGCGACCGCCCGACATCTTCTCCACGCGCTCGGCGAACATCTTGAAGTTGTCGAAGAGCATCGACCCCGCGGGCCACGTGGCCTGCATCTTGAGCACGCGCGGCGCCTGCGCGGTGGCCGAGCTGAAGCCGATCCACCCGGTGATCGCAAGCACGACGAGCGCGCTCACGACCGCTG
This sequence comes from Candidatus Rokuibacteriota bacterium, assembly GCA_016184125.1. Classification (GTDB taxonomy): domain Bacteria; phylum Methylomirabilota; class Methylomirabilia; order Rokubacteriales; family CSP1-6; genus AR8. The sequence continues at coordinate 57,895 of JACPDG010000052.1, read as the reverse complement.
CGACCGCACCCACCACGACAGTCCGTCTCATCCAGCACCTCCATGGCGAAGGGAGCAGCTGTCGGTCCCACCGGCCGCCCCGCACCGGGACGGCGGCTCATGTCGCGCACCATGGACGCTCGGCACCCCGGAGTCAAGACACGTGAACCTCATTTTCGTAGAACGGCGAGTCCAGCTGGCCGGCCGTCGTGCTCGACGGCGTGAATGCGGAGCACGAGCCCCAGGTGCGGTCGGGCTGCCCCACCGACCGAGCCGCTCGCCGGGACGCGACTGCAGCTCCTCGCCGGGAATCCTCATGGTGAGACCGTCCTAGATCCGTGCCGTATCTGGCACTCGGGTTGCTTGGCTCATGGGCGATGCGCCGTCCGAGACTCTCGCCCGTGGTCGTCGTGATCGCCCTGCTGCTCGTGCTCGGCGCAGGCGTCTGCATGCTCGACGACGACGCTCGCGCCGGTCACGGCGCAATCGTCGACGCCTGCTGCAGCATGCTTGCGACCACGGTCATGCCCGTTCCGTTCCTCGGACTTCTCCTCGTGGGGTGGGCGCCAATGCGCAAGTCCGCGTCCATCCGCCGCGCCGCGCTCTTCGTCCTCGACCCGCCTCCCAGGCCGGCACACCTCCGCTGATCGTCGCGCCATGCGGCGCGAATCATCGCAAACGTCCGGTCAATACGATGCGAAAGGAGTCCTCCATGCGCTCCGCGCTCGCTGCTCTCGTCACGTTCGGCATCGTCGTCACCCTCGCCGCCGCGTCGACGGCGGACACACCGGCGACGAAGACGGACCGCCGCGGTCCCATCACCGTCGCGGTCACCCCGACGCCGGCCGAGGGCGCCGTCCGCGTGAAGGTCGTGCTCGACACCCACTCGGTCGGCCTCGACGGGATCGCGCTCGACAAATCCGTCGTCCTCGTGGGCGCGGACGACAAAGATGTCGTGGCGACGTCGCTCGAGGAGGCGACGGGAAGCGGTCACCACCGGTCGGCCGTGCTCGTCTTCCCCCAGCCGGCGAGCGAGCCTGGCTGCGCTGCCGCGTCTGCCGCTCATGCCGCGGATCGCGGAGGCCGCCGAGCGGCTGGGCAACGACGCGCTGGTCTTCGCCGTCCTGCGCGCCCTGACGGTCGTGGGCGGCATGGCGGCGCTGTTCGTCGCCCCGCCTCGCGCCGAGCACGCGCTGCACGTGACGCCCTTGCTGGCCGGCGTCGTCGTCTACAAGCTCGCGGTCCTCGCCGTCCTCGGGCTCTGGCCCGAGCGCGCGCGGCAGATCTTCCTGGCGACGCTCGCCTCCGACCTCGGCGTCGTGTTCCTCCTCGTCTGGTTCACCGGCGGCGGCGAGAGTCACTTCTACCTGCTCTTCTACCTGCTGGTGGCGCTCCACGCCTACCACTTCGGTCCCGGGCTCGGTGTCCTCGCGGCCGTCCTCGCCTCCGTGCTGCTCGCCGTCGCGAACGCGCTCGCGTCCCCGGCCATCCCTCTGCTGCACGTCGGCTCGCGCGCCGCCGTGCTCGGGGCGCGAGCGAGAGCCGAGCAGCTCAACCGGAACATGGAGGCGGCGATGGCGCGCCTCGCGCGCGCCGAGCAGCTGGCCGCCGTGGGTCGGCTCTCCGCGAAGATGGCCCACGAGGTGCGGAGCCCGCTCGGGGCCATCAACCTCAACGTCGATCTGCTCGGCGACATCGTCCGCACCTGCCCGGGGCCGGAGATGAGCGAGGCCGACGAGCTGCTGCGCGCGATCCGGGACGAGGTGCATGCGCTCGCGGAGCTGACGGAGGAGTACCTCGTCGCCGCGCGCCTGCCGAGGCCACGGCGCGAGAAGGAGTCGCTCAACGAGCTCGCGGCCGAGCTCGTCGCGTTCCTCCGCCCCGTCGCGGACCGCCAGGGCGTCACCATCGCGCTCGAGCTCGACGACGGGCTGCCTCCGGTGGTCTGCGACCGTGTGATGGTCCGACAGGCGCTCCGGAACCTCGTGAAGAACGCGCTCGAGATGCTCCCGCGAGGCGGCCGTGTCGGCATCGCGACCGGGGCGGCGGCAGACGCCGCGGTGATCGCCGTGACCGACGATGGTCCGGGGGTCTCACCCGAGGTGCGCCCGCACATCTTCGAGCCGTTCTTCACCACCAAGGACCGCGGCACGGGACTCGGCCTGTCGATCGCCCGCGAGATCGCCCGCCAGCACGGCGGCGATCTCACGTGGGCCGAGCCGGCCGGCGGGGGCACCCGATTCTCGCTGCGGCTCGCGCTCGATGGAGGCATCCGTGGCTGAGACGCCGGCAACCATCCTCGTCGCCGACGACGAGGTCGGCATGCGGGAGAGCGTGGCGCGCGTGCTCCGCCGCGAGGGCTTCCACGTGGTCGTGGCGGAAGACGGCGCCGCCGCGCTCGACGAGCTCCGGCGCCAGCCCGTCGACCTGCTGATCGCCGACCTCCGGATGCCCGGCCTCGACGGCCTGGAGCTGCTGCGGGCCGCGAAGGTCGTCGCACGGGACACCGAGGTGGTGGTGCTCTCCGGACACGGCACGATCGAGGAGGCCGTGGAGGCGATGAAGCAGGGGGCGTGGGATTTCCTCACGAAGCCCTTCGACCGCGCGCCCCTCGTGCGCGCCGTCCGGCAGGCCCTCGAGCGCCGCGCGCTCGTCCTCGAGAATCGCCGGCTGCAGCGACAGGTCGACGAGCTGAGCGACGCCCGCGAGATCGTGGGGACGAGCGCCGCGATCACCGAGGTGCTGCGTCTCGTGGACCAGGTCGCGCCGACGTCGGCGACCGTGCTCGTCCTCGGCGAGAGCGGCACCGGCAAGGAGCTCGTGGCGCGCGCGCTCCATCAAGGCTCGCCGCGGCGTGACCGCCCCTTCGTCCGCGTCAACTGTGCAGCGCTGCCCGACACGCTCCTCGAGTCGGAGCTGTTCGGCCACGAGAAGGGCGCGTTCACGGGCGCCGTCGGACGCCGGCAGGGCCGCTTCGAGCTCGCCGACGGCGGCACGCTGCTGCTCGACGAGATCGGCGACCTCTCGCCGCTGGCGCAGGCGAAGGTCCTGCGCGTGCTGCAGGAGGGCGAGTTCGAGCCGATCGGCGCGATGCGGACGCAGAAGGTCGACGTGCGGGTCACCGCGGCCACGAACCAGGACCTGGCCGCGCTCGTCGCGGCCAGGAAGTTCCGCGAGGACCTCTACTACCGCCTGCAGGTGATCACGATCCGCGTGCCGCCGCTGCGCGAGCGCCGGGAGGACATCCCGCTGCTCGCGCAGGCGTTCCTGAGGCGCTACGCCGCGAGACACCGCCGGCCGGTCGAGGGATTCTCGGAGGACGCGATCGCGCGCCTCCGCGATTACAACTGGCCGGGCAACGTGCGCGAGCTCGAGCACACCATCGAGCGCGCGATCGTGCTCGCGCGGGAGCCGTTCCTGGGGCTCGCCGATCTCCCCGAGCCGATCGCGCAGGCCGAGCCGGCGGCGCGCGTGGTCGCGATCCCGATCGGCATGCCGCTCGAGGAGGTCGAGCAGCGGCTCATCGAGGAGACGCTGCGCCAGACGCGCGGGAACAAGGAGCTCGCGGCCAAGCTGCTCGGCATCGCGAGCCGGACCATCTACCGGAAGCTCAGGGAGTAGCCGATGCGCCCGAGGCATCTGCCGCAAGGAGCCAGCGTGTGAGAACGAGAGCTCTCGTCTTCGGCGTGCTCGCGGTCCTGGCGCTCGGGTCGGCGCCGGCGGCCGGCGGGCCTGCGCGCCTCTACGTCACGAACCTCGGCGGCCAGAGCCTCGCGGTCATCGACGCGGTGACGCTCAAGCCGCTCCGCACCATCCCCACCGCGCCCGACCCGCACTTCGCCGTCGCGACGCCGGACGGCAAGCGCCTCTACGTGACGATGGCGGGCGCCGACGAGGTGTGGGTGCTCGATCTCGCCACCGACCGGACGGTCGCGAAGATCCCGCTCGGTCTGCGTCCGACGCATCTCGCCATGGCGCCCGGCGGCCAGCGCGTGTACGCGAGTCTCGAGACGTCCCAGGAAGTGGCGGTGATCGGCACGGCGACGAACCGCGTGGAGGCGAGGATCCCGACGGGACCCGAGCCGCACATCACCTCCGTGTCCCCCGACGGCAAGACGGTCCTGGTCGGTGGCGCCGAGTCGCACCGGATCTTCGTGATCGACGCGGCCGCGCGCCGCGTGATCGAGCGCGTGAAGGTCGGCTTCCTGCCGCATCTCGCGCTGTTCGCGCCCGACGGCCGCCGGTTCTACGCGAGCAGCACGGGCTCGAACGACCTGACCGTCGTCGACGCGCAGACGCGCAAGCCCGTCGCCCGCATCGACCTCGGGCTGAACTCCCACGGGATGGCGATGGCGCCCGACGGCCGGACGCTCTGGGTCGCGAGCGAGGTCGGCCACAAGGTCCTCGCCGTCGACCTCGCGGCCGGGCGCGTGGTCGCGCAGATCCCCGTCGGCAAGATGCCGCACACGATGGTCCTCTCCCGCGACGGCGCCCTCGCCTACACCGCGAACATGGAGGACAACACGATCTCGGTCATCTCGACGGCGAAGCGCGCGGTGGTCGCCACCGTGGCGGCCGGCAAGGCGCCGTCGTCGATCGCGGTGGTGGACCCGTAGCGTGAAGCGCCGCGTCGCGGCTCTCGCCGGCGTCCTCCTCGCCCTCGGCGTCGCGTCCGTCGCGCTGGCGGGCTTCGTCCATCCGCGCGGCGGCCGCGACGTCGAGGTGCGGCTGATGGCGGGCAAGTTCGCCTTCGACCCGCCGCGCCTGACCGTGGAGGCCGGGGATCGCGTGACGTTCCGGATCCGCTCCCGCGACGTCACGCACGGCTTCGCGGTCGAGGGCACCGGGATCGAGACGACCGTGCTCCCGGGACGCGAGGCGCGCGTGACGGTCCCGGCGGCGCATGCGGGCAAGCTCCGGTACCGCTGCTCGGTCGTCTGCGGGCCGCTGCACCCGTTCATGGTCGGCGAGATCGTCGTGCGCCCGAACCCCTGGCCGCTCGGCGCCGGCGCGCTGGCGCTCGCCGTCGGCTTCCTCGCGTCCGCCGGCGGCCTGGCCGCGACGCGGCGGTGGGACCTGACCCGCTCGCGCGCGCTTCGCTGGCTCCTGGCGTGGCGGCCGCTCCAGTTCGCGCTCGTCGCGCCGAACCTGGCGGTGTTCACGCTCATCGTCGTCGCGGGCCTCGCCGGGACCTCGACCGGCGCGACGAACTTCTCGACGATCTTCGTCTGGCTCGTGTGGTGGGGCCTGCTCGTCCTCGTCCTCATCCCGCTCGGCGGACGCCTCTGGTGCGCGATGTGCCCGCTGCCCGCGCCCGCCGAGTGGATCGCGCGCGGGGCGATCGTCGAGCACCGCGTCCGGGGCTTCGGCCTCGGCCGCGCGTGGCCGAAGGCGCTCCAGAACATCTGGCCCGCGTTCGGGGCGCTGTTCCTCCTGGTGCTGTTCGGCATCGTCATCACGACGCGGCCGCTCGTGACCGCGCTCCTGCTCGCGGGCTTCGCCGTGGCCGCGCTCGGGATCCACCTCGTCTTCGACCGCCGGGCGTTCTGCCGCTACGTCTGCCCCGTCGGCGCCCTGGTCGGGGTCTACGCGAACGTCTCGCCGCTCGAGCTGCGCGCGCGCGACCTCGACGTCTGCCGGCGATGCCGCGAGAAGGCCTGCTTCCGCGGCGGCGACGCCTACCCCTGCCCGACGTTCCAGTTCCCCGGCGGCGGGCTCCAGCGCAACACCTATTGCCTGCTCTGCACGGAGTGCGTGAAGGCCTGTCCCTACGACAACGTCGCCGTCCGCGTCCGCTCGTTCGCGGCCGATCTTGGCGTCTCGCGCGGCCGCCGCATGGACGAGGCCTGGCTGACGCTCCTGCTCCTCGGCACCGCCCTGGCGCATTCGGTCGTCAAGCTCGGCCCGTGGGGCACCGTGAAGTCCTGGGCGAACTTCGAGCGCCCGACGGACTTCGCCCTGTACTCGGCGCTGTTCGCCGGCGTCACGCTCGTCGCGCTCCCCGCCCTCCACCTGGGGACGGCGTGGCTTTCACGGGCGCTCGCGCGGACACCCGGCTTCAAGCTCTCGCGTCTCTTCGTCGACTACGCGTACGCGCTGCTGCCCGTCTCGCTCGGCGCCTGGATGGCGTTCACCCTCGCCGTCGTCGCGCCGAACCTGTCGTACGTCCCGCGCGTCCTCTCGGACCCGCTCGGCTGGGGCTGGGACCTCTTCGGGACGCGCGAGACCACATGGACGTGGATGCCCGTCGCCGCGCTGCCCTGGCTCCAGCTCGGCCTCGTCCTCGCCGGGCTCTGGGGCTCGGTGCGCGCCGCGCGCGCGATCGTCGCGGAGGTGATCGCCGAGCCGCGGGCCCGGCGCCGTGCGCTGCTGCCGCTCACCCTGCTGCTCGTGGCGATCGCGTGGGCATTCGTCACGCTCTACTTCGGATGAGCGCCGTGAAACGCGTGGAGCGTCTGGCCGTCGCCATCGTCCTTCTCATCGTGGCCGGCGTCCCCGCCGCCGTCTTCTCCTACCAGGCGATGCGCGGCCCCGGCACCCGCGCGGACGAGGTCTTCGTCGTTGCGCGCACGGTCGAGCGCGGCGGCTTCAGCCCGGCGCGCATCGTCGTGAAGCAGGGGCAGCGCGTGCGTCTGCGCATCCTCGCCGAGGACGTCACGCACGGCTTCCAGCTCCTCCACTTCGGCGCCGACGCCGGCGCGATCAAGACCGGGACCACGAAGGTCGTGGAGTTCACCGCCGGCAAGACCGGCGAGTTCCCCTTCTACTGCAGCGTCCGCTGCAGCGCCCTCCACATGGCGCTGATGGGCACGCTCATCGTGGAGCCGTAGGCGATGCCGACCTTCCCCGAGACGACGCGAGCCATGATCCGGCGCTGGAACCGCCAGGCGCGCCGCTACGACATGATGGTGGCGCCGATGGAGCGGATGCTCGGCCTCGCCTCCGCCCGCACGCAGCTCTTCGAGAGCCTCCCGAACGGCCGCATCCTCGAGGTCGGCGCGGGCACCGGAAAGAACCTCGTGCACCACCCACCCGGCGCAGTCGTCATCCCGACCGACCTGAGCCCGGGCATGCTGGAGCGCCTGCGCCGTGCGGCAGGTGGGGCGCCGGTCGTCCGCCGGGCCGTCGCCACCGACGCCGAGGACCTCGCATTCAGGGACGGCAGCTTCGATGCGGTGGTCGGGAGCTGCGTCTTCTGCACGGTCCCGGATCCGGTCCGTGGCCTGCGCGAGGTGCGCCGCGTCCTCAAGGACGCCGGCCGTCTCGTCCTCCTCGAGCACGTGCGCCCGCGCGGAGCCCTCGGGCGCCTGTTCGATGTGCTGGACCCGGTCATGAGCCGAATCATGGGACCGCACATCAACCGCCGCACCGTCGACAACGTCCGCGCGGCGGGCTTCGACGTCATCGCGGAGCACGACGTCTTCTCCCACTGGGTGAAGGTGATCGTGGCGCGCTCGCGACGCGCGGACACGACGCAACAGACAACGAGGTGACGAATGGGACACAAGGGGAAGCGACGCAGGAACGGCCTCCAGCCGACTCGCTCACCGTGGCGCTCACGCGCGCTCGCCGCGCTCGCCGTCGTCGTGCTCGTCGCCGGCGGCGCCTGGTGGCTGTGGCCGACACCCGAGGCCGAAGGGGGGACGCCACGGCTCGTGGTCGATCGCGAGACGGTCGACCTCGGCAACCTCGCGTTCGAGACGCCGACGCGCGCCAGCTTCACGATCACGAACGCGGGGGACGGGACGCTCAAGATCAGCGACGTGCCGCGGGTGAAGGCCCTCGAGGGCTGCTGACCGCCCGAGGCGGTCGTCGGTCTGACGACCCTCAGGCCCGGGCAGTCGACCTCCCTTTCGGTCGCGTTCACGATGCACGCGGGGATGGGCGGCGCGCACCTCTTCGAGATCCCGCTCAGGACGAACGACCCGGCAGCGCCCGAACGCCGGCTCCTCGTGCGGTCCAACTGGGTCCCGCGGTGACGCGACGGCTCCTCGTGATGCTGGCGGCGCTCGTCGCCGCACCCGGTCTCGTGCTGGCGCAGACGGACCCCGGACGCGCGGGGCCCGGCGCGTCCGGCATGATGGGCGGCGACGGCAGCGGCGCACGGATGCGGCCGATGCCGCAGGGCTTCGCCGATCGGATGCGCGGGGTGCCGGGGGTGCCGGCCGAGGCCGGCACACCCCTTCCCGCCCCGCCTCAGGCCACGCTTCCCGACCCCGGTGCGCGCTCGTCCGGCGAGCGCGCGAGCAGCGCACGGACGCCGCGCGACGCGGACGGCATATCCACCGCCGCCACGCCGATGGCGACGTCGTCGATGGGTCATGCGCGCGAGCGTCCCTTCTACCGCGAGTGGAGCGTCCACCTGCTCGTCTTCGCGGCCGTGGCCGCGTTCGCGGTCCACCGTCTCGTGCGCCGCCGCCGGCGCCGCGGCGTCCCGTCGGCGAACCTGGTCACCGAGGCCGTCCTTGTCGTGGATCTCGCCGGCTCGACGCGCCTGGCGACGCACTATGGCGACGCCACCGCGATGCGCGCGCGGCTCGAGCTGAGAGACCGGGCGCGGGCCGAGGCCGAGCCGCGGGGTCTCCTGTTCACCGAGCGGACCGGTGACGGGCGGTTGATGACCTTCCGCTCGGTGCGGGACGCGGTCGACACGGCGCGCTCGCTCGTCGCGAGCCTGGCGAGCTCCTCGGCGGATCCCGGTCCTGCGCTCGCGATGCATGCGGCGCTCACTTACGGCGAGCTGCTCGTCGATGCGCGGGGCGGGCGCCACGGCACCGTCCTCAACAAGGCCTTCCGTCTCGACGCGCTCACCGAGGAGCATCTCGTGCAGGTCGACGGCGACGTCGAAACGCCCCGCCTGCCCTCGGAGAGCCGTGTACTCCTCGACGAGGAAGCGGCGCAGGAGAGCGAGCGCGTCGGAATTCCAGTCCGCGCCCTCGGCTTCTGCCGCCTCAAGGGATTCTCCGGGCTCCACCGCGTCTACGCGCTCGCCGAGACGACATCGTCGCGTCAATCGGAAGCAGCGACCGACAGAGTGTCAACCGCGCTCGATCAGGCCGTGCGCAGCTGACAGTTCGTCAGTCAGGGGAGGGCGATCGAAGGGAACCGGCGGCACGAAGTGCGCGACAACGCAGGCAGCCGCCGTCGTCGAAGCGTGGCATCGAGCTTGCGCAGGTGGCATGGCGACGTTCACCAACCGAAAGGAGACGAACCGATGAAACGAGTCCTGACAGTGGCGCTGCCCCTCGCGGCGCTCGTCCTCGTCGCCGGCGTCGCCTTCGCCCAGATGGGCGGAGGGATGACGGGCGGGATGGGCGGCGGCACGATGGGCGGGATGGGCAGCATGATGGGCGGCGGGATGATGGGCGGCGGCATGATGGGTGGCATGGGCGGCATGATGGGCGGTGACGGCCAGCAGGGCGCGGGCACCGACTGCCACGGCGACGCGGCGGGCGCACAGTCGACCCAGATGAAGCAGGAGGACGCCGAAAAGATAGCGACCGCCTACGCGGGCGAGCACAACCTCACGTTCGTGAAGGTCGAGCCACTCACCGGCATGCACATGGCGATGTGGACCGCGGAGCTTCGCGATGCGAGCGGTGCCGTCCGCATGCTGCACATCAGCCCCTCGGGTCACGTGATGGATCACGCCGCTCCCGGCACTCAGGGATAGCGGTCCAGTTACAGCGGCCGGCCCCCGGGATTCACGCCCCGGGGGCCGCTGTGCTTTCGCGGTCCCCACCGCTCCTGTCGCACCCCGGAACCCCCCAAAATCCCGTTGACAGTTTGTCGGTCCCTTCCGCTCCGCTCTCGCTGCTCCTGACGTTCCGTCATCCGCCGGCGTCGGTCGGCGAGGACCTGAAGCTCGAATCCTCCAGGAACCGAGCGCTTTCACGAACGTAGGCGTGGCATCGCCCTTGCCCTCTCTCCCTGCGAGCGGCAGCGCCGCTCCGGGAGGACGAAGATGGACGAGTTCATGAGGAGCTACGGGCTCTGGATCGTGCTCGCCGGCGTCTTCCTCGCGATGCACTGGTTCGGCGCAGGCTGCGGGTCCGCTCATCGACGCGAGCGCCAGGCGCCGGGAACCGGCCTCGACGGGCCACACGACGGCGAGCTGGACGGGGCTGATGGAGATCCGGCGAGGGCAGCCACGACACCCGAGGCGCGTGCGCGCTCGGCGCGCAGCGGCGGCTGCCACTGAGAGCTCGAGCGACTCGGTTGTTGCTCGAACCGAGGTAAGGAGCCAGCGATGGCGGTCGAGCACCAGACGTTCCGCATCAGCGGCATGCACTGCGCCAGCTGCACCTCGCGCGTCGAGGAGGCGATCGGTCTCCTCGACGGCATCGGTCAGGTCACGGTCAGCCTCGAGCCCGGGCTCGCGCGCGTCGCGTTCGATCCTGCGCGCGTCGGCCCGGCTCGGATCAAGGAGGCGGTCGCTGACCTCGGATACACCGCCGAGGACAAGCTCGAGGGGCAGGCGGCGCTCGACCGCGAGCAGGCCCTGAGGCAGGCCGAGACCGCGCGCCAGCGGCGGTGGATGCTCGTCGCCTGGCCGCTCTCGATGCTGATCATGGCCGGCACCTTCCGCGACTTCGCGGTGCTGCGCGACGTCGTGCCGGAGGCGCTCGGCCGGCCGCTCGTGCTGCTGCTCCTGACCACGCCGGTCGTGCTCGGCGCCGGCTGGCAGTTCTTCGTGCAGAGCGCGCGCGGGCTGCGCCGCGGCGTCACGGACATGAACCTGCTCTACGCGACGGGGATCGGCGCCGCCTACCTGATCGGTGTGCTCAACACGCTGTTCCCGGACGCCGGGTTCGGCGGCGAGCGCGCGATCTTCTTCGAGTCGGCGGCGCTCTTGACGGCCTTCATCATCCTCGGGAAGTACCTGGAGGCGCTGACGCGCGGGCGCACGTCGGAGGCCATCCGGAAGCTCCTGTCGCTCAAGCCGGCGCTGGCGCGCATCGTCCGCGACGGCGAGGAGCGTGAAGTCCCGGCGGACGAGGTCCGGGCCGGCGACGTCGTCCTCGTGCGGCCCGGCGAGCGCATCCCGGTCGACGGCGAGGTCCTGGACGGCTACTCGGCGGTCGACGAGTCCATGCTCACCGGCGAGAGCTTCCCCGTCGAGAAGCAGGCGGGCGCCACGGTGATGGGTGGCACGCTCGTGAAGACCGGCGCCTTCCGCTTCCGCGCCACGCGCGTGGGCAGCGAGACGGCGCTCGCGCAGATCATCCGGTTCGTCGAGGACGCGCAGGCGTCGAAAGCGCCGATCCAGCGCCTGGCGGACTGGGTCGCGGGGCACTTCATCCTCGGCGTGCACGCCCTCGCGCTCGCCGTGTTCGTGTTCTGGTTCCTCGTCGGCTACCGCGTCTTCTTCGATCCGGCCTCGTCGTTCATCCTCTCGCCCGGCACGCTGGGCGCGATCGGCGTCTTCGGCTTCGCGCTCCTGCTCTCGATCACCGTGCTCGTGATCTCGTGTCCCTGCGCCGTCGGGATGGCGACGCCGAGCGCGATGATGGCGGGCACGGGCAAGGGCGCCCAGCACGGCGTGCTCTTCAAGGGCGCCGACGCGATCGAGGCCACGACGAAGCTCGACACGATCGTCTTCGACAAGACCGGGACGCTCACGCGCGGCGAGCCCTCTGTCACGGAGGTGCTGACGGTCGCCGGCATCCGGCGCGAGCAGGTGCTCGGCTGGGCCGCGGTCGCCGAGGTGGCCTCCGAGCATCCGCTCGGCGAGGCCATCGTCCGGGCGGCGCGGGCCGAGGGCCTGGCCGTCGAGCGCCCCGACTCGTTCGAGGCCATCCCCGGGCACGGCGTCGAGGCGGCGTGGCAGGGGCGCAAGCTCCTGCTCGGCACGCGGCGCTTGATGGCGCTTCGCGGCATCGACGCCTCCGGCGAGGAGCCGCGGCTCCGCGCGCTCGAGTCCGAGGGCAAGACCGCGATGCTCCTTGCGGTCGACGATCGTCTCGCCGGCATCGTCGCGTGCGCCGACACGCTGAAGCCGTTCGCGCGCGAGACGGTCGCCGCGCTCCACCGAATGGGTCTGTCCACGTTGATGCTCACCGGGGACAACCGGCGGACCGCGGACGCGATCGCGCGCGCCGTCGGCATCGACCATGCCCTCGCCGAGGTGCTCCCCGAGGCGAAGGCGGCCGAGGTCGCGCGCCTGCAGGGCGAGGGACGGCGCGTCGCGATGGTCGGCGACGGCATCAACGACGCGCCCGCGCTGGCCCAGGCCGAGGTCGGGATCGCGATCGGCTCCGGCACCGACGTGGCGAAGGAGACGGGCCACGTCATCCTGCTGAAGGACGACCTCCGCGACGTGGTCGTCGCGCTCGAGGTCGCGCGCGCCACGATGCGCAAGGTCAAGCAGAACCTCTTCTGGGCCTTCGCGTACAACACGCTCGCGATCCCGGCCGGCGCGGGCCTGCTCTATCCCTTCTGGCGCCTCGTGGTCAGCCCCGAGCTCGCCGCGCTCCTGATGGCGGTGAGCTCGCTCTCCGTGACCTTGAACACGCTCCTGCTGAAGGGGTTCCGGCCGGCGTTCAGCGATCCGGCGCGATGGGAGGCGGGCGCATGAAGCGCTCTCTCGCGGGTCTTCGCGCCCCGGTCGTCTCGCTGGCTGCCGCCGCGGCGTTCTTCGTGCTCGCGCGACTCTTCGCGGAGGCGCCGCCGCTCGCGGTGGTGGGGGGCTCCGTCTGGGTGTTCTTCCTGGCCACGATCGTCACGCTGCCGCTCCTCGCGCGACGGAGCGGAGACCGCACGGATGGAGAGCCGTGAAGGAATCCGGTGGCCGAGGAGCGCCACAGCTGTGGCGGGTGCGTCCGCGCACCACGGGTGCGTCCCCTTCGTACCAGAGTCGGGGGCATCGATAGTCCCCCCATGACCAGACTGGTCCGCCAGGACGGACTCCCGTCGATGGCGCTCGCCGTGGCCGTCTGGGTCTGCACACTGCCGTTCGTGTTCGTCCTCATGGTGCCGTGGCTCGGGACGCGGGCGGCGATCACCACCGCGCTCGCGCTGCTCGCCGGCCTGGTCGTCGTCTGCTGGGGGGTCTGCGCATGGGATCGCGTGCACCCCGACGCCTCCGACCGGCGGGAGCCGTGATGGGTCGGATCGGGTCGCGAGGATCGGCGTCGCAGCACGTGCGAGACGGGTCGCCGAGACCATCCGCCCGGCGAGAGGCGCCGGCGATCGCCCGGCGCCGCCGGACCGTGGACCCGTGGTTCGAGGAGGTCTGGGCGCGCTTCGTCGAGGAGTACCGGCGATCGCGCGCGCCCGAGGCGCTGAGACAGCGGATCATCGCAGCCCTGCACGCGGAGCGCGCGACGGCGCGCAAACGGAAGGAGATGGCATGAAACGGTGGCTCCTGATCGGCGGCGGCCTCGTGCTGCTCGCGCTGTTCGTCCTGCCGGACCTCGGCATCCCGGCCGGGCAGGTGTTCGTGTTCCTGCTCGTGCTCCTGTGCCCGCTGATGCACTTCTTCATGGGACACGGCAGCCACGGGCACGGGCATGGCGGCGGTGAGACGCCGAAGCCGCCGGCGCCCGGCCCCACGCCGCTCAGTGCGCCCGAGGGCGAGGAGACGGCGGGCTCGCCCCGCTGATCCGCGATGGATGCCGCGCACGTGAGGACGGCCGCATGACCTCGACGATCGGCTCCGTCAGTCTCTGGCTCGCCCTGGTCTCCGCCGGGGCCGGGCTCCTCGCTCCCGCGCTCGGGCGCCGGGAGGCCGGCCGCGCGACGGCCATCGGCGTGACGAGCATCCTCGCCCAGCTCGCGCTGGTCAGCGTCGCGGCGGGGTCGCTCGCGTGGGCGTTCGCGAGGAGCGACTTCAGCCTCGCGTACGTCGCGCACAACAGCTCGCTCCGGACGCCGCTCTACTTCAAGATCACCGGCCTCTGGGCGTCGCTCGAAGGGTCGCTGCTGCTCTGGGAGTGGATGCTCGTCGCGTTCGCCGGGCTCGTCGCCTGGCGCCATCGCGAGCGCCACCGGGAGCTGATGCCCTGGGTGCTCTGGGTGTTCTCCGGCGTGTCGGCGTTCTTCCTCGGCGTGCTGGCGTTCGCGTCGCCGCCGTTCGAGCGGCTCTGGCCCGTCCCGCTCGACGGGCGCGGGCTCAACCCGCTGCTCGAGGACGCCGACATGCTCACCCACCCGCCGCTGCTCTACGCGGGCTTCGTCGGGCTCACCGTGCCCTACGCCTTCGCGATGGCGGCGCTGATCACCGGGCGGCTCGGCGACGACTGGATCTCGACGATCCGGCGGTGGACGATCAGCGCCTGGCTGTTCCTCACGCTCGGCAACCTCTTCGGCGGCTGGTGGTCGTACCACGTGCTCGGCTGGGGCGGCTACTGGGCGTGGGACCCGGTGGAGAACGCGTCGTTCATGCCGTGGCTGCCCGCGACCGCCCTCCTCCACTCGATCCAGATCCAGGAGCGCCGCGGGATGCTCAAGGTCTGGAACCTGTCGCTGATCATCGTGGCCTTCGCGCTCACGATCTTCGGCACCTTCCTCACCCGGAGCGGTGTCCTGTCCTCGGTGCACGCGTTCTCCTCCGGCCCCGTCGGCGGGCTGTTCCTCGGCTTCCTCGCGCTCGTCCTCCTCGGCTCCTTCGCGCTGGTCGCGCTCCGCGCCGACCACCTCCGCTCGCAGCCCGAGCTCGACGCCGTCGTGAGCCGCGAGTCGGCGTTCCTCCTCACCAACGTCGTGCTCGCCGCGGCGACGTTCACGGTGTTCCTGGGGACGATCTTCCCGCTCATCGCCGAGGCGGTGACCGGCGTCAAGCTCTCGGTGGGGGCGCCGTACTTCTCGCGCGTCACCGTCCCCCTCTTCGTCGCGCTCCTGCTCCTGATGGCCGTCGGCCCCCTGATCGCCTGGCGCAAGGCCTCGGCCGACAACCTCCGGCGGAACTTCCTCTGGCCGGCGGCCCTCTCGGTCGTCACGGCGGTGGCGCTCGCCGTCGCCGGCGCCCGCGATCCGTGGGCGCTGCTGGCGCTGACCCTGTCGGCGTTCGTGGGCTTCACGATCGCCGTCGACCTCGTCCGTGCGGTACGGGCTCGCCGCGCCATCGCGGGCGAGGGGGCCGTCCGCGCGATGGCGACCCTCGTCCGCCGCAACCAGCGCCGGTACGGCGGCTTCGTCGTGCACCTCGGCGTGGTGCTCATCGTGATCGGCATCACCGGCTCGATGAACTGGTCCGACGAGCGCAACGTGACGCTCGGCCAGGGAGAGACCGTCGCGCTCGGGCGGTTCACGCTCCGGTTCGACGGCATCCGGACGACGCAGCAGCCCACGCACGAGCGCGTGGAGGCCGCATTCCGCGTGTTCAACGACCGGCACGATCTGGGGACGATCTCGCCGGCGCTCAAGTTCTTCCCGGCGCAGCAGTCGCCGCTCGGACGCGCCGTGTTGCGGATGGGATGGTGGGACGACCTCTACGTGATCCTGTCCGGGTTCAGCGATCTCAAGGCCGCGCAGGCGACGGTGAAGGTGATGGTGCGACCGCTCATCTCGTGGATCTGGGTCGGCGGCCTCGTCATGGTCGCCGGGACCCTCCTCGCGCTGGCGCCGCTGCGTCCCGTCCGGAGCGGGACGTGAGATGGCGTGGAAACGACTTCTCCTCGTCTTCGGCCTCGGCGTCCCGCTCATCGCGGTCCTCGCCTACGGCTTCACGCGCGACGCGCGCGAGATCCCGTCCCCGCTGATCGGACGGCAGGCGCCGGCCTTCCAGGTGCGCCTGATGGACGGACGCGAGGTCACGCTCGAGGACTTCCGCGGCAAGGTCGTGTTCCTCAACTTCTGGGCGTCGTGGTGCCCGCCCTGCCGCGCCGAGGCGCGCGACCTCGAGGCGTCGTGGCGGCAGCACCAGGGCACGGACGTGGCGTTCCTCGGGATCAACATGCAGGACAAGGAGGACGCGGCCCGCGAGTTCGTCCGCGAGTTCGGGGTCACCTACCCCAACGGCATCGACCGCGGCAACCGCATCGCGATCGGGTACGGCATCTGGGGCATCCCGGAGACCTTCTTCCTGGACCCGAACGGCCGCATCACCTACAAGCACATCGGTGCCATCGACCCGGAACTGATCCACGCCAAGCTCGAGGAGGCGCGCCGGGGCAACGTCAGCCGGCGGGAGGGCAAGGGTGAGTACCGCTCGATCCAGTAGCGGCGTCCTCCGCGTGGCGCTCGCCACGCTGCTCCTGCTCGTGCTGCTCCCGTCGCTCGCCGCCAGCGTCGAGGACGACCTCGAGCGGCGCATGCGCGAGGTCGCGTCGGGGCTCCGCTGCCCGGTCTGCCAGAACCTCTCCGTCGCCGACTCGACGTCCGAGATGGCGCGCGAGATGCGAGCCCTGATCGCCGACGAGCTCAGGGCGGGCAAGAGCCCCGAGCAGATCCGCGCGTACTTCGTCGAGAAGTACGGCCAGTGGATCCTGCTCTCGCCGACCGCGCGCGGCTTCGGGCTCCTCGTCTGGCTGCTGCCGGCGCTCGCCGGCGCGGGAGGGCTCGGCGCCGCCGTCTGGGTGATCAGGCGCTGGGCGCGACGGTCAGCCCCGGCCGAGCGCCCACCGGTCGACGAGACGCGCGCAGCCCGGCTGCGCGCCCTGGTCGCCAGCGACGAGGTGCCGGGGAACCTCTCCGCCGAGGAGCGGCGGACCATCGAGACGCTGCGCGAGCTCGCGTTCGACCACCAGGCCGGCAAGCTGTCGGACGCCGACTACGAGGAGCTACGCGCGCTCTACGAGAGCCGCGCGATCGACGTCGCCACGTCGTCCGCCCGCGCACGCGCCGAGCGCCGCCTCGCGGAGCTCGAGGCCGCGCTCGCGGCGTTCGATGCCGAGGCCGCTTCGCCCGCGCCGAGCTCTCGCGCGACGCGCCCGCGCACGTGGCGGTGGGTCGCGGGCGGCGTCTTCCTGCTCGGCTTCTCGGTGGCGCTCGGCGTCTTCCTCACGACCGCGATCCAGGTCCGCGGCGACGGCTCGATCACCGGCGGCGCCCTGACGGGGACGGGGAGCGAGACGGCGCTGGCCGCATCGCGCGACGTCCACGCGCTCCTCGCCGCGGGCGAGCAGGCGATGCAGGCGCAGGACTACACGCGCGCCTCGGCGGTCTTCAGGCGCGTGCTCGAGCTCGATGCCTCGGAGCCGACCGCGCACGCCTTCCTCGGCCTCATCCTGCTGCGCGCCGGACACACGGAGCAGGCGCTCGGGTCCTTCGAGCGGGCGCTCGAGAAGGACCCGATCTCGGCGCCCGCGCTCTGGGGCAAGGGCCTCGTCCTCTACGAGTCGCTGGGACGACCCGCCGAGGCCCTGCACGTCTGGCAGACCCTGCTCGCGCTGAAGATCTCCGACGAGGACAGGAAGCACGTGACCTCGGTGATGGACGAGGCGCGCCGGCGACTCGAAGGACCGCCGCGCGCGGCCGCGAAGCCGGTCGCGGGGCCGGACCGGTGACATGAGGATCGGATCAGCCCGAAGAGGCGCCGGCGGTGGCTGAGCTTTCCTGCCACGCGAGCATGATGAGGCCGGCGCGGGCGGTCCCGGCCCCCGAGGAGCTGCTGAAGGGCCTGTGGCGCCAGAACCCGGTGCTCGTGCACGCCCTCGGGCTCTGCCCGACGCTCGCCGTCACGAACTCCGTCGCGAACGCCATCGTCATGGGCCTCGCGACCGGCTTCGTGCTCGTCGCCTCCAGCGGGCTCATCTCGAGCGCGAAGCGGCTGATCCCGAACCAGATCCGCATCTCGACCTACATCCTCATCATCGCGACGTTCGTCACCGTCGTGGAGTTCATCGTCCAGGCCACGGTGCCCGACATCGCGAAGGCGCTCGGCCCGTTCGTCGCGCTGATCGTCGTGAACTGCATCATCCTCGGACGGCAGGAGGCGTTCGCCGGCAAGCAGCCGGTCGGCCGCTCGCTGCTCGACGCCCTCGGCATGAGCGGCGGCTTCATGATCGCGTTGCTCCTGATGGGCTCGATCCGCGAGGTGCTGGGCAGCGGGACCTTCCTCGGTGTGCCGGTCTTCGGCTCGCACTTCGAGCCGTGGGTGATCATGGTGCTGCCGCCCGGCGGCTTCTTCACGCTCGCGTTCATCCTCCTGGCCATTACCTGGAGCGCGCAGCGGCGCAGCCGATCCGACCAGAAGCCACCGCGGGCGGGCGAGGTGAACGGGCATCGCGTCGGCTCGGACGCTCCGGCCGCTGTCCCGTCGTGCCACACGGCGCGGGTCTGACGTGTCCGCGACAGCGCCGGGGATGAAGGCGCGGGCGTCCGCCACGCCCCTCGCCGTCCGTCTCTACCTCGACGGCTACGGCTGAGGCGAGGCGCTCCTGCTCGGTCTGAGGCAGGCTGGAGCTCTCGACGTCACCGACGACGTCGTCCGGTCCTCGACGGCCCTCGCGGGCGGCGTCGGCGAGACGCGGGAGATGTGCGGCGCCGTCCTCGCGGGGATCCAGGCGATCGGCTTGCGATACGGGCGGGTCGATCGCTCCGTCAGCCGGCAGCCGGCGATCGACCGCGCCGCGGCGCTCGTGGACGGTTTCCGCGCGCACTTCTCGACGCTCGCGTGCGGTGCGCTCGTCCGACCCTTCCCCGACATGGCGAGCCGCGCGCGCAAGGAGCGCTGCGCCCGCATCGTCGCGTTCGTGGCCGACTGGCTCGAGGCCGGGCTGGACGACCTGCTGCCCGGAGCGCCCGGGCCACGGGGGGAGTGACCGTGTGGTGCCACCTCGTCTTCGCCCTGCCCCTGCTCGCGCTGCCGGTCTTCTGGGTCCTTCCGTTGCCGCAGGCGCTCGCCGTGTACGTCCCGGTGTCCGCGCTCGCGCTCGGGACCGGGGTCGTCGCGGTGCGCGCGCTCGTCGCCCCCGCGACCACGGGCCCGGAGGCCATGCGCGGGCGCCGCGCGCGCGTCGCGACGACCGACGGCCGCCGCCACGTCGTCAAGGTCGACGACGAGCTCTGGACGGCGAGCTGCCGCGATGCGCTGGGTCCGGGCGATCGGGTGGTCATCGTCGACGTCGAGGGCCTGACGTTGCGCGTGCGCCGCGCCGATTGACGCGGGACCAGCACGGCGTGCCGCGCGGAGGCCTCGCAGCCGCGCCCTGGCGCCGAGTGGCTCGCCGGAACGGGCGTGATCGACAGAATGTCAGCCGGCGCTCCGGCCGGGCGCGTCGATTCGCCATCCTGTCGGCGGGCCGCCGCGTGCTCGGCGGAAGCCGCGTCGTATGTCGTGGCCATTCCTTCCGGCTCGGCCGCCTGTGGCCTGGCATGCATCTTTCTCCGTGCGAGCGGCAGCAGTCACTCGCTCGACTGGGAGAGGACACCATGGCCAAGGATCCGATCTGCGGGATGCACGTCGACGAGAAGAAGCCAGCCGCGACCGCCGTCCACCAGGGCAAGACGTACTTCTTCTGCGCGCCGGGCTGCAAGGCGACGTTCGAGAAGAATCCCGACAAGTATGCCGAGCCCCGGAAGCCGGCCTCGGCCTGACGCCGCCATGAGCCATCGAGACCGGCGCGAGCAGAGCCGTCGCCGCCGGCGAGGCCGATGGAAGCGCTCCGCGTACGTGCTGATCGTCCTGGCGGTGGCCGGAGCGACGGCGTGGCTCGTCGTGCCTGGCTTCCTCCCCGCCCCACGTCCGGCGGGAGCTGACGTCGTCGAGGTCGAGGGGACGATGAGCGGCTTCACCACGAAGGTGATCCGCGCAAAGGCGGGTCGCCCTCTCACCGTGCGGCTGACCAGCCTCGACACCCGCTTCCACACCGACGGCGGCGGCAAGCACCAGTTCGCGATCGACGGGCTCGGCGTCAACATCATCGCGCCGCCGCAGGGAAGCCGCGAGGCGACGTTCACGCCGCCGGCGCCCGGCGTCTACGAGTACTACTGCGACGTGTGCTGCGGAGGACGCGCGAACCCCACGATGCAGGGCAAGCTGATCGTCGAGGCATAGCGCATGCGGCCAGCGCGGGTCGCGGCGTTCTCGGCGGCGGCCGTCGGCGTCCTCGGCCTCGCGGTCGCCGTCGGCCTCGGGACGCCGCCGGCGCCGTCGGCCGCGGCGGCGCCGTTGCTGCCGGCGATCACCCTCGGCACGGTGGTGCTCGCCGGCATCGTGGACGGCCTCAACCCCTGCGCCTTCACGGTGCTGCTGCTCTTCGTCGCGTCCCTCCTCGCCGCCGCGCAGGCGCGCGCGCACGAGGAGGCCGGAATCCTCCGGGCGCGCGTCATCGGGCTCGGCTCCATCTACGTCGCGTCCATCTTCCTGACTTACCTGGCGCTGGGCGTCGGTCTGCTCGCGACGGTGGAGATCGTCACCGCGCGCCACGTCCCCGCGCGGGTCGGCGCCGTCCTTTCGATCGCCCTCGGGCTGTGGATGCTCAAGGACTACTTCGCGCCCGAGCTGGGACCGAGGCTGTCGGCGCCGCCCGCGGTCGCGCGCTGGGCGCACGCGGCCGCTCGCCGGATGACGGTGCCCGCGCTCGTCGCCGCCGGCTTTCTCATCGGCCTCTGCACGCTGCCGTGCAGCGGCGCCGTCTACCTCGCCGTGCTCTCCCTCCTGGCGCTCGAGCCGAGCGCCGCCAGGGGCTTCGCGTACCTCGTGCTCTACAACCTCATGTACATCCTCCCGCTCGTGGCGCTCCTGCTCGCCGCCTCGGCGCGACCCGGCCTGAACCGGCTCGCGCACTGGAACCTGCACCACCGCGAGCGCGTGCGCCTCGGGCTCGGCTCGGCCGTCGTGCTGATGGGCCTGGCGATCCTCGTGACGGTGTGAGCCATGCACGGCGACGACATCCCGTACGGCTACGGCTTCTGGTCGCTGGTGGTCGCGAACGCCGCCCTCTTCGTGCTGTTCGTGCTCTCGTTCCTCGCGCCGGTCCGCCGGCGGGAGTGGCGATCGTTCGGGTTGTTCACGGCGTTCGTCGTCGCGCTCTTCACCGAGATGTACGGGTTCCCGCTCACGATCTACGTGCTCACGGCCGTGCTCGGCAGCCGGTACCCCGCCCTCAATCCGTTCTCGCACGCCTCCGGGCACCTGTGGATCACGCTCCTCGGCGGCGGGCCCTGGATGTCGGTCGCGATCCACGTCGTCTCGAACGGTCTCATGTTCGGGGGACTCGTGCTCATGGGCGCGGGCTGGAAACGGATCCACGAGGCCGAGGGCGCGCTGGTCACCGATGGCGTGTACGCGTGGGCGCGCCATCCGCAGTACGTGGGGTTGTTCTTCATCACCACCGGGATGCTGATCCAGTGGCCGACCATCGTCACCGCCGCGACGTGGCCGGTCCTGCTCGCCGTCTACTACCGCCTGGCGCGCCGCGAGGAGCGTGACGCCGAAGCGCGTTTCGCCGACGCGTACCGCGACTACCGGGCCCGGGTGCCGATGTTCGTCCCGCGGCGCCGATCCGACGTGATGGGGGGACTATTGAAGCCCCCCAAGCCCCCCATCGGCGGCTCGGAAGCGGCCCGGGGAACCCGGGCCGCTCCTCGGGGACCCGATTCGTACATGGGCTCTGACGACGAAGAGCCGGCGGGGACGGCGCGCTGAGCCGGCGGCGCGATGGAGCTCCTCCGCGAGTGGTACGTGATCCTGAGCCAGCTCTCGGCCACGCTCGCCGGGCCGCTGGGGGAGCTGGCGACGCGGGTCCAGCTCCCCCTGGCGAGCCCGCTCCTCTTCGGCCTCGTGGGCGCGGTCGCGCCGTGCCAGCTCACCACGAACCTCTCGGCCATGGCGTATCTCGGGCGGGAAGGCACCCGCGAAGGCGCCGCGCGGGAGGCGGGCGCGTTCCTGCTCGGCAAGGCTCTCGTCTACAGCGCCCTCGGCGCGCTCGCGCTCGCCGTTGGCGCGGGGCTCCAGCAGGCCGCCATCCCCGTCGCTCTCGTCACACGCCGTGCGCTCGGTCCCATCCTTCTCCTGATCGGCATCGCGATGCTGGGCGCCTTCCGGCTGCGCGGCGGCGTCGGGACGCGGCTCGCGACGCGGCTCGGCGCCGTCCTGCCCCGCTCCGGGGCCCGGCGGGCGTTCGCGATGGGCGCGACGTTCGCCCTCGCCTTCTGCCCGACGCTCTTCTGGCTCTTCTTCGGGCTCACCGTGCCCCTCGGGCTCCAGACCCCGCTGGGATTCGTGTTCCCCGCGCTCTTCGCCGTCGGCACGAGCGTGCCCGTGCTCGTCGTCGGCGGATTGCTCGCCGCCGGCGCGCCGGCCGCCGCCGCCGAGGCGCGCCTCCGGCGGGCGAGCACGATCCTCACCCGGCTGGCGGGGGTCGTGTTCCTGATCGCCGGCGTCAACGACACGCTGACGTACTGGGCGCTGTGACGACTGCGGCATGACAGCGACGATCGGCTCGAGCGTGCGCTCGGCCCGTGCCGCCCGCGTTCTCCTGCTCCTGCTGTTCGCGCTGGCGCTTGCCGGCTGCGGCGTACTGCCCGGGATCCCCGAGGCGCTCGCAGGTCTCCCGCGGACGCACGCGGTGGAGGGCAGCGAGGCGCTCGCCTCCATCACGCAACTCCACGGCAAGACGGTCCGCGCTCGCGACGGGTTCGTCGCGCACTACGAGGGTGAGGGCGGCGTGGCCATGCTGTACGTGACGCGTGCCTGGCTCACGCCGCTCGCGACGCGGCAGATCTCGCGCATGGCCGGCGGGATCGAGCGCGGCCGTGCGAACGCCGAGGGGCGCTTCACGCACCTGCGGGCGCGCGAGCAGGATGGCGTCACGCTCTACTCGGCGCTGGGACTCGGACAGGTCCATTACTTCTACCGGAGCGGAGCGACGGTCGTGTGGCTCGCGGCCGACCCACCCGTCGCGCGCCAGGCTCTCACCGACACGCTGCGCCTCGTCCGCTGAGGGCGATGTGTCGAGGATTTCCCACCGGACACCTTGCGGAGCCTCGCGTTGGGATAGGCGCCCGTCCGCAGAGACGCCTTTGGGCTCCGGAGCGCCCCGTGTTGGCAGAATGTCGGTCCCGCTTCCCCGCGACCAGCCTCGTTCGACGTTCTGTCAGCCGACGGCGGCGACTTCCGTTCCGTCGTTCCCGCCGATTGCGCTGGGATCGTGCGCGTTTCTACCTGGCGGCGGCGCGGCATCCCTCTTGCGCATGCCAACACCGCCATAGGTGGCCAGGGACGGCACGACACAAGAAGATGCGGTCAGTCCTCAGATTCGGCGTAACGCCGCAAGCCGCGAGGTGAGCGATGACACATCGGGCTCTCTCCGCACCCTCGAAGCGCTGGCTGCTCGTCGTGGCTCTCTCGCTCGTCGCGTCGATCCTGGCCGCCCCCCCGCGCGCGGCGGAGCCGAGGGACAGGCCGGATCGGCCGGAGCGAGGCATCGCGGTCTCCACCGAGTACTCGGAGGTCCTGGTCAAGCAGCCGCGCGTGGTCTTCCTCGACGAGCCCACCGTCGGGCTGGACCCCGACGGGACCCAGCGGATGCTCTTGCTGATCCAGTCGCTGAGCCGCGAGCGCGGCATCACGGTCCTCTTCTCCTCTCACCTCCTCGACCAGGTCCAGCGAATCAGCGACCGCGTCGGCATCATGCTCGGCGGACGGCTCGCGGCCGCGGGCCCCATCGCCGAGCTCGCTCGGCGGTCGCTGGGGCTCGGCCACGAGCGCTACACGCTCGAGGAGATCTACATGCGGTACTTCCGCCAGGAGCAGCCGCCAGCGCCGGCGGTCCTGGCTGGGAGGTAGCCCGGATGCGGGGGCTCGCCGCGATCTACCGCAAGGAGCTGGAGGACCACTTCAGCAGCGCCCGCTTCACCCTGCTCCTCACCGTCGTGCTGATGGTCAGCCTGATCATGGCGTGGATGACCGGGGCGGGCCTGCGGAAAGAGCTCGAGGGCTTCGCGAAGCCCTCGTTCGTCTTCCTGCTCCTGTTCACCTCCACGGGGGCGTTGTTCTCGTTCACGCAGTTCGTGGCCTTCTTCGGTCCCCTCGTCGGGCTCGTCCTCGGATTCGACGCGATCAACCGCGAGCGCGCGCACCGGACCCTGCCGAAGCTCGCCGCCCAGCCCATCTACCGCGACGCCATCATCAGCGGAAAGTTCCTGGCGGGCGTGACGACGCTGGCCGTGCTCCTGGCCGCGCTCGTCGCGATGATCGCCGGGCTCGGGCTCCGGGTGCTGGGCGTCGTGCCGGGCATCGACGAGTTGGGGCGGCTCGCGCTCTACCTGGTCGTCAGCATCCTCTACGTGGGCTTGTGGCTCGGCCTCGCGATCCTCAGCTCCATCGCCTTCCGCGGCATGGCGACCTCCGCGCTCGCGGTGCTCGCGCTCTGGATCTTCCTCGCGTTCTTCGTGCCGGTCGCCGCCAGCCTGGCCGCAGACGGGCTGGCGCCCGTTCCTGCCAGCCCCACCGTCGACGACATCCCGGCCGCGCTCGAGAACGCGCAGGTCAGGCGGGCCGTCTCGTACCTCTCGCCGATCGCGGTGTACAGCGACGCGACCACGGTGCTGCTGGACCCGATGCGAAAGACGACGCGCTCGCTCGTCCTCCTGGGGCCGATGGAGCGACTGTCGCTCAGCCGCTTCCAGAACCCGCTGCCGCTCGCGCAGAGCGCGCTCGTGGCCGCGCCGCACCTGCTCCTGCTCGTCGCCGGCACGCTGGTCGTGTTCGCGGTCTCGTACGCCGCGTTCATGCGCCAGGAGGTCCGCGCGTAGCGGGTCCGCGACGCGCCGGGAGCGTATCGCGCCTCCCGGTCACTCCTCGGGCGGTTGCCAGGCCCAGATCGCCCAGCAGACGACGACGAGCCCGATCAGCATGGCGACAGCGGTGATCACCGCCGCGCGCACGCCGTGCAGCGGCGTCACCAGCAGGAAGACGAAGGGCAACGTGCCGATCCAGACGGCCACCGCGACGGCGGTGAACGACCGGTCGCGCCGGGCTCCGCGCCTCCCTCCGAGCCCTCGCGCTCGCGGCCACCCGACAGACATCCACCCTCCTGCCTCGTCCGACTCGACTCATGAGCGTGCCCTTCGGCGCGTCGGCATCGCGAACGGCCGTCGACCTGTGCCGGCCCCGCAGCGCGGCGGCCTCTGCGACCATCTTCCGACCGGTGCAACGGCCGAGCCACGTGGGCGCCGAGGAACTGCGCGGAGCGCGCCTGATTGGCGCCTCGCGTGAGAGGCTCGAAGCGCGGCCACCACGCAAGGCCGGCTGACAGAACGTCCGTCGCTCTGCGGCGACCGGGCGGATGTTCGACATGATGTCGCTCGCCTCGGTTTCATTTCCTCGAGGTTCGAGCACCCGCACGCTGGAACCCCCGGATCGTACCGTCTCTTCCAACCTGTCCGAGCGTTGGCCCACCGGCTGCACGCACGCTTCTCTCGCTCATCTCAACTCGAACAGGGCCCGCGGCGGGGCCGTGGCTCCGTGTTCGGCGAGGTGGACCGATGATCGTCGCAATCGAAGCGCTGAGGATGCATCACTCCACAGGTCGGCGCGCGCCGGCCGCGACCGAACCGGCCGATCCAGCTATCGGGCGCGTCGAGGATCTGACCGAGGGGCTCCGGCGCGTGGAAGGCCAGGTGCGGGCCATCCGGCGCCTCGTCCGCCATCGGCAGTACTACCTGGATGTCCTCACGGAGCTTGCGGAGGCACGCGCGTCGCTCCGGGGCCTCGAACGCGCCGTGCTGCGCGCACGGCTCGAGAGCGCGCTCCCCACGGGCGAGAGGCGAGGCCCGGCGATCGGGCAGGACGACATGGCCAGCGAGGAGGAGATCAGGCCGACTGGGACCTTCGACGGCTCGCGAGCGATGGAGGTCGCGGTGCTGGTCCGCGACAGACCGGACCGGCGCCTGCTCCTGGACTTCTCGGACGTCCGCGGCTTCGAGCCGTTCGGTGTCGAGGTGCTGCTCCGCGAGCTGCCCAGGCCCGCCCAGGATGCGCGGATCCGGTGCTCCGGGGTGCCCCCGTGTCTCGCCGACGCGATGCGCGAGCTGGGAATCGTCGTGGCGCCGACCGAGAAGGCTCCCCGGTGGGCGCCATGGGCCTGGCGCTCGGCAGGCGACGTTCTCGACAGAGGATGGGGTCGTCCTCGTCGATAGAGACCGCTGCATCGGATGCCGCTACTGCATCCAGGCGTGCCCGTACGGCGCGCGCTATCTCGATCCAAGGGCCAGGGTGGCCGACAAGTGCACGTTCTGCTACCACCGGGTCGCCACGGGCCTGTTGCCCGCGTGCGTCGAGGCGTGTCCGACCCAGGCGCGGATTTTCGGGGACCTCCGGAGCAAGGCGAGCCGGCTGGTGCGCTTCACCCGCATGAACAGGATCCACGTGCTCAAGCCGTCGCTCAACACCCAGCCCAAGGTCTACTACGCCCAGCTCGACGGAGAAGTGCGATGACCCCGGAGACCACGCAGGGCCTCTGGGAGCTGCTGGAGCAGGTCACGGGGTACATCTACCCCAACGAGATCGAGATCCACTGGTCGATCCTGATCGTCGTCTACCCCTACATCACGGGCCTGGTGGCAGGCGCCTTCATCCTGGCCTCGCTGGTGAAGATCTTCAGCATCGAGGCGGTCCGCCCCACCTACCGGCTCTCCCTCCTCACGGCGCTGGCGTTCCTGCTGGTGGCGCCGCTGCCGCTCCTGTTGCACCTGGGCCGCCCCGAGCGCTTCTACGAGATCCTGCTGACCCCCAACCCCAGCTCGGCGATGGCCATGTTCGGCTTCGTGTACGCCTGGTACCTCATGGGGGTCCTCCTGCTGGAGATCTGGTTCGAATACCGGCGGGACCTGATCCTCCTGGCCGAGCGGGAGCGGGGACCGCGCCAGTGGATCCACCGGACGCTGGCGCTCTTCTCCACGGACACGAGCGAGGCGGCCGTGGCCTTCGATCGGCGGGCCATCAAGGCCATCACCGTCATCGGCGTCCCGTCGGCCTTCCTGCTGCACGGCTACGTGGGCTTCATCTTCGGGTCGGTCAAGGCCAACCCGTGGTGGGCAAGTGTGCTCATGCCCATCGTGTTCCTCATGTCGGCCATCGTCTCGGGCATCGCGCTGGTCATCTTCCTCTACATGGTGCTGGCAGGCATCCGGCACGAGCCCATCGACATGCGCTGCCTGGACACCATCACCTCGTACTTGTTCTACGCGGTAATCGTGGACTTCTCGCTGGAGGCGCTGGACTTCATCCACCGGCTCTACCAGAGCGAGGAATCCATCAAGATCCTGGCCAGCCTGATCACCCACAAGTTGTTCATGAGCCTGCTGGTGCTGCAGATCCTGCTCGGCATGTTCGTGCCGCTGGGGATCCTGGTGGTCGCCAAGTGGTGGCGCTTCAACGACGACCTGCGGAAGCTTCTCTACTTCACGGCGGTCATCCTGATCCAGCTCGGCATCTTCTCCACGCGCTGGAACGTGGTGATCGGCGGCCAGCTCTTCTCCAAGAGCTTCCGGGGGCTCATGGGCTACAAGATGGAGGTGATGGGGATCGAGGGGCTGCTGGTGGCCCTAGTGCTGCTGGCGCTGCCCTTCGCCATCCTGGCGGTGCTCCTGCGGCTCCTGCCGACGGGCCGGCTGGGGACGGCTGAGCCCGAGCCGGGCCTCGGGTCGGCCGCCAGAAACTCTCCACGGTGGGCGCCGTGACGCTGACACCGCACACGCTCGACCGCTGACCATGGCCACCGCGTTCACGGTTCTCCACGTCGCCGGCGCGTTCGCGCTGATCGGCACCCCGACGATCCTCGGCAAGATCACGACGCTCATCGCGATCCTTTTCGCAGCGACCTCCATCGGCCTCGCGCTCGGCGGAGAGCGGGGCGCCTCGGTGGTCCGCGAGCCCCCCGCGGCGAGCGCGCCAGCCGTTGACCCGACGTCGTCCGCGCCAAGGAGCAGGGACAGGGGCAAGTAGGCGGAGCGGTTCGCCGATCCCTATCTCATCGGACGAGCCTGGAGGAGTAAATGGCCTCGACAACGACCGCGGATCCCCACGACCCTGCCGCGACCCAGAGTCTCACGCCCGCCCGCCGGCGCTTCGTCAGCGTCGTCCTTGGCGCGATCGGCGCGGCCATTGCCGCCATCGTCGGCGTCCCGCTCGCGGCATTCTTCGCGCTCCCCGCGTTGAGGCGCGCCGAACGCCGGTGGCTCGAGGTGGGGTCGATCGCGGAGTTCGCGGAGGGACAAATCGCGAAGGTGCTGGCGAAGCCGCTCGCCGCCCAGGTCTGGCCGTACGAGACGCGCCAGGTCGCGCTTTACGTGCTCAACCAGGGAGGCGGGAAGTTCGCGCTCTACCACATCCACTGCACGCACGTGGGGTGCCCGGTCCGGTGGAACGCGCCGGCCGGGCGCTTCTTCAGCCCCTGTCACGGCGGCGTCTTCGACAGGGACGGGCGCGTGGTCGCCGGCCCGCCGCCGCGTCCGCTCGATCGCTACGAGTACAAGGTCGACAAGGGCGTGCTCTACGCGGGGCGCGTCTACCGGGTGAACGAGAAGCTCGAGTTCGCGGGATGGCACCACGCCTGACCGCCGTCCTCGACTGGCTCCAGGAGCGCCTGGGGACCCGGGAGCAGTTCACCCGCTTCCTCGACCGCCGCCTGCCCGTCGGCACCACGTGGTGGCACACGCTGGGGAGCGCGGCCCTGTTCCTGATCCTGCTCCAGACCGTGACGGGCTTCTTCCTCGCCTTCTACTACGTCCCCTCGCCGGAGCACGCGTACGACAGCCTGACCTACATCCAGAACGAGATCCCCTTCGGCCGGTTCGTCCGCGGGCTCCACTACTGGGGCGCGAGCTTCGTCGTGGTCGTCGTCTTCCTGCACCTCCTGCGCGTCTTCGTGATGGGCGCCTACAAGTACCCGCGCGAGATGTCCTGGATCGTCGGCGTGGCCATCTTCCTCGTCGTGATGCTCTTCGGCTTCACGGGCTACCTCCTGCCGTGGGACCAGAAGGCGTACTGGGCGACGGTGGTGGGCACGCACATCGCCGGCACCGCGCCGGTCATCGGCGAGTATCTCTGGCGCATCCTCCAGGGCGGCGTCGAGGTCGGCGCCCGCACGCTCGGGCGCTTCTACGCCGCGCACGTGCTGATCCTGCCCGCGATCCTCTACGGCCTCATCCTGGTCCACCTCTCGATGGTGATCTACCAGGGGATCGCGCCGACGCCGCGGGGACCCCTCGCGCGCATCCGGAAGGAGGACTACACGCGGCTCTACGAGGAGTCCAAGGGGCGGGGCGAGACGTTCTTCGAGCACCTCCTGCGGGATGCGGTCGTCGCGTTCGTCCTGGTCGCCGCGCTCGTGCTCGTGTCCGCGACGGCGACGGTGCCGATGGAGGAGGTCGCCGATCCCACGGACACGCAGTACGTCCCGCGGCCCGAGTGGTACTTCTTCTTCCTCTTCGAGCTGCTCTGGAGGTTCCCCGGAGAGTGGATCCCAGTGGCGACGTTCTGGATCCCGCTCGCGGCGGTGCTGCTCCTCTTCCTTCTCCCCTTCTACGACCGCACCACCGGAAGGCACCCGTTGAGGCGACCGGTGGCGTCGGGCGCCGGCGCCGGCGCCCTGGCGCTCATCGCCGTCCTCACGTACCAGGGCGCCACCGCGCCGCTGCCGCCGAGGGAGGGGGCAGCGATGCCGCAAGAGGCGACGGCGCTCCCCCCCGCGCTCGCGAAAGGCGCGGCCGTCTACGAGGCCCAGGGTTGCTCGGCCTGTCACGTGCTCAAGGGCACCGGAACCGCGGCGGGGCCCGATCTCACGAGGGTGGGCGCGAGACGGGACGAACCCTGGCTGAAGCGGTTCATCAAGAACCCGTCGGCGGTGCAGCCGAGGTCCGCGATGCCTCCGTACGGGGACCTGGCGGAGGACGAACTGGACGCCCTGGGGAAGTATCTCGCGTCGCTCAGGTGACGCGCGGTGCAGGAGGGGGAGAGCGGTGATGAAGATCAGGAAGGCTGCGACCATCGCGAGCATCCTCGTCACGCTCGTCGCCGTTCCCGTGGGCGCGCAGGACCAGTACGTGCTCTGGGGCGACGCCCGCAAGGGACACGACGTCTTCGTCGACAAGGGCTGCGGCAGCTGTCACGCGATCCGCGGCACCGGGCCGAGCGTGGGCCCGGACCTCGGGCGGATCGGTACCAGGCACCTCACGATGACCCAGATGGCGGGCGCGATGTGGAACCACGCTCCGGCCATGAAGCGGGCGGCCCGAGAGAAGGGAGTTGCATGGAAGCCGTTCCAGGGCTCCGAGATGCGCGACCTGATCGCGTTCCTCTACGCCGTCAACCTGCTCGACGCGCCGGGCAACCCGCGCCGCGGCGAGCGGCTGTTCGTCGAGAAAGGCTGCGCGACCTGCCACAGCGTCAAGGGCCGGGGCGGGACGATCGGCCCGAGCCTCGAGCAGTGGAAGGCGTACGGCTCGCCCATCCTCTGGGCCGAGCTCATGTGGTCGCACGCGCTCGGGATGGAGGACAAGGTCCGCGAGTTCGGACTCCCCTGGCCGAAGTTCGAGGACAACGAAATGGTGGACCTGATCGCCTACATCCAGCGGGAGCTCGGCGCCAAACGCTGAGGACATCACGCGGATGACGGCGCGCGTGCTCCGGTCGTGAGCAGCGAAGGCTCGAGCGAATCCTCCCGTCCCCCGGCGCTTTACCTCAACGGGCTCACCCTGGCCGGCCTCGCGCTGGCCCTGGTGAGCCTCGTCACCATCCTCTTCCTGGTCCTGATCGACGTCTTCGCCGTCAGGGCCAAGCCCTACTTCGGCATCTTCGCCTACCTGATCTTCCCCGCCGTCATGATCCTCGGGCTGCTCATCGTCCCCCTCGGAATGCTCCTCGAACGGCGGCGGCGGCGGCGGCGAGCGCCGGAGGCGATCCCGCCGCTGCCCCGAATCGACCTCAACGTGCCCGCTCACAGGAACGCTGTCGGACTCCTGCTGGGCTTCACCGCCTTGTTTCTCGTGCTCAGCAGCGTCGGCGGTTACCGCGCCTACCAGTTCTCCGACTCCGTCACCTTCTGCGGCGAGGCCTGTCACTCCGTGATGAAGCCGGAGTACACGGCCTACCGACTCTCCCCCCACGCGCGGGTCCCGTGCGTGGAGTGCCACGTGGGACCGGGGGCGACGTGATTCGTCCGCTCCAAGTTCTCGGGGGTGTACCAGGTGTACGCCGTCGGCGCCGGGAAGTATCCCAGGCCGATTCCTTCGCCGATCGAGAGCCTGCGACCGGCGCAGGACACCTGCGAGCAGTGCCACTGGCCGGAGAAGTTCTGGGGAGCGCAGCTGAAGGTCATCACCCATTTCGGCTCCGACGCGCGGAACACGCCGCGCCAGGTCCGGATGCTCATCAAGACCGGCGGGGGCAGTCCCACCACGGGCGGCCTCACGACCGGCATCCACTGGCACATGAACATCATGAACGAGGTCGAGTACATCGCGACCGACCACCGAGCTCGAACAGCTCTCGCCGGCTGATCGTGGCGACCGGTGGCTCGCCGTCAGACCGATCAGCCAGGATGTTGGGCTCGTCGCGAAGGCTGTCTGTCATCGGAGTATCTCCTGTCCGAGCGGCGCGAGGATTGCGCCGCGATGCGCCGCAGACTCTGGGGAGCGGCAAGGTCGGTGCCAGACTTCGTCACGGCCCGGGGCCGCCCGTGTGGCAGTCGCTGCACGTCACCGCCGCGAGGTCGCCGATGTCGACCGGGTGGCGGAACGGGGGCCCGGTGATCTCCACCATGGGCCGTGCTCCTTCCTCCTGTCCCACGAACGTGTGGCAGATCTCGCAGTCCTTGCGGATGACCTTTCCCTCGCTGCTCACGTGCTGGCCGTCGTGGCAGCGAAAGCAGCCGGCGTAGTAGAAGTGGCCGATGTTGTTCGGGTGCGTCCGCCAGTCGACCTTCATCTCGGGGAAGATGTTCGACTCGTACAGACGCTGGACCTCGGTGATCGCCGCCTTGACGGCCTCGAGCGTTCGCGAGTAGAGCGCCGGGTACTCGGAGAGGTAGAACCGGTCCAGTTCCGTCGCGATTCCCTCCCGCGCTGCCGCCGTCGACGGGTATTGCTTGGACAGCACGTCCACGGCCCGCGCCTTGATGAAGGGAAGCGAGGGATCGATGCGACGGGCCAGCAGTGCGTCGTCCAAGGCCCGGTCGGGGGGCTGGAAGACGTGGCTCGGCCGGTTGTGACAGTCCATGCAGTCCATCCGCCGCTTCGCCGCCCGGGCGATCTGCTCGGGGGTGAGCGTGGCGTCCTTCGCCACGTACTCCGTGACTCGCCCTTGCGTGTCCTTCACCCTCACCCACGGGATCTGCTGGCGCATGTGCAGCGGTGGGAACGGCGCTGCTCGGTCCCTCCCCGGCGTCGGCGGAAGCTGCGCCGCCAGGCGAGCGGGCCGCCATGCCACCCCTCCCGGCCGTCGACAGCGCCTCTGACGAGATCCTGCGCATGCAGGTAGAGCTCCGTCGGGCGCTCGCGAAACCAGTGGCCGAGCGCAACTGGATCATGGTCATCGACGGCCGGAAGTGCGTGGGGTGCCAGGCGTGCGTGGTCGCCTGCGTCGCCGAGAACGTGCTGCCGCCCGGCGTGACCTACCGGAGCGTCCCCGAGATCGAGTACGGCAGCTACCCCGACGTGAAACGCTACCCGATGCCGACCCAGTGCATGCAGTGCGACCGTCCGCCGTGCGTCCCGGCGGCGAATGCCATGGCACCGGGCGCGATGGCCAAGCGGCCGGACGGCATCGTCGCCATCGACTACGGAAAGTTCCGCGGTCGCGCCGCCTTCGATGCCGCTGCGCGTGCGTGCCCGTACCGCGCCATCTACTACGACGACGGCCGGTTCTTCACGCAGGACAGCCCCGCGTTTCAGCCCTACGAGGCCGCCCCCAGCCACGACTGGGGCCGTCACTGGATCAGGACGCCCGGCCGGCCGAACGAGGCGCCGGCGGGCGGGGCCCGGAAGTGCCACTTCTGCCTGCATCGGCTCGAAGCGGGCCTGCTGCCCGTGTGCGTGACGACGTGCATCGGCCGCGCGCTCTACTTCGGTGACCGCGGCGACGGCCGGAGCCTGGTGAGCGAGCTGCTCGCGAAGAACCCGCGCCACGTCCTCCGGATTCGCGAGAACCGGGGCACGGAGCCGCGCGTGTACTACCTGACCGACGACCCGGCGTTCATCGCCGGCTTCCACGCGTGAGGGAGCGGACGCCATGGCTGAGCATCGTCACGACACGAAGCAGCGCACGATCACTCGACGCCAGGCGCTCGGTGCCGGCGCCCTCCTCGGAGGCCGCCGCCCTCGCGGCGAGTCAGCGCAAGCGGCTCGAGCTGGCCTGGCGCGTGCGGGCCGCCGAGGCCGGCGAGCTTCCTCCCGGCACCTGGGACCTCGCCGCCCCGGAGAACGTCCTCTACACCGTCTGCCAGCAGTGCAACACGCAGTGCGGCATGAAGGCGAAGCTCCGCGACGGTGTCGTCGTGAAGCTCGACGGCAACCCGTTCAGCCCCTGGAACCTGGACCCGCACGTGCCGTACCGGACCTCGCCGTTCGAGACGGCCGCGGTCGACGCACGCCTGTGCCCCAAAGGCCAGGCGGGCGTGCAGATGGCGTACGACCCGTACCGCGTCGTCAAGGTCCTCAAGCGCGCGGGCAAGCGCCGCGAGAACCGCTGGCTCGCCATCCCGTTCGACCAGGCGATCACCGAGATCGTGGAGGGCGGCCTCCTCTTCCGCCACGTGCCCGGCGAGGGGGACCGCAAGGTTGACGGACTCAAGGACATCTGGGCCCTCCGCGACTCGAAGCTGGCGAAGGTGCTCGCCGACGACGTGAAGGCGACCCAGGCAACGAGGACGGCGGCGGAGCGGAAGCAGGCGGTGGACGCCTTCAAGGTGAAGCACGCGGCGCACCTCGGGTTCCTCATCGACCCCGACCATCCCGACCTGGGCCCACGCAACAACCAGCTCCTCTTCCTGTGGGGACGTCTCAAGGGCGGGCGCGGCGACCTGATCCGCCGCCTCACCGTCGACGCCTTCGGTTCGCGCAACGCGCACGGCCACACCACGGTCTGCCAGGGCTCGCTCTACTTCACCGGCAAGGCGATGAGCGAGCAGTACCGCGACGGCAAGTGGACCGGAGGCCGGAAGTTCTTCTGGCAGGCCGATCAGCAGTCCGCCGAGTTCATCGTCTTCGTCGGCGTGAACCCCTTCGAGGCGAGCCAGGGGCCGACGCTGCGCGCGCAGCGCATCACGCGGGGCGTCGCGGAGGGCCGGCTCAAGCAGCAACTACTGGCTCCTCGACATCCTGCCCGAGGGCGAGTTCCTGCTGAGCGCCCAGGATGCGAAGCGTCTCGGGCTGAAGGCGGGGGATCGCGTGAAGGTCGTCTCCGCGACGAATCCCGAGGGCGTATGGGACCTAAGGAACGGCCGGAAGAAGCCGATGGTCGGGACCCTCAAGCTCGTGGAAGGCATCCGGCCGGGCGTCGTCAGCTTCTCGCTCGGGCACGGCCACTGGGCCTACGGGAGCCAGGACGTGGTGATCGACGGACGGACCGTGAGGGGCGACCCGCGGCGGGGCAAGGGCCTGCACGCGAACGCCGCGATGCGCACCGACCCGGTCCTGCCGAATACCTGCCTGTCGGACCCGGTCGGCGCGAGCGCCGTGTTCTACGACACGCGTGTACGCCTGCTGAAAGTGTGAGGCCCGTCGAGCCCGCATGTACCCGATCCTCGCGTACGTGATCGGCTGCGAGCCCGACCTCCTACTTCGCTTCGGCGGTCTGTGTCCCTACGTCGGTGGCCCCTTGATATGGGACCCGGGCTCCGGGTCCTTCACGAGCCCGTGCCGCGGGAGCGTCTTCGACCATGAGGGACGCGTGCTGGCTGGGCCGGCTCCGCGCCCACTCGACCGGCACGCGTGGAAGGTGAAGCACGGCGTGCTCTACGCCGGTCGCTTCGTCCGTCAGGGATGATGATGCGCTACTCGTGCAGCTCGCGGTCTCGCGAGCCCGCGAGTTTCAGGGCCGACGCGTTCGGGGCTCGGCTTATCCCTGCGCCTTCCTCACCGTGTCGCCTTTTCCTCCTCGGATCAGCAGCATCCCCGATGCCTGTGCTGGTCGCGCGGAGCCGCGATCGCTTCGCCGCGCCGCTGTCCGTCGTGTGCGCCCCCGCCGTCATGCACGCCGTGCTCAGCGCGGGAGTCGCCCATCGTGTCTCGCCGGTCTCCGGAGCGATGCGATCCGTGCCCGCCCATGCCACAGCCTCCACCGCGGAGGAGGAACCACACCACACCGAGTCCCAGCAGTAGCCACAGCCAGTTCGCCTGGAGCCATTCCATGTCCCTGTCCTCCTGACAGTCGGGCCGCCGTTCCCCTGGAACGTGAACCGGTTGACCGGTGGTCAGGCGACCCGCGAGAACTGCACCGCGTCGCTGGCTGGCGCCGCGAGAAGATATACCCGTACCCGGTATCGAGAAACCTCGACCGGCGCCCTCACCTCCAGCGCGTCTCCGCGACGACGATCAACCACAGCCGCCTTGAGGGCAAGACCGGGACCACGACGGGTGCGATACAACTCCGGGAACGGGCGACGGTATTCCCGGGCTGCTGCTCCAGTGCCGCCGGTCGGCCGACATTCCGGCGAAATCGGCCGAACGCCGGCCGACTGGCGCGACATTCGGTCAGTGGCGTACTCGCCTAGTTGCGCCCGCCCGCTTCGCGCAGTCGCTGCAACAGTTCGCCCAGGCGGCGCAGCTCTTCGCTGGCGCGCGCGAGGGCGGAAGCCGCGGAATCCACCAGGGTCTTCACCGAGGCCTCGGCCCCCGCCGGGCGCCCCGGCGCCACCGCGGCCGGCGCGGGCGGGGGCTGCCCGCCGAACACCCGAGCCATCGCGCCGTCCAGTGTCTCCTCCATCGCGATCCGGTCTCCGAAGGCGACGATCACGCGCTTGAGCTCCGGAAGTCGCCCCTTCTCGGCAGCGATGTAGAGCGGCTCCACGTATACCAGGGAGCGCTCGATGGGGATGACGAGGAGGTTTCCCCGGATCACCTGGGAGCCCCGCTGGCTCCAGAGGGAGAGCTGCTGGGAGATGAACGAGTCCTGATCGATCCGGGCCTCGATCTGCCGGGGTCCGTACACCAGCTTCTGCTTGGGAAAGTTGTAGACGACGAGCTTCCCGTAGTTGGGCGGGTCGCTCCGGGCCGCCAGCCACGCCGCCAGGTTGTCCTTCTTGCTCGGGGTGAACGGGATGAGGAGGACGAACTCCTCCTTCGGTTCGCCGGGCAGGCGCAAGATGAGGTAGTAGGGTTCCATCGCCCGCTCCTGCCCGTCCACCGGGCGGATCGGGATGCTCCAGAGGTCTTCCTTGTTGTAGAAGACCTGGGTGTCGCGCATGTGGTAGACGGCGTACATTCCCGCCTGGATCCGAAACAGCCCCTCGGGGTAACGGATGTGGGCGCGGAGGTCGGCCGGCATGACGTCAAGGGGCCGGAGCAGTCCGGGGAAGATCCGGGCGGTGGTGCGGATCAGGGGATCGGCCGGATCCGCGACGTAGAAGCGCACCGTCCCGTCGTAGGCGTCCACGGTCACCTTGACGGCGTTGCGCACGTAGTTGCCGAGCCCGCGCGTCGGCGCCGAGTACGGGAACCGGTCGGAGACCGTGTAGCCATCCAGGAGCCAGACGACGCGCCCCGCGGCCGAGATCACCATGTAGGGATCCTCGTCGTACCGGAAGAACGGGGCGATCCGCTGGACCCGCTCCCGGATGTTCCGGTAGATCAGCACGCGGCTGGCGGGCGTCAGGTCGTCGGAGAGGAGGAGCTTGATGTCCCCCAGGCGCGCCGCGAACAGCGCCTTGCGCCAGAACGATCCCAGCGGGATCCCACCCTCTCCTGCATACGTCGTGTAGACGTTCTGGTTCCCCTCCGGGTAGTCGAATTCCTTGGCCCGGGTCCTCGCGAAGACGTAGTCGTTGGCCACCTCGCTGAAGTAAAGCTCCGGCCGGGAGATCCGGAGATCGGTGGACGCCGCCGGGGGGATGTCCTTGACCCAGAACTCGGGGAGCCCCTCGCGCGTCACTCGGTTGACCGGACTCACGACGGCGCCGTAGCCGTGCGTGTACGTCAACCGCTCGTTGATCCAGATCCGGCTCGGCAGGTCCTTCGAGGAGAGCTCCCGCGGCGACAGGGTGACCTGCCGGTACTCCCCGTCGATGGTGTACCGATCGATGTCGATGTCCGTGAACTTGTAATAGGTCCGGATCTCCTGGAGCTGGCCGTACGTGGCGAGCAGGGGTTGGGTGTCCCATAAACGGATGTTCTTGATGGTCGCGTCGTTCTTGCGGAGGTCCTGAAGTGTCAGCGTTTGCTCCGCCGGGAACTCCCGCTCCTCGATGTTGTCCAGTCCGTAGGCCAGGCGCGTGTAGCGGATGTTGAAGTCGATGTACGGCTTCTCCTTGACGATCTCGTTCGGCGACACCTGATATCGCTGGATCAGAGCCGGGTACGCGGCTCCACCCACGATCGCCAGGCCCGCCAGCGCGGCGACGCCGCCCAGGAGGGGGCGCCAGCTCCGGAGGCGGATCGTGACCAGGCACAGCAGGGCGACCAAGCCGGCGAGGACCACGAGGGCCTTGAGGACGGGGAGTTGAGCGTTCACGTCGGAATAGCCGGCGCCGAAGGCCACGCCCCGCTGCGAGAAGAGCAGGTCGAACATGGCCAGGCGGTATCCGGCGGCCTTCAGGAGGAACAGCAGCGCCGCCAGGACGAGGAGGTGAGCCCGGGCCCGCCGGGAGATCGAGACGGCCACGGGCGAGACCTGAATGCCCCGGACGCAGAAGTACACGGCGATCGCAGCCAGGCCAGAGAGGATGAGGACCCCCATCAGCCAGCTGTACACGGATCTCCAGAGCGGGAGCTCGAAGACGTAGAAGGCCACATCCTGCGCGAATAGCGGGTCGCGGATGCCGAATGGCGTGGGATTCAGAGCCTTCAGGACCAACTCCCAGCGGTCCGTGCCCAGCCAGCCGGCGATGAGGGCCAGGACCACGCTCGAGGGCAACGCCAGACGGCGAAGGTAGGGCTCCAGCATCTCCGGTCTCGGCAGCCCGAGGGCGTCGTCCGCCGCCACGAGGACCTCGCGCGGGGGGAGCCGCCAAGCGAGGGTCACGTTGCCGTAGAGGATCAGGAAGAACGCGGCGCCGGTGACCACCCCGACGAGGACCTGCCACAGGAGCACGGTGACGAAGACGGACGTGAACTGCACCTCGCGAAACCAGAGCCAGTCGGTGTAGAGGCCGACGATCCGGCCGGCCGTGGTGAGAACGGCCACGGCTGCGAGAGCGAGGATCAGCCAAAATGGACCCATTCCCGCTTCCTCCTTGAGTCTCATCTCACCTCCTCCACACGGCGATCATCCCGCGAAGGCCCGCGCGCTGCCCTCCAGCTCGGCCATCGCCCAGCAGCCTCCCCTCGTCAGCTCGGCTTCGACGGATGTGCGGCCAGCAACACGCGCGCCACACGCGCGCGCAGCGGGATCGAGGATGCGGCCGGCAGCGACCGGAGATCCCCGCCGCCTCAGGCCTTACGCCGTCTGACGCGCCCGACTTTCAGTCAATGCGTGGGACCAGGGCGGGCGGGCTCGGACATCCTGTCAGGTTGTCCTCAGTTGGTGGGCTCGTCTCGCAGTCGCGCAAGGAACTCGCGAGGCGTGACGATCCGGATGCTCCGATACTCGCCCAATCGGAGCCGTGCCTCCCGTCACGAGGTAGTCGACGTCGGCTTCCACGGCGCATTCGAGATAACGGTTGTCGCTCGGATCTTCCCGGACGACATGAAGCCGCAGCTCGCCCGGTGCCGGGATCGAGATCGCTGCGAGGTCGGCGACGAGAGTGCGGATCTCCTCCGGCGTCCAGCCGTGACGCCGCATGATGCGCGGGTCCTCGAGGACGCGGCGGACTTCGCGAAGGATGGCTGGGGACAGCGCGACGGCGAACTGTTCGTCCTGCCAGGCGGCGAGGATTCTGGCCGGGGTGCCGTGGGGATGAGGATCGCGCTGACGATGACGTTCGCGTCGAGCACCGCGCGGATCACGGTCGAGATCGGGCGGGCTTCGCCCGGACCGCCTTGACCGCCGTGGCGACTTCCCGTTCGGTCGTGGCGGGCTTCGTGCGGCGGTTGCGCCGCTGCGCGTCGGCGACCATGCCGAAGAACCGGGCGCGGCGGGCGCGCCACTCCTCGAGGTGCCAGACGGGAACGACCGCCGCCACGGGCCGGCCACCGCGTTCGATGACGTACTGGTCATCCTTGGCGTAGACGGTCTCGAGCAGGCGCCCGAGGCGCTTCTTCGCTTGCTGGTCGTTGATGCGTCGAACCATGTTCGTATCTCCCCCCTTTCGTGAGTGCGCTCACCATAGCAACTGGGCAGATGGCGTCAAGCTTCGACGGAGTCGCTTCCGCGGACCGATCCTGGTGACGTGCTCCATGCCACGACCGGGAACCGGGGGATGGGGGGATGGAATCGGCAACATCGTGGCTCGCGCGCTGGAGATTGCGAGGCCGGACGCCGCACCGCGTCAAGCAGCGTGAGTCGAGCCGATAGCGGTGTTCAGCGTGTCCCGGGGCTACTCGTCGTCGGCACCCGACAGCTCGACGATCTGATGGCGTGCGGGATTGCACATCCCTCCGCACCCGCCACGATCGATTCGAGCCTTTCCCTTCTCTGCCTCCCCGCGAGTCTTCCAGAGCGTCACGGTAGTTTCCCGGCAGGGGGCCACGACGGCGATGGGGCCATCGCCGGTGACCCAGGCTGCCTTCGGCCATCGCTTCTGTGCCGCTGTACGCCAAGCGCTTCGCTCCGCCATCGTCAGCCTCCTCACTGCGCGTTCGGTCGCCTCGTTGTGCGAACGGGTCGGCGTGATCGTAGCGCCGCGGGACGACATCATGCGACCCCGTGACGCGTTTGGCGGCTGGCGGGTGTGTCGTCGGGATTGAGGATCGAGCTGACGACGACGTTCGCATCGAGCAGCGCGCGGGTCATGATCGAGAGATTGAGCTGGCTTCGCACGGAACGCCTTGACCGTCGCGACAAGGCGCAAGGAGCGGTCGTTGTTGGCGTTGGCGGTCGCCCAAACCAGCGAGGCCCTCGGATGTTCTTCCGAGGGCCTCGCCGTACCCGATGGGAGACGCTAGCGTATCCGGTTCTGTTTGACGGCTCGCTGTTCCTCTCTTCGTTTGATCAGCTGTCTTGCGTCATGTTCCAGAATCAGCGGCCTGCCGGGCCGCGGCCGCGACGAAGGCGTCTGTCGTGAACCGGGTGGCTGACGAAATGTCGGCCGCCTCTTCACAGCGCGCGGTGAATTCGACGAAAAGTCCTCCGTCGTTGCCGCCGGGCCCGGGAGCCTGATTGGACAGTCCCGTCCAAGTACCGGGTGACGTGTGGCTCCCGGCGTCCGTTCGTCCGGTGCGGCTCTTGCGTGCCGAGGGGGTGACGGACCGGACACCATGCCTGCGCAAGGGGCACGGGATCTCGCTCCGCCAGATGGAGGTGCGCCATGAGACGGAAGGGTGCTCGTCGGAGGCGCATCATCGTGACCTTCTCGGTCGTCACCATGCTGCTCGTCGCAGGAGCCCGCGCGCCCGGCGGCGCCACCGCCCAGGCCCCGCGCGTGCTCAAGGTGCAGGCCGCCTGGCCGGCAGCCTCGATGCTCTACGACAACTTCAAGATGTTCGCCGAGCGCGTCGAGAAGATGTCGGGGGGCCGCCTGAAGATCGAGACCCTCCCGGCCGGCGCCATCGTCCCGGCGTTCGAAGTGCTGGAGGCGACGTCCAAGCGGGTGATCGACGGCGCCCATGCCTGGGCGGGCTACTGGGTTGGCAAGAACAAGGCGGCGGTGCTCATGACCGGCGGACCCGGCGGCACCTTCGGCATGGACTACGTGGACTACATCGGCTGAAGCGGCTGCAGGAGGAGTTCAAGGTCCAGGTCATGCGGACGCCGGATGACGTGCTCACAACGTTCTCGAACTCGTGGAACCGTGTCGCCGAGAAAGAGGCGGCGGCGAACCCGTTCTTCAAGAAGGTGCTGGAGTCGCAGCGGAGGTATGCGGCCGTCGTGGTTCCCGGGCGGCGCTTCATGTACCCGCCGTACGACTTCGCCGCCAATCACTACTGGCCGCTGAAGAAGTAGTGCGGGCGGGCGCGGCCGCCACGGGTCGAGCGAGAAGCCGGGTGAGGAGAAGGAATCGGAAGAGGCCGGCGAGACCAGCGAACCGGCGCGCTCGGCGCGCCGCGGCGGCTGCCACTGAGCCACGAGGAAGCGAGGAGCCAGGCGATGACCGGCCCAAGCAGTTCTGCGCGCTTCTCGGCCGCGAGACCCTCGTCGAGCGGACCTTGCAGCGAACGGCGCTCGCGATCGATCCGGAATCGACGCTCGTCGTCGTGACACCCCGCGCGGCCGCGTCACGGTGGTCGACCTCGCCACTCTCACCGTCTCGGCGACCGTCGACGTCGGACTCGGCGCGCACGGCATCGCGCTCGGCGACGACGGCCGCCTCGCGTACGTCACCAACGCCCACGCCGGTTCGCTCTCGGTCATCGACCTGGCTGAACGGAACGTCATCGCGAACGTCCCGACGGGACGGGGCCCGAACGGCGTCGCCGTCGAGCCGCCATGACGGCGTCGCAGCGCCCACTCTACCGGCTGGTCGGGTGGGTCCTCGTCGTCTCGCTCCTCGCCACCGCCTGTGCGACCCGCAACGTCCCCCCGATGGGCGCGGGCGGACAGCCGTTCCGGCCCGAGGCCGACGAGCGGGCGCTCTGGGCCAAGGCCGAGAAGGAGGAACAGGCGCTCCTCGGGAAGGCCAGGGTCTACCAGGACCCGCTGCTCGAGGAGTACCTGGCGAAGCTCGGCGACCGGCTGACCCCCGCGTCGGTCCGCGCCGCCGGCGGGCCCGGCTTCAGGTTCAGGGTCATCAGCGATCCGACGCTGAACGCGTTCGCGATGCCCAACGGGCGCATCTACGTGCACACCGGGCTCCTCGCGCAGCTCGAGAACGAGGCGCAGCTCGCGACCATCCTCGGCCACGAGATGAGTCACGTGACGAACCGCGACGCGCTCCGCTTCCAGCGTGACGCGCAGACGAAGCAGGCCCTGTACTCGCTCGCGGCGATCGGGCTCTCGATCGGCGTCGCCGCCGCGGCGGGCTCACGCGCGCAGTCGGGCGACGCGGTCGGCGCGGCGGTCATCAGCCAGACCGCCAACGCGGTCCTCGGCCTCGGCCTGCAGCTCGCCGCCATCGCGGCCATCACCGGGTACGGGCGCGAGCTCGAGCGCGAGGCCGACGGCGGCGGCCTGGACATGCTCGTCAACGCGGGCTACGACCCCAGGGAGG
Organism: Candidatus Rokuibacteriota bacterium; assembly: GCA_016184125.1. Lineage (GTDB taxonomy): Bacteria > Methylomirabilota > Methylomirabilia > Rokubacteriales > CSP1-6 > AR8. Next base: position 15,629 of record JACPDG010000052.1, on the reverse strand, counting down.
CTCCGAAGGTCTTCGAGCTCCTCAGGAAGGAGTCGGGCGACCGCGGCGCGATCGAGACCTTCTTCTTCGGGACGCACCCGCGCCTCCAGGAACGCATCGAGAGCACACGGCAGCTCCTCGCCACCCGCTACGCGAGCGCGGTGGCCGCGCCCGGCCTCTCGAGCGACAGCGAGGAGTTCCGCCTGCGGATGCGCACGGTCGTCCGGGACAACGCTGCGCTCGACATCAAGGCCGGGCGGTTCGAGCTCGCGGAGCGACAGCTCGAGCGCGTCCTCGCGCTCACGCCGCGCGACCCGATCGCCACGCTCTACTCGGGCGATCTCTACCGGCTCCGCGCCCAGCGGACGAAGGGCGTCGCCGAGAAGGACGAGCTCATGCGCAAGGCGCTCGAGCGCTACGAGCGTGCGGCCACGCTCGATCCGCTGTATGCGGATCCGGTCCGCCAGCTCGGGCTCCTCTACTACCAGCGGAAGGAGCCCGGCCGGGCCAAAGCTGCGTTCGAGAAGTACCTGGCGCTCAAACCCGACGCCGGCGACACCCGCCGCATCCGGGAATACATCCTGGAGCTCGACCGGTAGTGGGGCTGACCGAACGTCGGGTGCACGCTGGACGAGAGCTGGATCGGAGGGACCCATCTGTTCATCGTCAACCCGCTCAGCGGCGACGCCCTCATGCGACTGTTCTCGACGCACCCGCCGGTCGAGGAGCGCATCGCCCGGCTTCGCGCGCTGCGCGTCTGATCCCGCCGCGATCGCTCTCCGCGTGCTCGCCAGAATGTCCGAGCGCGACCGGTCTCCGACGTCCTCACCGTCAACTTGGCAGCGGTTCCCGCGGCGCCCGGCACCGCTGCAGGGCCACCGCGGTTCTGAAAGGGCATTTGTACGCCCTCGCCGCCTGGCACCGCCTTTGCGCACGGACGCCCGCACCTTTGCGCGACCGACAAGGCGATGCGATCAGCGTCGCCGCCAGCGCGCAACCGGAGATCACGCTCGACCCGTGAGCGTGGCCGAGCCGGTCGGGGGCGCTGAGAGCCTGACTACCCGGATCTCAGGGCCTGTGAACGAATCGGGTTGTCGAGGAGCGCCACGGCTTTGCCGGGGCGCTCCGAGCGTCGGGGGGTTTGGGGGGCCATTTCGGGGCCCCCCATGATCCCAGGGGGAGTCATCACCCGAGATGGGAGAGCACGCGACGGACGCGGTCGAGCCGGAGCGCGTTTCGGCTGAACCCGCTGCGGTGGGAGAGAACGCCACCGGGCGCCGATGGAGGTTCCGGCTGGCGGTGGGCCTGGTGCTGGCGCTGGCCATCGTTGCGGGGCTCGCCTTGCGGTCGTCGTGGGGGCGGGGATACCACCCCGACCGGAACATCGTCGCGGCCTACGAGGGAGGGACGATCACCCGTGAGGCGCTCATCGAGCGATGGCGGACGGCACCGCCCGAGGAGCGGGCGGCGATGCTGAGCCCGCACGGGCTGGCCCTCGTGATCCAGAGCCAGGCGGTGCACGCCGTGACCGAGCGGTGGGCGCGGCAGCGCCGGCTGGATGCCCGCGAGATGTTCTCCCGCGCCATGCGGGAGGCCACGCAGGAGATCAGCATCCACGATGTGGAGAAGCGGTTCCACGAATCCGAGGTGCGGGTCGCCGAAGAGGAGATCCGGCAGTACTTCGAGGCGAATCGGGAGCGATTCAAGGATCGAACCCTCACTCAGGTCCGGGACGAGATCCAGAGCGTCCTCCACGCCGGCAAGGAAGAGGCAGCCTCCCGGGCCTTCCTGAAACAACTGCGGGACGGGGCCACGATCACCGTGGACACGGAGCTGCTGCGAGTGGCGGAGCCTTCCCGCGAGGAGGTCACCACCTACTACCTCGCCGATCGGGGCCGGTTCGTCGAGCCGGACCGGGTGCGGATCGAGGAGATCCAGATCGATGCCACGGGGAATGCCGACGACGCGCGGGCGCGGGCGGAGAAGGCGCGGGCAAGGCTCCAGGCGGGTGAGGACCTCGAGGCCGTCGCCGCCGCAGTTGGGGGATGGGCGGCCCGGCGGGAGCGGTTCGAAGCCCGGGGCAGCCGCGGGCCGGCCTTCGACGCCAACGTGCTGTCCCTCGCCCAGGGGGACCTGAGCCCGGCGTTCCAGGACGCCAACAGCTACTTCGTCGTGCGGGTCCTGGAACGGCGGCGGGAGCGCCGTCGGGCCCTCGAAGAAGTCGAGGGAGAGATCCGGTCGATCCTCCAGGCCGAGCGCGAGCGGCAGCGCTACGCCGAGAACAAGGCCCGGACCCTGGTGGTGGTCAACGGGCAGCGGTACACGCTGGGCGACTTCCTCGCCGAAGCGGAATCCATCGCGCCCGAGCACCGGCGTGACTTCGAGGGATTCGAGGGGAAGCTCAAGCTTCTCGACCGGCTCATCGATCGGCTCCTGATCCTGCAGACCGCCTCCGGACGGATGGCAGATCTAAGAAACAAGGCGGACATCGAGGAGACGCGGCGCCACATCCTCGCCGAGATGCTCCACCAGGACGAGATGGCGGCCGAGAAGGAACCCACGGAGGAAGACCTCAAGCGGTATTTCCAGAAGAACCTGTCCCGCTATCAGCCGCTCCCTCGATTGAAGATCAGCCTCATCGAGATCCGACGGGGAGACACGGAGGAGGCTGACCGGCAACCATGGGCCAAGGCTAACGCGGCCCAGGAGCGGGTCCGGCCGCCCCGGCTCCTCTTCTGGCGCCGGGGAGAGGATTTCGCCGCGGTCGCCCGAGAGGTCTCTGACGACCGGGAGACGGCACAGAAGGGCGGAGAGGCGGACGGCTGGTTCACGCATCCAGGCGGCGCCCTGATGGACCTCGAATCCCACGCGGCCATGACCGAGATCCTGTCTCTGCGGGCGGGCGACGTCAGCGGGGTGATCCCCCTCGGGGACCGCTATTACATCGTGAAGGTCCGGGAGCGGCAGGAGCTGCCGCCGCTTCCCTTCGATCAGGCGAAGGAGCAGGTCCGGGCCGACCTCCGCCGCGATCGCCACCGGGAGGTGCTGGCCCGGATGGAGCGGGAGCTGGTCAAGCGGTTGAACCTCGTGATCCACGAAGACCGGATCGACGAGCTCCTGGCCGAAATCGGCGCTCTCGAGCGCTCCGGTAGGAGGTGAGCATGGGACGAAAAGAACAGACGTTGCTCATCGCCATGGGGGCGAACGTCCTGCTGATCGGGACGAAGTTCCTCCTGGCTTCGGCCTCGGGGAGCCTGGCTTTGAGGGCCAGCGCCTGGCACTCCTTCGCCGACCTGTTCGTCTCGGCGATCGTGCTCGCCGGGCTGGTCGCCGTGGCGCGGGGGCCGGATGGAGCGGCCACCCGGGCCGGTCGGATCGAGCACGGGGTGGCCCTGTTCGTCGCCATCTTCATCTTCTACATGGGCTACCGGATCTTCGTCGAGGTCGTCGGCGGCCACGAGCAGGATCTCGCCAACGTGGGCTGGGTGGCCCTTGGGGCCGTGGTCACGATCGCCTTCGCCTACTTCATGGGCCGGTACAAAACGTACGTGGGGCGGCAGACCGGCTCTCCCAGCCTCGTCGCCGACGGGATCCACTCGATGATGGATGTCTACAGCTCGAGCGTCGTCCTGGCCGGGCTCCTCGGGTACCTGATCGGCTTCAGGACCCTGGACCGCGTCGCGGCGGTGGTCGTCGTGCTGTTCATCCTGTCGGCCGGGAGCCACATCTTCGGCAGCGCGCTGTCGGGCCTCCGTGCGGAGGGACACCTCGAGCACCGCTTGCTTCGTCCGCTCCGGCCCTCGCGCCGGACGGTCGGCCTGATCGCGGCCGGCCTCGCCCTGGGCTACTTCCTTTCGGGCCTCTATGTCGTCGGCCCGGAGGAGGAGGCCGTCGTCCGCCGGTTCGGGCGGCGCGTCGCTGTGGGGGTGCCGCCGGGGCTCCACTACCGCCTGCCCTGGCCCATCGAGAGCGTGACGAAGATCAAGGTCGCCACGGTGCAGGCCCTGTCCCCGGCGCCGCTGGAGCTCCTCACCGGCGACGAGAACCTCGTCGCCCTGAGAGCCACGGTCCAGTACACCGTGAAAGACGTGGCGGCGTACCTGTTCAATGTCGGGCATCCGCAAGGGCTGATCGCGGCGAACCTGGAGGCGGCGGTCCGGCAGACGGTGGGAGGGCGGCAGATCGACGAGCTCCTGACCACGGGGCGGGAAGCGGCAGAGCTGGACGCGCGGGCCCTGCTGCAGGAGAGCCTGGACCGGTACGGGGCCGGCGTGGCGGTGTCGACCGTCCGCCTGGTCAGCGTGGCGCCACCAGCTGAGGTTGCCGATGCCTTCCTGGACGTCGCCTCGGCGCGCGAGGACCGGGCCACCTATGTCAACGAGGCGGCGGCCTACGCCAACGAGGTCGTGCCCAAGGCCCGGGGGGACGGCGCGAAAACCCTGCGGGAGGGCGAGGCGTACCGCACCGAGAAAGTGAATGTGGCCCAGGGGGAAGCCACGCGGTTCCGGGAAAAGCTCCGAGAGTACAGCCGCAGCCGCGCGGTGACCGAGACCCGCCTCTACCTCGAGGCGATGGAGCGCGTCCTGGCCCGGGTCAAGAAGTTCGTCGTGAGCCCGGAGATCAGGGAAGACAGTCTGGACCTCTGGTTCGTCGGAGAGGGGACCTCCCTGGCGCAATTGCCCAGGTTCCCCCCGCCCGAGGGGAACAAACGGTAGCACGGCAGACGGCCTGCCACGGTCAGCGCGGGGGATCGGGGATGAGGCACGGGAACGGGAGGCGGCGATGAAGCGGCGGAACGTCGTTCTGCTTGTTGCTGTGGCGATCGTCATCGTGGCGGCGAACCTGATCTTCTTCGTGGTGGACGAGACCGAGTTCGCCGTCGTGACCCAGTTCGGCGAGCCGGTCCGGGCCATCACGACGCCGGGCCTGCACTGGAAGTGGCCCGAGCCGATCCAGGGGGTCCAGCTCTTCAACAACCGGCTCCTGGTCTACAACCCGGACAAGATCGAGTTCCTGAGCAGCGACAAGAAGAACATCGTGGTGGAGAACTACGTCGCCTGGCGGATCGCCGACCCGATCCTTTACCTCAAGAGCCTCAGGGAGCAGAGCCGGGCGGAGACCCGTCTGGCGGACGTGGTGGCCTCGGAGCTGGGGACGGCGCTCGGGCGGCAAGAGCTGTCGGCCCTCGTCACCGCGGAGCCCGGGGCGCTCCGCCTGCCCCAGGTCCTGGACGACGTCACGCGCCGCAGCGACGCCCAGACCCAGAAGTACGGCATGCGGGTCGTGGACGTGCGGCTGAAGCTCCTCAACTTCCCGGAGAAGAACAAGGTCAGCGTCTTCAGCCGGATGAAGTCCGAGCGCGAGCGGCAGGCGCGGAAGTACCGGTCGGAGGGAGCCGAGGAAGCGGCCAAGATCCGGGCCGAGGCGGAGCGGGACCAAAAGGTGATCCTGTCCGAGGCCTACATGAAGGCGGAAAAGCTGAAGGGCGAGGGGGATGCCCTGGCGATCAAGATCTACGCCGACGCCTACGGCCAGGACCCGCGATTCTACAAGTTCCTCCGCACGCTGGAGTCGTACCAGAAGTTCATCGACGAGAAGACGACCCTGGTCCTCCCCGCCACCTCGGAACTGCTCAAGTATCTGAACGAGGGGCAGGGACCGCCTGCCGCCGTGCCCGCGCCGAGGGCGGCCACCGCGCCCGCCGGAACCCCGGACCCCGCGCTCCCGAGGGCCGTGGCGGGTCAGGAGGGGAAGCGATGAGTGACGAGCCGCGACGCGACGGAGAGTCGCGGCGTCCGGAGAGCCCAGGCCGTCTCGACGCCGTCCAGCGCATGCTGGCGCTCTTACTGCGGAGCGCCGGGGCCCGCATCGCCGAAGACATCCGCCGTCTGGCGGGCGGCGCCGCGGCCACGGCCGGCCGGGACATCCGGGCTGCCTTCGCCCACCTGTTCCGCAACCCGCACCTCGGGAAGATCAGCCTGGCCGCGCTGGTGGCCCTCTACCTGCTCTCCGGGGTCTACGTCGTGAACCCGGGCGAAGAGGCGGTGGTCCGCCGCTTCGGGCGGCTCGTCCAGGCCCGCGTGGGCGAAGGCCTCCACTACCGCCTCCCCTGGCCGATCGAGCGGGCGGACAAGGTGAACGTCGCGGAGATTCGTCGCGAGGGGATCGGTGTCACACCGCCGGAGCACGGTCTTCAGTTTCATCCCCCGGAGGAGGTCCAGGTCCTCACGGGCGACGAGAACATCGTGAACCTCAAGGTCATCGTCCAGTACCGCGTCAAGGATCCCGCCGACTTCCTCCTCCGGGTCGACTACGATGCCAACCCGCTGATCCGCAATGCCGTCAAGCACGCTCTCACCGCCGTGGGCGCCGAGGCGCGAGTGGATGACCTCCTGACGGTGGGTCGCACCGAACTCCAGCGGCTCGTGCAGGCGGCAGGGCAGCGCACCCTGGACGAGTACCGGAGCGGCGTCCAGCTCGTCAATCTCACGCTCCAGGAAGTGATCCCGCCCAGGGAGGCGGCCGACGCCTTCCGGGACGTGGCCAGCGCCCGCGAGGAGCGGGCCAAGGCGATCAACGACGCCGAAGGGTACCGGAACAGTGTCGTCCCGGAGGCCCGGGGCAGGGCCGAGCGGCTGCTCCGCGAGGGGGAGGGATACCGGGCGGACGCCGTCAACCGAGCGCGAGGGGACGCGGCCCGCTTCGGTAGCATCCTGGACGAATACCGCCGGAGCGGCGGGGAGGATGGTGGAGACGTGACGCTCTACCGGTACTATGTGGAGGCCATGGAGAAGATCCTGCCCCGGGTCAAGAAGTACGTCGTGGACCCCAAGGGTCGCAACGAGCGCGTCAACATCCGGGTGGTCGAGCCGCGCTGACAGGAATGAGCTGGCTCTGGTTCTCGCTCGTCGCGGCGACGACGCTCGTCCCCGTCTTCCTCAGCATCCCGTACTTCGCCCGGAACTTTCACGTCAGGCCCGACGTCTTCACGAGCTGGTACTTCGGGGGCGTGTCGATCGGCGTCGCCCTCTGGATCGCCCTCAGCGAGGGGGCGGCGGCGCTCGTCCCCGGGGGACCGCGTCTCTTGCTCGGGATGCTGGCGGTCGGGGTGACCTTCGGGGCCGTGGCGAACAGCTCGCTGTTCCGGGCGGTGGCGGTCGCGCCGAACCCGGGACTGCCGCCCGTCTTTCTCTACAGCGCGGCGAGCCTCGCCGTCTTCCTCGCGTCGGCGGCGCTGGCGCACCGCCTCCCGCGGTACTTCAGCGCCGTGAGCCGGGATCTCGACCAGCTCCTCGGCATCCTGCTCGTGATGGTCGGGCTCTTCCTCATCGCCGGCGGGTGGCCCCTGCTCAGGGACCTGCTCCACGGGCGGTGATCCGTCCCGGTCACCCCCGGGCGCCGGCCCGGGGCGCCCCGCGGTCATCTCCAGCGCGCCGGCGGCCGGTCGGCGGCGATCACAACGAAGCACGCGCTCCAGACGAGGATGACCACGAGCGCGATCGCGAGCCTGCCGGTCAACGGCGACGGCCGGGCCACGCCGGGAGGTAGAGGCTCTCCACGTACTCCTTCACCATGCGTCGGGCGGAAAAGCGGGGCGTGACCTCCGTTTCGAGCAGCCGGTAGAGCGCCTCGGCGTCGGCGGCGGCGCGCGCTTCGTCCGGCTCACCCTCTCGCCAGGGCGCGCCGATCGCCCAGCCGTTCGTGCCGTCGCACCCCTCGGCCCACCAGCCGTCCAGGACGCCCAGGTTCGGCGCGCCGTTCACCGCCGCCTTCTCGCCGCTCGTCCCGCTCGCCTCGACCGGCGGGCGCGGCGTGTTGAGCCAGACGTCCACGCCCTGCACGAGGTGCCAGCTCCACCAGAGGTTCCGTGCGAGCTCGGGCAGCCGCGCGAGGGTCGCCGGATCCTTGGCCATGACGTCACCTCCGTCGATCGGATCTGCTCACTGACCGGTGGGCTGGGATCGAATGGTGAAGACCGCCGCCCCCATCCGCTCATCGAGCATGCCGGCGCGGCCGAACCGAAGATAGGCCGGCCACCAGCGGCGGAAGAGCCATGGGCGAAGGCTCAGCTCGGCGAGTGACCCGAGCCACGCACCGGGCGCCTTCTGCACGACCCACTGGATCGCGCGCAGCAGCCGGTAGGCACTGCGATGGGCGAGCACGCGCCGGCGATAGGTCGCAAGCGCGCTCTCGAGCGAGAGGCGGCCGTCGATCACCCCCTGGGCGATCCCGCCAAGCATGCGCCCGAAGTAGACGGCGGGGCGGATGCCCTCGCCGGTGAGGGGCAAGCAGTGGCCGCCTGCGTCGCCGACCGCGAACACGCGTCCCACGGTGGGCGCCGCGAGCCCTGCGGGGAAGTAGGTTCCGTGGAAGCTGCCCGGTACCAGGTCGAGACCGCCGAGGAAGCGCTCGAGCGGCCCTCGCAGCTTCGAGGCTCCCGCGTAACTGCCGACCCCGACGCGGCTCCGGCCGCCGATGGGGAAGAGCCATGCGGCGCCCTCCTCGAGGATCGTCGGGTCCACCCAGAAGTAGAGGTCGTCCCCTGTGTACCCCGCTTCGGTCTCGAGACCGAAGCTGAGCCGCACCCGGCGCGTCGCCAGCGCAGGACCGCCCACGAGCGCGCGGTGCCAGCCGGACGCATCGACGATCACGGGCGCCTCGAACCGGCCCGCGTCGGTCTCGACGACGCCGTCGCGGAGGCTGCGCACGGTCGTCCTGCGGAACTCGGCATCGCTCTGCACGAGCAGGCCATGACAGAAGCGCCGGTAGTCGAAGGTGCAGTACGGGAGTTCCAACGCGTCGTAGATGACCGTGCGCGTGGGCGTGTGCACCACCGCGCGCCGGTGCACCTGGAGCACGCTTTCTTTGACTCCGAGCTGCTCGGCGATCCAGAGCGGCGTGCCACAGGCCGAGGTCTGGTGCTCGCCGACCGGGTACCGGTCGAGGAGCAGCACGCGTCCGTGGAGCTCGCGCGCCACCGCGAGCCCGGCGAAGCTCGCGCCGGCGATGATCGCATCGTATGTCCTGGCCCTCATCACGGCGCCCCCTCGCTCGTCGTGCTCTCGACCATCCGCGATGCCCCGTGCTTCATCCCGTCGTCACCACTCTCGTGTTCCCTGGCGTCGCTCGGCCCGTCACCGTCGCGGCCGCTCGGGGAGCTCTCCGAGCGTGATCCTCACCGTCTGCTCGCGGCCCTCGCGCACCAGCGTGACCTCCGCCGTGCTTTCTGCCGGCGCCTTGGCGACGAGGCGTGGCAGCTCCCCGGCGCGACGGACGGATGCACCCCGGAACGCGACGATCAGGTCGCCGGCGCGCACTCCCGCCCGGGCGGCCGGGCCACCCGCGACCACCTCGGTGACGAGCGCGCCGTCGCGGGTCGCGCGGCCCAGTCGCTTCACCAGGTCCGGCGTGAGCGGAGCGATGGCGACGCCGAGCCAGCCGCGCGACACGCGCCCGCGAGCCTTGAACTGCGGGATCAGCTCCTTCGCGAGGTTGATGGGGATCGCGAAGCCGATGCCGATCGAGCCGCCGCTCTGGCTGAAGATCGCGCTGTTGATGCCCACGACCTCGCCCCGGGTGGTGAGCAGCGGCCCCCCGGAGTTCCCCGGGTTGACAGCCGCGTCGGTCTGGATGAAGTCGTCGTACGGGCCCGCGCCGATCACGCGGCCCTTCGCACTCACGATCCCGGCCGTCACCGTCTGCTCGAGCCCGAACGGGCTTCCGATGGCGAGCACCCACTCGCCGACGCGGAGCGCGTCCGAGTCACCGAGCCTCGCGGCCGGAAACGTCCGGCGGGCGTCGATCTTCAGCAGCGCCAGGTCGGTGGCGCGGTCGCGGCCCACCACGCGCGCCTCGTACTCCTCCTCGTCGCCGAGCCGCACCATGATCATCCGGGCGTTCTCGATCACGTGGTTGTTGGTGACGACGAAGCCTTCCTGATCCACGATCACGCCGGAGCCGAGGCTCTGGCGCGGCTCGGCCGGCACCGCGCCCTCCCCGAAGTAGCGCTCCAGGAACTCGCGGTACGGGTCCAGCCCGCGTGGGCCCGCGCCCGCCGCGGGCCCGACCGTGGCGACGTTGACGACGGCCGGCTTCACGGCCTCCGCGATGCCCGCGAACGACTCCGGGTGAGCGCCCGCCGGCGGGGGCGGGGCGGCCGACGCTGCGGGCAGCGCGACCGACGATCCTCCGGGAGGCGACGCGGACGACGCTGTCAGCTGCATGCCTCCGGCGTAGAACACGTACGCGAGCACCAGGAACAGGGCGGTACCACCGATCGCGACGAGCCACGTGCGCATCCTTTTCAGCATCGCTTTCTCACTTTCACGTCGTCGGGCCATCGTCACTGCAGGCCAGGTTGTCGGCGCTCTCTCGGGCAGGATCGTGGGCCGCGATCAGGCGCCGGACGTTCTCCCCGTCGACGACCTCTCGATCGATCAGGAGCTTTCCGAGCGCCTCGAGCGCGCTGCGCCGGGCCGTCAGCGTCTCCCGCGCCCGGTCGTGCGCCGCCTGGAGCAGGACCTGCACCTCGTCGTCGATCGCCGCCGCCGTGCGCTCGCTGTACTCCCGCGCGCTCGCCCCGGGCACCTGGAGGAACAGCGGGTGCCGCGGTCCCTCGAGCGCCGCCAGGCCCAGGGTCTCGCTCATCCCGTAGCGCGTCACCATGTGGCGCACGAGGTCCGTCGCCTTCTGGAGGTCGTCCTGAGCGCCCGTGGACACGTCCCCGAAGACAATCTCCTCGGCCACCCGGCCGCCGAGCAGGACGTCGAGGCGGTCGAGCAGCTCGGCCCGCGTCATCAGGTACCGGTCCTCCGTCGGCTGCTGCTGCGTGTACCCGAGCGCGGCGACCCCGCGCGGGATGATCGAGATCTTCGCCACCCGATCGGCGTGCGGCCGGCTCTCGGCCACGAGCGCGTGCCCGGCCTCGTGGTACGCGACGATCTCCTTCTCGCGGGGGGAGATGACGCGGGACTTCCGCTCGAGCCCACCGACGATGCGGTCGATCGCGGCGTCGAAGTCCTCCATCTCCACCGTGGCCTTGCCGCCGCGGGCGGCGCCGAGGGCGGCCTCGTTCACCAGGTTGGCGAGGTCGGCGCCGACGAACCCCGCCGTCCGCGCCGCGATGAGCCCGAGGTCCACGGACGGCGCGAGCGTCACGCCTCGCGTGTGGACGGCGAGGATCTTCTCTCGCCCCTTGAGGTCGGGACGGTCGATGACGATCTGCCGGTCGAAGCGGCCGGGGCGGAGCAGCGCCGGATCGAGGATCTCCGGCCGGTTGGTGGCGGCCAGGATGATGACGCCCTTCTCCGTGTCGAAGCCGTCCATCTCCGCGAGGAGCTGGTTCAGCGTCTGCTCGCGCTCGTCGTGGCCCCCGACCACCGGGCCCACGCCGCGGGCCTTGCCGAGCGCGTCCAGCTCGTCGATGAAGATGATGGTCGGCGCCTTCGCCTGAGCCTGCTCGAAGAGGTCGCGCACGCGCGCCGCGCCTACGCCGACGAACATCTCCACGAAGTCCGACCCGCTCAGGCTGAAGAACGGCACGCCGGCCTCGCCGGCGACCGCCTTGGCCAGGAGCGTCTTGCCGGTGCCCGGCGGGCCGACGAGGAGAGCCCCCTTGGGAATGCGGCCACCCAGCCGGCGGTACCGATCGGGTGACTTCAGGAAGTCCACGAGCTCCACCAGCTCGGCGCGCGCCTCGTCGATCCCCGCGACGTCGTCGAACGTGACGCCCGTGCTCTTCTCGACGTAGACCTTCGCCCGGCTCTTGCCGATCGACATGAGCCCCCCCGTCGGGTTCATGCGCCGCATGAGAAGCGACCACACGCCCACGAAGACCACCGCGGGGAGCACCCAGGAGAGCAGCGTCGACAGCCAGGTGTTCTCCACGCGCCCGGTGAACTTCACCTTGGCCGCTTCGAGCGCCGGGACGAGGCTCGGGTCGTCGACCCGCGCCGTCACGAAGCGGTGCGCGCCCTTGCCGTAGCGCTCGAGCCCCTCGATCTTCTCCTTGGGCAGCACGGCCTCGAGCCCGTCGGCGGTCACCATCCCCGTGATCGCCTGCCGGTCGAGCGTGACCTCGACGACCTTGCCCTTCCCGAGCAGCGTCTTGAAGTCGCTGTAGGTGAGGTCCTCCGCGTGCGGCCGGAACAGGACGGACTGCAGCAGCAGCAGCCCGACGAGCGCCGCCAGGAAGTACCAGATCGAGAACGTCTGCTGTCTCGGTTCCACCGTGTCACCTCTTTCCCGTCCTCGGCTCAGCAGCCTCCGCGGTGCCTGCGCTCGCCGCGGGGAGCCGCCGTCGCTTCGTCGCGGCGATGTCCGTCATGTGAGCCGGCGCCGTTATGCGCGCCGTGCTCGGCGGGGGAGTCGCCGATCGTGTCTCTCTGCTGTCCCGAATCATGCGATCCGTGCCCGCCCATGCCGCAGCCGCCGCCGCGGAAGAGGAACCACACCACGCCGAGTCCCAGCAGCAGCCAGAGCCAGTTCGCCTGCAGCCATTCCATGTCCTTGTCCTCCTCACGCTTCGACGATGACCCGCCCGCGGAGCATCCCCATCTGGCAGCTGAACTCGTACTCGCCCGGCTCCGCCGGCATGAACTCGACCGCGACCGTCTCACCCTCGGGCAGGTTCGCGCTCTTGCCGAACGCCGGCAGCAGCACCATCTCGCTGCACGCCGCCGACTCCTGCCGGACGAAGTTCAGGCGGACGGGCTTGCCGCGCTCGACCACGATCGCGTCGGGCGTGTAGCCGCCCTTCACCAGGACCATTTGCTCCTGGTACCCGCCGCTCGTGAGCGCCGCCCGCGCGCCCTTCGTCTTGACCAGCCAGAAGAACCAGACGATGAACGCGATCAGCGCAAGACCGACCGCGTTGACGACGATGGTGTCCCACGTCATGCCTCTGCCCTCCTCGGGAGCCCCTTCGGCTTCCAGCGCTTGAGCCGGTTGGCGTTGGCGATCACGGTCACCGAGCTGAACGACATGGCCAGCGCGGCCAGGAGCGGCGACAGGAGGATCCCGAACACCGGGTAGAGCGCGCCGAGCGCGACCGGCAGCCCGAGCATCGTCGCCCGGCTGATCTGGATCGCCATCACCACGCCCCGCAAGCTGCCCTTGATCAGCGTGATGTCCGAGGCGGCGATGGCCACGTCGGTGCCGGTGCCGATGGCGAACCCCACGTCCGCCTGCGCCAGGGCCGGCGCGTCGTTGATGCCGTCGCCGACCATGCCGACCGTCTTGCCCTCGAGCTGGAGCATCTGGACCTGCGCCGCCTTGTCCTCGGGCAGCACCTCGCTCAGCACGCGCTCGACCCCGACCTCGCGCGCGATGGCGCGGGCGGTGCGCTCGTTGTCACCGGTCATCATCACGACCTCGAGTCCCATCGCGCTCAGCGCGCGGATCGCTTCCCGGGAGTCCGCCTTGACGGTATCGGCGACCGCGACGATGCCTGCGGGCTTGTCGTCGATCGCCACGTACATCGGCGTCTTGCCCTCGTCGGACAGCCGCAGGGCCTCGGCCTCGAGCGTGCCGACCGGGACCTCGCGATCGCGCATGAGCTTGAGGTTCCCCAGCAAGACCGATCGGCCGTCCACGCGGGCCTCGATGCCGTGCCCCGGAACCGCGTTGAACGCCTCGGCGTCCGGAAGCGCGAGGCCGCGGGCCACCGCCGCTTCCACGATCGCGGCGGCCAGAGGGTGCTCCGAGGACTTCTCGACGCCACCGGCGAGGCGGAGCAGCTCGTCCTCCGGGAAGGGGCCAGCGACCACGACATCGGTCAACACGGGCTTGCCGTGCGTGATCGTGCCCGTCTTGTCCAGGACGATCGTCTGGAGCTTCTGCGCCGTCTGGAGCGCCTCGCCGCCGCGGATGAGGATCCCGTTGAGCGCGCCGAGGCCGACCCCGGTCGTGAGCGACATCGGCGTCGCCATGCCGAGCGCGCACGGGCAGGCGATGATCAGCGTCGTCACCGCGACGATCAGCGCGTACACGAGGGCCGGGGCCGGCCCGAAGGTGTACCAGGCCATGAAGCCGAGGATCGCCAGGATCGCGACCGCCGGCGTGAAGTAGCCCGAGACCACGTCGACGATCCGCTGGACCGGGACCTTCGAGCCCTGGGCGTCCTGGACCATGCGGATGATGCTCGCGAGCGCCGTGTCCTTGCCGACCCTGGTCGCCCGGAACCGGAAGGCGCCGGTCCGATTGATGGTGGCGCCGATCACGTCGTCGCCGACCCGCTTCTCCACCGGCATCGACTCGCCGGTGACCATCGACTCGTCGAGGGCGGAGGCGCCATCGGCGATCTCGCCGTCGACCGGGATCTTCTCCCCCGGGCGCACGACCACGAGATCGCCGACCGCGACCGCCTCCACCGGCACGTCGATCTCCTGGCCGTCGCGCACCACCCGCGCGGTCTTCGCCTGGAGCCCGATCAGCTTCTTGATCGCGTCCGAGGTTCGCCCTTTCGCCCTGAGCTCCATCGCCAGGCCCAGCACGACGAGCGCCGTGACCACGACGGTGACGTCGTAATACACCTCGGTGTACTCGGACGCCGGGAACAGCTCGGGGACCAGGAGGGCGATCGTCGAGTAGACCCAGGCGATCCCGGTCCCCATCGCGATCAGCGTGTGCATGTTCGCCGAGCGGTGCCGGAGCCCCTGCCAGGCGCCCGTGAAGAACTGGTTGCCGCTGTAGGCGAGCACCGCGAGCGACGCCACACCCATCCCCGCCCACACCCACCAGAGCTGCGCGCTCTCGCGCGGGAACCACTCCCGCAGCACCGGGAAGAGCCACGGGTAGCTCATGACCATCGTAACGACGCCGATGGAGGCGCCGAACCACCACTTGCGCATGAGCGAGCGGTACTCGCGCCCGCGCGCGACCGTCTCCCGCTCGAGCGCGTCCGGGACCGCCGGTGGCGCCGCGGTCACGACGCCCGTGGCCGGTCCGAAGGTGCCGACCTCGATTGCCATGTCTGACTGTCCTCCTTCCGGTCTCGGGGCCGAGCGCGGCGAGCGCTCGCCCCGATACCAGCTACCCGGAGGGGGTATACAAGATCGAGGCCAATCCGGCGGCCCCGGCAGGACGGTCCCGCCCCGCGATCACTCGTCCACGCGTTCCAGCACCACATGCGCGGCGCCGCAAAGCAGATATACCCATACCGGGTATTGACGAGACTTGACCGGGGTCGTCACCTGCAACGGTCTGTGCTCCGGCGCGGTGGGGCATCCGTCCCGCATTCCGACTGAATCGCCAGGAAGGCGGCCGGCGCGACATTCCGTCAGCGGCGGGGCGTTCGTTGGGCTCGCCGTGCTCGCCTTCCTGATGGGACATCGCGAGGCTCTCGCACCCACGTGCCGCGACGCGCCGACAATGCGTCAGCCACCCGCGCGGCCCTCGACTCGACTTCGACGAAAAGTCACGCGTGCAGCACCCGGAGAAGACCCCGAGGGCTCGTAACGCGCGGTTACTGTCTTTCGACCGATCTGGCGCGGTGATTGCGGAGATGGAGGCGGCGGGGAGGCTGCCATGCGTGTGGCTCGGGCGAGAGAGATCGGGACGAGCGAGATCGGCGCCGCGCGCGGCGCCGGCAGTCGCGTGCGCGAAGGCTCTCTCCTGGCGGTTGCGGTACTCGCCCTCGAGGCCGTGCTGCT